>NZ_CP178375.1:0-749958 GCF_047220215.1 Pediococcus siamensis
TAAAACGACACAATCAAAGCAATTAAGTTGATTGTGTCATTTTTTTATGAATTTTGAAGATCCTCTTGGAGTAATAAGTTGTATACTGCGCCATACAAGTTAGCATTATTCTGAAAATGAGCTTCTAAAATGGGGACGGGGGTCAATTGGTTGCGAATGAGTGGAACAGTTGTAAATATTTTTCTATAAGCTTGTTGAATAGTTGTGAGAACTAATGGCTGATTACTAATTCCACCGCTGATAATAACCCGTTGAATATCAAGAATGCTCTGAATATTGAGAATTAGCGCTGCAATGACATCCCGGGCGTCCTCTTCCTTTTTCCAATCAGTTTACATTTGATAAACTACACCAAGTACTTTTTGGCAAATAATCATCTGTTTTAACAAACCATGCTACGAGATAGACAACAAAAAAGGTGCATTCCAAAAAAGTAATGCTTTTTTTGAAATGGGTCGTCTGCGATATCCTAACCATGCATTTATGTTATAGATAACCACAAAATATAAGTATTAGACAAGTTTAAGGGTGGCTTTCATAATGTGGGTAGGAATAGGGATGAGTTGACAAAATCATTCAATATATCCTATTAGACACGAAGTCATTTGAATAAACGAGGAGCGAACACGATGCATATAAGAAAACGAAATATACTGTTTGCGCTACTTGGTGTGGTTTTAATCCTTTTTGTTGTGATGGCCTTATTTTTAAACCATCAAAGAAGGGCCAATTCGATCCAACAAAGGCAGGTAAGTAATAGCACTGCTCTCCAGCACAGGGATGCAGATAAATCTACCCGTACCATAAGAAACGGGACTAAAATTAAGATCCATTTTGGAAAACAACACACTATTAATGGCGTGTTAAATAATAGTAAGACGGCTAAAGCTTTGATTGCAAGAATGCCCTATAAGGTCCATATGAATAAATATGATACAGATTTCTGCGGGACGACAGCACATTTACCTTATAACAAATCAGAGGTGCATCATGGATGGTTAAATGGTGACATTGATTATGCTACCGATGCGCCGTATTTCACAATTTTGTATAAGGGTGAAAAAACCTCAAAGCAGTATGGCTATCAAGTAAACATTGGTGTTATTACTAGTCCATTATCAGAAGTACGAAATTTGACCGGTGATTATGACGTTACTGTGGAACTGGCAAAGTAAAGGGTACGGTCAAAAATTAACAGTCACCAAGTTAAGAAGTAAAGGCACTCTAATATACTTAAAAGTAATGGAAGCACATAACGAATAAATATATTACAGGAGTAACGGGGTGTCCTAAAATGAGGTCATAACATTAAGTATTTGTTATTAAAACTAAAATTAAGGAGTGAATCATATGTCTGAAATGCAAGTAGCCGCTCTTGAGGCGACAGGATCCGATTTTAAAACTTTTCATCATACCGTAATTAAGCGCCGGGAATTACGGGCTGACGATGTTGCTATTGATATAAAGTATTGTGGAATTTGCCATTCGGATATTGCAATCGTTGAAGGAATTGATCCGGTCTTTAAACGCCCAATTGTACCAGGACATGAAATTTCTGGAGTAGTCAGTGCCGTTGGAGAAAAAGTTACGAAATACAAAGTTGGCGATCGTGTTGGGGTCGGTTGTTTTATCGATTCATGTGGAAAGTGTAAATACTGTCTTGCTGGAGAAGAACAATTTTGTGAGAAGGGTGTCATTTCTGTTTTCGTTGGTGATGATTATGACGGACGACCAACAGAGGGTGGCTACTCTCAAGCAATCGTTGTAAAAGAACGTTTCGTTTTAGCAATTCCTGATAAGCTTGATTTGGCCGAGGCCAGCCCGTTATTGTGTGCGGGAATTACCACTTATAATCCCCTAAAACGTTATGGTATTACTACTGGATCAAGAGTGGCAATCGTTGGTTTAGGTGGTTTAGGGCACATTGCAACCCAATTTGCTAGTAAAATGGGGGCTAATGTGACGGTGTTTGGTCACTCAGAAACAAAAGCCAATGAAGCTAAACAATTCGGGGCATCGTCGTACGAAATTCTGAAAACACCTGAAGATTTCAAACGCTTTGACGGACAATTTGATTTTCTTCTTAGTACAGTTGCCGTTAAGCTGGATTGGAATGCATATTTGAGATTGTTGGATGTTAAGGGAATTGCATGTAGTGTAGGACTTCCCAATGAAGATCAGGCGCTCAATTTACAGGTTATGTTTGATCGGCAAAACACATTAACCGTGTCAAATGTAGGTGGTATTTCTCTGACTCAAGAAATGTTGAACTTCGCGGCGGAACATGAAGTTCATCCAAAAATCGAAATGATTGGCATTGATGATGTGCCAGAAGCGTATGAACGAATTTTAAACAGTGATGTTCATTATCGGTTTGTGATTGATATGAGCACACTTCAGTAACATAAGGAATGAAATTTAATGGCAAATATTTTACACACAACGACTGAATTAAGTAATGGCATTGTTATGCCTAAAATTGGGTTTGGAACGTGGCAAACCAAGCCAGGAAGCGAAACCTATGCGTCAATTTCTAAGGCCCTCAAAGTTGGATATCGGTTCATTGATACGGCTTGGTCCTATCGAAATGAAGAAAATGTAGGGGATGCGATTCGCGATTCTGGTATTAAACGTAAGGATTTATTTATTCAAACGAAACTACCCGGGGAAATCAAAACATATGACGAGGTTCTCCGTTATTTTGAACATAGTTTAAAAAATCTTTCGGTTGAGTATGTAGATGCGTATCTCATTCACGCACCTTGGCCATGGTCAAATCCAGGTGAAAATTGTGATCAACAAAACAGAGAAGTCTGGCGGGCAATGGAACAAATTTACCGGAGTGGCCGTGCTAAAAGTATCGGTATTTCAAATTTTTCGGTTCATGATATCCATAATTTGTTGCAAGATGAGCAGTTAACAATTACGCCCATGATCAATCAAATTCAGTATTATGTAGGGTATACACAATCAGAAATTGCCGATTATTCCCGTAAACACGGCATGAGGATAGAAGCTTATTCGCCGTTAGCCACCGGACGATTATTGGATAATGAGACGATCACCTCGTTAGCCGAAAAATATAAGGTAACAACCGCACAAATTGCCTTAAGATACTGTGTTCAAAATGAGGTTATTCCTTTACCGAAAGCCAGATCAATGGGTCATATTATTAATAACTCTGAGTTGGATTTTGAAATTCAAGATTCAGATATGCGATTGCTTGATCGGATGACGGACCCAAGTGAAAAAAGAGGCTGGCATGCTGGAGACCATACTTTTTATGATTTGTAGTTCTTAAGGAAGCCGGGAAAAGGTGTCCTTACTTCGAGCAGATGACGTTGTTTACGCCACTAGAGATGATAAGTTGCTGTGCCAGCCTAGAAAGCCAAATGATTCGCTCTTTGAATCGTTTGGCTTTCGTCGCAGGACAGAGAAATCAGCCTTTCCACCTGATTTCGACCATTAAAGTCTGGAAACCGAAGAGGCTGGAAAATTTTTCAGCCTCTTTCTGTTTTTGTTTACTATAACAATTTGTAATAGTTGGCCACTCAATATAGGTGCTAGACAAAAATTGACCAGCTTTACCTAATGTGCTTAGAGGAAAGGGACTTATATTATGACTAGAAAAATAATTCTGATATTGGGTGTTATCGCCGTTATTGCCGGTGCATTTTGGTTAGATATTGCACAAAGCCAACCACGAAGCAATAACGCGGGCGGATCAACGCAAACTTCTAATCAGACTTCCAGCAAGAAAAGCCGAACGGCGGTATCCCAAGGAGACCAAACATTAATTGTTTTTTTCTCACGTTCAGGAACAAATTATCCACACGCAAATTTGAAACACGGACATACATATGCTGTGGCTAAAGAAATTGCGCAAAAAACTAAGGGAACACGGTATGAAATAATTCCCCAAAAGGCGTATCCCAAAGACTATGAAAAAACTGTAGATCAAGCCCAAGAGGAACAAAATGAAAATGCACGACCACAAATAAAACACCCGATACCTGATCTTACAAAGTATAAGACAGTTTTTATCGGCTATCCTATCTGGTGGGATGATATTCCGATGCCAGTGCGAACTTTTATGGATCAAGCGAACTTAAATGGAAAAACAGTTATTCCATTTTCTACTAATGCAGGTTCAGGTTGGGAAGATTCTCTATCAACACTCCATAAAAAATATCCTAAAGCCCATTTTCGCAAAGGTTTTGAAATTGAAGGTACAGAAGTGAATCATGCCACTAGTAAAATTGATAGCTGGCTTCAAAAATTAGGTTATTAAGGACGTGAAATTATGTTAAAAAGATATCCTTTCGCGCTATATGTGACTTGGCTGACAGCACTTATTATTTTTCCAACACCGTTAGTTTTTGTTTTGAATCACGACATGGGGTATGCCATGGGAAATGAGTTAATTTTTATTGACGTGGGCGTGATAGCTTATGCCTGGTGGCTATTTGAAGTTTATTTAGCCACCCGACCACTATGGTTAGATCGCTTGATTGGATTGCCGGCGTTATATCTTGTGCATTCACTTTTAGGTGTGGGAGCTCTTTTATTAGCTTATATTCACCGGCACTATCTGTTTTCAATGGCGAACTGGATAAAACTGACAGGTAATACTGCTTGGTATTTGGTGATATTTGGAGTTGTCTATGCCAGTCTTTTTCTATCCGGCTGGTTTGTAGATCGCTTGCCCATAGTAAACCGCATAAAACAAAAATTGATGTTTATTTTAAAGCATCAAACTTCTATGTGGATTCACCGACTTAATTTAATTGCAATTGTGCTTATTTGGTTGCACGTGCACCTGATTGGTAGGATTACCAGCCACCTGTCTTTTATGTTGTTATTTGACCTATATTCAATTGCCGTTTTCAGTTGTTACGCGTGGAAAAAGATAGTCTCGCCAACGACTGAATTAACAGGTTTTGTTAAGGAAAATAAGTTGCTGAATGATAGGACTCATCAACTAGTGATTGATTTCGGCACAAAACGAAAATTTTTTGAAGCCGGTGACTTTTTCTTCTTTACTTTTAAAGGTATCTCCAATGAAAAGCATCCTTTTTCTGTATCAAATCTCAAAGCGACGCCAAAAGGACTGATAGTCTTAACCATTCGTGAGGTTGGTGATTATACTAAACGAATTTCACAAGCTCAGATAGGCACGACCGTAAAGGCAGAAGGACCCTTTGGCCGTTTTGCATCTATTCTTACTGAAAATAAGAACCAGGCGCTGGTCTTGATTGGAATGGGAGCAGGGATTGCACCATTACTAAATATTGCGTCAGAAATGGAAGATAAAGTCCCCATTAAAATTATTTGGACAGTGGCTCAAGAAGCAGATAAATACTATGATTCACAACTGAAAAATCTGGAAGGAAAAAAATTGAACTATCATGTACAAGTGGGCAGACTGCAGCCTATGCAGTTAAAAAATCTTGTGACTAATCAAGAAGCCACGGAAGCCAAGTTTTTTATAGTTGGCAGTGCGGCGGCAGTTCTTAATGTGAGAAAAATGCTCCATCGTTTTGGAGTAAAAGAAGAAAACTTAATTGATGAACGCTTAACAATGTAAAAGCCAGGCTGTTCACCAAGTAGGAACATATGCTTTCAAATCAGAAGTTGCGCAATGTTTAATTGGGCTGATTGAGTTGATGAACTTGATTGATAAATGCTTGAGCCACTCTCGAAAGAGAAGCGTTTTTCTTCCAAATAAGATTCATAAATAGCGGTTCTTCAGATTTTAAAGGAACGAATTTTAAATTGCTGTTCCCAGAAGTATTAATAATGCCTTCAAAACAAATTGCATAACCGATTTTTTCTTCAACAAGCAAAGATGCGTTGTACAACAAGTTATAGGTAGCAACAATCTGTGAATTTTCGATAGTTTGACCAAACCAAGATGCTATCTGGCTGTTTACAAATGATTGCTGAGAGATAATTAACGGCTTGCCCTTGAGATCGGTGGGCTCAATCCATGCCTTAGCTGCCAACGGATCATCTTTGCGCAATAGCACTCCCCATAGGGTTTGTCCGGGAAGTCGAATAAAGTCGAAATTCTTCTTGTTAACGGGATCAATAACTAAGCCAAAGTCTAAGATGCCGGTATTTAATCGCTCGATAATGTCATCTGCATTGGCACTGTAAAAATGAAGATGAATATCAGGACTCATTACAAGCAATTTCTTTGCAAGCTTGGCAACGACACGCATAATGGGAGTTTCACCAGCCCCAACATAC
This sequence comes from Pediococcus siamensis, assembly GCF_047220215.1. GTDB lineage: Bacteria > Bacillota > Bacilli > Lactobacillales > Lactobacillaceae > Pediococcus > Pediococcus siamensis. Next base: position 6,253 of record NZ_CP178375.1, read on the forward strand.
AAATCTCCCATCAAGTTATCTGTGTTCATTAAGTTATTAACGGTCTTATCTGCTAAAGTTAACATTTCGCGAGCACGTTTGAATAGAAAAGTTCCTGAAGGAGTTAGGGTAATTTGACGCTTACCACGAATAAATAATTTTACATTTAGCTCTTCTTCTAATTCCTTGAGCTGGCGTGATAATGCAGGTTGAGAAATATGCAGGCTTTGAGCCGCTTTGGTGATGTTTTCTTCATTGACAACGGCAATAAAATATTTCAATACTCTCAATTCCATCGTATCATTCCTTTTAGTTATATATATACATCAAATATAGGTATTTGATATTATAATACACGCAAATTAAAATAATGTCATTAAAGTTATGACAGTAATCGAAATTGACAAGAGGTAGAGAGGGGCAGATTGAAATGAAAAAAATAGTGGGATTAATCGTATTTATACTTGTCATTATTGCGGTGGTTTTAGGTGTTTTCTATTGGAGGGAAGATCGTACACACACACATGTGATAAGTACTGACAACAGCAGTATTAGTAAGTACAGCCAAAAATCAGTCAAAACAGCAATACCAATCCAAGTCACAATAGACGGACACCAGTACAAAGCACATTTATACGAAAATGCTACCGGAAGTGCTTTGGCTAAAAGACTGCCACAAACCCTTTCGTTTGACACTTTTAGTTCCGGATTCGATGAAAAAATTGCAGATTTGCCTTCTAAAGTAAGTACGAAAGGAATGCCTGCAGGTGCAGATGCAGACGCTGGTGACATTGGTTACTGGTCCCCGCAGCCGCGTGTTGTTTTGTATTACGGACATGTAGATCGCTATGACGGTATTCATATTATCGGAAAATTTGATGATCAAGATGCCGTGAATGCCATAAAAAATCAGCATGGAAGTTTTAAGGTCACAATTCATAAAGGAAACTAAATTGATTTAATGCGTCACCAAAGGAATAAAGGGAGGATATGGTTCGTGGATAAAAATAAAGTTGTTATTGTGACAGGTGGTTCAAGTGGTATTGGGGCAGCCACAGGAAACTTATTATATGAATCAGGCTATAATGTAATGCTAGCAGCCAGGGATGAGGCCAAGTTAAAGAAGATTGTGAGGGCTGTTGAAAGTCGGGAGAACAAAATAGATTATTGTGTTACAGATGTAAGTAAGGCACCTCAAGTTAGTCACTTAGTCGCGCGAACTTTAGATAAATTCGGGCACCTTGATGTCCTTCTAAATAATGCTGGCATTATGCCTAATTCGCCGATAAGTGAAGGAAAGCTTTCACAGTGGCAAGAAATGGTTGATGTAAACTTGATTGGTGTTCTGAATGGAATTGCGACGGTAATGCCAATCTTTAAGAAGCAAAAAGGCGGACAAATCATTTCGACTTCTTCGGTTGCTGCATTTAGACACTATCCTAATGCAGGAATTTATGGCGCAACTAAGGCGGCAGTCAAGTATTTAATGGAGAGTATCCGGCTCGAAAGTGCTACAGAGCATACTAACATAAGGGCAACTAGTATATATCCTGGCGCAATTAATACAGCTCTGCCACAAACGATTCAGTCACCCCAAATTCGCAAGCAAACTGAAAAATTTCACGCCAAAATAGCTATCGATCCCCTGGCTGTTGCGAAAGTGATTAAGTTTGCAATTGAACAGCCTGCGGAAGTAGACGTCAGTGAGTTATCTGTTTATCCCACTATGCAGATATAGAGACGGCTTCATAAATAACTTTTCGATATCAAATGCGGCAGGGTAGCCTTTACATTTCAAAATAACGGCTGATAATTTCCGCAACAGTTTTAGCATCCGGTGTCATTCCCTTACGAATCCATTCAACTAGGACATCTACAGTGCCACCAACAGCTAAAATCGACATTAATTTGTTTTCTAAAGGATCTTTGGAGAGCGGATCAAGTTGCATGATTTTTTTAATAAAAATTGGTTTGATATGGTTAATAAAATTAAGTTCATTACTTTTTACTAGGGTATGAAAAATCGCATAGTTGGCGGCAATTTCTGCCATCAGCTGTTCCAATAATTCTGAGTACACTTGAGTCGTCGGGTAACTTTCCTGTAAGTTGGTTACCAACTCGGCGACCGTGCTTGTCACTAGTTGGTCATAAAGATCAAAAATGTCCGTGTAATGTAAGTAAAAGGTACTCCGCGCAATATCGGCGTGAGCGACAAGCTGACTGACGGTAATTTTTTCTAGTGGTTGCACATCTAGGAGTTCAATTAAACTAACCCTTAAAATTTGTTTGGTCTTTTTGGTACGTCGATCCTCATTCAAAATAGCCTACCTCCAAAAGTCACTTTTAACACATGTGTCCATTAATAGACACGTTCAGTATACTTGTACTTTATTTATTTTAACAGTCCTAATAGAATAACAATTGTACTGTTGAAATGCGGATTCTAGAGGAGATTAATTTTGAACTATATAAGTGTAACCCCAAAAAATACTGGACAGATAAAGGAATTGTTGGTTGATTCTTTTAAACATTATCCGACGTTTGCGGCTCCTTTTTCAAAGCGAGCAAACCCAACACAAGCAGTGGAAAAATTTCTTTCAAGGTTTTTTAGCGTCGAGGTTTCGCTATATCTTAAGAAAGGGTTGGTTGTAGCGGTCATGGACGGCACATCTCTTGTGGGTGTTTATGTCCTGAAACCGCCGTTTACTAAGCTAACCTTAATAGATTATTTACTGGCAGGGGGCTTAAAGCTACTACCCTATCTGGCCAACAAAGATTTGCTCAAAGCTAATTCGGCAGCGGCCCTTTCGGCAACGGATTTCTGGGAAATCGAATATCTTGCCATAACGCCGCAGTACCAGGGACAGGGACTTGGCGGTTCAATCATAGAAGAAAGTATTGTTCCGACAGTTAGAAAACATCATGATAAAAAGCTGATTTTAGTGACGCATACGAAGAGAAACGTAAAATTCTATCAAAAACATGATTTTGAAGTTAGCAATGAAATATATACAGATACCAAAAATGCTGAAATAACAAATACGATTATGACGCGAGTGGTTTAAAGATGGCTAACACGCATCTCGACACTTCAAATTAATTAAATAACCTAGGATAGTTTAAGCAAGGCAATTTGACTTGCCGCTAGAACACATCCTAGGTTATTTTACTTGAATTTTCTTAGTTTGGTTAAAACTATCTTTTAACTTAGGCGGTTATAGCAGTCACAATGAAGACAATGGTGGCAATTTTTCTAAGCTTCGAATTGACTATTGTATAATTCTGAATAAAAACCATTAGCCTCAATTAGCTTGTCATGCGTACCCTGTTCAATAATTTGACCGTCTTTAACTACTAAAATTAAATCAGCATTTTTAATAGTAGATAGTCTATGGGCAATAATAAATGAGGTACGATTAGCAGTCAAAATATCCATTGCCTTTTGAATTTTTTCTTCAGTTCGGGTATCTACAGAGCTTGTGGCTTCATCTAAAATCAACATTGGTTTATTTCGAATGAGCGCGCGAGCAATGGTAAGCAATTGTTTTTGCCCGGCGGAGAGACTGACAGAGTCGTCTAAGACGGTGTCGTAACCCTCAGGAAGGGTATGGATAAAATGATCAATACCCACAGCCTTAGTTGCTTGTTCAATTTGTTTATCTGTGACATTTTTCTGATTATACTTAAGGTTATTTTTAATTGTGTCAGCAAATAGCCATGTATCTTGCAAAACCATATCAAATTGGTTACGAACCTCTTCACGCCGCATGTTCTGTATATCAATGCCATCGATTTTAATATTACCTTGATGCAATTCATAAAAGCGCATTAGTAAACTCACTAAAGTTGTTTTTCCTGATCCTGTTGGACCAACGATTGCTACCTTCTGCCCAGGTTTCACATGGACATTAAAATCCTTGATAATTGTTTGATTGGAATTGTACCCGAAGCTAACATGATTAAAGACGACATCACCCTTAGGTTTTTCAATTTTCGCGATTTTATTAGTTTCATCAGAAACCTCGTCAGCATTCAAAAAGGAAAAAACACGTTTCATGGCAGCCTGAGCAGATTGTAAGCTGGCAAATGATTGCGTGATTTGTGAGAGTGGTTGAGTAAAAATTCTGACATAAATAATAAAAGCTACTACAGTACCAATACTAATTGTGTTGTTTAAGACTAACACAGAACCCACAATGGTTACTGCAACGTAGCCAAAATTACCTACAAAGTTCATCAATGGTTGCATAATGCCAGATAAAAATTGTGATTTCCAAACATTGTTGTATAAATCATTATTAATTTTGTTAAATTTTTCAGTTGCCGTTTTCAAGTAATTATATGCTTTAACGACTTCGTGACCGGTATAGATTTCTTCCAAGTAGCCCGAAATATCTGCGAGCCGATTTTGCTGGGTATTAAAATATTTTTGAGATTTAGCCATTAGAAACATAGTGAGAATAAAACCAGCAAGTACCGAAAAAATTGCTGTTAAGCTTAACCAGACATTTGTGATGGTCATCATAATAATCGAGCCAATCAGCAATATGCTTGAAGAAATTAGCGTGCCTAAACTTTGGTTGAGTGACTGTCCCAAGGTGTCTAAATCGTTGGTGACCCGACTTAAAGTATCACCTTCATCATGCGTATCAAAATATTTTAGAGGCAGGTGATTAATTTTTAAACCAATATTGGTCCGCAATTTCTGTGTGAATCGTTGTGTCACTGTAGCGACAATAAATCCTTGTAGATAAGTCAAAATTGCACCAATAACGTACAGGACAGCCAATAGTATTGTAATTTGCCATACTTGTTGTAAATCAATATGGCCGACCAATCCTTTGGCAACTAAGTTTGTAATGCGACTTAATTGACCTGGTCCTATAATCGTAGCAGAACTTCCCAATAGGGCAAAAATAGCCGCTAAAATGAGGTACTTAATGTAAGGATGACCATATTTTTGGATTCCAGTTAATAAACTTGTGCTGTTGTTTTTTGTCATTTGGCGAGCTCCTCCTTTGATAGCTGTGAATATGCAATTTCTTGGTAAACCTTATTGTTCTTCAACAACTGTTCGTGGGTTCCTTGACCAACTACTTTTCCGTTGTCTAATACAATGATTTGATCAGCATCACTAATGGTACTAATTCTTTGTGCCACGATAATTTTTGTGACATTTTTAAATTTCTGGGCTAAATTATCGCGTAACTTACGATCCGTTGCGTAATCTAGAGCTGAAAAAGAATCATCAAACAACAAAATCTCCGGTTTTCTCGCAATTGCTCTTGTAATTGCAAGTCGCTGTTTTTGGCCACCAGAGAAGTTATCTCCATGTTGTGCGACGGGTTCATCGAGCCCTTTTTCCTTTTGTAAAACAAAATCTTTAGCTTGTGCAATATCTAACGCAGTGAGGATTTCCGTATCTGTTAGGGGCGAATGTTTATTTTGGCTTTCGCCTAAGTCAATATTAGAACGGACAGTGCCGCTAAATAATACGGCCCGTTGCGGGATATAGCCGATTTTGTTATTTAAGTTTTCTTCACTGTATTCTTGAATATCTTTTCCATCAATTAGAATTTCACCAGAGGTAGCATCATGTACACGTAAAATTAATTGCAAAGCTGTACTCTTGCCACTACCTGTAGAACCAATAAAAGCTACAGTTTGTCCTTGCTGGGCCTTAAAACTTAAATTAGTTAGGGCACTTGACTCAGCACCTTTATATTTCAATCCAACGTGTTTAAATTCGATTATGCCTTTCTGGTTAGTTGAGGTCTGTAAATTGCGGGTTGACGCCGGATATTTAATTGAAGGTTCGACGTTTAAGATTTCATTTAATCGGTTAGCAGAAACGGTCACGCGGGGTAATAAAACAAAGATGATGGACAACAATAAAAACCCCATAATGACTTGCATAGCATATGATGAAAAAACAATCATATTTCCAAACAACGGTAGTCTTTGCGCTTGGGCAGCTTGATTAATCACAATTGCACCAATAGTGTAGACCGAAAGGGTTAAAGTGCTAGAAATTAGGGACATTCCGGGGTTCATCAGTGCTAAAACGCGATAGGCAAATAGATTAGTATTCGTTAGTTGTGAATTTGCCTGATCCAATTTATCACTCTGATACTTTTCGGCATTATAAGCATGCACGACTTTTATACCAGTTAGATTTTCTCGTGTAATCTGGTTTAGGTTATCGGTGAGCTTTTGAACGACCTTAAACTTTGGTTGAACAAGGAGCAACATCAAAGTTAGCATGATAGTTAAAACAGCAACAGCGATGCCGGTGGCGGTTGTCCATTGCCAACCTTTTCCGGCAATTTTAGTGATTGCCCAAATGGTGGTAATGGGTGCTTTAATTATGGCTTGCAATCCCATGGCAACAAATTGTTGGAGTTGGGTAATATCATTTGTTGATCGAGTTAACAAACTTGGGACTGAAAACTGCTTAATATCTTGGCTAGCGTAATTCATAATTTGGGTAAATGAATCCTTGCGTAGACGTGCGGCAAAACCGGCAGCAATTTTTGCAACAAAATAACCAACAATTACAGACGCAATTACACTTAGGACCGAAAGAAACAGCATTATTAGTCCGGGTGCGAGGATATCCGCAGTCGTCGTTCCGCTGGATTCTAATTTCTGTGTCAGTACTGACATATAATCGGGAATTTTTAATTCGAGCCATACTTGTAGTGCAATAAAAATGACACTAATGAAAATCATTTGGTATTCATGCATATTTAGACGCTTTAAAAGTTTGAACATAAGAACGCTCCTAGGATGATTGATTTGATTTTTCGAGATTAAATATAACATCATTTTTAGTGGCTGGCAACATAATTTGGATAAAAAGGTTGCCAGCCACTAAAAATGATGATATATTATTGTGGTCGGCAACTTAAAACCGAAAAATTAAAAATAAAGAGGTAGTTAACATGTCTAAAGTTTTAGTAATTAATGCACATCCACAAAATCCGAATTCTCGAACCTTGAAAATCTTACATGTTTTTCTAAAGGAATATCAAAATATGCATCCGAATGATCAAGTTGATGAGTTAGATCTATATGAAGATAACTTTCCTGAGATTGACAGTGATTTGCTTTCTGCGTGGGGATTATTACGTAGTGGCCAGCCTGCTGAGAATTTGAACGGTGATCAAAAAGAAAAATTACAGAAATTTAATGATGCAACTAATCAATTTTTAGCAGCTGACAAAATTGTGATCGCGAATCCGATGTGGAACTTAAACATTCCAACGAAGTTAAAAGCTTGGATTGATGCAATCAATGTTGCCGGGAAAACGTTCAAGTACACTGTAGACGGCCCGATTCCTTTAACGCATGGGAAGAAGGCGTTGCATATTCAAGCGGCAGGTGGAAAGTACGAAAATAAAGATTTTGGTACACAATACGTGAAAGCCATTTTAAACTTTGTTGGCGTCGAGTCGGTTCAGAAAATTAGTGTTGAAGGAATGGATAATTTTCCTGAAGAAGCTGCAGAAATAGTTCATCATGCAGAAATAGAGACTCAACAAATTGCAGATGCCTTCTAAGAAAAGGAAATAAGATGAAATGAGTTATGATGTTTTGGATTAAAATGTATTAAAACTCTTTCAAAAAAGTATATAAATAAAGAGAACCCCTCACATTGTTCAATCAGCCAATGTGAGGGGTTCTCTTTACTTATTCAGTTTATTTAACTGCAACTAGCGATCAGTGAAATCATTTCCGTTAAATTTGGTTTTGTCTTCACTAGTAATTTTTCTGATGACACGGCAAGGATTTCCAGCGGCAATAACGCAGCTAGGAATGTCTCTAGTCACGACGCTCCCGCCACCGACGATACTACCTTTCCCGATGCGTACACCTGGCAAAATTGTGACATTAGCAGCTATCCAAACATCATCTTCTATATGAATAGGTTTCGCAATACAACCGCCCATTCGTCGTTCAATAGAATCAAATAAATGATTACTCGTATATAAGCCGACTTTTGGTCCTAGTAAGACATTATTACCAATTTTAATTGGAGCACCGTCTAACATGACACAATCATAATTCGCGTAGAAATTATCACCTATGACTATATTTCTGCCAAATTCACATCTGAAATTTGGTTCGATAGTAGGATTTTTTCCAACAGAACCCATTAAATTGCGAAGCAGGACTTCTTTTTTAACTGCGGTGCCTGCGTCATTCAACTTATTGGTGGCGGTGGTTGCTCTGGCTCTAAGCCGAACCAGTCTTGGATCCAGATCGTCATAGGGTTTTCCCGTAGCCATGTACTCGAATTTTTCTTCTAAATTCACGGTTTACGCCAACCTTTCGGATTTATTAAGCAAAGCCTGTAGTTATTTTTCATTCAACTCATTAACTTTATCAGTAAAGTTAGCAGATATGCTTTTAGAAAATTGAATAAATGTTTGTGCATCCTCGGGGGAAAAATTTTTAAAAGCGGTTTTTTCTACTTCATTCCAAATTTCAGCAGCTTGAGTGGCTACCTGTCTCCCCTTAGATGTCAAACTGATGATGGTTACGCGTTTGTCTTTTTCAGATTTATTTGTACGTATTACTTCTGATTTTAATAAGCGTTTCACCGACTTGGCTATTGTGGAATGATCAACGCAAAGTGCTTTCACAAGCTCATTTTGTGAGCGATTATCCTCACGAAGTAACTCTAAAAGAACTAAATCCTGACCAGGATAAAGCCCTAATTTTCGAATTTTTTTGGTTGTCAACGCCCGGTGGCTTAATACCAAATCCATGATTGCCGTCCCCAGGGGAAAATCCAAATTCACATTCATAAACTATCCTCCATGTCTTATCAATTTGGTTTGTTGGCTACTATTATCAACTAAATCACATTAATTTTCAATAAATAGTTGCCAGCCACATAATTATATGCTATATTTATGTGGCTGGCAACGGTTATTTTTGAAATTTTGGAGGTCACATTTTGGATATTACAAAAAATAGAGATGTAAATGGCAAAACATATAATCGACTGCTATTAATTATTTCCGTACTGGTAGGCGGATTTATGGCAGTTTTAACAGAAACATTATTAAATAATGGTTTGCCTGCAATTAGTCAGAGTCTACATGTCAATATGGCGACAGTGCAATGGTTATCAACGGGTTATTTATTGACGATTGGCATCATGATGCCTATATCGGCGCTTCTTTTATATAAATTTAATTCAAAGAAACTTTATCTTAGCTCCCTAATTATTTTTTTGTTGGGTTCCGTTATTTCGTATATTGCTCCTAACTTTTCGTTACTTTTAACAGGGCGGATTATTCAGGCGGTTAGTGTAGGAATTATTATGCCGTTTATGCAAAACATCATTGTAATGATTTTTCCTATTGAAAAACGGGGGATGGCGATGGGATTAGCAGGTGTGGTAATTGCGCTTGCACCAGCCATTGGACCTACACTGTCTGGGTGGATAGTTGACAATTATTCCTGGCGTGACTTGTTCGGCTTGTTAATTCCGATTTCTATAATGGTAATTTTATTGGCTGTAGTTGGTATGCGTAAAATTATCGTCACAACTAATCCTAAAATTGATAGTCTGTCGATTATTTATTCTACTGTTGGTTTTGGTGGACTCTTATATGGTTTTTCAACGTTAAGTTCTGGTTCTTTAATTGTTAGCATTTTAGCACTTGTGATTGGGGTAATCGGGGTTTGGTTACTAGTTAGACGTCAACTTCGAATGCAAACGCCAATGCTCGATATGCATGTTTTTAGATCCAAAACGTTCACGTTAACTACCTGGTTGAGTAGCTTAAGTAATATGTCCTTTATTGGGATGCAATTGCTTGTTCCCCTTTATCTGCAAAGTGTTTTCCAAGTATCCGCACTGACAGCTGGTTTAGTCATGCTGCCGGGGGCACTTATGATGGGGGTCATGAACCCAATTGCAGGCAGGTTATTTGATCGCTATGGCATTCGTGTTTTGGCTATCATCGGTTTTTCTATATTTACGATAACAACGATTCTTTTTGTGATTATTAATCAAAATACCCCTTTGGTGTTAGTGACTATTTTATACGCTATTTGGATGGGTGGTATTTCGTTAATAGTTATGCAATTAGGAACGGCCGGAATTAATGATTTGAAGGAGAGCCTGATAGCCCATGGAAATGCGGTGAATGCCATGGCAAGACAAGTTGCGGCTGCCATTGCTACGGCGCTGCTAATTTCGATTTCTGTCCTTGGAACCAAATTTTCTCACAGCAGCAGTTTGATAGTCACACAATTAACAGGTTATCGGACGGCATTTCTTGCAGTAGCCGTTATCTCGGTAGTAGGTTTGTATGGCGTTTTCAAATTAAAGAAACAAAAGAATTAATTCTGATAGATCTAAATCTCATAGTATAAATAAAGACTTTTAGGGCACGGAACGTGATATAGGAGGATGCAAATGGCATTTCTAGAAATTAACAACATTAAGAAATCATATTATCTAGGCAAGGAAGAATTTCCTGTTTTAAAGGGGATTACTTTAGACTTTGAATTGGGTGAATTTGTTTCCATTCTTGGCGAGTCTGGCGGTGGTAAGTCAACTTTGATGAATATTATTGGTGGATTGGATCGCGAATTTCAAGGTGAAGTAAAAGTTAATGGGGAAAAATTGGATCACCGAAATGAAAAGGAACTCGATAAATATCGGCGTGAAACGGTTGGATATATTTATCAATCCTATAACTTAATTAGTCATCTTACTGTTTTAGATAACGTACTGATTTCTCTAGATATGACCAATTTAAGTAAAAGTGAACGAGAGAGTCGTGCAAAACACTTGTTGGAACAGGTGGGGTTAAGCGCGCACATTCACAAATATCCCAATCAACTGTCTGGCGGTCAAAAGCAGCGCGTTGCCATTGCCCGTGCCTTAGCCAATGATCCTAAAATAATTATTGCAGATGAACCTACAGGCGCATTAGATTCTCAAAATACGGAAGAAGTACTAAAAATTCTAAATGGAATTGCAAATGAGGGGAGATTAGTAATTACGGTAACCCATTCTCAAGAGGTTGCCAGTACGGGGACGCGAATTGTGCACTTGATAGACGGTAAAATCGGTGATGAGCAAAGAATTCGGCCGGCTTCCTCTCAGAGTATGACTGCGGATCAAATGCAATCGCGTAAATTACCCTTAGCAGTCAGTTTCAAGATGGCATTGAAGCATCTAAAATTTAATTTTTGGCGTAATTCATTGATTGCTTTTGGAACGGCGATTGGCCTTTTTGCAGTTATTCTATTTTCGGGATTGGGAAACGGAATAAGTGGCTATATCAGTAAACAAGTAACGGCTATGGCGAATCCGCAGGTGGTTTCTGTTTCTCGATATTCGAAGACAACCTCCCAGGGGCCAGAAAACGGCGCGCAGAATTCACGGCCCGGCGGAACTTCGACAACTAATGAAACAAAAACCATTACTGAAAGTCAGCTGGAAGAAATTAAGCAACTTAAAAACGTGACTTCTGTTGAGCGCAGCTATACTGCAAGTAGCGTCACGATTAAAGCTAACAATCAAAAAGAGATAAGTGCATTAACGTTCACCAATTGGACAAAAGCAATTACTAAAGAGTCCCTGGTTGCTGGGCACGCACCCAAAAAAGGTGAAATCGTGATTAATAAAACGGAAGTCGCAAAGAGAATTAGTAAGAAAAATTGGAAAGATGTGATTGGTAAAAAGATTCGGTTTAGCTACGTCACGACAAATAAAGCTAAGCAACCGGTAACGGTTGCGGCTGATGTCGTTATTTCTGGAATTGTAGAAAGCAGTAATAGCAATATGGCGTCTAATTATATTAACACAGCAACATTGACGCATGCCCTAAAGCAGGCCAATGTTGCTACTGATAAAACAAGCTCAGTAGCGGTTAAAATTAATGACTTAGATCAGGTTAATCAGGTTACTAAACAAATTAATCGCATCAGAAATCAATCGGATAAGCGTGTTTTTAAGGCAACTTCGGTTTCCAGTTTAATAAATACGATCAAAACCTATATTAATTTAGCATCGACTGTGTTAGCAGCGATTGCCGGCATTTCACTAATTGTTTCCGCATTGATGATCATAGTTACAATGTATATGTCAGTTAGTGCTCGGACAAAAGAAATTGGTATATTAAGGGCTTTAGGTGAAAGTAAAAGAGATATCAGGCGTTTATTTATCAGTGAATCGCTAATCATTGGTCTTGCTAGCGCTGTAATCGGGACGCTGGTTGCCTACGGGAGTGGAGCTGTACTAAACATTGCGCTGTCTTCGCTTGCTGCATTTAGCTTTGTTCAAATTAGTTGGATAAATGTCATAACTGTTTTTGCAATAGCGTTGATCATTTCACTTATTGCTGCTGTCTTGCCAGCCCGGCATGCTGCTTCAGTAAATCCAATTGATGCTTTAAGTGCAGAGTAACGTCAGTAACTAACGGTAATGAAAATAAGGAAAATCCTTTTTATAGTGGGAATTGTAATAAACGGAATCAGGACAAATACCAGGATTGTCTCGCTTCCGTTTTTTAGTATAATTGTACCTCGCTTAAAGTCGCTATCGGTTCCGTGGAGCAAGCCACTACAGTATCAGGATTGACTGTTATTGGTGGTTTTTCAACGCTGATGTTTGTCAGTTTTCCTGTATTACAATCGTTTGGATTAATCACGGTCCTGGATACGGCCTACTCAATAATTGGTACACTAACTATCTTACCGGCAGTTATCTATTGATTCAGGCCGCGAAAGAAAAAATAAGTAAAGCAGATGCCGTCCATTAGCGATTAGTTTTGTAGGGCGCCCATCATGTTAACTAAGTCCACATCAGAAATGGTGTGGCTTTTTTGACATCAAGTAATCACACCTAAAAACGATCAGTTTGAAAAAATGAGTTACGAATGCGCACGAGCAGGAAAACCTGGTTGTGTCATAAGAAGTTGGATAAATAATCGTGTGGCATCAATTGCATAGTTATTGGCACACTATGCTATGTCATTTTGCCGTCATTCTCAGTAAAGTAGTCTTATACACAAGAAGGTCAACTTGAAAGGAAGATTTGAATGAAAGCTATTTTAATTACCGGTGCAAGCAGTGGGATTGGATACCAAACAGCAGCTTTATTAGCAAAGCAGGGCAATAAAGTGTATGGTGCAGGTAGAAGGATTGAAAAAATTGAACCCCTTCAAAAGTTAGGCGTTATTCCGTTAAGCTTAGATGTGACGAATGATGACTCCGTAGCAAACGCAGTACAACATGTTATTGACGAGAGCGGTCGTGTTGATGTGTTAGTCAATAATGCTGGCTACGGTTCATACGGTGCTATCGAGGACGTTAGTATTGAAGAAGCCAAGCGTCAGTATGATGTAAATGTATTTGGGGTTGCTCGTTTGACAAAAGCAGTTTTGCCCTATATGCGTAAGCAGCACTCTGGCCGGATCGTCAATGTTTCTTCGGCAGGTGGCCGTTCCACAAGTATTTATGGTGCTTGGTATCATTCATCTAAGTATGCCTTGGAATCCTTTAGTGACGCCCTACGAATGGAGGTACAACCATTTGGAATTGACGTGGCTATTATTGAACCCGGGGCGGTTAAAACGAACTGGGGCTTTATTGCCGCTGATCATTTAGAAAATTCAGCGCAAGGTGGTCCTTATGAAAAAGATGCCACCAAGATGGCTAAGGGTTTAAGGAAATTCTACTCTTCGAAGAAGCTGTCTGATCCTAGCATTATTTCTAAAGCAATTGCAGATGCGATTAATAAAAAACGGCCTAAGACGCGTTATCTAATTGGCTACAGTGCCAAACCATTAGTTTTGATGCATGCGCTGCTGCCTACCAGATTACTTGACTATGTGTCTAAAAATGCCATGTAGAGGTGACTTTTATGCGAATGACGTTTATTAAACAATTCCAACAGTTTTTAAAAGCAATGGCTATTCCGGCTGATGAAGTTTTACAAGCGGCCCAAATTCCCAACACCCTTTGGAAAGGAGAAATTGAGCTTTCTACAAGCGATTATATTCGTTTAATGAACGCATTTGATGCTGCTTTTACGGATGAAAAAATAATCGCTTTTAGTGACATTTCGAAAATAAGCTTATTCATGCCAGGCTTTTTTGCAGCTTTGTGTTCGCAAAACGGGTTTGCTGCGCTGAAGCGGTTTGCAAAGTATAAACGTTTAACTGGCCCAATCCTTGTAGATGTTACTGAAACATCCTCTGAAGTGACCGTCAGCCTGAGCTTTATTGATGAGCGAGAAAAATTACCGCGTTTCGTGGTGCTAAATGAACAATTATTAATGTTAAGCATGTTGAAAACTGGCAGCGGGCATAACATCGTGCCCATTCAGGTAGCCGCGCCTTTTAAGTATGGCGACTTGATTAGTAACTATTTAGGGATTGAAACGAGTTACGCCACTAAAAATAGCCTAACATTTAGTAAGAAAGACTTAGAAATCCCGTTTCAAACTAAGAATAATGCCATGTTGGAATATCTGGAGCCCGAATTGGGCCGTAAGTTACAAGAACTTTTGAAACAGGAAAATTTTGTGGATTTAGTGCGTTCAAAACTGTTTTATGCCATTCCGAGTGGTAAGCAAAGTGTTGCTGATGTTGCACGATCATTGGGAATCAGTGTGCGAACGTTGCACCGTAATCTAAGTATTGAGCACACGACGTTTAATCAACAAGTTAAATATATTCAAAAAGAACTTGCTTTAAGTTATTTAAGAAATCAAAATTTAAACACGAATGAAATTGCCTATCTGGTTGGGTATGCGGATCCCAATTCCTTTTCCCGTGCTTTTAAAACGTGGACGGGGACCACGATTACCCAGTATAAGAAGCGGGTTGCCAGAATATCGTGATTAAGAGTCGTGGGCCATCCTAAATAGGCCTATCCAGTTATTTTAGCGAGTAGGGCAAAGTGCTTTAACTTCACACATAACAACGGAAGCCGAATGATTTGATCGTTCGGCTTCCGTTGTTAATTAAAGGGGGCAACCTTTTTCCCACAATTTTGGTTATGAAAGTTCGGAGATCTGGGGAGTTTTTTGATCCCTTTTTGAAAAAGGTGCCATAATGGTGATTTAGTTACCGGAATAGTTATTGAGGCTCGAAGATGTTTTACGGTAGTTACAGATAGGCCTTTGAAAATGAAAACCATTGTTTCACGTGAAAATTTCAGAATACTTTCATGAATAAGTAACAACTAAAGATAGGGTAACAAACATTTAATAAGCGATAAATTTTAAAATGAATTCGCTTATTTTAACCTTCATTTAATTTTTTTCTGGTATATTATTTATACAGGACTTTTTTGTCCACATTATCCCGGGGTTCTTTTCAGACCGTTTGACATACATAATTTAATAGCAATCCAATCCCTGCATAATGTTAATGAGTGGGGATTTTTCAGTATATAGGACACGAAAAAGGGTTTTATAGGCAGAATGCTCCCAAAACTCCCGCCTCTTAATATGATATGTTAGTCAATTTAAAAAGAATCCTTCAATATATTAGGAAGGAAGTTTTCATATGGATATGGTACATAGGCATTTAAAGATTCAGCATTCATTCATTTTAAAACTGATTATGGCTTTTATGAGTCTCATCATTTTTTCGGTTTCAGCTCAAAATGCACATGCGACAACACTAAACTCTCAAATTCCTGATTTGTCAGAATGGCAGGGAAAATTAACCGCAAGCCAGGTACAAAAGTTGGCCAAGGTGGAGCCGTTCATTATTTTGCGTGTGCAATACGGCAGTGATTATAAGGATAAGTACTTTGCACATAACGCAGCGTTGTGTGCGCAATATGGTTTAAAGTATGGTGTTTATTCTTTTAGTCAATACATCAGTACGGCAGATGCGAAGCAGGAAGCAAAGGATCTTTATAACCGAGCCCCCAATGCTAGCTTTTATGTGAATGATTACGAAGAACAAACGGTGACGAGCGGGACCACAAACTCAGCAACGAAGGCTTGGTATACGGAGTTGCACAGTCTTGCACCCCACAAACGTATTTTGTTTTATTCATATAACAGTTTTGCGCAAACTTACGCAGCTTCCGCTATGAAGAGTTATAACGGTTATTGGTTAGCCGATTATACTTCGATCGAACCTACTGCTATTTCCCATGTTTTGTGGCAGTATACCGATAGCTGGTATAGTTCACCATTAGCACAGTATGTCGATGCCAGTTTGAAATATAAAGAAAATGTCAGCTGGTTCCTTTCTTCTAAGGCCATCAGCTATAAAAAGTATGTCACAGAAAATAGTGCCAAATCAGGATACCCAATTTGGAAAGACTTGATGTTTAGTGCGAAGAAGGCAAAGACAGGTACCACTGGTAAAACCTACTATGCTAAGTACTATTACAAGCATTATAACGGGCGCAAGTACCTTTCCTTATACAATAAAAACGGAAAATGGGTTGGGTATGTGAATGCCAGTGCGATGAGCGTCTTAACCGCCCACAGCTACAAACATACTGCAACAATTTATCAATCAAATTATAATGTTTGGAATAATTTCTTGTGGGCCAAGGTTAAACACTACTCGAAAAATTATCTGAACAAAAAATTTACAATTAAATATCAGTATTTCCGTGGTAACGGTCAAGCCTACTACTCGTTATATAATGGCAATACTTGGTTTGGTTATGTGAATGCTAAAGCAACTTGGAAGGCAATCAAGACCAATAAGACGGTTAAGATTTCGTCGAAAAACCAAACTATTTGGAAAAACCTATCATTTACAAAGAAGGTTGGCAGTACTAACAGTTACTATGGCAAGACTTACTACTCTTTGTATAGCGGCAACACTTGGGTTGGTTATATTAATAAGAGCTTCGCGACGACAAAGTAGAAAGGCGGTTATCACATGAAGAAACAAAAACGATTTATTTTAATGGGATGCAGTCTGATTTTTAGTTTGGGACTCCTTTCTTTGAGTGGCGCAACTAATCAAGAGGCTAAAGTCGCGCACGCGGTGACAACTCCTGCTAGCAAGGGAATTGAGGCTCCTCAAAAGGTTGATGGCACCAATACAGCTGCTAAAACAGTCACTGGAAATAGCACTAGTGGTAAAGTCACTTATACCAATGGCTCAAGCAGCACAACTACAGCGACTTATCAGCAAAACAAATATCAAAATAGTACCCAGGCCAAAAATACGTTTGCGACTAAGCAGCGAGTGACCGAGACCAATGGGACCAAGCTAAAACTTTCGGATGGTACCACCGCAACACGACAGGGTGTGATGGGCCACGTTTATATTCAATGGCAAAAGAACGGTTGGCACGTCACAGCCGTTGCCAACACGGATGATTTAACCACCACCTCGGTGAACAAGACCAATAAAGCGGCCACAGCGGTTGCCAATAAGGTGCAACAGTCATTGAAAAATAACCAGGTAACCACGCAAAAAGTTACCCAAGGAAATGCGGTAATTTACGCTGCTAATCAGCAAAAACCGGTCAATGATATTACCTGGCAAGAGAATAAGACGGTGGTGCAGGTCAGTGGTACCAATGCCACAACAACGGCTAAAATTGCTCAAGAAACTTTGAAATAATTTACAAATTTAGAATAAAAAAAGAGACCCAAAACATTTGCAGCAGGCCATGTCGTATGGCTGACACGCATTGGTTGGGTCTCTTTTTTAGTTGAAAACAGATTGAATAAAGTTGTGAACGATTGAAAGACAATGAGGAGTGAAAAAAGCATCAGTACCATGATCACTACCTGTTAGACGGTAAAAATCGACGGATTGATGATGAGCTTGGAGCGCGTTATAGAGTAAAACGCTCTGTTCAAAAGGAACTAGGCGATCCTTATTACCATGCATGATTAGAAAAGGTGGGAGCTTTTGATCCGTAATATAAGTGATGGGGTTTGCCTTTTGTACCTGCTCAGGGATTTCGTTAAGGTTATGGCTCCCAAAAAATTCTCCCTCTAAACTGTGGGCAGAAGTGTGATCCTGGGTGGAAGGGACCGCGTTCATGCGGCTAATATCAGTAGGACCATAGAAATCAATCACTCCCTGATAGGCCAGCGGCTGTTTACTTGGCTCTTCCGCGTTAAAGTCAGATAGTTGGGTTGTTAAAGCCCCCATAACGATCGTATGCGCTCCAGAAGAATCTCCCCAGGCCAAGTATTTTGTGGCATCAACGTGATAGCGGTTTGCATGCGCCAGCATAAAACGAGTGGCCGTGTGAAAATCAATGATTTGAGCTGGAAAAGGATCATCAGGGGCCCACCGGTATTCAACAACGGCAATTACATAACCTAACTTAGCTATTTTGGCGAGGTGCACGAGATGTTCACCAACATTTTGTTTATGAAAGGCAGATCCCGGCACGTACATCAACAACGGAAATTTCTGTGAAGATGTTGTGGCGTTAGGGGGCATGATAATTTGGAGATGCAGCGTTAAGTTACCCCTTTGTGCATACGGAACATCGGCAATAATCCGCGGGTAAACTGGGGTGGTCGCCTCATTTAGAATTTTCATGCCGGCGGGCTGATCTGTCGCAGCCGGGAAAGCTGTTAAGGAATATTTTTTTGGTGCAACAAATTTATGATCTAAATGCGTCATATGAAGTCATCTTCTTTCTTGATTTAGCATAAGGGATTTTTCGCTGTTTTGCATGCATTTCGAATCGTCATCCCGAAAAAGCCCGTTAATTATACGTTTAGTGCGATAGCAGATTGCGGGTGTCGCCTTGTCGCCGTTTTAATAATCAGCTATAATAATGTGGAACACTTTTTTGTTTCACAATGGAGGAAATTAATGAACCCTGAAGCATTTAAACAAGCACTTGCGGAGCACGGAATTAAATTATCCGAGCAACAAATGCAGCAGTTTCATACATACTATGAGTATCTCGTCACCGTCAATGAACATGTTAATTTGACGGCCATTACTGATGAATCAGAAGTCTATTTAAAGCATTTTTATGATTCCTTATTACCCGGAATTCAGCATCCAACCTTGTTCCAAGGTGCAATAACCTTATGTGATGTGGGAGCGGGCGCTGGATTTCCCTCAATACCATTAAAAATTGTCTTTCCGCAATTACAGGTTACCATTGTGGATTCATTGAATAAACGGATCACTTTTTTGCAGCATTTGGTTGAAAAACTGGGTTTGACTGGTGTAACGCTCTGTCATGATCGGGCAGAGACGTTCGTAAAGGAAAAATTAGGCCATCGCGAAAGTTATGATTTGGTGACGGCACGTGCGGTTGCCCGTTTATCAGTTTTAGCTGAATTATGTTTGCCGTTGGTCAAACTCGGGGGACAGTTTGTTGCGCTGAAAGCAAGTCATACCCAGGTTGAGTTACACGATGCAACCTGGGCCATTCAAGTTTTGGGTGGTGCTGTGAAACAGGATGAACAGTTACAATTGCCGGTTTCTGGTGATGAACGCCACTTGGTGTGGATTGATAAAATTACTAAAACGCCAAAGAAATATCCTCGCAGACCAGGAACCCCCAATCGGGAACCCCTGGTGAAGCGAGAAGAAGGAAGTAACCAAGCATGACAAGGAAATCAAAAGTATCAATGGGGGCGGAAAAACTTTTGCGTGCAGAGGATGCGCAACAAGTTAAAGATTTGGACTTGGAAGACATCCATCCTAATCCTTATCAGCCACGTCATAATTTTGATGCAAAGGCACTTAGAGAGTTGGCAAATTCCATTCAGGAATCAGGTGTTTTTCAACCCATTGTTGTGCGTAAACAACCAGTCGTGGATAATTATTATGAGTTAATTGCCGGAGAACGCCGCTTGCGAGCAGCCAAAATGGCGGGGTTACAGACAATTCCGGCTTTAATCAGCCAATTAAGTGATGCGGAAACGATGGAAGCTGCTGTTATTGAAAACTTACAGCGAGAAGATTTAACGCCTTTAGAAGAGGCCCAGGCTTACGATTCATTGATGGCCAAGCTTAATTTCACGCAGGCTCAAGTTTCCGAAAAATTGGGTAAAAGTCGGCCTTATATTGCAAATTATCTGCGCCTGTTGCGTTTACCCCAGACCATCAAAAACATGCTACAAAGCGGCGAATTATCGATGGGCCAAGCACGAACCTTGCTAGCTTTAAAAAATCGGCATAAACTAATCCCGCTGGCCAAACGGGTGGTTGCCGATCATTTAACGGTGCGTCAGTTGGAAAACCTAGTTAATCAGCTGAATGCGCAGCCGACGCGGATACCTAAAAAAACGCCAGCAGTCCAAAAACAATCACCTTATGTGCGTGCAATCGAGGAGCAACTCCAAGAAAAGTTTGGAACTAAAGCCGTTTTAGAACAAAAAGAAAAGGGTGGAAAAATCGAGATTAACTACGTCTCGAATGATGATTTGAGTCGGATTCTCAATTTGTTGCATATATCTTTAGATTGAGGGGAAAAAGAATGGTAGCAAAAACGTATGAATTGAACGATATTGTTGAAATGAAAAAGCCCCATGCCTGTCAGGCCAATGAGTGGAAGGTAATTCGCTTGGGGATGGATATCAAGATTAAATGTATGAATTGTGGGCACATTGTGATGTTACCGCGTCGCGAATTCGATCGTAAGCTAAAAAAAGTTTTGAAGAAGGCTGACGCTTAAAATTAAGCGGTAGTTGTTGTCAGACGAAGCAATTGCAGCATAATCGGTAATTAAAGCAACGCGAACCTTTTTGAACAATTAAAAATAAGGATCATTTCCTAGCTGTGAGGCTGTGAAATGATCCTTATTTAATTATTTATGATTCTTTTTAGCGCCGCGTCGGCCTAACCAGTAGGCAAGAAGCAGGAGTAAAAGGACAAGCAAGGCAATTAAAATGTACCAAATTAAGGGACTCTTTTTAACGTGGGCGTGCCGATTTGCATGATTAGCTTGGGCTTTAGAAATCTTGAAAGTTCGGTTGAAAGCCCAGCGTTGCGACCCGAACGGGCTACCATGTGTAAATGATAAGTTCCGGCTTGAAGGGCCGCGTGGTTGGTTGTGATGGCGTAGTCAAAATTGGAATCGGCGGCCATCGTTAAATTTTTGGTATTGGTTTTATAAAGAGTTTTACCATCTTTGGATACCTGGCTGGTAATGTGTAATTTCTTAGCTAAAGCGGCTTGAGAGTTGATGACATTAACCTGAATGGCCGGACTGAATTTGTCCGCTTGTGCCGTCCCGGTTTTGATAGTGCCAAGTTTTAACTTTGGTAAAACTGTTGTCTGAGTATCTTCATGAATCGTGACGCCCAAGGCTAAGGCGTAGCGATTTTTGATTGTAAAGTTTTTCTTGTTCGTCGCAGTCGTTTGCGAGGTTTTCGGGTTTAGAAAATAAAGCGCACCATCTAAAACGCCTTTAAAAGGTGTGGCAGGCATCTTAATTGGAAAGGTTACAACTTTGCTGCCTTTGGCCGGCACAGTCACTTTTTGTTGTCCGCCTAAAATGGTTTCCAGTTGATACGGAGCAGTACTTTTGCTTCCTAACTTTTTCAAATCATAAGCAACGGTCCCGCTGTCTGTGGTATAACCCGTATTTGGAGAAGCAATTAAATGTAAGGTCTGGTTGCTCAGATTAGTGACCTTGACTTGAATTTGCGTGGTCTGGTTAGGTTTTAACTTCAAGTCAAAATAAGAAACGGAGGTGTCATTTTGTTGTTTGCTGGCAATCCGGCTAACGGTAAATGTTGCCTCATCTGCACGCACGGTTTTGTCGGTGAAAAGACCGCCAGTGATGACTATAGTGACTAACAGAAAAAATTGAATCAATTTACGAAACATGAATCTCTCCTTTGTAATAAAAAAGGGAAGTGACGCCACCTTAGTTGGTGCAGCGGTCGTCATTACCCTAAATCGTCCGTTATCAGTTCTTTTAGTTAGCAGAAGTATTAGCCATTGTCCAAGTCACAGTTGAGCTGTAACTTCCGCTGTTGATCTTGGAATTTGCTTCTGTGACTAAAGTGGTATCGGTTGAAACTGTTGAAGTAGCGGTTCCCGTACCGGTTAAGTCAGCGTTGGTATTGTTCCAAACTGTGCTGGCCGCGCTACCAATCGTCCCAGTCGCTCCGGTTGCTTTTGAATTGTCGGCAACACTGCTTTTTAGGTTAATGGCGCCGGCTACCAAACTTTCACTTTCATCTTTACCGTTTTTAAAAGGAGCCAAAGAGGCAGTTAAACTCCAAGTACCATCGGAGGCGCCACGATAGTCAGAGACAGCAAGTGTATTATTGGCGCCGGATTGATAATTCAGTGTTGTTCCTTTTACAAGAGTAGCAACGTCTGTTGTGCCGAAATTAAAGTTGGGAACCGCGTCTAGACTTAATGAGCCGGCCGTAACGGAAAATTCGCCAACGGAATCTTTGGTTACACTATCATCGGCGTGGGCCACCAAACTGTTGAGGCCTAAACCAAAACTAATGGTTACTGTGGCGAGAGCAGCTAAAAAAATTCTTTTCTTCATAATATAAAATATTAACTCCTTATTTGCGTATTATTCGCTTTTTATAGTGACTAATAAACAGTATAAGATAAATGTATGCGAAATGCAATGAAAAATACTGATTTTTTGTAAGCAATTTCGCTTTTTTTAGGAATTTAAGTCATATTTTAAGGTCCAATAAAGTGGATATCCGTACTTTTTTCCTGTTTGGACACGTCCGCTACTAAGAAGATTGGCCACATTAAGTTTAAGTTGAAATGTTGCCGAAGCAGAGGCTGTCAGGGTGTTACCAGTGGTCTGCTGCAATAGTGGCTGGCTGATATCAAAGGCACTACCATCTTTGGCATAAGAAACGAGTTGTGGCTGATCAAATAAGGTTAACCCATCCAAATCAAAATTAGCTGCGGCCGTTTTGTTATATTGAACGCTCAGTGAATAGGGCACCCGCCAGTCATTTTTAATTTGAATATTTTTAACATCAGGGGAGCTGTAAACACTCGGATCATCAGTTTCGGCAGTTAATTGGAACGTGTTAGGAATATTAGCAGTAAGTTTACCGGTTTCGGTTAAGTTAATTGTTGTATGTTCATAACTGGATAAATCCGAGTCCGCCGTTATTGCGTTCCCGTCATCGTCCGTTTTGGGTGTCAAAACCACTTCAATCGTATTTTGCCGCTGCAAATCAGTACCCACAGTTTCGAGCGTAGGCGTGTCCGTAGCTGCTTCGGACTGGATGTTTTTGGCCGTTAACTTTTTATTATAGCCGGGTAGACTAATTAAATTATTGAACTTGAATGTGCTACTATCCTCAGTATTGACACCACTAGCATTCAGTTTATGCCAGTCTGATTGATTAAAACGATAAAAAAGCTGGTAATTTTTATTACGGGTGACTACAGTTCCCTGCAAGCCTACCGACTTGGTTGGATCTGTAACCTGAATAGTTTTGTTGTTGGCAGTTGTCCCCGTTTCGCCAGGCGTAACTGACTTGTCTGTTAGCGTGTTAGAAGTAACTAAACTAAGATTTTTTAAATAGGGATTAACGGAATGCAGGGAGTCAAAAACGCTACCAGAAATATCATTGATGTCAAAAGTTCCTGCTATTAAACGTGAGGCCGGCATGGTGTGGGCAATGGTGACATTTTTACCTGATAAAATACTGCCATAAAGTGTGCGACTACCGGCACTTAGCGAAACACTGGCATTAGGGAGTAACATGGCCCCACAAAGTTGACTGTCTTCAGCTGTATTTCCGAATTCGAGAGTATCACTGCCACTCGTGGTGGCGTTGGGAAAGTTATTCAAGACGTGACTTGAGAACAATTGACTTTGTTCAGTCCCGTTATCTGAGTTGGCTGGTGATTCATCCGTGTCAGTTCCAGTATAAGCCTGCATTTTGAAGGACCCTTGCCAGTTACTGAAAGGACTTTTAGTGGTGACGTTATCCCAGTTAATAAAAATATAAGGCGGGTAGGCGTAAGAATCATAGCTAGAGGTGCCCGCCTGAACTGAGTTGGTAGTGGTATCCATATTACGGATTTTAATGGTTAAATTTAGGTTCTTATCTTGGGCATCATCAGCGTTAACGCCTACCATGATGACTGGTGGATTTTCGTAATTCTTAGTGGAACTGTAATCCTTGGGCAATGTCACATCGATCGTTAAATTAGTGTAGTTTTGGTACTCAGGGGTAGTTTGCGTTACCTTAACGTCATTCACCTGATCATTGACAACGACTTTATCCTGGTCTTTTGCGTCATCGGAGTCTGGTTGCGTAAATTGGTCATAGTATTGCGAGATCTTTTCAAATTGAGTGGCGGCCGCATCGAAATAATTAGAAGCATCGGTTTTATCAGGATCGAGGGTCAGGCCGCTGACCCGGGCGAGAGTGGTCCCGTTATCTCCAGAGAAATCACTCGTGTCGCCCACATTTTTATCCATATCAAGAATGTCTAACAAAGAAGCATGGTTTAATTTGTCTGCGTCTGTAAATACTTTGGCCTCGGCCCGTAAATTGTTAATGACGATTTGATTTTTATCCGAAACCACGGGAGCAACCATCATGTTTCGCTGGCGTGCATTTGGATCCAGCATATGGCGCATGTATGTGCCGTAAGTAGTGTCTGAATCAACTTTATTGGCTGTGAATAACGGGGTGCCGACCGCGCGCCCCGAAGCATCACTTGTAATTTGTCCCCACTGAGTGCTGTCAGTTCTGGTATTCCAACTATTGGTGCTGGATTCAAGATTGTTAGCTGCATAACGGCCTTCCAAATTGGCAGTGTTATTGGCGTCAATGGTCATGGTGCCCGCAGCAAATGCATTGAAATAAGAACCAACTCCAAGTATTTCATTTTCTGGAAATGGTTTGGCAGTGGTATCAGCAGTTACGGGATGACTAAAATAAAACCCCGCGAATCCCAGTAACACCAAGATTGCCAGTTGTAAGTTAAATTTACGCATAGTTTCCTCTGTAATAATTTTTATAAGCAAGACGTGATTTTCTTCATTAAGTCTAGCACGTAGGCGAAAAAATGCGAAGAAAAGTTGGTTGAAATTTGAGAAAAAAGCGATAATTTTCCGTTTTCTCTTGCTTTTTATGAAACAGGTCTGTAAAAAATGACGAAACAAACCCGTTATTTTTGATTCCTGCCCTGTTTCTTAGGCTGCTTTTTTGTTACTATATTACATGTATACACTTAAATTAAAACTAATAGAGAAAGCGTGTGAAAAATGTCATTAACAGCAGGTATTGTCGGGTTGCCGAACGTCGGTAAGTCAACTTTGTTTAATGCAATAACAAAAGCGGGCGCTGAAATGGCCAACTATCCGTTTGCCACGATCGATCCTAACGTTGGGATGGTTGAGGTGCCGGATGCTCGGCTGGACCGGATTCAAGAAATTATTCCCGCTAAAAAAATTGTGCCAACAACCTTTGAATTCACGGATATTGCCGGAATTGTCAAAGGGGCCAGCAAGGGTGAAGGCTTAGGAAATAAATTCCTCGAAAATATTCGTCAGGTAGATGCCATTGTGCATGTTGTGCGGGCCTTTGATGATGACAATATCACCACTGTTTCTGGTAAGGTGGATCCAGTTGAAGATATTCAAACCATCAATTTGGAACTAAGCATTGCCGACTTAGATGCGGTCAACAAACGCTTGGCTAAGGTTCAACGAGCGGCCAAGAGCCGTGACAAGGACGCATTAGCCGAATTGGCCGTTTTAGAAAAAATCAAGCCGGTTTTAGAAGCAGGTAAGGCTGTCCGATCACTCGAATTTGATAAGGACGAACAAAAGATTGTGCGGGGATTGTTCCTATTAACCTCAAAGCCAGTTTTGTATGTCGCAAATATTGCGGAAGCTGATATGGCTGATCCTGAAGGTTCCAAGTATTATCAAGTGATTCAGGACTATGTCGCAGAAGATGATCCCGAAGCTGAGGTCTTGGGTATTTCGGCGGAAACAGAAGAAGAAATCGCTGAACTTGATGATGCCGATAAGAAGGACTTTTTGGAGGCTGAAGGCATTGAAGAGCCTGGTTTAAATCGGCTGATTCGGTCTTCTTACAAATTATTAGGTCTGGAAACCTTCTTCACAGCTGGTGGTCCGGAGACGCGTGCTTGGACGTTCAAACGTGGCATGAAGGCTCCTCAATGTGCGGGCGTTATTCATTCAGATTTCGAACGGGGCTTCATCCGTGCAGAAACCGTTTCTTACACCGATTTGGATAAATATGGCAGTATGCAGGCTGTCCGTGAAGCAGGACGTTTGCGGCTGGAAGGTAAGGACTATGTGGTTCAAGACGGCGATATTATTGAGTTCCGCTTTAACGTCTAAGAAACATAACTAGGGAAGAGGAAAGAAACATGAGTGAAGAAAAAACAGTCGAGCGCAATGCCGGCAAACAGGAACATACCAAGCATAAAACAAAGCCGCAAACGTTCACCAAGCGCAACGAAGACTTTATGTACCGGTTAACTAAAGAATTGAATGCTAACAGTAAGTTAACGGATGAAAAGAAAGAAGAAGCTTTGCAAGATACCAAGCTGCGATTACTGGAGGGTCAGTTAAAAGGCGAAACGGCCAAACAGATTTATGGCACGCCAACGGATCGGGTCAAAGAGATTATTGAGGGTCCTAAAAAAGCACCCGTTGAAACCAAGTATTGGATGAAAGCTTTGGATAACGGCATGGTCTTTTTCATGATCTTTGCCTTAATGTTTGGAATTATGCTGCTAGTTCAGCCTAAATCCATTGCAACCGAGCCAGGACCAGCGGGAATTACGGCAATGCTGGCCATTTCGATTATCGGAGGTGCGTGTGCGCCGTTTTTAACCGATCGTTTGCAGCCAACCTCAAGTAAGAAGGAACGGCGCTCAATTTGGCGGACAATCGGGATGGCAACCGGGATGGTTTTGGTCTGGATGGTAGCCTACATGGCATTTTCAGCGTTACCACAAAGTCTTAATCCGGTCTTACCATTTGAAGTGTACTTTGCAATTGCGGCCGTTTTATTCGTATTCAGGTTGTGGTTCAAACGCCGTTATCATGTCACTGGCGGATTTATGTAAACTAAAAAATCAAAAGAAAGAGGAGCGAGATCTTAATTATGTCTAATTGGGAAACGAAATTTGTGAAAAAGGGTTTAACTTTTGATGATGTCTTGTTAATTCCTGCTGAAAGCCATGTCTTACCAAACGAAACCGATTTATCGGTGCAGTTAACAGATAACATTAAATTAAACATTCCCATAATCAGTGCCGGTATGGATACGGTGACTGAATCAGCTATGGCAATTGCAATGTCACGGCAAGGCGGGATGGGCGTTATTCATAAAAACATGTCCATTGAAGATCAAGCAACTCAAGTTTTAGAAGTCAAAGCAGCTGGTAAGGCGAATCCTAAACAGTATCCCCACGCTTCAAGTGATAAGGATGGTCGGCCATTGGTAGCCGCTGCAGTCGGCGTTACCAGTGATACTTTTGATCGGGCCGACGCCTTACTTCAGTCAGGTGCCGATGCAATTGTGATCGATACCGCCCATGGACATTCAGCTGGGGTGCTCCGTAAAATTGCCGAAATTCGCGAACATTTTGCTGATGCCACACTAATTGCCGGTAACGTTGCTACGGGGGAAGGAACAAAGGCCTTATTTGATGCTGGTGTCGATGTTGTGAAAGTTGGAATTGGCCCCGGTTCGATTTGCACTACCCGTGTCGTTGCGGGTGTGGGTGTGCCACAAATTACTGCAATTTATGATGCGGCAACGGTTGCCCGCACATATGGCAAGCACATCATTGCCGATGGCGGAATTAAATATTCCGGCGATATTGTCAAGGCCCTAGCTGCGGGTGGCAATGCCGTCATGCTGGGCAGTATGCTTTCTGGTACCGACGAAACTCCCGGTGATGTTTTGGAAGACAATGGCAAAAAGTATAAGAGTTACCGTGGCATGGGCAGCTTAAGCGCAATGTCAAACGGTTCCGCTGATCGCTATTTCCAAGGTGGTGTGAATGAAGCTAACAAGTTGGTTCCGGAAGGGATTGAAGCGCGGGTTGCTTATAAGGGCTCTGTTCAAGATATTTTGTTCCAAATGATTGGCGGTTTACGTTCCGGAATGGGCTATGTAGGGGCGCCTACCATTACGGCTTTGACAGAAAATGCACAGTTTGTCCAAATCACTAATGCGGGATTAGTTGAGTCGCATCCGCATGATGTTCAGATGACTAAGGCAGCACCTAACTATCAGGGCTAACTTTAATGGGAACAAAAATTTATTTAATTTTCATCGCCTGTGTCATGTTGTATGCGGTGGTTTGTTTAGTGAAAACGGTACGGCATGAAGGCATTCTCAACCTCAGTACTTTGATCTGGTTCCTGGTATTAATTGCCTTGGGAATCGCTTTTTGGGGGATTGCAACCCTCATAGTTTAAAATCAGATATAGAGAGTGGGAAAAGGCGTTTCAACTTTACAGATAATCTCGGAAGCCGAATGATTCTTTGAATTGTTCGGCTTCCGTCGTTAATCGGAGAAGATAGCTTTTTCCCCGATTTCGGCTATTTAAATTCAGCTGTTGAAAGAGGCTGTAAGATAATGCCAAAACGCGCATCTGTGAACGGGTATTCTTAACATTACTTAAAACCTTGTCCGATATAATTTCTTGTTGATGGTTTTTTTGCTACACTATAAGAAATTACTACTTAAGGAGATTTCGCATAATGAAAATTTTAGTCGTTGATGATGATAAAGAGATTGTTGAGCTCCTCGATATTTACATTAAAAATGAAGGTTATGAACCAGTATCGGCATATAACGGCAAAGAAGCCCTCACAAAATTACACACCGACCCAGAGATTGGTTTAATGATTCTAGATGTGATGATGCCTGAAATGAGTGGGATTGAAGTGGTCCGTGAAGTGCGGCGGGACTCCCAATTACCTATTTTAATTTTGTCTGCAAAAACTGAAGATATGGATAAAATTAAAGGGTTGTTGACCGGGGCCGATGATTATGTGGCGAAACCATTTAATCCGTTGGAAGTTATGGCCCGCGTTAAATCATTGCTGCGCCGTAGTCAAAATGATTTGAAGCAAGATGAACCAGAAGTCTTAGACATTGGTCCTTTGACGATCAATAGTGATTCACATGAGGTGAAAACCTTAACTGGTAAATCCATTCAATTAACTGCTTTAGAGTTTGGCATTTTGTATCTGTTGGCTAGCCATCCGAACCGCGTTTTTTCAGCCGATGATATTTTTGAACGGGTTTGGCAACAAGAAAGTATTATCTCCGCCAAAACGGTGATGGTTCACGTTAGTCATCTAAGGGATAAGATTGAAGAAGCCACTGGCGGTGAAAAAGTTATTGAAACGGTTTGGGGCGTGGGCTATAAAATTGAATCTCACTAAATTAAGGTGCAAACAGCATGACATTTAAATTAACAGCACGAGAAAAAAGTGAATTATTAGGTGAAGGCGTCATCACCGTTATTTTGCTGCTCTTATTAAATTTGTCCATTTTAGTCTTAATTAATGAAATTATTCGGACAAATCCAGGCCTTGAACGGGGCATTTTTCAAATTAAAGAGTCCATTACCATTGGCCCCAATAATTATCGTGTGTGGAGCTACCAAAACTTTTTCATTTTCTTTATGGTAATCGTGGATATTTGGGTCGTCTATTGGCGATTGATGCGTCGCTATAAACAGATGCAATTAAGGCACATTATTAGTGAGCTGCATTACATTGCCAATGGTCATTTTGATCACCGTATCCCATTCACGTTAAAGGGTGATCACCAACGAGTGGTTGACAGTGTCAATGCGCTGGTTGACTCAGTGATTGAGTCCATGAATGAAGAACGGAAAATCGAACAGTCTAAGGATGAGCTGATAACGAATGTTAGCCATGACTTGCGGACACCGCTGACTTCCATCATTGGCTATTTAGGCTTGATTGAAAATCAGCAGTACAAAAATGAAGCTGATATTTTAAAATATACCCATACGGCTTTTCTCAAAGCGCAACAAATGAAGTCGCTGGTTGAGGATTTGTTTGAGTATACTAAGGTGCGACAGGCGTCAACCAAGATGAGTTTTAATAAAATTTCAGTCGAACCGATGCTCGAGCAACTAGCGGCCAGTTTTGAGCTGGAAGCCGAAAAAAAGCAGATGGAAATTAGCGTTAAAACGGCTCCTAAGAATCTGAAGGTTGAGGCGGACGCAGAAAAGTTGGGGCGTTTGTTTAATAACCTCATTACTAATGCTTTGAAGTATGCGAAGGGGGGCCATCACATCAACTTAGAGGCGAATCTGGTGGGACAACAAATTGTCTTCAAAGTTTCTAATGATGGCGAGCCAATTCCGGCAAAATCCATTAAACATCTTTTTGAACGGTTCTATCGTGTTGAATCTTCACGGTCTAAAGCAACTGGCGGCACTGGACTCGGATTGGCGATTGCGCAAAGTATTGTGGAGTTACATCATGGGCAAATTCGTGCTGAATCTGATGAAAAACTAACGAGCTTTATCGTGACGTTACCCATGGTTCAAGCAAAAAATAAACAACAAGCTAAATAAAAATCAATTCGCAAGATTATCGATCGTTTGTCTGAGGAGATAAACAGAATCTCTAGTGAATTGATTTTTATTTTAAAAAAGCTTTGTGTCCGAGGGGCAATTTGTTATATTCTTGTTAATAAAGGTGGCAAATATATAGTGACTAAATTCAAACAAAAAATTGCAATTATTTTTAGTGTCTTGCTCATGATGAGTGCGCTGCTTGCAGCACCCTTGCATGCCCAAGCAGCGACCGCCTCAATTGACGCTAAGGCCGGCATTGCGGTGGATGCAAAAACGGGCCAGATTCTCTATTCAAAAAACAGTAATCAAGTTTTGCCAATTGCGTCCATGTCGAAAATGTTGGCTGTTTATCTCATCTTAAAGAGTATTCATTCAGGACAATTAAAATGGAATCAGCGAGTGCACGTGAACGCGGAAATTGCTAAAATTAGCCAGAATACGGAATTAACTAACGTGACGTTGAATCAGAGCCGAACGTATACAGTGCGCGATTTGTATAAAGCGGCCTTAATTTATTCAGCTAATGCAGCTATTATGGCGTTAGGTATTGCGCAGGCTGGGTCTTCAAAGGCGTTTGTCAATGAGATGCGGACACAGGTCCAAAAATGGGGGATTTCCGATGCCAAGTTGTATAACGCGGCGGGGTTAACTGAGAGCGAAGTGGGCAGTGAAGCTTATCCGAACACAGCTAAGAATGCTGAAAATGAAATGTCAGCAAAGGATGTCGCCATCGTCGCTTCCAAGCTGTTGCAAGCTTATCCAGAGGTCCTGCAAACAACGAAGCAAATGAAGGCTTGGTTTGCAAAAGGAACTTCGGATGCGGTTGAAATGACGACTCATAATTATATGTTACCAGGGCAAGCCGATTATCTAAAAGGGTATGAGGTAGATGGCCTTAAAACTGGGACTTCGGATAAGGCACAGGCTTGTTTTACAGGCACCGTGAAGAAAAACGGACACCGGATTATTACGGTGGTTATGGGTGCCAGTTCCAAAAGCAACGGGAATGCGCGTTTTACTAATACCCAAACGATCATGAAGACCGTTTACACCAATTTTAAACCGGTTCGCTATAAAAAAGGTGCTTCCTTAAAGCGGGTGACGAACTTTAAGGTGCCGGACGGGAAAACCACAACGGTCAAAGCTGGCATTGCCCATGGAACCACAATCTGGGTTGCTAAAAATCAATCGGCGAATGCTGTGCGCTTTAATAGTACTCAAATTCAGAAAAAGGCCGGTGTGGCAGCCCCTGTGGCGAAGAACCAGAAATTGGGAACGGCTACCGCCCAAATTGACGGTCAAAATGTCTTGTACCTACAAAAAAAAGATGCTCAAATAACGTTACGAGCCAAGACTTCGGTGGCAAAAGCCAACATTTTAGTGCGTCTCTGGCGTTCTTTTGTTGGGCTGTTTTAAAAAGCTGGATTTAATCCACACGCCATGCTTGAAAAGAGTGTAACCAGGCTAGTTTTATTGAGAAAAACTGGTGGGAAATCGCAACTGAATGCAGGATTCGACACGGTTTTAGAGCAGATAAGAATGCAACTTTTAAAAAGTCCCTATTCAATATACTTTGAAAATGTTAAAATGATTTCGCAGTGTTTTCTATATAATTTCAGTAAAAATGGTCCAACTTTGAAAATCCGTTGGAGGAACGAATTGTGAAACAAATTGAAAATGGACCACAATGGCGGGTTACGCTAAAAGAAGCCTGGCCGTTGTGCCTAAGTTACACACCAATTGGACTGGCCTGTGGGATATTACTTCACGCCGCCGGTTTTAATACGCTCTTAACTGGGTTGGTATCCGTTTTTGTCTTTTCTGGCGGGGCTCAGTTTATGATTGCACAAATGCTGACCACCACAGCGCCAATCCTAACTATCATTTTGATGCTTTTTTTCCTAGAACTGCGCTATGCGTTACTGGGTTCTAGTCTAGCCGGTTACTTAAAGGGGCAGAATCACCGCTTTTTGTTTTTATTTGCCGTCTCGATGAATGATGAAAATTATGCGATTAACTACTTAAAATTTGTCACTGATCGTAATTGGACACCTAAAGATGCCTTACAGGTCGAACATTGGTCCCTGCTGGTATGGACGGTCTCTAATGTGATTGGCAGTTTGATCGGTAGTGCTGTTCAAATTAACCTAACGGTGGTTAACTTCGCCTTAACGGCCTTATTCTTGTATATGATTGTGATGCAAATTAAGACCCGGTTAATTTTGTTGATTTCAGTGATTGCCGGTGTGCTGACAGCTTTCTTTATGTTATTGACCAAGAGTACCTTAGGCTTGGTCATTTCTACGCTGGTAGCCTCATTCCTAGGATTTATGATCGAAAGCTATGTGTCTAAACGCTGGCCGAAGAGTCATTTATTATATAAAATTCATGATCCGTCGGGACAGCCAGAAGTTGATAAAGAAGATATCGAAATTTAATTCAGACAAATTTCGGGAGATTGTGCTATGCATTATGATGTAATGGACCACTTACTAATTGTTATATTGGGCTTCTTTGTGGCCTTTGGTCCGCGATATATACCGATTTTATTCTTTACAAATCGAAAAATTCCAGAATGGTTTAATGAATGGATGAAATACGTTCCGGTTTCTTTGTTTACGGCAATCGTTGTCAAAGATATCTTTATTTCGGGGACTTACCAGTTCATTTCTTCTGGTAATTTTGATTTGATTTTGGCTTCGATTATCGTCATTATCATTTCTTATTGGACACGGTCGATGGCAATTTCGGTAGTGTTTGGGCTGGTAGCAGTTATGTTGCTATCCATGGTTATTTAAAAATAAAGTTCGAGCTGCAGAAAGATTTTTTCTGTGGCTTTTATTTTTTTGCCCACAACAAATCTAAAGTTTGGCGATTTTTAAATTAGAGTTTTGCTAAAAAAGTATGTAAAAAAGAACTTCGAGATTGTTTTGTAAAACATAATCTTGAAGTTCTTTTTGAATGAGCCGGAAAAATTTGATTATAAACAAAAATTCTGGTTATTGCTGCGTATCTTATCTTAACGCCTTTATTTGTACATGTATGCTCTGGTCATTGGGAGAACGTTACTACTTGCACCGGCACCTTTTGTCAAAAGATACTGGATAACATCGATATTCCCTGATTCGAAGGAAGCAGAGCAGGCTTGTAGATAAAGATCCCACATTCTTACAAAGCGTTCGTCAAACATTTCTTTGATTTCGTCACGATGCGCATTGAAGTTCTTGTCCCAAATTTCTGTTGTTTTTTGATAATGACGCCGTAAAGGCTCCAAATCATCAATTTGCAGATCATTTTCGATAATGTGATGGATATTTTCTTCCAAGCCGGGTACATAGCCGCCTGGGAAGATCCATTTGTTTAACCAGCCGTTGTTAGCGCCACCTTGTTGACGTGTGATTCCGTGAATCAAGGCAACACCATCAGTTTTGAGATAGTCGGCCACACACTTGAAGTAAGTTTGCAGATTTTCTTTACCAACGTGTTCAAACATGCCGACACTGGTAATGTAATCGAACTGCTCGTCTTTGATTTCACGATAATCTTGTAAACGAACTTCAGCAACGTTTTCAAGGCCTTCATCTTTAATTTTTTGGTTTACAAAGTTGTATTGTTCCTGTGATAACGTAACGCCTACCACGCGAAGATCGTATTCTTTAGCCGCGGTTAACATTAACGTGCCCCAGCCACAGCCGATGTCCAACAAGCTGCGTCGTGGTTGAGGATTAAGCTTGTTTAAAATGTGGTGCACTTTATTAACCTGGGCAGTTTCCAAATCATCAGTGTCATTTTCAAAGTAAGCACAGGAATAGGTCATGGTTGGATCTAACCAGAGACGGTAAAAATCATTACCAATATCGTAATGGTCCTGAACATCTGACTTACTTTCTTTTTCATCATGCTTTTGCTTAGGTAGAAAATGAATAAACTTTTTGTTGTGGAAAAAGCTGCCTGCAGTTTCGTAAGCAGAAGTTAATAACTTTTGAATACTGCCATCAATTTCAATTTTGCCATCCATGTAGCCCTCGCCAAGGGCAATTGACGCATTGTTCAGGATCTGCTTGACTGGAATTGCTTCGTGCAAAGTAATGGTAACCTCAGGGGTGCCATCCCCATAGGTTTCTGAGCTGCCATCCCAATAGTTCACTTTCAGTGGAATATTGAAAGAATGCTTAAAAAAGGTTTTGTAAAATTTTTTCTCTAACATCAATTCGGATCCTTTCTCTTAAAATAACAAGGTTAAACATGATTATTATACGCTCCTGGAATTAATTTTTCGAATTTTAAGATTATTGCCAAACAAGTTGGCTAAATAAATTGGTAGATCATGCTATAATTATTCTATACTTGGCTGAGTAAGGGTCAGTAGATTTGGGGGTGGCACGTTTGAAAAAATGGACATGGGTAATCGTAACGTTGGTTGTGATTTTATTAGTGGGGGGCTATGCCTTTTCTCGACACCAATCAATTGAAAAACAGTATCATTTGGATATGCAAAATGGAGCGGCTGCTATCAAAGATAATAACTACACAGCAGCAGAGAATTATTTTCAGGCGGCACTGACCCGTCGCAATAATGATCAGGTGGCCACGCATCGTTTGAAACAGACTAAGATCTTTGTTAACGCAATGTCTCAGTTAGAGGACCATCGTTTTGCGACGGCCAAAAGTACTTTTGCGCAGGTGTATAAGGTTCATGACGGCTCAACGGTACTAGACGAGTGTGCACATCAAAAAATCAAGGAAATCGGTAAAGTTCAAAAGAACCTCACTAAATATAATAAAGTGTTGAAGTATGCCCGTGAACTCAATGAAGCTCAGGAGTTTAGCCTATCTAATGCGCAACTAGACACACTTTTTAATGATAAAGAATTTAAGAAGGGCTATTACACCAATCTGTGGCAGTCAGCCAAAAAGATTCAAAAGAGTAATAAAACGGGATTATCGCAGGCGGTAATGCCAGGTTCGACAAGTGCGAGTGCTAATACGAGTGCTGCTCAAAATACGCCTGCAGCCAGCAGTCAATCTTTTGCTAACCAAGCTAGCGGCATAGGTGGGCTGCCGGAACCGAATTTAAGTTCATCTGAACAGCAAGCGGCTGATAATTATTCTGGTAGTAATGAATTTACGGTAACTAAGAAAGATAAAGAATTGAATGGTAAAGTCATTACGCAAGACCAAATAAATCAAGCGCGCCAAGAGCTGGGGAGCAAATCTGGTCAGTTTAGCGATCAGGATGTGCGTAATTTGATTAAGGAAGCTGCACAAAAGGGAATTTCAGTTAGTGAAGCAGTTCAACAAAGGTAAATTGCATAAGTTTTTCAAACGTTTGAAATGAGCCTGCAAATTATTCTGTTTTAGTGTAAAATAGCTAATGTAAACTTAAAAAAAGAAAGAGGTTTTCTCACATTATGGCAAAATTAGTATTAATCCGTCATGGTCAAAGTGAATGGAACTTGTCTAACCAATTTACTGGCTGGGTCGATGTTGACTTGAGCGAAAAGGGTGTTGAACAAGCTAAGAACGCTGGTAAGTTAATCAAAGAAGCTGGTATCGAATTTGACTTTGCTTTCACATCTGTTTTAACTCGTGCAATCAAGACTTTGCACTATGCTTTGGAAGAATCTGACCAACTCTGGATTCCTGAAGTTAAATCATGGCGCTTGAACGAACGTCATTATGGTGCTTTACAAGGTAAGAACAAGGCTAAAGCCGCTGAAAAATGGGGCGATGAACAAGTTCATATCTGGCGTCGTTCATACGATGTATTGCCTCCATTGTTGGATGTAAATGCTGAAGGCTCAGCAGCAAATGATCGTCGTTATGCAAACTTAGACCCACGTATGATTCCTGGTGGCGAAAACCTTAAAGTTACTTTGGAACGTGTTATTCCTTTCTGGGAAGACGAAATCGCTCCTAAGTTATTAGACGGCAAGAATGTCATCATTGCTGCACATGGTAACTCATTACGTGCTTTAAGCAAGTACATCGAAAACATTTCTGATGAAGATATTATGAATCTTGAAATGGCAACTGGCGAACCAGTTGTTTACGACTTCAACGACAAACTTGAAGTTCAAAGCAAGAAGAAGCTTGACTAAGATTAGTAGCTTAAGCAGAAAGCAACCTGAGAAGGTTGCTTTTTTTGTGCCAAGATAGCTAACTGATCCGTTCCTATACTATAATGGCAGTGAGGAGATGTTATTCTGATGAATCTACTGTTTGCCATTGATAACCATGTGGTGGATCAACTCTTAACCACACTTTACTCGATTGTGACGAATACCACAGCACAGAGTTTTGAAGTGTATGTGATTCAAAAAAATAAGTTAAAAAAGACGGCTAAAATTACGCGATTTTGTGAAGAATTAGGGGTAAAGTATCATCCAATTATTCTGGGAGCCACGTTTTTGGAAAATGCACCAGTTACGAATCGCTATCCAGAAACGATTTATTATCGTTTGTTAGCCCAGCAGTATTTGCCGCAAAATCTGACCCGAATTTTGTATTTGGATGTTGATACCCTGATTATCAATGATCTTCAACCGCTCTATCGCATAGAGATGGGCGATTATTTGTATGCTGCCGCAAGCCACTCTGCCCTGACCAATAATGTAGTCGAGCCTATAAATAAATTACGTCTGGGCAATTACGAAGCAGAAAGTTACTATAACTCGGGAACCCTGTTGCTTAATCTGACGGCGATACGCCAGCATGTGAAAAAAGCAGACATTGTGAATTACATCAATAACAATAAATTTACGCTATTTTTGCCTGACCAAGATGTCTTAAATGCCTTATATGGGCATCAAATTAAGAAAATACCGGATGAGCTTTATAATTATGATGCGCGCCGCAGTCCGTTGTACTATGCACTGAGTAGCGGCAAATGGGATTTGGATTGGGTGATCAGACACACAGTTGTCCTTCACTTTTGCGGGCGTGATAAGCCATGGAAAAAGGATTATCACAGTCGGTATGCGGGCTTGTATAAGCATTATGCGTATCGTGCACAACAAGTGGCGAAAAACTAGTGCATGACTCAATGTGAACGAGTTAGTTCTTGATTTAATTCTATTAAATTAACACCATGAATTAACTTAATGTAATATAATAAAAACAGTAACTCAATAAAACTAAGGAAAAGGTGAAAATGTGAAAGCATATAGAATGACTATTGTTTTAAGTACATATATCCTTTTTATGCTTCTTTTTTTGAGTGGCTGTAAGCCCAAAACGTCTGAAATAGTAGTGCCTACTAAGCTGTCTCAGAACTTTGTGATTCAATCAAAGTTGAATAAAAATCCCAGGCAAACCAGTTTATTACTTAATTTTATTCAGACAAAGATGCTTACAAGCCGTGGAATATATACAAATTACAGGAATGTTAAGAGCGTTAATGGGATAACCAATGGACATCAAATGCTTTCGGAGTCTTCCGGCTTATGGTTGATATATTTGGCTTCAACACATCAGTTTAAACGATTCAGAGTTTTTTACAAGGCAACCAAAAAAACGTTTAATCAACAAATCCAGTTTAGTTATCGGTATGATCCACAAACGCATCAACTGTCTAATGTTAACGCTACGCTGGATGATTTAAGAATTATTAGGGCGTTGCAACTCTATGCGACACTCACACATAGTCATTATTATCGACACGAGGCGGCGAAGCGGTTCTCGTTATTAAAAACAGGGAGTCTAAAGAATGGAAAACTAGCGAATTTTTATGATGTAAAAACACACAAACAAAGTACAAACAGTTCCTTAGCATATTATGATTTCGTTACTTTGAAGTATTTTGAAACGGTTACGACAAAAGGAAAAAAATTCTATAAACATCAGTTACACGTTGTAAAACAGGGTTACTTAGGGGATGCATTTCCTTTATATGCGTCAAGTTTTAATCTTAAAACTTATGCCTACTCAAATAGATCACTTAACACATCTGAGGCTTTGGAAACAGTACTCCACTTAGCTGAAGTTGGAGAAGTCAAAACGGAAACGCTGAATTGGTTGAAAATTCAAATTGAGAGTGGACATTTATATAATCGATATTCTACTCTTGGAATTGTACTAGACAAAAGTCAATCTGCTGCTAATTATAGTTTAGCGGCAATGATCTTCGCAAATGCAGGCGATAACCGAGAATATCAAAGAGCTATGCGGCTGGCTTGGCAAGCACAAGTAACGCAAAAAGGGTCTCCGCTATATGGTGGTTTAGGGGATCTTAAGTCAAAAGATGCGTATTCTTACAATAACTTTACTGGCAACTGAGTATTAGGGAGAAATTTGCGGATGGTTTTTTTTAGAAGATTTATTAAAATTAAAGATTACATTTCTCCGGCAACATTAGCAGTTGTTCTGGTTGCAATTATAAGTGGATTGCTGTTATTCGTTCCGCCTATTCATGGACTGGCCGACAATGGTGATTTTTATCGTGCCTTATTGAGTAATGGGCTTTACCGATTGCCACATCCGCATAATCAGTACATAAATTATGTTATTCCTAAGTTTGGAATTATGAAATACTTTAATGAAAATAATGTTGCTGTTTTTTCTTCACAAGCAATTTTTATCAAAATTGCTGTTTTTTTTAACAAATTGTTTTACAGTCGAAACATTTTCGATATTCGTTTTTTGGGATTGACTTACTATATTTTCTATTTGGGAGCGATTTATCTATTAACGAAGTCGTTGGTTTATCCATATAGAAAAGCTCGTAGTTATTTTGTTGCTTTGATTGTAACCTTCGTATTTGCGGATTCTTCTTTTACATTGTATTTTAATTCTTTTTTTGCAGAACCCGGAATGCTGATAGCAATGTTGTATGCTTTTGGAGCTCTAATGGCAATTGGCCGACATTGTTACACAAAAAATGGCCTATGTTACTTATATATTTCATGAGTTCACTGATTTTAATCACAAGTAAGCAACAAAATGCTCCTCTAGCACTTAGCTTCTTGGTAATTTCGATGGGGTTACTTTTTATAAAAAAAGTTAGAGCGTTAAAATTAATAACTATAATTGGAATGTTATTTTTGCTAGGAGCTGGTGGACTTACATACGCATTAATAAACAAAGAATTTAGTGAAGTCAACCAGTACCAAGCCTTTACACACGGAGTATTAATGGAAAGTGGCGATCCAAGCCATAAGCTTTCTAAAGCGGGTATTCGTGAACAATATGCTCTTATGCGTGGAGAGGATTATTATCCTAAGACTTACGCAGCCGTAAAACCAAGCAAAAATTCGGTAGCTCGTGGCTTAACGAAGCGCGTAGGGATCAACTGGGTAATTCGTTATTATTTAACTAATTTAAAGCAGTTTGGAAGGTTACTGGATGTTGCAGCTAAAGATGTCATGATAACGCAGGTAAAGGCAGTAGGAGATTACACCCAGTCTTCTGGGAAAAAACCACAGGCACAGATTACTTATTTTACAGCTTTTAGTGCTTATATGGGAGCTTTTTTTCCAGGAAAGTACGCTTTTATTTGTTTATTAGCAGTTGCATTTGTAGCTGTATATGGGGTAAGTGCATATATAGATTTTCGGTCTAGGAGAATTGAAGGAATCATTCGCTTTTTTTTGATTGCCGGCCTCATGACGATTGTTGTCTTCGTGCCGATAATTTCCATAATTGGTGATGGCGATGCAGATTTGGCCAAGCATCTTTTCATGGTACCACTTAGCTTGGACTTAGTGATCGTTCAGTTTATTGCTGACATCTTACATCATCGGCTGTGGCTAACACAAAGAGAAGGAGGTGAACCTCTGTGAAAAATGCGAAAAAGATGTTTTGGTTAGTATTTATAATGATTGCTATTTGCACAAGTTTTTTTTTCAAGTCCGGTTAAGGCAAGTAGTGGAACAGTTCTTTTAGTGTATGATTCAGAAAATACGGCCAATGATGGTTATCAAAAGATTGATAGCTTGCAACGGATTTTAAGTAGTTTA
This sequence comes from Pediococcus siamensis, assembly GCF_047220215.1. Classification (GTDB taxonomy): domain Bacteria; phylum Bacillota; class Bacilli; order Lactobacillales; family Lactobacillaceae; genus Pediococcus; species Pediococcus siamensis. Next base: position 46,716 of record NZ_CP178375.1, read on the forward strand.
AATTTAAAAGTAAAAACGGTTTCCCAAAATGACTATTATAAGGGCTTGCTTAATAAAAAATATATAGGAGTTATTTCATTAATTAATTGGCCACAAGTTGGCCTGACCAATAAATCTTTTTTGCAAGATCGTCAAAAATTTAGGGGGATTAAACTTCATATTGGAGATAATTTGACAGTTTCAGAGGCCAAGGAACTCGGTGGATCGGCAACTAAGATTTATCAGCAGCAGTTAATTTTAAATTTTCAAGGTAATAAGCAGTTATTACCCTTCAGTGAGACAGCTACAGTGCTTAGTCACTTGTCGAAGGGCACTCGAAAAATCGGGTTACTAACTTCCCAACAAAAAAATCAAAGCAAATATACATACGGCGTGATTTATAAAAAAGTTGGCTTTTTACCTTACTTCAAAAAATCGGGTGTAAGCCTTATGGCGGCTGTTAAAACGATAGCCGAGCTTTTTGGTAGTAAAGGTAATTATCGCCCGCTATTAGCGATTACCGGAGTCTCACCGTATAGTAATTTAAAAGTTTTGGACGAAATCAGTAACTATTGTTATCAGAAAAATATTCCCTTTTCGATAAGTACGGTAACAGTTTCAGAAAATACTGAAATGAAGGCGTATCGTCACTTTACTAAAGTGTTGAAAAAAGTCGAGGAGCGAAATGGAATTATTTTTTTAAATACGCCGGCAGTTGGAGGAGCTGGCACCAATAGTGCAGCCGAATTAAACGAAAGAATGACAGCTAGCTTTGTAGCATTTGCCAATCATCAAGTTTATCCTGTTGGAATAAGTTCTCAAGGATATTGGAATCAAGATGAAGTTTTACGAAAACAGGCGTTAATGCAAGCCGATCATTGGCTACTTTTGCCAAGTGAAACTCCGACTTTTGTCAAACAGGATAACAATGCAAATGTAGCTCATCAGAGTTTGTATGCTGTTTCTGCTTCTTCTTTACTAACTGCTCAACAAAAGAGCGGCTTAAAGTTTGAAATTCCCACTGCTATTACATACAAACTACCTGATTCATCAAAAAAATTATTTGATTTTAAGCGGCTAGTTCAAAGTTTACATGTAACGTGGTTCGACCCGGTTTTACAAAATTGGCAAACCAAAGTAAGTTCTAATACGACTACAATTGAATATAAAGGTGGCAATTATTTTTTAAATGGACAACGCAAGGAGCTTTCGAGTAAAGCTTCTGGATCACTACGAACAAGTCCGCAAAATAAATTTCGACCTCTTTTTACCCGGTTCTTTTCTCTTCAAGGAAATATTTTAATGCTATTCTTTGCAATTGCTTTATCCATTTTACTGGTCTTTATTGGTTTGGGAAGACGAATTTACTTACAAATGTTCAAACGTTAAGGTAGTGGCTATTATCTCAATTCTAGATTTTTTTCTGTTTGTCGCAATTATCGCAATATGGGGAACTTTAGTTGTTAATTTAATTTTAACAATTGCTGGATATACATGGTATCTTCAGCACAATACTAAACCGGATCCTAAACTACCCGATGAAATACCGTTTGTGTCAATACTAGTGCCAGCACATAACGAAGAAATTGTCATTGTCAAAACTGTGATAGCTTTACTAAGTTTTGATTATCCTCAGAATAAATATGAAGTAATCGTCATTAATGATAATTCGGATGATCATTCAGCAGAGAAATTAGCTTTGCTACAACAAGAATTTTCCTCAACCCGTTTAAAAGTTATTAATACAGATAAGGAAAATGGCGGAAAAGGTAAATCAAATGCGCTAAACATTGGTTTTAAACAAGCAAGAGGATCGGTTATTTCAATTTATGATGCCGATAATACCCCAGAAAAGGAAGCTTTAAGGATATTAGTTGCAGAGTTGTTAACGAATGATCAGTTGGCAGCTGTGATTGGAAAATTTCGAACTCGTAATAAAAATGCGTCATTACTTACCCGTTTTATAAATATAGAAACATTGTCTTTTCAGTGGATGGCTCAAGCTGGACGACAAAAACTATTTCATTTAAGTACCATTCCCGGTACAAATTATGTTATTAGAAGAAGTGCGATTGAAAAAGTTGGTGGTTGGGACACGAAAGCGCTAGCAGAAGATACGGAAATTAGCTTCAGACTTTATGAAATGGGCTATCGTATTGGGTTTCAGCCCAGAGCTGTAACTTGGGAACAAGAGCCACAAACGCTTGATGTCTGGTTTCATCAACGTACCCGATGGGTAAAGGGAAATATTTATGTGGTTGTAAAGAATGCTCATTTACTCTTCAGCAAGCGAGGAAGACCGATTCGATTTGACCTGATCTATTTCTTATCAATTTATTTTTTGTTGATGACATCACTAGTTTTGTCAGATTCAGTCTTTGTTTTATCCGTAGCAGGTGTTATCCATTCAGATTTACAAGGATTTAGTAATTCTTTATGGTTATTCGCGGTTTTGATGTTTGTGGTCAGCACGTTTGTCACAATTACCACAGAGCGTGGAGAAATGACATTTAGTAACTTGTTATTAATTATTTTTATGTACTTAGTATATAGTCAAATGTGGTTAGCAGTCGCATTATATGGAATGGTGGGATATGTTCGTGAGTAAATTTTTCATAAGCAAGCAAAATGGTATAAGACAAAACGTTATAAGTAGTTTTTCTAAAGCGCTTATTGTAGCAAGTGTGTGCTTAGCAGCATTTTTGATGGTTCCAAATAAGGCACAAGCAGATAAAAATCAGACGTATGTTCAACAATTTCAAAATAATACGACGACATTATCAGGCAGATCTGTCAAAACAAGTATGTATTTTACCAAAATGGATTATTGGAAAATAAAAAAAGTAACGTTTAATTTTAGCTATCAAATTTCGCAGTTGGCATCTCGACAGGATTCAGACATTACAGTTTCCATTAACGGTACAAAATTTAAGTCTTTCCGTCCTAAACGAAGAACTGGCTTACAGACGGAGAAAGTAGAAATTCCTTTACGACTTTTGCAAGGAGAAAATAAACTCCAAATTGAAGGACAGGTCCTAAATCAAATAGGTAATAAGAATTATGAATTAGCGCAAACGCCAGCCAATTGGCTAACAATTGAGCAAGGATCAAATATTAACTTTGAGTATAACTTAGAGAAAGCAGACCCAACACTGCACTCGTTTTATGATCATTTTTCCGGGCAAGACACAATCGCGTATCAACGTGCAAGAATTGTAACTGCAAATAATCCTTCGGACGCAGAACTCACTGCAAGTATGATAGCTATGTCAGGAGAATCTCGCGTTATTACAACAGAAAATAATCAGATTCAGGTTGTGCCAGAACGGCAAATGAATGCGAAAAAGGGCGATTATTTAATGATTGTGGCTGCTTATCAACATTTGCCAAAGAACTTAAAGCGACAGGTGAATCAAGAGGAACTGTCACATTACGCTATTATAAAAACCTACTATACAAAAGGAAAGCATTACTTGATTGTCACCTCAAAAAAAGCTCGTTTATTAAAGAAGGCAGCACGTTTCGTCGCTAATGCAGAATTAATGAATGAAGTAAATCGTTCCCAGAAATTTATTACTTCGCAGACAGCCACCTTCACATCGTCTTTACATGATAATGGTGTTTATCAATTATCTAATCAAACTGATAAAGTTGAGGGAGCTGGTCACCAGGAAAGTAGTTATTTGATCACGTTACCAAATGATCGTTCTAATGCTGATGGATCTCATGTCACACTTCATTTTAGGTATAGTCAGAATCTGAATTTTGCTCGCTCATTAGTGACAATATCAGTTAACAATACAACACTTGGCAGTAAAAAATTAACTAAGGCGAAGGCGAGTGGAGATGAATTAACTCTGACTGTACCAAAAGGAACGTCACTTGGAAGTAGTTTCGTTGTGAAGGTAGCTTTTGATTTAGAAATGAAGGGTCAGAGCATTTCGGACAATAGCCAAACGCCGTGGGCAGAAATTAATTCGCAGTCTGAAATGATTGTAAAATCGCAAATAAGCAATGATCTCCTTTTTAATAACTATCCGACTCTATTTATTAAGAATGAAACGTACAATGACATTGCAGTGGTCATTCCCGAAAACTTGACTACTGATGATTTTAGAACACTAACCAACATTTTTAACTTGATTGGTAGCTTTGCTAAAAGTAATACCGGTAGTATTCAATTTTATAACCATCCACCAAGGGAAAAAGATTTAAAAGATAGAAATGTAATTGTTGTAGGTACTCCTCAAAATAATTCTTTGATTAGAAAATTAAATGCGAATTTATATTTTCAATATGATTCTAGATTTCAAGGAATTAAGTCAAATGAGAAACTAAGTATTGAAAAAGAGTATGGTAAAACAATAGGTACAGCACAATTATTGCGCTCGCCATACAATCATAGACGAGGAATGCTAGTAGTAACTGGAAAAAGTTCAAGGGCGGTCTATTTAGCATCAACACAAATAAACTTTCAAAAAAATATTCAACAGTATACAGGAGATGCTATTGTCGTTGATCAAGACAATAACCATTATGGCTATCGCTTTAAGAAAAATAAATTTATTAACCAGAAGTTAGCTCAGAGGCGATCTTTTAGTAAACATTCACAACTAATCATTTACTTAGGATTAGCATTGCTAGTTTTAGTAATAATAGGGATAGCGATTTTCTTAACCTTAAGAAAGCAAGGACTAATCGGGAGGCATGCGACTAATGACAAAAAACCATAATGAGAAGTTAAGTTTGTACTCTGATATTGGTCTGTTACTTTTTTTAGCTTTAATTAGTATAACGATGATCCTAATAGCTTTAACGGGCCATGTTTTACTAAACGTTATCTTTTTGTTCTGTACAGTAACCGTATTAATCATTACGTACTTTCTAGGAATTATTCCCAGTTTGATCATCAATTTATTATTTATTGCTTTTCAAACTGTGATCATTATTTTTCAGTATTTAAGGGGCACAGAAACAATACCGTGGAAATTAACTTTTTGGTTATTTTTACCAATACTTCTTTCCATTGCGCTCCATTTCATGACGCTTAATCAGATTCAGCTGCAAAAGGTCAATGAAGATTTACGAGCAAATATTATTGAACAAGGCGCATTTGATGATGAAACGAGTTTACGAACAATGGTAGCCTACATGGAGGATGCAGCAGTTTTTATTGAAACTAATAAACGTTTTAATCTTCCAGTGACTACAATAATCATAAAAATAAGATATTTTAATGATTTGAAACGTATGATGAGTCCGGAACAACTACGTGATTTATTGAAGTTGGCATCACAAACAATTACGCAGACAACTCGTGACAATGACATTACTTATTTACTAAATCATGATGATCCAACTTGGGCAATCTTGTTGTTCACAAATACTGACGGTGCAAGGATTGCCGCAAATCGAGTTAAGTTAGGATTCAATAAAAATTTGCTGAAGACCTCATTAGCTCCATTAGCGATTGAAATGATAGTCGGTGTATCTGCTTGGAATAGTGAAGAAATGGAGAATCCTCATGATCTAATTGATGCTGGGATTCGTGAAACACAGTATGATGTGCAGTAATAACCATTTTGGCAGATTTAAGATTAGATGCTATGTTAAAAAAGTTAGGAATATAAACAATGAATGAAGTTTTAACCAAGTTTATCGGTCTGGCGCAAAAAAATACCAACATTTTGGCAATTGGTCTGGAAGGCTCACAAAATAATAGCCACGTTATTCCTGATGCGTGGACGGATACTGATGTGACACTATTTACCCACGACCCTGAAAAAGAAGATGGGGAGTGGTGGATTCAGCAATTCGGACAGCCTGTAATTGTGCAACGCTTGCAAAGCACAAATTTGTTTGGTCCGAGCCATCACTTGTGGCACATTTGGTTGACCCGCTATGAAGGGACCCTACGGATTGATTTGAAAATTGCTTCCGCTGCTGATGAAGCAGCTTATGTGAAAGCCGATCACTTGAATGCGATCGTTTGGCGGCGTCAGACTGGTGAGCTTGAGCCCCACGTAACAAGTCCGGAAAGCCATTTTGTGTCGCAACCATCTCCAGCGGAATTTGAAGCTCATATTACGGAATTTTATTGGTGTGCCGGTAACGTTGCTAAGGGACTGGCCCGAAAAAATTTGGTCTACGCCAATGAGCAATTGAATCAGCTCGTCCGGCCAGAGCTTTTGAAAATGTGGGCGTATTATTTTACGGTGAAAAAACAAGGTAAGTTTGATGCTGGTGTTTCCGACAAATTTGTTTGGGTAGCTTTAACCCCTGAGGAGCGTGATGAACTAGCCCAAAGCTATGACCAAACGACTTTGGCTAAAACTAGGGTAAGTTTACGCAAGCTTTTGAAGTTATATCAGCAATTACTCCACCGTTCAGCACAGGTGATGGCATACGAAATACCTGCCTTTGTTGCGCCAGCAGAAAAGCAATTGTTAGAGTGGTTGGCATAAGCATCTGACTTTAAAAAGTTAAGTGGTAATCGTTGTGATTTTTAGATGGGCAAAAATCCGCTGATAATCTTAGTTTTTCAGTGCCTAAATAAGGACTCCGTCACAATGATCAATTTCGTGTTGAATAATTTGGGCGATCCAGCCGGAAAATTGTTGCCGTTGCGGGTTGAAGTTTTGGTCCTGATAGGAAACTTCGATTTGCTGGTAACGAGTGGTGGTTCGTTCACCAGAAAGTGACAAGCAGCCTTCTTTGGTTGTGAACGGACCCGATTTTTTAACGATAGTAGGATTGACTAAAATGACCGGTAAAATGCCCATCTGACAAATAATGATCCGTTTGTGAATACCGATCATATTGGCAGCCATTCCCACGCATTCCGCCTGGTGGGCTGTTAAGGTATCACGCAGGTCAGCCAAGACAGCTTGATCGTTTTTAGTTGCAGTCATTGACTTTTGGGTAAGAAAATTGGAATCGTGCATAATGGGTTTAATCATATTTTGCTCCTTCAAATTGGTTCAGCTATATTCATTAAACCATAACTTTAAGCGTCTTGCTTTGGAAAGTATAATTCACGGGGAACGTGGTGCAGGTAAGTTTCCAAAACTGCAGAAATTACCGCATTGAGATGAAACTTACGAATTTGCGTTATTGGTAGCCATAAGGTTGTCCCCTCATTTTTAGTACCTGTTAGGGCGCGCGTTGGTGTTTCCCTTTCTACGGTAATTTGATAAATATAAATGAATTCTTTGCGACCATCACGGCGATCAAAATTGACAAAGCCGCATAATTGCGGTGTCGTAACATGCAGACCAGTTTCTTCATGGATTTCGCGAATGGCTGCAGCAGTCACAGATTCGTGAGGCTCCACGTGGCCGCCGGGAAACGTTAGCGAGGGCTCAAATTCAGAATCCGTTTTTTGCATAACAAGTAATTTTTGGTGACAGTTGATTAAGCAAAGACAGGTGAGTTCACAGGGATAAGTTCGGTCCATAAAAAAATCTCCTTTTTAAAAATAATTGGGTTTGAGCCTTGACAACTAATTTTATCACGATTAGAATTGCATTAAAATCAAATTAAATAAACGAACAATGAAAAGATGAGTAGTGACGGAAGTGATCTTTAGAGAGACTCTGGTTGGTGAAAAGAGCTGCACTTGTGACATGAAGATGGTCTTGGAGGAGAAGCATTGCTGAATCTGTGGACAAAGTGATGCTGGGTACGCCCATTAAAGCGCAAAGTATAGCAATTAAGGTTGCTGTACTCTTTAAGTCGTTTAGTGCGAACTAAACGAAAACAGAGGTGGTACCACGAGATGATCGTCCTTGGAAGTCAAATTCTAAGGGCGTTTTTTTATTGTTCAAAAAGGAGCGCATTAAGATGACAGTAAGTGTAAAGAGTCAATTTCCATATCGGTATGATGAGGTCGGCAGTTTGTTGCGGCCAGAAGCTTTAAAGGAAGCGCGAGCAAAATTTCAAGCTGGTGAGTTGGATGCAGCTGGATTAAAAGCAGTTGAAGATCGTGAAGTGAGCCGCGTGGTCAAAAAACAGGTTGAGCTCGGTCTCAAAGCGGTAACTGACGGTGAGTTTCGGCGTAGTTGGTGGCACCTTGATTTCTTTGATGGTTTAAATGGGGCACACTTTTTTACCCCAGAAAAAGGGTATAATTTCAATGGGTTAGAGACACGCAAGGGTGGCATTAAGATTACGGACAAGGTCACTTATAATCCTGATCATCCGTTTTTTGCCGGTTTCAGTTACTTGAACCAAATCGTTCCAGAAGGGGTGACGGCTAAACAAACCATTCCCAGTCCTTCTGTGATGTTTCCAAATAAGGATGCTGAGATTTATGATGAGCATTACAACAATGATTTGGACGCCTTTGTGGACGATTTAATTGTCGCCTACCAAAAAACGGTTCAACATTTTTATGATTTAGGATGCCGTTATTTACAGATCGATGATACTTCATGGGGGATGTGGGCAAGTTTTTCAAAAGGGACCTTGAACCCAGCCTTAAAACCAGTAGCAGAGGCGGCTGTGCGGGCAATTAATGCCATTGCAGATCATAAGCCGGCAGATTTGACCTTAACGATGCATGTTTGTCGCGGGAATTATGCGTCGACATGGGCGGGTGCTGGTGCTTATGATCCCGTGGCGGATTACCTGGCACAACTGCATATTGACGGCTACTTCCTCGAATATGATGATGAACGCTCAGGCGGATTCGCACCACTCCAAAAAATTGCGGATAATGGGCGTCATCAACGAATTGTCTTAGGATTAGTTACTTCTAAGAAACCGGAACTTGAATCGCCAGCCGATTTAAAGGCACGCCTCAAAGATGCCAGTCAATATGTGCCATTAGAGGATCTTTGTCTATCCGCGCAATGTGGGTTTGCTTCTACTGAAGAAGGCAATCACCTTAGCGAGGACGAGCAGTGGGCAAAATTGAATTTGGTTATCGAAACTGCTAAGGCTGTTTGGTTCGACTAAGTTTGAAATTGTTTGAAACGTGAACTAAAAGTCGTAGTCGGAATGTAAAAAAATAAAATACGCAAGTACACCTGAGCAAAGAAAGTGGGGAAAGGTGTTTAACTTCGCGCATACCAGCAGAAGCCGAATGATTCTTTGAATCGTTCGGCTTTCGTCGTTGAGGTCACCTTTTTCCCCGGATTTTGGTTTTAAAAATTTGAAGAACGAAATAGGCGGGGAGATTCTTCCAGCTTATTTTTGGGAGGTTAAAAATAAAGATCTGAAAAAGTATTGCTGTAAATGCAACAAAATGCTAGACTACTTCTATGAAACGAGGTGGCAAAATGGCAGATGCCTTACGAGAAATCGGCGCGATTGCGCGGGCGCTGGACTCAATTAGCAATATTGAATTTAAAAAATATGATTTAACTAAGGGACAGTACTTATATTTGGTGCGTATTTGTGAACGCCCGGGAATTATTCAGGAGCGCGTCGCCGAATTGTTGAAGGTCGATCGGACGACCGCGGCGCGTGCAATTCACAAATTAACGGCTCATGGTTTGATTGAAAAACGATTGGGGAAGATGAATAAAAAGAACAAGCAGCTTTATCCCACGGCAAAGGGGTTAAAACTTTTTCCGATTATCAAACGCGAAAACGTCTATTCGACTAGCGTGGCGCTGACCGGCTTCACACCGGAAGAAAAAGAAGCGGTTACCCAGTTGCTGACCCGGATGCGCGAAAATGTGGCAAGTGATTGGGAAGCTGTCAAAAAAGGCAAGCAGCGGAGGTATTGAAATGGAATTAGAAAAGATCGGGACAAAGGATTGGCAGACTTTACAAAAAATTAGTGTGGAGACCTATACGGATACGTTTGGGCCTTACAATTCACCAGAAATTATGGCGGCTTATCTGAATACGGCTTATGATGGCGAAAAGCTGCAACGTGAACTGGCCAATCCTAATTCTCAGTTTTACTTCGTGAAATTAGGGGATGAAATCGCCGGCTATTTGAAGGTCAATTTAAATGAAGCCCAAACCGAAGTAATGGGTCAGGATAGCTTAGAAGTCGAGCGAATTTATGTGCGTTCCGCATTCAAGCACCAAGGATTAGGTACCCAGTGCATTAAAAAGGCCGAATCGATAGCCAGGGCCAATCACAAAACCAAAATATGGTTGGGTGTCTGGGAACATAATGAACCAGCTAAACACTTCTATGCAAAACTAGGATTTAAGCGCATTGGTCAGCATGCCTTTTACATGGGTGATGATAAACAAACGGATTATTTGATGCAAAAAGAATTAGTCTGAAACAAACGGTGAAGTGCGTGAGAAAAAGGTGCGGCGAAATCAAGTATCCTACCGTTGTCCAGACAATTAAAATTGCTAAAGCGTTAAGGTGTTAGGTCTGGCTAGAAAATTGAAGCATTTGTCCTTTGAAGCGTTGCGTTTTCGAAGTTGAGCGAAAAAAACAGCTTTTTTGACTGAACCTGACTGTTAAAGTTCGGAGACTGGAAGAGGTTGGAGACATTTCCAACCTCTTTTTAAAAATAGTTCAAATGTATACGTGGGTATTTTTGAGAGTAAAAAAAGGCTTTGGAAACAGCGTTATAAACTGCATGGTAAAATTAATGGTGTGCTTAAATTATCTAAATTAAGCATATTTTTTAATGAAAACGCTTTATAATGGGGATTTCTTGAAGATGTAAAAACTTTGTGATACGGTGTAGTTGGATGGCATTTAATTAGTTAGCAAAGGAGGGCGACTTTCGAGGCAGAAGACTGATTTAAAAGCCATTTTTATTTATAAGGAGTGATTTGTTTGCACCAGAGAAAACGAAATTTACGTCATACGACGAGCGTGATTACCATTGGTGGTCTGTTATTTGGTTATGACACAGGCGTGATCAATGGTGCCCTGCCGTTTATGTCTAGTAAGTCCCAATTAAATTTGAGTGCCTTTGGCCAAGGATTAGTCTCAAGTGTGCTTATTTTAGGGGCAGCATTAGGTTCTATGTTTACAGGGAAGGTTTCTGAAAAGTACGGCCGCCATCGGGTGGTTCAATGGGTTGCCAGTTTGTTTATCATAGCAAATTTGTTGTGCGCGTTGGCTCCTAACGAAGTGTTTTTTATTACTTTTCGGTTTGTCCTTGGAATTGCAGTCGGAGCAGTATCCGAGGTGATTCCGGTTTATCTTTCTGAAATTTCACCGATTCGCGAACGGGGGATGGTCGTGACTAGAAACGATTTTAAGATCGTTTTGGGTCAGTTCCTCGCATACGTGGTCAATGCTGTTATCGGCGGTTTATTTAGCAACGTCGGATGGATTTGGCGTGTGATGTTATTTATGGCAACTTTACCGGCTTGGATTCTCCTGTTCGAAGACCGTACGGTTCCAGAAAGTCCGATTTGGTTATGGAAAAACGGCTATTTCCAAAAAGCTAAGAAAGTCATGTTGAACTATTTACGGCCGAAGGAAGCCAAACTAGAAGTTGAAAATTTGCAGAACGATAAAAATGGCGTCCAGACACTGAACTGGCGGGCGGTTATTTTTTCTAACTATTTTAAGCTGCTACTCATTGGTGTCGGCCTGGCCATTGCACAGCAAATAACCGGTGTAAATGCCATCATGTATTACGGTACCCTGATGTTGGAAAAGACGGGATTGACACGCAGTTCTTCGTTATACGGCAACATTATTATCGGGTTGGTTTCAGTTCTCAGCGTGGGTATGAGTGTGCGCATTGTCGGGCGTTATAAACGGCGTAATTTATTGCTTTTAGGTCTGGTGGGCAGTTCAACCATTTTGGCCATTTTAAGCGTGGTAACCCATCTGTTGACTGGACCAACACTGGCCTTTACCGTTTTGACTTTTATCACGCTATTTTTGATTTGTCAGCAAGGCCTGATTAGCCCGTTAACGTGGTTGATTTTGTCGGAGCTTTTTCCGGTCGATATGCGTGATGTGGGTATGAGCATTTCGACATTTTTCGTTTGGATAGCGGATTTTTCGGTGAGCCTTGTTTATCCAGCGCTGATGAGTGCGTTAGGGCTTTCCAATGTTTTCCGGATTTTTGCAGGATGCGGCGTTTTATGCCTTATTTTCGTTTATTTTGCGGTTCCGGAAACTAAAAATAATCTCTTTATGACTAAATCACAGACAATCAAGCGAACACGACGCTTATAAACAAACGAGGGGGAAAATCTATGAAACCAGTAAAAACAACAACTCAGGATGTTCCTCAAGGAGATATCCATAGTTATGATCACCTATTAAAATATTTTAACAACAAGCCAGCAAAACAAACTAAAAAGGATGTTTATCATTCAATTACGTTTGTGACGACCGGAATTATTGCTTATGATGGTGGTCAAACCACCATGTTACACCTGGGAACTTTATTAAGTCAGCAAGGATACGATGTTTATTACCTCAGCTATGTTCCCCAGTCTAGTCAAGAAATGGCTCAGAATGCGGAGTTTAACTATGCTGGGTATCAAGGGACTTGTCTGGCTATGAACCAGCTCGATACGCATAAGTCAGATATTTGGATTGCGACATTATGGGAATCTGCGTACGTGATTAAAGACAAGCCGGGTTATAAGATGTATTTTGTTCAGGACTATGAACCCTATTTTTATCCGTATGGCGATCGCTATCAAATGGCCAAAAAGAGTTATGAACTGGGATTACACATGGTTTCTTTAGGCCCATGGTGTGCTAAGATGATTCAACAAAATTGCGTCGTCACGAGCCCCATTGATCAGATCAATTTTCCAGTCAATTTGGCAGATTATCCTTATCAAAAACGTGATTTTAGCCAGTATCAAACGAAACGACAATTTGATGTTGCGGTTTATACTAAGTGGCGTAGTCCGCGGCGAGCACCGATTAATTTGCAATTGACCTTAATGAATTGTCAAAAAGTTTTGGCAGAGCACCAAATTAAACTCAACTTACACTATTTCGGGACAGAGAAGGACGCCCAGTTTATTAATGGCGAAAATTTAGGGAAACTGACGCAGGCTGAAATGGTTAAGTTGTATCATCAAAGTGATTTCGGGATTGCACCGTCCATGACTAATTTTTCGCTGGTCCCCTTTGAAATGATGAGTTGCGGATTACCATTTGTTGACTTCAAAGAAGGAACCGGAAGCTACTTCTTACCAGCTGGTTCCTATCTGCAGACTAGTTTCAATGAAAAGGACTTAGCACAAGCATTTTTAAACGCCCGCCAAAATAGTTTTGCCATTGAAAAACGGGTAAAAAAAGGGATGGCACATTTGCAATCCATCACTTGGAAACAAACGTTAGCCGATTTCGAAGCCATCATCGAAAAGATTTCGGTTGCAGTAGCTTAAAAAAATGCGCGTGGGAAAGAGGAGTTAGCTTCGCACATAATAACGAAAGTCGTATGATTCGTTTTTTCGAATTGTTCGATTTCCATCCTTACGCGGCGAGCTTCGCCTTTTTTCGATTTCGGCTATTAAAATTCGGAGATTTGAAAAGGCTGGGAAAAATTTCCCGGCCTAATCTTTTTTGATCTATATAAAATTGAAAAATGCGCAAAGTTCGTAACAGGCAACTCTTTGAACGTATTCGCGATACCAGCTGACGCAATCAAGGTTACTTGGTAGTGGCTTCAAGAATCTTGCTGGAAGTTGTCACTTGGTTAGATAAGATCTTGAATTTTAATAGGGAAACAGCCGACATGTTTGTGATGATAACCATCATGGCAGTTTGTTTGCCGGCGGCTTTAATAGCCTGTAAATCGACTTGCGCCACGACATCACCATGAGTAACCGGTTGGCCGTCTTTGACTTTGACGTCAAACGGCTTTCCTTTCAATTCAACCGTATCAATTCCCATATGCAAAAGAATTTCTAACCCAGAACTGGTTGTAAAGCCAATCGCGTGTTTGGTAGGGAAGACGGTCGTAACGGTCCCATCTACAGGAGCGGTAATACGACCATCGGTAGGATCAATGGCAAATCCGTCACCTAATAACTTCTGTGAGAAAGTTTGATCATCGACATCTTCAATATTTAGATAAGTTCCCTCAGCCACACTGTAAAGGGCACTAACAGCACCAGACTGAATTGTCGAATCGGCCTTGGTAGCGTCAGGTGTCGTGGATGCTGTAGCTTCAGATAATTCAGCAACAGGGACTTTTTTGTTGAACAGCTCGCTTAAAGCATCAGCGACAAATTGAACTTCTGTGCCAATCACAATGTGCAGGTTGGTTTTATCTAGTTTGTTAATACCCGCAGCGCCACTGTGACGAATGGCAGCTTCTTCAATTTTAGACGTATCCTTCAACTGAAGTCGCAAACGGGTCGTGCAGTTATCAACGGCGGTTAAATTAGCTGCACCGCCCAGTGCCACATAGATCTGTTTAGCTTGAACGGTGTACTTATCATCCTTAGCGTCTGTCTTAATGGCGACCGCAGCATCGGCGGATTCACTTGCCGTCTCGGGTTCACGTCCGGGGGTCATCAAATTAAATTTTTGAATGGCAAAATTAAAACCGAAGTAATAAATTACTGCCATGACTAAGCCTTGGACCAGTAACATGAGAGGTTCGTTAGCAATGGGATTCTTCAAACTAAGGATGTAATCAATGAGCCCCGCGCTAAACGAAAAGCCAGCGGTCCAGTGCATCAAAGCTGCAAAGACCATTGAAAGTCCCATGAAAAGGGCATGAATGACGTAAAGCGGCCAGGCGACGAACATGAAGGAAAACTCTAGGGGTTCGGTGACACCGGTAAAGAAGGATGCGAAGGCACCTGCCAGCATTAAAGAACCGACTTCTTGCTTGCGTTCAGGACGGGCATTTCGATAAATCGCATAGGCCCCGGCTGGTAAACCAAACATCATGACGGGGAAGAAACCAGCTTGGTACATACCGGTGATACCCTTAGTTCCTTGGTGTGCCAGAAATTTTCCGACATCGTTAATGCCAGCCACATTGAAAAGAAAGACCGAATTTAAGGCTTGATGCAATCCGGTTGGAATGAGCAGCCGGTTAAAGAACCCGTAAATGCCGGCGCCGAGAGGTCCTAAACCCACAACAAATTTTCCAAACGTAACTAACGCGTTGTAAAGCGGCGGCCAGACGGCTAGCAAAACGGCACTAATTAGCAGCATAACCAGCGCGGCCAAAATTGGGACTAACCGTTTGCCACTGAAAAAAGAAAGTGCCATCGGTAATCTGGTTTCGTGGAAACGATTGTACAGGGCAGCCGCAATTAGTCCAGACATGATCCCGATAAAGACATTACTAATCGCACCAAAAGCAGGATCAACATTTGCAGCTTTAATCCCTAATAAAGCGGCTACAGAGCTACTTTTTAAAACATTTGTGGGAATTTCGAGGGCTACCAAGCCGGCGAGGGCCGCGGCTCCGTCCTTATCTTTAGCCATGCCGAGGGCCGTGCCGACCGCAAAAAGCAAGGGAAGCTGATTCAGAATTGCATTACCGCCAGCCTGCAAAAAGCGGGCAATAAAGCCGTTATCGGCAGATGCCCACCAAAAACCGACACCAACAAGCAGTGCGGCCGCTGGCAAAACAGCAACTGGCAGCTGCAGCGAACGACCTAATCTTTGAAAATATGTTTTCATTATGAAAGCCTCCTGAAAGTTACAAAATTATTTCATTACCCAGTCTAGAGGATGCTGAATAATATTGCAAGTGGTCATGTTATAAAATGTTACATTTACCAACGCTTTTGACCATAATATTAAGAATTGGTTTACCCCAAAATGGCGAAATGAAAGCAAACTGACAAGGAAAATCAAGGAAGAAAATAGATACGAAAAAATATGACTAAAAAAGTTTGACAGCGGATACATTTGCTGGTAACATGAAAGCATTGTCACGATGTTATTGCGCAGTGGTAAGCATGAGTGACGCTAATGAATTCAAATAAAACTAAGGTGTTATCAAAATTTTGAGCATGACTTATTTATTATAGGGATGATCGTCGCTATGATGAATAAGTCTTTTTAGGTGGTTTAAGTGAAAATAAAACGCGTTTTAAACAACAATACGGCGATCTCTGAAAATCACGATGGAATGAATATTTTATTAATGGGACCGGGCATTGCGTTTGGCAAAAAGCAAGGCCAGGATATAGACATGGCGAAAGTTGAAAAAACTTTCATTATTAAGGATCCTGATACTATGAATAAATTCACAGATTTGGTTATTGATGTGCCGTTGCCGGAAATCTTGATTGCAGAAAAGATTATTAATTTTGCAAAGATTAAGTTGGGAAAACGGCTAAATGAAATCATTTACGTGAATTTAACGGATCACCTGCACACTACTATTCAACGCTATCGTGACCATATTATTTTAAAGAATCCCTTGAAGTGGGATGTGGCACGGTTTTATCCGGATGAATTTGTGGTAGGCCAAAAATTGATTGAGGTCGTCAAAAAAGAGTTAGGTATTACCTTGGAGGATGACGAAAGTGCTTTTGTGGCTTTACATTTTGTCAATGCCGAGGCTGATTCTGGGACGGAGCAAAATCTGGCGTACGGTGTGACTACGATGGTTAAGGAAGTTGAAGATATTGTCAAAAACTATTATCGAACGGAATTTGATGAAAGTTCGCTCAACTATTACCGGTTTATTACGCATCTGAAGTTTTTTGCCCAGCGCGTGCTGTTAAATAAACATTATGACGACGATGATGCGGACCTATTACGAACACTTGAAAAGAAGTATGAGGCACCATATACCTGTTCGCGAAAAATTCAGAGTTTTATTCGGGAAAAATATAATTACATTATCAGCAGTACGGAACTTTTATACTTGACGGTGCACATTAGCCGGCTTGTGAAAAATTTATAGGGTGTTATCTTAATTGAGCATGACCTAAATAGCTTATTTAGCTATTTGGGTCTTTTTTTATCGAGAAAGGGAAAGATTATGGACTATACAAATTCAGCAAAACAAATTTTTAAAGCTGTGGGTGGTGAAGCAAACATTAATTCGTTGATTCACTGTATGACGCGGCTGCGGTTTCGTTTAAAGGATGAAGGGATTGTGGATGATGAAGCCGTCAAAACAATCCCCGGTGTGATGGGGGTAAACCATCAGTCCGGTCAGTATCAGATTATCATTGGTAATGATGTGGCTAATTACTACGCCGAGATTTTAAAACTGGGGAAAATTGATACGGGAGATGCAGGACAAACAGAAGACGCAACTACCGGGAAAGAGAAGGTCAATCTGTTTAACCAGTTTGCAAACTTTATTTCTTCTTGTATGTCACCGTTGATCCCAGCCTTAATCGGTGGTGGGATGATCAAAGTGATTTTGATCTTGTTACCACTAATTGGCTGGTTGAACGAGAAAGGGCAGACTTACGCAATCTTAAGCATCTTTGGCGATGCCCCATTTTATTTTTTGCCGGTCATGTTAGCATACACAGCTGCTAAGTACTTTAAGGTCACGCCGATGCTGGCCATTACCATTGCGGGGATAATGATTCATCCTAATTTTATCGCCATGGTAAACGCTGGTAAGGCAGTTCATTTTATGGACTTACCCGTCACGCTGGTTAATTATTCTTCATCTGTGATTCCGATTTTGATGGTGGTCTGGGCCATGAAGTACATCGAAATGGGCGTGGATAAAGTCTGCCCGGCATCTCTGAAAAGTATTTTAAAACCATTGCTAGTGCTCTTCATTACGGGGGCTTTAGCGCTCGTTGTCATTGGACCGATTGGAACGTACGCTGGTAAATTGTTGTCAGCCATTATCTTGTTCATCCAAGGCAAAGCCGGCTGGTTAGCAATGGCCCTAATGGCTGCATTCATGCCGTTGATTGTAATGACCGGGATGCACTGGGCATTTTCACCAATTTTCTTAGCTGCTTCAGTAGCTTCACCAGATAGCTTGATTCTACCGGCCATGTTGGCTGCAAATATTGCCCAAAGTGCGGCTAGTTTTGCCGTAGCGGTCAAAACTAAGAACCAAAACACCCGCCAAATCGCAAGTGCTGCAGGGATTTCAGCATTGCTTGCTGGTGTTACCGAGCCAGCTCTTTATGGAGTGACTTTGAAGTATCGAAAACCGCTGTATGCGGCCATGATTTCCGGTGGCTTAACGGGGTTGTACATGGGAATTGTGAACCTTAAGGCGTTTGCGTTTGCGGTGCCATCCTTAATTGCTTTACCCCAATTTGTTAGCAAAACAGACAGCAGTAATCTGATTAACGCAATTATTGTATTGGTAGTTTCTTTTGTTTTGACGTTTGTACTTACTTTTATTTTTGGAATTGATGAATCTAAAACACCGGCTGTTTCTGCACCTGCAGTTGAACCGGAGGCTGTTGAAAACATTGAATCTGGGGCAAAATCGACTAAAAAGGTATACAGTCCGGTAAAAGGTGAAATGATTAACTTAGAAAGTGTCGCTGACGAGACGTTCGCCAAAAAAATGTTGGGTGATGGTGTGGCGATTATTCCTGAAGAGGGTAAAATTTATGCGCCGTTTGATGGTGAAGTCATGACCGTTTTTCCGACAAAACATGCCATTGGTTTGAAGAGTGAGGATGGCATCGAGTTATTGATCCATATTGGTTTGGATACTGTTAATTTAAAGGGTGCCCCGTTTACGGCTCACGTGACTGATCACGAGCATGTGAATAAGGGACAATTGTTGATGGACGTCGACCTGGGCGCAATTAAGAAAGCTGGTTATGATATCACGACGCCAGTAATTGTCACGAATACACCGGATTTTGTTGAAATTGTAGCTAATGAAAAAACAACAGTAAGTAATGCCGACACAGCATTGTATCTTATTTAACAGACGAGGAGGATTTGACCATGCAAAAATTTCCAAAAGACTTTTTATGGGGTGGGGCAACCGCGGCTAATCAGCTGGAAGGTGCGTATCAAGCAGATGGCAAAGGACTATCGATTGCAGATGCCTTGCCGGGCGGACCGGACCGCTTCAAATTGGTAAATGAACCAAATTTTGACTGGACCATTGACGAAGCCAACTGCACGTATCCGAATCATCGGGGCATTGATCACTACCATCGATTCAAAGAAGACATTGCGTTATTCGCCGAAATGGGCTTTAAATGTTACCGTTTCTCAATTGCTTGGTCGCGTATTTTCCCAAATGGTGACGATAAAACACCTAATGAAGCCGGCTTGAAATTTTACGACCAGGTGATTGCCACCTGTCGCAGCTATCAGATTGAACCAGTCATTACCATTTCCCACTATGAGATGCCTTTGAACTTGGTGAAAAAGTATGGTGGCTGGAAAAATCGCCAGTTAATCACTTTCTATGAAACGTTTGCCCGGACAGTATTGACCCGGTATCACAAACAGGTAAAATACTGGATGACGTTTAACGAAATCAATAGTGCGCTCACCTTTCCAGTGATGGGACAAGGGCTCGTTGCCGCCAATGGTGCCAGTGATAAAAAGAATATTTATCAGGCTTGGCATAACCAATTTGTCGCGGGCGCAAAAGCAGTCAAAATCGGTCATGAGTTGGACGCAGAATTGCAGATTGGCTGCATGTTGCTGTACGCTACGACCTATTCTTATGATGCAAATCCAGTCAATCAGCTGGCTACGTTGGAGCAAAATCAAGCATTTAATCACTTCTGTGGGGATGTTCAGGTTCGCGGTGAGTATCCGGCATATACGAACAAGCTCATGCAGAAGTATGGTTTTTCATTTAACGAGCTTGAAATTGGCGAAAATGACTTGGCCTTGTTGAAAGCTAATCCCGTTGACTATATTGGGTTTAGTTACTACATGTCTTCAACGATTGATGTGGCGGATGCTGAGCGCGAACAGGCGTCTGGCAATTTAATCGGTGGGGTAAAAAATCCGTTTCTAAAAACCAGCGAATGGGGTTGGCAGGTTGATCCAATTGGGTTACGTATCGCGTTAAATGAGTTGTACAATCGCTATCAAAAGCCATTATTTGTGGTTGAAAACGGGCTGGGAGCGGTCGACAAACCAGATGATAAGTTCCATGTTCAAGATGATTATCGAATTGATTATTTACGCGAACATATCCAAGCAATGGCGGGTGCAATTGCTGATGGTGTCGATTTGATGGGATACACGCCGTGGGGTTGCATTGATTTAGTTAGTGCTTCAACCGGGCAAATGTCTAAACGCTACGGATTTATTTACGTCGATCTGGATGACCAAGGCAACGGAACGCTCAACCGCTATAAAAAAGCCTCTTTTGAGTGGTATAAACAAGTGATTGCCAGCAATGGAGAAACCTTAGCTTAAAACTAAACAGCAAAAAACAGAATGTCAGCTTTGTTGTGCGATCAATCCTACTAACCGGAAAACGAAATCGGCGTTAGTAGTGGCGTAGCAAGGGGCATTCTGTTTTTTTGGGATGATTTTGATGGCGCAAAGATGCAAATTATTGATTAAGGCTGACTGGCTGCAGACTAATCACGTGATCAGATAATGTGTTCAGAAAATCAGCATTATGATCAACGATCAAGACAGTTTTAGATTGAATTTTCACAAAATCAATCAGCATTTGAATAGTACGAACATCGATATAGTTGCTGGGCTCGTCCCATAGTAACAAATCACTCGAATCGAGCAAACTCATTGTGAGCAAGCTATATTTTGACCATAGGTGGATATCAAATGTTGACATTAGTTTTCAAAATAGTTGCAATGTTTTTAGTTTAGTAGTAGGGTTAGTTCTATGAATATCGAACAACACGATCAAAAACTAGCACAAATTTTCAAGGCGTTGGCGGAACCTAACCGCCTAAAGATTATCCGTGTCCTGTATCAGGCCCGGCGAGAGATGACTTGCGGAGAGGTTGGCGAGAAATTAAATATTAGCAAGTCGACGGTTTCTTATCACTTTAAGGCGTTACGGTTAGTTGGTTTAACGCGCACGCGGCGAGTGGCACAAGAAAAATACCTGTCGATTAATCAAACGGCCTTTCAGGAATATTTACCTGGATTTTTAGCGACACTATAGTCGAAGTGTTTTTGTGCTTTTTAGTTCGATGAATATCGAAATAAGGCAAGGAGAGAAATTTGAGATGCAGAAACATAGTCAATTTTTAACACTAAGCATGATGTTAGTTGCAGCAAATATGCGCTTGCCAATTACCATGATGCCGTCATTAATTCAAAGCTTCAAAAGCGCATTGAATTTACCCAATTCTTTAGCAGGGATGCTCACGACCATTCCTTTAATCACTTTTGCGGTTATCTCACCCATTATTGCCAAGTTGGCCCGCCGTTTTGGTAACGAATGGGTTATATACGTATTTTTGGTTATTTTAGCCCTAGGGAGTTATTTACGAATAGTTCCGACGATTTGGGCCCTACTGTTGGGAACCCTTTTCGTGGGTATCGGTATTGATGCAGGAAATGTTTTGATTCCTGCCGTCATTAAAGATAATTTTTTTAGTAAAATATCCGTGGCCACCAGTGAGTATACATTATCAATGTTGTTTGTAGGTGCGCTTGGAACGGGGATTACAGGAATTTTGGTGAAGAATATGCCACTGGCCTTAGTAATGGGGATTCTTTCGCTTATTAGTATAGTGAATTTGGTGACGTGGCTTCCTAATTTAAAGTACAATGTGCGGGATAAGTCTCTTAGTCGGGAGGCAGCACAAAGTAACCATGCTAGTGTCTGGAAAATGCCGTTGGGCTGGGTGGTGACCTTATTCTTTGGATTGCAGGCATTAGTTTATTACTCATTACTGACCTGGATGCCTAGTATTCTGCTTAGCCAGGGGTATACAAATATCCAATCCAGTAACATGGTAACCGTTTTGCAATTGGGCGGGCTTCCTTTCGCCTATTTAGTACCAGCCGTGTCGTTAAAAAAATACGGTGTTGCTAGTATGGTCTGGATTACTTTTATTGGTTTTGTGGGTGGAATTTTAGGCCTCCTTATGCCAATTCACGCAATTTGGTGGGGTACGCTCATGAATTTACTAATTGGGTTTGGATCGGGAGCTGCGTTTAATTTAGCGGTAGTCTTCTTTACAAACAAAACAACCAATGGCTTTGAAACCGCAGATTTATCCGGAATGGCACAGTCAGCAGGGTACTTACTGGCGGCTGTGGGACCGGTGTTGTTTGGTTACTTGAATAACTTGATTCAGTCGTGGACACTAGTGTTGCTACTGGCAGCTGGTTTGGCTATCTGCTTGGCACTTGCTGGTGTGATAATTAATCGTCATAAAAATATTTATGTCTAAAAAGCAGGTGAAGTTTTCATAACCAATTCGGATATCACTTTAATAACGATGGCGTCAATTTCTGTGTGTTTTAACCGAACATACAGAAGCTTTTTTTGTAATCACGAAATGAAATTACGTTTGATTTTTTTGTTTGCAAAACATTTGGCGAGTGCTACGTTTCTTGCAATATCTCCTTTTGTTGGTACTTCGCAGTTTATTTCTTATGGAAGAAAGTGGTGCAGGTTCGGATGATAGAGAAACTGAACGGAATCCGCAAAATTAAAACAAACTAATGATTTTCTTATTGACAGCACAAAAAACGGTGTTATGATTAAGAACGTATTAAAAACTTAATTTAGATACTGTGATAAGAAGAGTACCGTAGACATTAGCTTTTAGAGACCGTGACTTGGTGAAAACACGGAGCGAAAATCTGCGCGAAGATGAGCTTGGAGTAAGTTGCCAGTGCAAGCCGGCAATTCGTGATGAGGTCCGTTAAAAGCCTCAAACTTTTGGTGACAGAAGTTATTGAGGTGAAGTATGCAAATGCTTCATAAATTAAGGTGGTAACACGAAAATCGTCCTTCAGTAATGAGGGGCGATTTTTTTATTTTTTTGGAGGAGATGTTGATAATGAATCGAAAAGTTAAATCAGTAATCGTGGCGTTAGGTGTTCTAATTTTAAGCGGTTGTGGCAGTCAGGCAAAAGCGGGCAGCGGGACACAGCTGGCCAAAAAGCAGGTTTTAAATTGGACGGAAAGTTCAGAATTAGCTACCGCCGATCTATCACAAGCAACCGACACTTTAAGTTTTAATACGTTGATGAATACCCAAGAGGGACTTTACCGACTCAATAGTAAAGGCACTCCAAAGGGCGCTATAGCCACGCACACTAAGGTGACAAACGGGGGTAAAACCTATACGTTTACGCTCCGTAAAGGCGTGCAGTGGTCAAATGGCGATCCGGTCACGGCGCAAAACTTTGTTTATTCATGGCGACGAACGGTCAATCCCAAGACAGCTTCACAGGATACTTTTTATTTCTTCCAAGTTAAGAACGCGGAAGCCATTAATAATGGCAAAAAAGCTGTCAATACACTCGGGATTAAAGCAACGGGTAAGTATAAGTTGACCGTCACATTAACTAAGCCAGTTTCTTACTTCAAGAAATTACTGGCGTGGCCATTATTCTACCCCTTAAACCAAAAAGTGGTCGCCAAGTACGGCAAGAAATTTGGCACTCAGTCGCAGTATTCGGTTTATAACGGACCATACAAATTAGCTGATTGGAATGGACAAAGCAAAAAGTGGACCCTCGTCAAAAATAATAAGTATTGGGATAAAAAGGCGGTTCATTTAACTAAAATCAATGAGCTGGTTACTGAAAGTACCACAACGAGCTACAACCTGTTTAATTCGAAACAAACAGACGAAACGCTGTTAAGCGGTCAGCAGGTTAAAAATAACAAGAATAACACTAACTTTGTAAAACGACTACCAACGGCAACAGCGCGTTTGGAACTGAATCAAAATAAGGTTAAAGCTTTTAAAAACGTTAATATTCGAAAAGCTTTCTCACTAGCTATTAATCGTAAGCAGTTAACAAATAGCGTTTTACAAGACGGTTCAGTACCTTTGAAAGGTTTTGTGCCTGCTGGAATGGGTAATAATCCCCAAACTGGTGAATCTTTTGATAAAGAAGCTTATGTAAAATCAGCAGTGAGCTCAGACTTAGCGAAAGCTAAACAACTTTTGAAGAAGGGTTATCAGCAAACGGGCGTTAAAAATATCAACGTGACGTTATTAACATCGGATACCGACAGCAGCAAACAAACAGCTGAATTCTTACAAACAGAATTGGATCGTTTGCCAAATGTCAAAGTTTCACTTTCAACAATTCCATTTGTTCAGTTGATTTCCAAACAAAATTCAAAGAACTATGAAGCCACAATCCAGACCTGGCAATCCGTATTTGCTGATCCGATTAACTTCTTGGACGTGTATGAAACGGGTTCAAGCTACAATACTTCGGGCTACAAGAGTAAAACTTTTGATAAACTGTTAGACGAATCCGAGAATAAATATGGTAATCAGCCAGAGAAACGCTGGGCTAAATTGGTGGCAGCTGAAAAAGTACTGATGAAGGATCAAGGTACAATTCCGCTGTATCAAGTTGCCAAATCACAATTATTACGGACAAATGTAAAGAACGTTGTTTATAACCCAGCTGGTGTTCCTTATGACTGGAAGACAACCTACATTACAAAATAAGGAAGTGGCTGAAATGACGGAAATTAATCAAGCTTACATTGAAAAGTTGTTTATTGATTATGCCAAAGTTAATACCCGCTCGGATCCGCGTAGCCAAACAGTGCCAACCACACCAGGGCAAGTTGAACTAGCTAAACGGGTAGCAGAAGATTTGCGCACACTGGGTGTCAAGGAAGTTAAGTTTGATGAAACTAACGGGTATGTCACGGCAACTTTGCCCGGCAATACCACCCCAGAAGTGACGGCCTTAGGGTTCATCGCCCATTTAGATACGGCTGATTTTTCGGCAGATCAGGTTAATCCACAGGTCCACCCCAATTATGATGGTCAGGATGTGGTTTTAAATGAAGCCAAACAAATCGTTTTAAAAGTGAGCGAATTTCCTAACCTCAAGAAGTTTGTGGGACAGCGACTCATTACCACGGATGGGACCACGTTACTAGGTGCCGATGATAAAGCTGGTGTGACCGCCTTGTTTGGGGCATTAGAATTCTTAATCAAAAATCCAGAGGTTAAACACGGGCCGATTCGGGTCGCATTTGGTCCTGATGAAGAGATTGGTCGTGGTGCAAAGCGCTTTGATGCCAAGGGCTTTGGAACAGACTTTGCCTACACCTTAGATAATGGGCAACCGGGGCAGTTGGAGTTTGAAACGTTCAATGCTTCTGAAGCCGTGATTGAGGTAGAAGGTACGGCGGTTCACCCGGGGGATGCCTACGGATTGATGGTAAATGCGGTAACCTTAGCCAATGAAATTGTGAGTGCATTGCCCAAAGATGAGGTCCCGGAAAAAAGCCGCGATCATGATGGTTTTATCTTGGTTAATCACTTCAAAGGCACGGTGGCACACGCCCAATTAAACTTGATTATTCGTGACTTTGATACACCGCGGTTTCATCAAAAAGAAGCCTTACTAAAGAAAATTGTTGCCCAGATTAATGCCCGCTTTGAAAGCCCCCGGGTCACGTTACAACTTACGGAACAGTATTCGAATATTGGGGATGAAATTCGTAAGAACCCCTACATTGTTAACTTAGCACTAGATGCGTATCGGCGAATTGGCCTAACCCCTGATATACAACCATTCCGCGGTGGAACCGATGGAAATGCGATCACAGAAAAAGGGATTCCAACCCCCAATCTGTTTAACGGTGGAGATAATTTTCACGGACCGTATGAGTTCGTCACAACGCAAGCCATGGCACTGACTGCCAAAACAATTGTGGCGATTGCAGAAGAGCACGTGCGTCAGTTGGGACATCCTAATAATCAACCTTTATAGGCTTTTACTTGGTCACTTTGAATGTAAATTCAGGGTGGCTTTTTTAATGGCTTAGGCTCAAAGAAATCTTGACGTTATTTTATGAAAACCTTATTATGAGTTTGTAGGTTAGAGCTTATGAACATTCAAATTAATTATCTGGGGAGATAATCATATGAAGAAATGGCGTAAACTTTTTGCCCAGGCATTAATGATTGGTGCCGGGATTTTAGTATCTCTAAGTGCAGCGGCAGCTCCTGTGTTTGCCAACGCCGATGGTACAACAAATGTTAAAAACGACCAAGTAACGGTGAACCCTGTTCACGGGGTCACACCGGACGCAATTCGCGGCGTGGATATTTCTAGTTTGCAAGCTGAGCTCAATGCCGGTGTGAAATTTTATGGCTATGACGGCAAGGAACAAGATATTTTGCAAACTTTGGAGGATTCGGGCGTTAATTATGTGCGGCTGCGCATTTGGAACGACCCGTACGATAGCGAAGGACACACATATGGTGGTGGTGATGCGACTTTAGCTAATGAAGTTAAAACGGCTAAAGATGCTACGGCACATCATATGAAAGTCCTAATTGATTTACAGTATTCAGATTTTTGGGCTGATCCAGCTAAACAGGCACTCCCCAAGGCATGGAAGAATTATAGCTTTGCGCAGAAGAAAACAGCTGTCTATAACTATACAGAAAAAGTTATGAAGACCATGAAGGCTGCGGGTGTTGATATCGGCATGGTTCAGGTTGGAAATGAGACAACTAAAGGCATGATGCAGGAAACAGATCCAGCCAAGTACATGCAGTTTATTGCTCAAGGAGTTAATGCAGTTCATAAATATGCTCCGGGTGCGT
Source organism: Pediococcus siamensis (assembly GCF_047220215.1). Lineage (GTDB taxonomy): Bacteria > Bacillota > Bacilli > Lactobacillales > Lactobacillaceae > Pediococcus > Pediococcus siamensis. The sequence continues at coordinate 73,257 of NZ_CP178375.1, forward strand.
TGGCAGCTGTGCACTATGAATCACCATCCAAAGATTCGTTCGCAAAAATTGCTGGTGAACTTAAAGATAATAAAGTAAATTACGATGTGATGGGTGCTACTTACTATCCACACTGGAATGGTCCAGATAGTAAACTGATTGGTGCCGAAAAAGTTATCACACAAACCTACAAAAAGAAATTTGCGGTTATGGAAATGAGCTATCCGTACACAACTGATGATATGGATGGACAACCAAATATTGTGGGATCCATTAGTAATCCACCATTTGCCATTTCCGTTCAGGGACAAGCAGATGCAATCAGCGATGTGTGGAAGACGGTCATGCAAAACGGAAATGGCCGTGCTCTGGGCGGCTTTTACTGGGAGCCAGCGTGGATTCCGGTTAAAGCTGGCTGGGATAACTACCAGTATAACCGTGATGAAAGTGTTAAGTATGGGACTGGTTGGGCAACTGAATATGCCGCTAAATATTATGGTGATGCCGGTTATGCTGATCAACAAGATAACGTCGAAGAGTATTGGGGGGCGTCGTCTTATGATAATCAAGCGCTTTTTGATCCAAACGGTTATCCATTGCAATCCCTATTGACGTTTAAGAAGATGATTACCTATAATTACGTTTCTAAAACTGCCAAGAAACCGGTTGATCGCTACAAAGTGGCTAAAAAGTCAGCCTATGCTTATACTTTTAACGGAACCAATGATAATTTTACGTTTAAAAAAGCATTCTCCCTTAGTACTTTAAAGGGCTACTACAAGATTGATAAAGCGGCTGATGTGGTTAAATCAAATGGAACGACTTATCTCTACTATCATATTACGTCAGGGAAAAAGTCGGCTTGGATTTGGCATTCTTATTTGAAGAAATGTCCAAATAAAGTTACTAAGACCACTAAGGTCAACTATAAGCATCGTTATGTAGTGAAAAATAAAAAGGGCAATGTTTATGGATTCCAAGGAGGATCGCAAGACTTCCAGTTTGTTACATTGCATCATCTAAAGAACTATCCACATACGCATTTTGTAGTTTCAAGAAAAACTTATGTTAAAAAGTATAATGGTGTGACGTACAAATATTATTATGTGCATTCATTAAGCGGTACGGTCCACGGTTATGTTTGGCATGGTTATCTTAAATAAATAAAACAATAGAGGGTTTGCAGACATAAGCAGTTATGATGCAAACTCTTTTTGGTGTCGCGAACATTTTGTTAACTTTGTGGTATGGTATAAGCATAAATAAACCATTGGAGATGAAGAAATGAGTACTGTTTTAGTGATTAAGGCCCATCCCAAAACAACGGATGTTTCAAATTCGGTTGTGATTGGTGATCGATTTGTGAAAGCTTATCAAGCAGAGCACCCTGAAGATAACCTGATTTTTCATGATCTTTATGAAGAAGGTGTTCCAGAGATCAATAGTACGAATTTGGATAGCTGGAAAAAATTAACGAACGGGGAAACTTATCAAAATTTATCTGAGAACGAGCAAATTCTGTTAAGCCGCCAACAACAGTTGCAGGAACAATTCATTCATGCAGACAAGTACGTTTTTGTAAGTCCGATGTATAATCTGTTTCTCCCTAACCGCTTAAAAATGTATTTAGATTTAGTGGTGGTCTCGACCAAGACCTGGGTGGAAGGTGAACACGGCCCAAAAGGCACCCTGCAAGGAAAAAAAGCTCTTCATATTCAATCTTCGGGCGGTACTTATCATCATACCGACAACGAATTCATGGCTAAACTTGATGTGGGGGACGGCTATTTAAAAATGTTGTTGGGACAGGTTGGTGTAAAGGATTACCAAGGTATCTATTGTGAAGGCAATTCGCACCGCGACCCAGACGATATGGCTGCCAATCGGGAATTAGTTGCCCAAGAAGCAGAAAAAGTAGCGAAAACATTTTAGATTTTGAAAATAGTGTTGCATTTCAGCAAAATGCTATGCTATACTAATTTACGTTGAAAGCGCTTCAAACAATTGAAAATAATTATGGATTGTAACTTTAAGTAGGCAAAACCTTAATGCAGATGGGAAGTTCTCTTTGCATTGAGGTTTTTTTGATGGGGGTGCACCGGTATTGTTTATTAAATCTATCATTAATAATAACGTGATTACTAGTATTGATAAACAAGGTGACGAACTTGTTCTTTTTGGGAAAGGAGTGGGTTTCAAGGCACAAGTTGGGCAGGAGATTGATGAACAAAAAGTACAAAAACGATTTTATTTAGAGGACAAAGGGATGTTTGCGAAGTTCAAGCATATTGTCAATGAAGTCACAGCAGATGAACTTTTATTAACTACAAAGATAATTAGCATGGCTCAAAAAGAACTGAAAAAGCCTTTGAATGATTCCGTCTATGTTTCTTTGGCTGATCACATTCACTTCGTGGTTTATCGCTATCAGAAAAAACAAAATCTAAGTAATGCTTTTTTGTGGGATTTACATCAGTTCTATCCAAATGAATTCAGAGTTGCCCAACGAGCAGTGGAAATGATTAATGAAACCTTGCATGTCAAGTTGGACGAAAATGAAGCTGGTTTTTTAACTTTTCACTTTGTCGATGCAACTTTAAATGTAAACTCTGAGTACGATGTTACAGCATTGACCGATCTGATGCATGCCATCATTGATATTGTGAGTTTTAATCTTCATTTACAGATTAGTTCGGATGATATGAATAGTTTTCGTTTTATTACACATGTTAAATTTTTTGCACAACGAGTGCTACAGGGTATCAAAGTTACAGATAAAGGCGATGAGGATTTGTACGAGATTATAAGAGTGAAATATAATGATGCTTCGGCTACTGTGACTAAGATAACTGAGTTTTTAATTAAGGAATATCACTATGAAATGAGTATTTCTGACAAACTGTATTTCTTAGTACATGTTCATCGCTTACTTTTACACAGTACCACCTGATTACTATAACAACTGAAAAATATCGAAATTGTTACTTTAAGTAGGCAAAACTCGAAACGAATGAATTCTCAAGACTGAGTTTCTTCGTTTCGAGTTTTTTATTTTAGGAGGGATTTGAATGGATTTCAAAGAATTAGGAACTAATATTTTGGTCAAAGTTGGTGGGGAGACAAACGTTAGTGATCTTGTTCATTGTGCAACACGATTACGGTTTAAACTAAAAGATCGAAAGAAAGCTGATAAATCTGCGATCGAAAACTTTGATGGTGTTTTAACAGTTGTGGAAAGTGGTGGTCAATTTCAAGTGGTGATTGGGAATAATGTAAGTTATGTTTACGATGCCATTATGGAAATGACGCATTTAGGAAATCGCAGTGCAGAAAATACAACTACTCAAGAAGAAAAAGGTAGTTTATTTGATAAGTTTGTTGATCTCATCTCTGGTATTTTCACACCAATCTTGGGTTTGTTAGCCGGTTCTGGTGTTTTAAAAGGTCTGTTAGCAGTTGCGGTTGCATTAGGAATGAATGCAAAATCTGGAACATATTTAGTCCTTAATGCTGCTGCAGATAGTATGTTTTATTTCTTACCAATCATTTTAGCTGTTTCGGCAGCGCGTAAATTTAAAGCTAATCAGTATTTGGCTATGGCGTTAGCTGGAGCACTTATATATCCCGATTTAGTGACAGCGTATACTGCAGGAACAAAGCTAACTTTTGCCGGAATTCCTATTATCCTAGCTAAATACAGTAGTACGGTTATACCAGCAATTTTGGCGGTTTGGGTAATGTCAAAATTACAACACTTTCTAGAGAGCAAACTACATGAAAGCATTCGTAATCTATTAACACCGTTCTTGTGCTTAATCATTATGGTTCCACTGACGCTTCTGGTGGTTGGGCCTGTGGCAACCTATGCAAGTGATGGTTTAGCACAAGGCTATCTCTGGATCTACAATTTGAGTCCCTTGATTTCTGGTGTCGTCATGGGTGCTGCATGGCAGGTACTCGTAATTTTCGGCCTTCACTGGGGATTTGTTCCGGTTATGTTGAATAATATTTCTGCTTTCAAGCGAGACACATTAGGTGCCATGGTTGGACCAGCTGTTGCTGCTCAAACAGGTGCCGCACTAGGTGTGTTTTTGCGTACCCGACAGTTAAAGATGAAAGGTCTCTCACTTTCTGCCTTTATATCAGGACTTTTTGGCATTACAGAACCCGCTGTCTATGGGGTTAACCTTAAGTTGAAACGGCCGTTTATCATTGGTGTGATCAGCGGCGCAATTGGTGGTGGAATTGCCGGTGCTTCTGGTTCGGCTGCATTAGCGGTTGCTACTCGTAGCGTGTTGACATTGCCCGTTTATATGGGGCATGGTTTTGCCGGTTATGTAATTGGTTACTTTGTTGCCATGGGAATGGCTTGTATCCTAACGATTCTATTTGGACAAGTAAATGCTGTTCAAGATCAAACAGTTGATAAGCCAAGTACTACTGACGGCATTCGAATGGAGAACGAGCCACTAATTGCTAATGAAACTTTAGTAAGTCCTGTAAATGGGAAAATTGAAGCTCTTACACAAGTTAATGATAAAACTTTTTCGAGTGGTGTATTAGGTCGTGGCTTTGCTGTTGTTCCAGCGGATAATACAGTTTATGCACCAGTTGATGGTAAAATTTCGATGTTGTTCCCAACGCACCACGCAATTGGAATTAAAACAAGTGAAGGTGCGGAGGTATTGATCCACATTGGTATCAACACGGTAAATCTGCAAGGAAAAGGTTTTGAAGAATATGTTAAAGTTGGTGATCAAATTTCGATTGGCGATCGGTTACTGACTTTTGAAAACGAACAGATGAAAGCGGCTGGATATGACACAACGGTAATTGTAATTGTTACAAACACAAATAGCTACCTGGATGTCATCAATAATTTTACAGATGAAACCAGTGAAATTCAGCATGGTAATAAGGCTCTAACATTGATGGTGTAGGACTAGGAGGAATATAAATGGTAGATTTTGGAGATGGCTTTTTATGGGGTGGCGCGATTGCTGCTAATCAAGCCGAAGGTGCGTGGAATGTTGCTGGTAAGGGACCGGATATTAGTGATACATTAACACACGGAATTATGGCTAAAGAGATTCACACGAAAATTGAAGAAAATGCATATTATCCCAGTCATGAGGCAATTGATTTTTACCATCGATATAAAGATGATTTAGAGCTTATGCACGAAATGGGTTTTAAATGTTTTCGAACTTCAATTGCCTGGTCTCGGATTTTTCCAACGGGTGAGGAGGAAAAGCCAAGTGAAGCAGGACTAGCATATTATGAAGAAATGTTCTCAACCATGAAAAGATTGGGAATGGAACCGGTTGTCACAATTTCACACTATGAAACACCATTAAATTTAGTTACTAAATATAACGGTTGGACTTCGAAAAAATTAATCAGTTTATATTTACGTTATTGCAAGGCCATATTCAAACGACTAGGTCATTTGGTTAATTACTGGATGACTTTTAATGAAATTAATAATGTTCGTACAATTCCCTATGCGGCAGCAGGTGTTCTTCTAAGTGGCAACAAAGCTGAACGGCTATCGCAAATATATCAGGCTAGCCACAATATGTTTGTGGCAAATGCACGAGCTAATAAATTGGCACACCAAATAATGCCTAAGGCGCATATGGGAGTGATGCTATCGTTAAGTGGAGCTGTTATTTACGCTGGAACGACTAAACCCGAAGATGTCTTAGGAACCTACCAGTTACAACGCAGAAGCTTGTTCTTCGCAGATGTTCAGTTACGCGGTAAATATCCAAGCTATTTTAAAAGAATGATAACAGAGAATCATTTAACACTAGACATCACCGAGAATGAGCTTGCAGATATTAAAGCTTTTCCCTCCGACTATTTGGGATTTAGCTATTATCGCAGTTCAGTTTACGAAACGGGTGTTAACACGGCCGGGGGAACTGGTGGATTGCTTGGGAAGCCAAACCCATATTTAAAGATTTCTAAATGGGGATGGCCGATTGACCCTATTGGTTTACGTTACTTATGTAATTTACTGCAAGATCGCTACGATAAACCATTATTTATAGTTGAAAATGGTTATGGTGATGAAGATAAAATTATCGACGGCAAAATTCACGATCAAGAACGGATTGCCTATTTAAAAGCACATCTAATTGAAGTACATGAAGCTTTACAAGATGGCTGCAATATTATTGGTTATACATGGTGGGGACCACTAGATATTGTTTCTGCTGGAACTGGTGAAATGCGTAAACGTTATGGATTTGTGTATGTTGATAAAAACAATGCTGGAGAGGGCACATTACGGAGAATGAAAAAGGACAGTTTTTATGAGTATCAGAAAATTATTCAAACTAATGGTGCCAGCCTATTTGAGGAAGAGGGATAAAAATGAAATCAAAACAAAAATCGGTTTTTCCAAAGAACTTTATGTGGGGCGGCGCCATTGCGGCAAATCAGGCTGAGGGAGCTTGGAATGTTGATGGTAAAGGCATGTCAGTTGCCGATGTGGCCAAATTCAAACCGGATGTTGATATTACTGATTATGTCGCTCAGTGGCGAACAACGCAGGCTGATATTGACGAAGCTATGAAAACGGATGACGTCATTTATTATCCCAAACGTCACGGCATTGACTTTTATCATAAATATCCGGAAGATTTATCTCTGTTTGCAGAAATGGGCTTTAAAGTTTTACGGGTTTCTATTGCTTGGACACGTTTATTTCCCAATGGGACGGAAGAACAGCCGAATGCTGCAGGGATTGCCTATTACGTTAATTTATTCAAAAAAATGAGAGTACTTAAGATTGAACCACTGGTTACATTGTCGCATTACGAGATGCCCTTATATTTGGTTAATCATTATGATGGTTGGGTTTCTCGTGAAGTAGTCGGATTCTTTAATCGATTTACCAAAGTTTGTTTTGAAAACTTTGCACCGTACGTCAAATACTGGCTCACCTTTAACGAAATCGATAGCGTCTTCAGGCATCCATTTACAACGGTCGGTGTTGTTGAAGAGAAATATGCGAATAAGCATGATGCTGAACAGGCAATTTATCAAGCTTTACATCATCAGTTTGTAGCAAGTGCGGTAGCTGTTAAACAGTGCCATGAAATCATTCCGGGAAGTCAAATCGGTTGTATGGTCACGGAAACAGTAACGTATCCAGAGACCTGCAATCCTGAAGATGTGATGTTAGCGTATGAAGATAACAGACAGAACCACTTTTTTACGGATGTTCAGGCAAATGGCGAATACCCAAGATTTATAAAGAAATATTTTAAGGACCATGACTTGCAAGTCTCTTTCGCACAAGGTGATGAGGAGATTTTAAAACAGTATCCAGTTGACTTCATTTCTTTCAGTTATTACATGTCCATGGTCCAGTCAATCAATGCAGATAAGCGCGAAAAAGTGGGTGGAAATTTAACAACTGGAGTTAAAAATCCATATTTGCAAACCTCTGAATGGGGGTGGCAAGTGGATCCGGTGGGTTTGAAATATGCCTTACTAGATTTGTATGATCGTTATCACAAGCCACTTTTTATTGTTGAGAATGGCTTGGGTGCTAAAGACACGGTTGAGAATGGCGAAGTTCATGATGCTTATCGAATTCAATATTTTGCGGATCATTTTAAGCAAATTAATTCAGCAATTTCAGCTGGTGTTGAAGTAATGGGCTATACTTCTTGGGCGCCAATTGATATTGTTAGTGCTTCAACTTCTCAAATGGTTAAGCGATATGGATTTATTTACGTGGATTTAGATGATTTTAATCAAGGAACAGGTAAAAGAGTACGCAAAGACTCATTTTACTGGTACCAAAAAGTTATTCAAACTAATGGGGAAAGTTTATTTGAAGAGTAGCAAAAAGAAAATTCATTAAATTTGAAATTTTATTGCTTGTAATAAGGATTTTCCTTTCAATTTAATTTTGTTGAATTTGAACGATCATAGCGTCAGCCTAAAAGAGACCTGCCAATTTTCGTAATTCACAGGTCTCTTTTTTAATCGGTTATTGGTTGATGTTTTTTAAAGAAAAATGCGTATGTTTAGGAAAGAGTGACATACGCTGAGCCCGATAGGTCCAATCCCAGCTTGGAAAGTTGGTGCGATTAACATCGAAGACAACATATTTGGTTTTACGATTGACTTCGACAAACTCACTGCGTTTGCCACTATCAGCATACCCAAAGTTAATGAGTGTATTTCCTTTACCCACGGCATAGCTGCTGCCGACAATATTTGTGAAATCGTAGGTGCCGCGTGATTTACCGTAACTCCAAGTTTTTGTAACGGTCTTTTTCAACTGATTAATCGACACAATTGTTCCCGCTGAATACTTTTTGGAAACAGACTGATTACCACGCGTAACCACCACGTTATTATCATAGTATTGTAACTGGAGCTGGTTTTTCTTTGCTTTATCTGGCTGCAATAACATGACAGCATGCTGACCTGCGTTGAACTTGTAGTGCTTTGTGGTCGGCTTTAAGAGGTACTTCTGATAACGCGTAGGCAGCTTTTGGTTAGCTGCTAAAATCCACTTAAGCTTGGTCGTTTTACAGTTAATTGCAAAAATCATGTCTTGATTGCGTCCAGAAACGATGAGGGTTCCGGTCCGTTTATCATAATACATAGAATTTTGGTGAAACCAGTCCAGTTTCCCGTCAGAACGCGTAGTCCCATGATATTTTGTATAGGCAGATTTAGGTAAAATCCGTTTTAAATCAATTACTTTTTTAATTTTACCTGTCTGCCGATCAAGTTCGATCATGGTGTCCTCAACATAATCAGCACCGCCATCACTGACAGTCAGCAGCAAATTATGATCGGGTAACTCAATAGCGTCATGGTGGATAACGGTATTAGTAACTAACTTTTTGTGATTAGTTTTTGACGGAAACAATCCGTTGAAATTGTATTGACGATAAACCCGACCGTAATAATCCGTTTCTTGAAGCGCATTGTAATGATGGTCGTTAGGATTAATCTTCGTTAAAATTAGCAAGTGCCCATTTGCCAGCTGCTTAAAGACGTGAGAAATATAATTGGTGCTGTACCAGCGCACTTTACCTTGTGCATCTAGGCCGTAAGTAATACCTTGACTGCTGACGGCAAAAGTAAGTTTGGTATTTCCTGTCCCTAAAGCCATTTGGGTGGGATGACTCGTTTTAACAGTGTTAGTGCCAATACGTGCAGAGGCTTTCCCTGTTCGCAGAAAATATGTTTTTGTGATTTTTGTACCGGATTTTGTGGTAAAGGTTAGTTGTACGTGATTTGTGCGATTGGCATACAGACCAAGGATCCCAACTTGATGCTGCTTCGTGTACCCAGGGATCTTTTTTGTAATCGTTGTTTGAGGACTATCGCCTAAAACCCGCATGGTCACTTGAGTTGCCTGGCTTGTTTTTACTAAAATCAATCCAGTTAGTGGACTCGTTTTATAGGGATTCACAATTACTTTGGCATGTGTAATCCCTACGGAAAGATTAGCTAACTTTCGTCGATAAGTGGCACTTAACTGATTGGTAGTGGTCGTGTTTTTAGTGGATAAGGCTGGTTTTAAATTAAGTTTAATTTGTGCAGTTGTGAGAATGTGTGCGCTTCGATGGACTTGATTAACTAAAAAGAAACGGCGAATATTGTGACGTTCATGATAAGCAATTCCACCGATAACCAGGAAGAAAAATAACAAGCCGATAATAATTTTTTGCCATATATGTTTCATAAAAAACTCCTTTAACTAATTATTTTAAAGGGTCTAGCATCTAGATACGTTTGCTTTTTATCTTAGCGGATTTAAAAGGAATGTACAAATGCACCCTGCACCGGCGACTTTGGGGGATAGCTTAAGGGTTGTGTTTAGTGTTAAACTAGTAATTGGAGACTAAAACGAAGGGAAGTCGGCCGTATGAGTCCTGGACCTGGAGCGTTTTTTATAAATAAGGTTAGCAGCAGTTAAATTCTAAAGGAACACAAGGAGAAAAAACATGATTGAAGCAATAAATCTTAAAGCAGGTATGACATTTGAACAAAACGGCAAATTAATTAAAGTGCTGTCCGCAGAGCATCATAAGCCAGGCAAGGGTAATACGGTTATGCGGATGAAATTATATGATTTGCGTTCAGGTGCGACTGTTGAAAAGACGATGCGTCCCGAAGAAAAAGTTGAACAAGCCATTGTCGAAACGAAAGATGCGCAGTACCTTTATACACAAGGCGATGTTGCTGTATTTATGGACATGGAAACTTATGAACAGTATGAGATCCCAACGGCAACGATTCAAAATGAAATGAAATTCATGTTGGAAAATATGAATGTTAAAATTGATTACTTCAATTCCGAAGTGATCGGAGTTACGCTACCAAATACGGTCCAATTAAAGGTTGCTGAAACTGAACCTTCAATTAAGGGAGCTACCGTTGCGGGATCTGGTAAGTCTGCAACCATGGAAACCGGACTGGTAGTCACGGTGCCTGATTTTATTAAAGAAGGCGAAGTCCTCGATATTAACACGCAAAAGGGAACATATCAAAGCCGTGCATCAAAGTATAACGACGAAAACTAATATAATTTGAAACCAAAACACTGGAACGCATTTTTAGGGTGGGTGATGAACGAAGCCTAAAACTTGCCGAACAGTGTTTTTTTTATATTCAAACCAAAGAATGGCACACGAAAGGGCTGCGATTCGTTGTATAATAAAAATGTATCCGATTACATTTTATAAAGATAGAAGTGAGTATTGATGAATAATATTGGTGTCATTGATGTTGGTGGAACGACCATTAAATTTGCTGTGTGGGATGGTCAACAGTTGGTAGATCATACCAGTCGTAAAACCCCCGCAACGTTAGATGAATTTTACACCGTGTTGACCGATGAAGTGCGCAAAATGAAGGCTGCCCATCAGATTAAAGGAGTAGGGATCAGTTCACCAGGTGCGGTTAACAAGAAAACTGGTGTGATTGAGGGCGCCAGTGCCTTACCATACATTCATAATTTTAAAATTCAACCAGAATTAGAAACACGATTTGATCTAAAAGTTAGTATTGAAAATGATGCTAATTGTGCAGCCTTAGCGGAGTTAGCCGATGGCGCTGGCAAAGGTGCCGAAAGCCTCATTTTTTTGGTTGTTGGAACGGGTGTTGGCGGTTCGGTCATTCTCAATCATAAGATTTGGCATGGTGCTCACCTTTTCGGCGGTGAATTTGGGTATGCGCTCTCTAGTGATACCAATACCTTGAGTGAGCTGGGGACCGCCGTTAGAGTTGCGCAAAGGTACAATCAAAAGCTGGGTACGCAAAAGACAGGAAAAGAAGTCTTTGATCTCGCCAAGCAGGGCGATGCAGCAGCACAAAATGAAGTGCAAACGATGTACTGGGCGCTGGCCAAAGCAGCTTACAATCTGCAGTACAGTTTTGATCCTGAAAAAATTGTTTTGGGGGGCGCGGTTTCTAATAACCCGGATTTAATCCCGAATATTGAGAAAAATATCGAAGCAATCCGTAAACAGGTGAAGATTGCTTCTATAAAACCGGATGTTGTGGCGTGTAAATATACCGACCAGGCAAATTTGCGGGGCGCAGTGGCTGATTTTGAACAAACCTATGGTCAGTAAAGACAAAAAAGGTGAGTCCCAAGTATGTTACTTGGCGCTCACCTTTTTGATTAGGATGGTCAAACCACCGTTGTGACTTTAGGTGGCATCATTTAAAATTTGGGGCTAGAACACGACTAAGGTGCTTAGCAGATTTTACCGCCTAGTTCAGTCATTTCTTTTTTAGCAGCGGCCTTATCTTGAGTAGGTGCTTGATAATTTTCTACAGTGACAGCCCCATCTAGCACGCCGCTATCGTCAGACAATCTGAGTGTGGCGTTCTTATAGTCAAGTGCCAGTCCATTACCTAGAAATGTGGTTTCGGGTTCAGCAGTTGTTAAGTTAAGTTCGGCGTTATTTTCCAAAGGAATCTGATACTCGTCGTCACCCTCATCCGCAACTACAAATTGAAATTTATTACCGATTGCACAGGAACCGCCAAGCTTAGAGAACTTGCTTGAACCGTCATCCAAAGCAAGAAAAACGTGTTTGCCGGCCGGAATCTTGTCCGCTAGATAATTGGCTGCCTGTTCTTTGATATTAATTTTCATTGAAATCCACCATCTTTCCAAGTTTTTGTTACTGACTTCATATTGAAGTATACATGCTTACTATAAATAAGCAAACTAACTTGCTCAGATTGATAAATTTTTTTGTCATTTTAATCTTCATTTAAAGTGGCACCATTATGATGAATTTATTCATTAAGAAAAGAAGTGATTTTTTTCTCACCTTCCCAATGCGGAAGAAGATGGATATTCTCCATATGTTCAAACTCCCCTGTAAAAATTAACTTACATCATTGCAAGCTATTCAATTAGCTCAAAGACCGAATCATACCGCGAATGTGATTCGGTCTTTTTCTGTATCTTTTTATTTTTAGGCTTTACGTAGTCGTTTGAGGAGGGAAAGTAAAATCCAGGCGGCATTAGCAATTTGTAAAAGCAAGAAAAATTTACTCATTTTAGTGTTGGACGAGCCGGCACGCAGTCGTTTTTTCATTATGATCCCTTCTTTCCATCTATGTTGTACCTTTAGTTTACGGGAACAAAATAACGGGGACAATTTAGATGCTTAAAAAAATTCGGGATTTTAATCTTCATTTAAAGTGCTGCTATTATGATAGATTTATTCATTAAGAAAGAAGTGATTTTTTCTCACCTTCCCAATGCGGAAGAAGATGGATATTCTCCATATGTTCAAACTCCCCTGTAAAAATTAACTTACATCATTGCAAGCTATTCAGTTAGCTCAAAATCCCAATCATACCGCGAATGTGATTGGGATTTTTTCTATGTTTAAAAAATTTAGTTTTACATGACAGTTCTTAATCTTCGTTTAACCTAAACTCAGTACAATAATGATTATCAATTTGAGGAGATGAAGGAATGAACTATCTAAAACGCTCAATGCTTTATCTGACGCATAAAAAAGGTCAGAGTCTATTGCTCTTATTAATCATGTCAGCAATCTTGGTTTTTGTATTGTCCGGAATTATTATTCAAAACGCGGCAGTTTCGGCTACCAATAACGTGACTAAATCGGCAGGAACCACAATCAGTGTTTCAGCGAATCGAAATAAGATGTTTGCGAAGATGCGCTCAAGCTCTTCGAAGTCTAAAACGATTACGACACCAACCGTTTCCAACGCCAAAATTAAAAAGGCGGGTAACTTAAGTACAGTGGCGTACTATAACATTACCAATACCGCTTCGGTAAATGCCAGCTCATTTGACACGGTGTCAACCACGACAGGTTCTGCGGGTGGTGGCATGATGAAGGGCGGCATGGGCGGTTCAACAGGAAATATTTCTGTTGAAGGAGTCTCAAGTACTAAATTGACTTCATCATTTCTTTCTAAAGAAGACAAAATCGTTTCTGGCCGTAACATTACGGCAAGTGATGCTAATAGTAAAAATGTCGTGATTGAAAAAGAATTGGCAACGTCTAACAACCTGAAAGTTGGCGATACCATTACCGTTAAAACGACGACTTCCAGCAAGAAGAAGATTAAATTAACAATTGTGGGGATCTACAAAGCAAAATCGACAAGCAGCAGTGGCATGCCGGGTAGTGACCCAAGCAACACCATCTATACCAGTTACACGTTGCCGGCCACCATCACGGGAACAACTGGTAAGTCAAGTACCGTTACCTACACCTTGGAAAATTCAGCTAAAGAAAAGGCAACAACGAAAAAGATTAAAAGTATTATTAACAGCAGCTCATTTTCAGTAAGTTCTAATGACGAAAGCTACCAGCAACTATTACAACCGATGAAAAATGTTCAGTCGTTTGCTAAGAAGATTGTTTGGCTCGTGGCAATTGCCGGAACCATTATCTTGGCACTGATTATCATTTTGTCAGTACGGACTCGGCAAAAGGAAATCGGCGTGCTCGTTTCCCTTGGAGAATCCAAAATGCGCATTGTCGGTCAGTTATTCTCAGAATTGTTTGTTATCTTAATTGGTGCCCTCGTTGTGGCATTGCTCTTAGGTAATTTTGTGGGCAACAAGGTCGGTAATCAGTTACTAGCTCAGCAGCAAACAACTTCGGTTTCTACAACGGCAGGTTCCAATGGTGGACCTGGTGGTGGCGGTGCGCCTGGTGCAAGCCGTCAAGGTGGCGGCGGTATGCGGGGTGGCGCAATGATGTCACAGGCCACAACCAGTTCAGCCAATAAAAAGGCATTAAAGACGTTAAATACAACGATTACACCAAGTTCCGTTATCAAATTGGGCGGCATGGGCTTAGTGATTATTGCGCTAGCCGTTTGCGTTTCCGCAATTAGTATCTTACGATTGCGACCCAAAGATATTTTGATTGGAGAATAACGAGGAGATGAGTGAATGTTAAGTGTAAAAAAATTAAGTCATTGGTACGGTCAGTCTGATAAACCACTGTATGAAGATGTTGATTTAAGTTTCGATGCAGCAAAAGTTTACACAATTGTTGGTGCGTCAGGCTCAGGGAAAACTACCTTGCTATCCTTTATTGCCGGTTTGGATAAGCCTCAAAAAGGGGATATCTTTTTAGATGGGCAAAACATAAAAAAAATTGGGTCCACAAACTACCGAAAACATGAAGTGGCGATTATTTTTCAGCAATATAACCTCCTGACTTACATGTCAGCGCTGGATAATATTTTAACCGCACTTTCCGTTACCGGTTCGGAACATAAAGGCGAAAAACAGTACGTACTCGACGCCCTGAAAGGGGTTGGAATTGATGAAGCTGATGCCAAGAAAAATGTTCAGAAACTTTCTGGCGGCCAACAGCAGCGTGTGGCAATTATTCAGGCGATGCTTGTGGATGCCAACATTGTTATTGCCGATGAACCGACCGGTAATTTAGACGGGGAAAACTCGGCAATGATTATGAAGCTTTTTCAAGATTTGGCGCATGTTCATCATAAGACGGTAATCATCGTCACACATGATCCAAAGATAGCCGATCAGGGCGACGTGAAAATTAGTTTGGAAGATCGGAAGTTTAGAATTGCATCGTAGCTGAAAAATGAGGTTAAGACAATATATTTCTTTGTCTTAACCTTATTTTATAGGTTAAAATAGATAAGAAACTAACGGATGGTCGCACCCAGCTTATAAAAGTTGGTAAAATGCAATTTTGCTAATTTTCAGTCATCAAAATTACCGGGAAAAACGAAATTGATTGAAGTAGTGAGTAAAGTTAGTTGGAGATTAATTTTAGCGAAAAATCAAAAAAGAAATTAGGGATGCAAGATGACAGATATAGTAAAAATTTTATTAATTGAAGATGATCATCAGCTTTCGGACAGCGTACGCGATTTTTTGGTTGAGATTGGGTCCGTTAAACAGGCATTTGACGGCGAAGAAGGGGAATACTTGGCAACCGAGGAGCCTTATGATTTGTTCATTATTGATCTCATGTTGCCGCTTATGAACGGACTGGAGATTATCAAAAATATACGAAAAGCCAAAATTGAAACACCGATCTTGGTCTTAACGGCCAAAGATAGTCTGGAGGATAAGATCACAGGCTTCGATACGGGGGCTGACGACTACTTAACTAAGCCTTTTCATCGCGAAGAACTGATTGTACGGGTCAAAGCTCTCCTCAAACGCAGCGGTGTCTATCAAGATGACAAACGGTTGATGGTCGATGATCACATGTGGTTAAATACAGAAAATCGGCAAGTAATGGTGGACGATCACCCTTTGAAATTAGTTGGAAAGGAGTACGAGATTCTGGCGTATTTAGCGCAAAACAAAAATATCATTGTTTCCCGAGAACAAATTTTTGACCGAATTTGGGGGATGGACTCGGACACAACGATTAATGTGGTTAACATTTATATTAGTAATTTGCGCCGTAAATTGGAAAAGGCGGGCCGTCCCAAACTGATCCAAACTTTGCGAAACGTTGGCTTTCTTTTGGAAGTGAATTAATGGATAAAATTGTTAATCGTAAGCAGCAAATTAAATTATTTCTGTTTGAATTCTTCAGTTTTCTAATCGTTTTTTCAATTTTAGGAACGATTATCTTTATTTTTTATCAACGCAACACCTATACAAGTGTCGACAACACCATTAGTCGTAAGGCGGCCATGGCGGCCAGCAGCAAAGACATTATGGGACCGCCTGATTTCCAAACGGTGACGGTTTACTATAATGCTAAGGGAAAGATCGTGAATGCGCAGTATTTGAATAATATGGCGGATACCGTTAGCAAGATCAAGGTTAATAAAAAACAGCTCAATAAGATTTATAACATTGAGATTGGTGGCGAGACGATTCGGCGTGTCTATGTCCGCGTACATGCCCAGACCCCGATTACACATCAAGGAAAAGTCTTGCGGGCTAGTCAGCAGCCCAAATACGCCCTCGTTTTAAAAAATATTAATCCTGAAATTCAAAGTATTACTCGGTTTAAAGAGCTTTTGCTGGGATCCCTGATTATTTTTGGGTTAATTGTGTTTATCATTAGCTACATTATTTCTCGAATCAACATGAAGCCGGTGCTAAAAGCCTGGAAGCAACAGGAAGAATTTGTAGACAGTGCGGCCCATGAAATTCGTACGCCCTTAACGATTATCCAAAATAAGCTGGAAGGGCTGATGACTAAGCCCAACGACACCATTAAAGAGCAGGCTGGGGCGATTATTATGTCGCTATCCGAGATTCGGCGTTTAAATGGATTAACGAGTGATATGTTGACTTTGGCGCGGGCAAACTCTAATGTCATTACGTTGGAGAAAAAGCCGGTGGACTTTGGTGAATTTATGAAGGAAATTCTGGAGCCCTACCAGGATTTGATTACGAGTGAGGGTAAAAAATTGGTAACCGCCATTCAGGTTGATCGACCGGTTTTAGTGGATGCAAAACGGCTGCATCAATTGATCGTCATTCTGTTAGATAATGCCATTAATTATACTAAAACGGGCGCAACGATTACAGTGAATGGTAGAGTTGAGAACCGTAATTTAAAAATCCAAGTCTGTGATACGGGGATTGGAATTAGTGATAGTCACAAGAAGTCTGTGTTTAAACGTTTTTACCGAGAGGAAAAGTCAGGAAATAAGCAAACTGGTGGCAATGGTTTGGGATTATCTATTGCCGATTGGATTGTGCGCGCGCATAAAGGTCGGATTAAAGTCACCGATAATCCCGGTGGCGGGACAATTTTTACCGTGCTTATCCCCGTTGGCAAGTAAAAAAGTATGTTTTTGCTTGAAAAAAAGCAAAACATACTTTTTTATTATACAAATTATAACTTCACACTTATTTATAAAACTGTTCACAAAAACTTCACACTTCTATATTAAAGTTTATCTTATCTTAACCATAAGAATTAATATAGGAGGACGGCTATGAGAGACGAAGAATGCAGTTACCAACGCTTTGAGGTAGTTTGTGATCAATGCCCAATGATCAAAAGTGGTTTTTACGGACGGGCAATTAAGGAATATGAAAATACTTATTTAATTGAGCTAGATATGGATTCAGTTTGTGAAGTAGATCGCCGAACCTTAATGCGAATTCAGGATTTTAATGGCCGGGTAGTCATTGCAAAAAAATATATTCAAGCTGTTGAAGATGAGATTGCGCAGTAAGAGAAAACGGAGGCTTCTTTTTGTAAGCGCCTTCTGTTATGATGAAATTATTCTTGCAAAGAGTAAAGGAGAGTTATCATGACAGAAAGACTTATTGCTGTTGATATGGACGGAACTTTTTTAAACAGTCACCAAGATTTCGACCGGCAGTATTTTTTGAAATTATATCCGCAGATGCAACAAAAGCATGTCACTTTTGTGGTTGCTAGTGGGAACCAAGATTCGCAATTACGGGCCTTTTTCCCACATACAGCAGATTCCATCTGGTTTGTTTCCGATAATGGGGCGCTCATTAAGCGTCCCGATGAAGAAGTGATGTCTTCTGCTAAAATGGATCCGGCAGCGTACCAGCACGCTATTCATTTTTTGGATCAACTTCCAGATGTACATCCAATTGTGAGTGCGGTTAAGAGCGCATATATCTTGGATTCAGAGCCGACGGAATTTGCGGAAATGACGGCGCGGTACTACTACAAGTTAAAGACCGTTAAGCAGTGGGATGACATTGACGATACCGTTTTAAAACTGGGGATGTCAGTTCCAGATGAACAAACAGCGGCATTAGTGCAGGCTTTAAAAGATGAGTTAGCCGGTGAATTGTTGCCAGTTTCTTCTGGTCACGGAGATATTGATTTGATTATTCCGCATACCCACAAGGCTAACGCAGTGAAACGAGTGGCAGATCAATTACAAATTCCGATGGCAAATGTTGTCGCTTTTGGGGATGGCGGTAATGATGTGGAAATGCTGAAGGAAGCGGGCCAAGGATATGCCATGGCTAACGCTCCGGCAGCGATTAAGGCAATTGCAAATGGCGTTGCTCCTGACCACGATGAAAATGGCGTTTTAAAAACAATTGAAAAATTGCTGCAAGATTGGCAATAGAAAATGTGAGTGGGGAACAAAACAAGGTTAACTTCTCCGCTTAACAAGCGAAGCCGCATGATTCGTTCTTTGAATCATGCGGCTTCTTAGATTATACGCGAAATTAAAGCACCCATTTTCCCGATTGCGGTGATTAAAAATCGGAGAATAGAGAAGGCTGGGAGATTTTCCCAGCCCTTTTGAATGATGTTAACAAAGTTAAAAGGAGACTCGAGACACGGTTCGTCAGTTTTATGCTGTGAAGCCGTAAAGCAATGAGATTAAAAAACAGATTGGGCATGGTTTCTTGAATCGCTTAATGCTTGGATCGAATATAGCGGATCCGGAAAAAAGTCCCGAAAACGAAAGTTACCAACATGACAAGATACGTGATCATTTTATACGTTGGCAATTTTTCCCGGAATTCTAGTAAGTACTCATTTTGAAACGCATTTTGGTATTCAGCGGTTAACTTAGTTTGAACAGCTGCGCCAATTGACGAGTTAATGACCAGATCAGAAACGCCATCGGCCCGTAGCTGTTGTTTCACACTGTTTTGGAAACGGGTAGGGTCGACCTTGATGGTTTTACCATCATAAACCTGACCGACTGCCGTCTTAATGGCTGGCTTAATAGTTGCGCTGGTCACTTGGATGGTGTAGCCGTTATACGACGGGATCTTTTCGTTAACCGTTGTGACGATTTGGCTCACGACAGGATCACTTGTCGCCACAATTTGACCGAAACTTTTGTTAAAAACGGTGAATAAACAAATTGTGGCTAAAACGAAAATGAAATAGAGAAAGGTGGAAAATGCACGCGAGCCATATTTAGGCTTTTTCAGGTGTTCATGTTGAGTTCTGATAATCATGGCCTCCTTATTAGGAACTCCTTAAGTTCTTTCAAAATAAGCCTTGTGACTTGATTTGTCAATTCGACATCAACTGATAAGGTTCTTCCTCCGGATTGAAGGTAGTGGCTAACCAGCTTAGTGGCGTATCTTTAACCAAATTTTCGTAACCGATACGGGCAATATGATCATTCATATCTTGTAAATCTAAATTGCTGTTCATGTCTCTTAGTCCCAACGGATCATTAACGGTCGTACGTTTAAAAAGCGTGCTTGTTAATAACACGATTGCCGGAAGCGGTGTGGGCGTATCAAAATAATATTGCGTGTCTGGAAATTCCAGAATCGTGATGGTGTTATTCGAAACACGGCCTGGATAATAGATGGCAAAGCCACGCATGATGAAGACAGTTAGTGACTTGAGCTCGTGGAATGGATAGCTTTTATAGGAACTATCTTCTACGAAAATATTAATGCTGTCAGGCTCAAAATCTACGGTGGTTTTGGAACGCATTTTTGGTCGTGAAACCCGCCGCTTTAGCAAACTTTTGCCGCCACGTGGATATTCTTCTCCGGCGATTTTTAGATGGGCCCAAGAAAGAAATGGCGGAACACCATCTTTTTGTGGTTTAAATGTGATTTGCGCCTTAAGAATTGCTGGATCAATTTTCATCATAATCTACCCCCACACAAATTTTAATTAAAATGAAACTGGTTTCTGATATCACAATGATATTGTAAAGCCGTTCGTAGAAAAAAGCAATTAAAAGTTTGTTTGGTCCGGTGTAACTGTAAATTAGACAGTCTAAACGGACTTAAAGTTGGAATGGGTTTGTAAATAAGTCGAGTTGCTTGAGGCCGCCAAAGCGATCGTACCACGGCGTTGCGTAATTTTCCAAGGTGGCATTCAAAGTTTGGACATCGGCCTGCAAATGCTGTAATTCGTGATTTAACCCAGACTCACCGGATGCGAGATATTCCGTAACGGCTGTCTCCCAAAGCGATTCATCTAAAGTGATGCCAGCAAACTTAGCTCCGGCCTGGCCGGCAAATTTAACGGCCGCCTGAAAACTAGTCATGGTATTTAGACCACTTCGATAAATAAAGGGAATAGTGGTGATATCACTAGCCTCTTTTAATAGTTTGGCAGCTTCTCGCCGTGAGTATACGGGCACGACGTCTTGTGAGGTAAAGCCCTCGACAAAATCAAAATTAAGCGGGGTTTCGATTTGTAAGATGTCAATATGATAGCGTGGTTTAGTCAGTTCCTTTAAGGTATCAAGGACTAATTGAGGCTGTTTTTTGGCAAATTCTGATTGTGTTTTGTCAGTTGCCGTCTCGTCAGTGGTAGTAAGAGAAATGATCAACGGTAAATCGGCGGCAAGTGCTTCTGCACCGACGCGTTCGACAAAGGCAAGTTTCTGATCATTATCCGCATGGGGATTATAAGTTAGCGGTAAAAGCACGGCATTGGAATGGGTGGTATGCACAAAACGGCCCAAAGATGGGGCTTGAGATTGAGCTTTGGCGTGCGGATCGTACAACGTGATCAATCCGGCTTGCTTCTGGTGCACTTGATGGAGCTGCTTATTGTCGGTAGCTGTTAGAATTGTGCCGGTTGTAGTGGCTGCTAAAGCATCCGCAACCAGTTGGGTAAATTCAATCTGTTGTTTGGCGGTCAATTGAACGGCCGCTTTATTTTGCGCCAAACCTAAAAAGTTAAATGTCCCCTCTGTGTCAGCCAGCTCTTGTAAATTAGTGAATTTTCCTTGTGATAGTTGTGTAGTCATGATTAAAGTTCTCCTATTTATATGAAGTGTTAACGAGCGGTGCGATTCAAAAGACGGATTGATGCAGCAAATTTTTTATTTTGATACCTGGCTGTTAGGCCATCGCGCCCAAATGGTTAACCGCTAGTTAGGGTATTAAAAGAAACCTTAAAGTAACCCTATCACAATCCGTTGGAAGTTTAAATTAGTAGGAATTGTATGGGGCGTGGGTGGCGATTTTTGTCAAACAAGTTAGGGTAAAAATGCTATAATGATAAAAATTATGGGTGACAAGATGACGCCTGCCAAAAGTGAGGCCGGCATGTTAACGAAGTCTTTGTAAATGTGCCCATAAAAACGTCCGCACTTCATAGCGGCCGTTTGTATGCTACAACACGGATAAATTAGATTTTTAGAAACCACAAATGCACACAACGTTTGGGAACAAGTTGCCTAAAAGCGATAACCTATCTGCGTAAAACGTGTAAAGCCGGGAGTTAACAAGCTCTAACCCGCGCTTCTAAAGCTAGAAGTTGCCGTTTCAAGGGAATGCCACCATGATAGCCGCCAATAGTGCCATCTTTGCGTAAAACACGATGACAAGGAACCACAATTTGATTCGGATTGCGGCCCACGGCATTGGCAACTGCGCGAATAGCCCGCGGACGATTGATTTTTCTAGCAAGTTCACTATAAGTGGTTGTTTGGCCGTATGGAATTGTCAGAAGTGCTTTCCAAACGGCAATCTGAAAGGGTGTACCGTTGAATTCGATTGGCAAAGAAAAAGAAGTGGCAGTGCCGGTCAAAAGAGCGTTCAGTGCCTGTTTATAAGCTTTGGTTTTAGTGGGATCGTGTAAAATTTGAACATTTGAAAAATAATGATGCAGTCCGTAAGCATCAACGTGGTTGGAGCTGACGAAGGCTAATCCATGGTTGCCCACGGCTAATGTGTACGTATAAGCACCAACCACTAAGTGATCAAAATAAAGTTTTTTCATAAGTTGGCCTCCAGTCATGGCTAAGAATTTGACTAAAGTATAACAAATCTAAGGTTCAAAATTTGGCTTTTCCATTTTGAACTTTTAATGAACCGATAAGGAGGCGTTCAAATGACAGCGCGAAAGCGTCCAACTAATGGCCAATGGCAGGCAATTATTCATAATGAAGGGTGTGCAGATGGCACCTTTTTCTATGCCGTTTTGACAACCGGGATTTTTTGTAAACCTTCCTGTGTCTCACGGCAGCCACGGAAACAAAATGTGGTGGTCTTTCCTAATCCGAATGCTGCCCTGCAGGCCGGTTTTCGTCCTTGCAAGCGATGCCAGCCATTAGATACCAAAACGGCATTTGATCAGCCTATTCAAGCAAGCCAGCGGTTTATGCAAAAGCACTACGCGCAACCTTTAACAGTGGCACAAGTTGCGGCAGCAGTGCATTTGAACACGAGTTATTTTGAACACCGTTTTCGAAAGCAGACTGGTCAATCAGTGATGCGCTATCTTCTGGATGTACGAATGGCACACAGTCGCGATCTGGTATCTGAAGCAGAGCTTTCAATTCAAACAATTGCACGACGGGTTGGGTTTCAAAGCGGTAATTACTTTGGCCGTGTTTTTAAGGCTTATTTTGGCGTGACGCCCAGTAACTGGCAACAACAAGGAAAGTGGGGTGAACAGAAGTGGATGGAAAATTAGATTTTGAAACTGGTGTACGGGATGCACTCCCCACTGTCTTTGGGTATATTGGGATTGGCATGGCCTTTGGAATTGTCGGCAAAACCAGCGGTCTAAGCGTTTTAGAAATTTTTTTGATGTCTTTAATTACATATGCGGGTTCTGCGCAGTTTATAATGGTCAGTCTGCTGCTGGCCAATAGTTCTATTCCGTTCATCATGCTGTCGGTATTTTTGGTGAACGCCCGCTTTATTTTGATGAGTACCACAGTGGCACAATATTTCCGCCAGGATTCAATTTGGCAAAATATTGGCATTGGGACCCTTTTAACCGATGAAAGTTTTGCATTAAGTATGAACAAATTGAACTTTACGGATCATCGCTTGGTACCCAGTTGGTTTCATGGGGCAAATCTGGTTGCTTATTTAACCTGGGTATTGGCGACCGCCGCGGGTGGCATTCTGGGCAACTTAGTGGGCGATCCGCAAGCTTTGGGACTAGATTTTGCGCTTGTAGCCATGTTTATTGGGCTACTTTATCTACAAATGATTACGGATCTCAGCAAAGCGTTTTGGTTTCAAGTTGGCATTGTCGGGATGGTTTGTGTGCTAATGTACGGCTTAACGATTTTCTTTTCTGATAATGTCGCTTTGATTGTCACGACACTAGTTGGCTGCTTTTTAGGGATGGTGATTGAACAATGGCGCTCTCGATAAAAATATTGGCAACAATTGTTGGCTGCGGCTTGGTGACGTGGTTGTCACGTGTAATTCCATTTGTCCTTGTTAAGAATTTTGATTTACCGGCGTGGTTAATCCGTTATTTAAGTTTTGTGCCTTTGGTCATTATGACGGCACTAATTATGGAAAACATTTTTACACACCATGCGGGTAGTTTGCCAACAATTGATTATGAAAACTTGTTTGCGACGATTCCAACTTTTATCGCCGCCATTATTTCAAAAAGCTTAATTGTCATCGTGGTTGTTGGCATTGTTTGTATGGCATTGATTCGGTTGCTTTTTTAGGATCTGACCCGTTGCTAAAAAAGTTTAAAAAGGCGCTTGACTTGTAAAAGTAACTCTTTTAAGATGTAACTAACATTAAAAGCATTGAGACGATCGAAGTAGCAGATTATCCAACATTTCAGGGATCTGGTGGGGTTGCGAACCAGAATGTGATAATTGTGAATTACAGTTGTTGAGCTTCTAATCCTTAAATTAGCGATTCATCACGTTATCGATGTTGAGTGGTTGCACTTGTGCAATAACTTGGGTGGTAACGCGGAAAATTTCGTCCCTAGAGTCTAATTCGACTTTAGGGACTTTTTTAATATAAAGATATGGAGGGTTTGGCTATGAATATTATTGATGAATTAAAGTGGCGCGGAGCAGTAAACCAAACGACCGATGAAGAAGGTTTGCGTGAATTAACAAGCAAAAAGCAAATTGGCTTGTACTGTGGGGTGGATCCCACGGGAGATAGTTTACATATTGGGCATTTGATTCCCTTTATGATGATGAAACGCTTTCAACTTCAAGGACACCATCCGGTAATTTTGATTGGTGGCGGAACGGGTGCGATTGGGGATCCTTCCGGGAGAAAATCGGAACGGGCTTTGCAAACAATGGCACAGGTTAAACATAATGAAGACGCACTTTCAGCTCAAATGACCAAATTGTTTGGTACCGAAAACTTTCAGATTTTAAACAACTATGACTGGCTTTCTAAACTATCTTTAATGGACTTTTTGCGTGATTACGGCAAGTTGTTCAATATTAATACGATGTTGAACAAAGAGGTTATTGCTAGTCGACTGGAAGGTGGAATTTCGTTTACCGAATTCACCTACCAAATTTTGCAATCCCTTGATTTCCTTCATTTGTATCGTCATGAAGATGTACAATTACAAATTGGCGGCTCTGACCAGTGGGGAAACATCACGGCCGGCATTGATTTGATTCACAAAATCGAAGGCCCTGACACAGATGTTTTTGCGTTGACAATTCCGTTAATGTTAAAAGCAGACGGAACCAAATTCGGTAAGACGGCTGGGGGAGCAGTATGGCTAGATCCCAAGAAAACCTCGCCCTACGAATTCTACCAGTTCTGGATTAACCAGGATGATCGGGATGTCGTCAAGTACTTGAAGTACTTCACGTTCCTAGATGAAGCTGAAATTGAAGAATTGGCCGAAAAGGTTCGTACAGAACCCGAAAAACGGGAAGCCCAACGACGTTTAGCAGAAGAAGTGACTAAGTTTGTACACGGTCCCCAAGCCGTTGTTGAAGCACAGCACATTACTAAGGCCTTATTCTCAGGAGAAGTGCAAGATTTGACGGCAGACGAAATTGAACAAGGATTCAAGAATATGCCAACTGTGGAAGTGGCCAACAAGAAGGAAAATATCGTTCTTTGGTTGGTAGATGATACTAAGATTGAACCTTCGCGTAGACAAGCCCGTGAAGATGTGAAAAATGGGGCCATTCGCATCAATGGCGAGAAAGTTCAGGATGTTGAGGCAGAAGTAGATCCGAACACTCATTTCGACGGCAAATATGTTATTGTCCGCCGGGGGAAGAAACGTTACTTCTTGGTAAAAATCAAGTAAGTAGAACGAAAAGAGGACACTAGCAAGTAAAGCCTGCGCTGTAGCTACGGATATAAGAAAAGCGAACAAAAGGCATTTTAATTTTGCCCATAACAACGGCAGCCAAATGATTCGCTTTTTGAATCGTTTGGCTGCTATCATTAAGCATAGAAGGTAGCCATGCTCCAATTTTGGTTATTAAAGTGCATAGGAAAAGACTGAGAAAAAATTCTCAGTCTTTTTTTGATTATATCCCCTAGTGTATCTCTGGACGGAAATAACGAACCGGTTATGCGTCGTTTCTAGCGCCCCAAATGCCGACAGCTCAGAATTTATTTTTAACCGCAATTATGCTTTTCCTAAATAGCTTTCTTGATAACGCTTTGCCAGGTGCTGGTGGATCTCTTGCAACATAAGTTTGGTAGAAGGTGCATCGGCCTGCGTTTTATTCACACTAAGGCAAATCGTACGATTATATTGATGCGAAAACGGATAGATATTGACGTCCCCTGTCAGTTTTTGTAAAGCCAACTGGGGAAGTATCCCAAAACCAAGACCACTTTCAACCATTGACAGAATTGATTGATCATCAATTGAATAAGTAATAGCATTAGGTGCCACATTGTAGCGATCCAGTGTTTTTTTGGTGTCACGATCGTAATCGACCTGTTGCAAGATAAAATGATAGTCGCCAATATCATCCGTTGTCATGTACGTTTTATTTTGAGGGATGAAGTCCGCTGGAGTGACGCAAAAAATGGGGTCTTCCACCAAGGCTTCGGTTTGCAGCTGGTTATCGACAGGCAGAGTCGCAAATCCAATGTCGACAGAGCCGATCCGGGTCATTTCAGCGATTTCAGAAAAGGTTCCTTGAGTAATCGTGACTTCCACACCAGGATATTTCTTCTTAAAACGCTGAATGATCGTTGGCAGCCAGTTAATACAAACGCTGCTAAAAGCACCAATGCGGATAGTTCCGGAATTTAGCCCCCGAATTTGGTCGGCAACTTGCTGTAATTGAGCCTCGCTATTTAAGATGTGCTGAATTACGGGTAAAATTTGGGCGCCATCGGGAGTCAATTCGACACCGGTGCGGTTGCGAATAAATAGTGGGAAGCCTAAGTCGCTTTCCAACTGACTAATTGCATGGCTTACCGCACTAGGGGTGACGTTTAAGGCTTTTGCTGCCTGTCCAAAATTTTGGGTTATCACGACCTTTGAAAAAATCTCATAAGAAAAGTTTGCCATATAAGCCTCCAATACCGAAAATAAAGCAGAATTATTTCTAAGTTGAACAACATTCATGTTTAATTGAGAACGTTGAGTTTTACTTCATATTAGAGAATTAGTATCATAGAGTCAACAGCAGAATTCAACTTTATGGAGGAAAAAATTATGGAAGAAGAGTTTGCAAGTCGTGTTGCGTTGACCTCGCATAGTGGTTTAAATGCGATATACCCGAGTCAAGATCCAGAAATGATTTCATTTACGGGCGGGTTTCCAGATGCTAGTTTATTTCCGAGTGCGCAGTTAGCGGCTAGTTTTCAAAAAGCTATGCAAAACCAGCAAGCTCCTCTTCAATATCAGGTGGGAGAAGAGTCACAAGAGTTACGAAGCTTGATTGCTAATCTGCTAGCTGCGGATGGGACTAAGACTATGGCTAAGCAGATCATGATGACCCAAGGGGCTCAGCAGGGTTTAGATCTTGTGGCAAAACTTTTAATTAACAAAGGTGATGGACTGATCGTGGAAGGCCCGACTTACATTGGGGCACTGGCAGCATTTGATGCTTATGAACCAACTTACTATACGGCGGATATGGCTGATGATGGGATGGACCTAACAGCGGTAAAACGAATTTTGATACAGCATCAAGTGAAATTGATTTATACGATTCCAGATTTTCAAAATCCTACTGGAGTTGTGATGTCAGTTGAAAAGCGGCGCCAACTGATTGCATTAGCCAATAAGTACGATGTTGTGATTTTGGAGGACGCACCGTATCGATGGTTGCGCTACGAAGGAAGTGCGCAACCTAGTCTGAAGTCGCTAGATACTCAAGGCCGCGTTATTCAATTAGGTAGCTTTTCCAAAATCTTGGCACCTGCGTTACGTTTAGGGTGGTTAACGGCAAGTACAGAAATGTTTGGACGATTGCAAGAATTGAAGGCTGGGACAGATTTGGAGTCTTCGAACCTCATGATTCAAACGGTAACGGAATATTTGGGTAGTTACAGCCTGCAAGACCACTTACAGCAATTGCGTCATAATTATAGAAGAAAACGTGATATGATGGTCGCGGCTTTACAGACCTATTTACCGAGAGAAGCGTGTTTTACAGTTCCACAGGGTGGTTTCTTTAGTTGGTTAACCATGCCTAAAGGATTTGATCTTGAAAATGTTCAAAATACGCAGTTGAAACCCAATTTCCATGTCATGGTTATCCCATCAACCCACTTATTTCCCGGAAAAGGGCGGAGAAATGGGGCACGGATAAGTTTTAGTAGTGTTTCAGCGACGCAAATTGATTTGGGTATCAAAAGATTAGGTAATGGGCTAAGCAGCAGCTATCAAAAGAAGTATATTTAAAATTGGTATAGCTGAAAACCAAACTTGTTTTCTGCAAATCTAGAAAGAAAATGAAAAAAGTTTCAAAAAATACTTGACGAAGTGTTTACCGCTTGGTATATTTATATACGTTGTCTGACGGAGAAGTGCTTAATCAAGCAAAAAAGAATTTAAAGAAATTGCTTGACAGGTTTTTCTTGAGATGATATACTAATAAAGTTGTCGTAAAGAGATAAACGATTCTCACAAACGGCAATTGGTAGACCTTTGAAAACTGAACAAAGTTTCGACGAAACAAATGTGTAGGGTCTTCAAATGAGAATTTGAAGCAAACAATTTGCGAAGTCAATTCGCTTGAAACAATGAAACAACAAATGAGCTTTTTAAAAACTCAATTATAATATGAGAGTTTGATCTTGGCTCAGGATGAACGCTGGCGGCGTGCCTAATACATGCAAGTCGGACGCACTTTCGTTACGTGAATTAGAGATGCTTGCATCGAAGATGATCGTAACCATAAAGTGAGTGGCGAACGGGTGAGTAACACGTGGGTAACCTGCCCAGAAGCGGGGGATAACACCTGGAAACAGATGCTAATACCGCATAATAAAGTTAACCGCATGGTTAACTTTTAAAAGATGGCTTCGGCTATCACTTCTGGATGGACCCGCGGCGTATTAGCTAGTTGGTGAGATAATGGCTCACCAAGGCAGTGATACGTAGCCGACCTGAGAGGGTAATCGGCCACATTGGGACTGAGACACGGCCCAGACTCCTACGGGAGGCAGCAGTAGGGAATCTTCCACAATGGACGCAAGTCTGATGGAGCAACGCCGCGTGAGTGATGAAGGCTTTCGGGTCGTAAAACTCTGTTGTTGGAGAAGAACGTGTGTGAGAGTAACTGCTCATGCAGTGACGGTATCCAACCAGAAAGCCACGGCTAACTACGTGCCAGCAGCCGCGGTAATACGTAGGTGGCAAGCGTTATCCGGATTTATTGGGCGTAAAGCGAGCGCAGGCGGTTTTTTAAGTCTAATGTGAAAGCCTTCGGCTTAACCGAAGAAGTGCATTGGAAACTGGGAGACTTGAGTGCAGAAGAGGAGAGTGGAACTCCATGTGTAGCGGTGAAATGCGTAGATATATGGAAGAACACCAGTGGCGAAGGCGGCTCTCTGGTCTGCAACTGACGCTGAGGCTCGAAAGCATGGGTAGCGAACAGGATTAGATACCCTGGTAGTCCATGCCGTAAACGATGAATGCTAAGTGTTGGAGGGTTTCCGCCCTTCAGTGCTGCAGCTAACGCATTAAGCATTCCGCCTGGGGAGTACGACCGCAAGGTTGAAACTCAAAAGAATTGACGGGGGCCCGCACAAGCGGTGGAGCATGTGGTTTAATTCGAAGCTACGCGAAGAACCTTACCAGGTCTTGACATCTTCTGCTAACCTAAGAGATTAGGCGTTCCCTTCGGGGACGGAATGACAGGTGGTGCATGGTTGTCGTCAGCTCGTGTCGTGAGATGTTGGGTTAAGTCCCGCAACGAGCGCAACCCTTATTATTAGTTGCCAGCATTAAGGTGGGCACTCTAGTGAGACTGCCGGTGACAAACCGGAGGAAGGTGGGGACGACGTCAAATCATCATGCCCCTTATGACCTGGGCTACACACGTGCTACAATGGACAGTACAACGAGTTGCGAGACCGCGAGGTTTAGCTAATCTCTTAAAACTGTTCTCAGTTCGGACTGCAGGCTGCAACTCGCCTGCACGAAGTTGGAATCGCTAGTAATCGCGGATCAGCATGCCGCGGTGAATACGTTCCCGGGCCTTGTACACACCGCCCGTCACACCATGAGAGTTTGTAACACCCAAAGCCGGTGGAGTAACCTTCGGGAGCTAGCCGTCTAAGGTGGGACAGATGATTGGGGTGAAGTCGTAACAAGGTAGCCGTAGGAGAACCTGCGGCTGGATCACCTCCTTTCTAAGGAAAATAGAAACGGAAACCTGCACATTGTTGAAACTTTGTTTAGTTTTGAGAGGTTTACTCTCAAACTTTGTTCTTTGAAAACTAAATAATATCGAAAAATTTTCTAATTTTAATTATTGTCAATAATTAAACCGAGAACACCGCGTTTTATAGAGTTTTAAAACAAGATTAGTTCGAAACATAATCGCTAAACTCAAAACCACTTTACCGCAGGTAAAGTTAGGTTAAGTTATAAAGGGCGCATGGTGAATGCCTTGGTACTAGGAGCCGATGAAGGACGGGACTAACACCGATATGCTTCGGGGAGCTGTAAGTAAGCTTTGATCCGGAGATTTCCGAATGGGGAAACCCAACAACACTAATCCGTTGTTACCACCACATGAATACATAGTGTGGTTGGAGGTAGACGCGGGGAACTGAAACATCTCAGTACCCGCAGGAAGAGAAAGAAATATCGATTCCCTAAGTAGCGGCGAGCGAACGGGGAACAGCCCAAACCAGGAAGCTTGCTTCCTGGGGTTGTAGGACTGAACATTTGAGTTACCAAAGATTTCATAGCCGAACAGTCTGGGAAGACTGGCCAGAGCGGGTGATAGCCCCGTAGGCAAAATGAAGATCCCTCAGTTCAGGATCCTGAGTACGGCGGAACACGTGTAACTCCGTCGGAATCCGGGAGGACCATCTCCCAAGGCTAAATACTCCCTAGTGACCGATAGTGAACCAGTACCGTGAGGGAAAGGTGAAAAGCACCCCGGAAGGGGAGTGAAATAGTTCTTGAAACCATGTGCCTACAAGAAGTCAGAGCCCGTTAAGGGGTGATGGCGTGCCTTTTGTAGAATGAACCGGCGAGTTACGTTTACATGCCAGGTTAAGTTGAAGAAACGGAGCCGCAGCGAAAGCGAGTCTGAAGAGGGCGACTGAGTATGTAGATGTAGACCCGAAACCAAGTGACCTACCCATGTCCAGGTTGAAGGTGCGGTAAAACGCACTGGAGGACCGAACTCGTGTACGTTGAAAAGTGCTGAGATGAGGTGTGGGTAGCGGTGAAATTCCAAACGAACTTGGAGATAGCTGGTTCTCTCCGAAATAGCTTTAGGGCTAGCCTCGGAATTAGGATCATGGAGGTAGAGCCACTGTTTGGACTAGGGGCCCGTCTTGGGTTACTGAATTCAGATAAACTCCGAATGCCATTGATTTATGTCCGGGAGTCAGACGGTGAGTGATAAGATCCATCGTCGAAAGGGGAACAGCCCAGACCACCAGTTAAGGTCCCTAAATATATGTTAAGTGGAAAAGGATGTGGAGTTGCATAGACAACTAGGATGTTGGCTCAGAAGCAGCCATCATTTAAAGAGTGCGTAATAGCTCACTAGTCGAGTGATTCTGCGCCGAAAATGTACCGGGGCTGAAACATATTACCGAGACTGTGGATGCCACCGTCAGGTGGCGTGATAGGAGAGCGTTCTAAGGGCAATGAAGGCAGACCGTGAGGACTGTTGGAGCGCTTAGAAGTGAGAATGCCGGTATGAGTAGCGAAAGACAGGTGAGAATCCTGTCCACCGTATGACTAAGGTTTCCTGGGGAAGGCTCGTCCACCCAGGGTTAGTCGGGACCTAAGTCGAGGCCGAGAGGCGTAGACGATGGCCAACAGGTTGAGATTCCTGTACTAGTTAAACTTGTTTGAACAATGGAGGGACGCAGGAGGCTAAGGAAAGCGCACGGTTGGAAATGTGCGTCCAAGCAGCGAGTCTGGTGAAGAGTTAAATGCTTTTTGCCTCAAGGACAAGCTGTGATGGGGAGTGAAATTTAAAGTAACGAAGTTCCTGATGTCACACTGCCGAGAAAAGCTTCTAGTTAGAGTTTAACTACCCGTACCGCAAACCGACACAGGTAGTCGAGGAGAGTATCCTCAGGTGAGCGAGAGAACTCTCGTTAAGGAACTCGGCAAAATGACCCCGTAACTTCGGGAGAAGGGGTGCTGATCGCAAGATCAGCCGCAGTGAATAGGCCCAGGCGACTGTTTATCAAAAACACAGGTTTCTGCAAAATCGTAAGATGACGTATAGGGGCTGACGCCTGCCCGGTGCTGGAAGGTTAAGTGAATGAGTTAGCTTCGGCGAAGCTTTGAAATGAAGCCCCAGTAAACGGCGGCCGTAACTATAACGGTCCTAAGGTAGCGAAATTCCTTGTCGGGTAAGTTCCGACCCGCACGAAAGGCGTAACGATCTGGGCACTGTCTCAACGAGAGACTCGGTGAAATTATAATACCCGTGAAGATGCGGGTTACCCGCGACAGGACGGAAAGACCCCATGGAGCTTTACTGTAGCTTGATATTGAGTGTTTGTACAGCTTGTACAGGATAGGTAGGAGCCGTAGAAACCGGAACGCTAGTTTCGGTGGAGGCGTTGGTGGGATACTACCCTCGCTGTATGAACCCTCTAACCCGCGCCACTAAGCGTGGCGGGAGACAGTGTCAGGTGGGCAGTTTGACTGGGGCGGTCGCCTCCTAAAGAGTAACGGAGGCGCCCAAAGGTTCCCTCAGAATGGTTGGAAATCATTCAAAGAGTGTAAAGGCAGAAGGGAGCTTGACTGCGAGACAGACAGGTCGAGCAGGGACGAAAGTCGGGCTTAGTGATCCGGTGGTACCGTATGGAAGGGCCATCGCTCAACGGATAAAAGCTACCCTGGGGATAACAGGCTTATCTCCCCCAAGAGTTCACATCGACGGGGAGGTTTGGCACCTCGATGTCGGCTCATCGCATCCTGGGGCTGTAGTCGGTCCCAAGGGTTGGGCTGTTCGCCCATTAAAGCGGTACGCGAGCTGGGTTCAGAACGTCGTGAGACAGTTCGGTCCCTATCCGTCGCGGGCGTAGGAAATTTGCGAGGATCTGTCCTTAGTACGAGAGGACCGGGATGGACATACCGCTGGTGTACCAGTTGTTCCGCCAGGAGCATCGCTGGGTAGCTATGTATGGATGAGATAAACGCTGAAAGCATCTAAGTGTGAAACTCGCCTCAAGATGAGATTTCCCATTCCATTTATGGAAGTAAGACCCCTGAGAGATGATCAGGTAGATAGGTTGGGAGTGGAAGTGTAGTGATACATGGAGCGGACCAATACTAATCGGTCGAGGACTTAACCACGAAGTGGTGAAACTCGGAGGAAAAGAGAGTAGATATTATTTAGTTTTGAGAGAATAAAATTCTTTCACACGAGCCACGAAGGTGGATCGGAGAAGTGTGGTGGCGATAGCGAGAAGGATACACCTGTTCCCATGTCGAACACAGAAGTTAAGCTTCTTAGCGCCGAGAGTAGTTGGGGGATCGCTCCCTGCGAGGGTAGGACGTTGCCATGCAAATTAAAAAAGTTTCCGTAATTGGAAACTTTTTTTTTACCTAAAATACGCTAACCATTGATGTGTAATTAAGAGATATGGTATACTTATTGAGGTAATTTTTTGCCACTTTAGCTCAGCTAGGTAGAGCACTTCCATGGTAAGGAAGGGGTCATCGGTTCAAATCCGATAAGTGGCTTCTTAAATTTTAAACGTATCAAAAGAGGACAGTTGTAAAGGCGCTAGCCGCCCTGCAACTGTCCTTTTTTAATTTCTCCGCTATGCTAGTTGCAGCACAATTTGGGATAGTGATCAAAAATGTTTCTTCATCGCTTATTGTTAGTGAAAGAACGGAAATGAATTTTTAATTCGGCTTAAACTCGCTGATATGCCAGGATAAAACTCATAGAGAAATGTGGTTGTGAGTTTCCAGCCTTACTGAAAACTTTAGAAGTAAACCAGAGAATTTCGTAAGTTTAGAAGAAACTGGAAAAATAAAAAGGGCTCGATTTTTTTCTTGAAGAGTGTATAATCAATAAAAATGTGTAAAAATTCTAAGGAGGAAATTTTTCATGGATACCAAAGATCGATACACTGTAGACATTGTACCAGCAGCACACCGGCACATGTCTTATTGGGATATGTTTGCGACTTGGGTTGGGGCGAACGCTAATAACGGGACCTGGTTTGTAGGGGGCATCATTGCTGCTTGCGGATTCTGGGGTGGCGTCAAAGCACTGATCATTGCGTCTAGTATCTCATACATATTTTTAGCTTTAGTTGGTTACATGGGCTACAAAACTGGTGCGACAACCATGGCTATTTCACGTGCTTCGTTTGGCATTCGTGGCAGCATTGTCCCGTCACTGGTGAACGTGACTCAATTTGTGGGTTGGACGGCAGTAAACACGTTTATTGCGGCTACCTCCATGTCTTATCTTTTACATTCGTTATTAGGGTGGCCAGTTTATGGGCAACCAGGCGGTAATAAAGGCCTCATTTTTGGAATTGTCG
The DNA here is from genome assembly GCF_047220215.1 of Pediococcus siamensis. Classification (GTDB taxonomy): domain Bacteria; phylum Bacillota; class Bacilli; order Lactobacillales; family Lactobacillaceae; genus Pediococcus; species Pediococcus siamensis. Next base: position 107,575 of record NZ_CP178375.1, read on the forward strand.
TAATGAGTGTATTACACCTAATAAGTATCTCTGCTGGGCAGCGATCGATTCAAATTATTGAACGAATAGGAATCATTCTTGTGATTATTTTCGTTCTTTGGGAATCGGTCGTTGTTTTTCGTGATGTTTCCTTTTCACAAATTGTTGACTGGCAAGTTCCTGCCCATCAAAAAATGCCGTTTGGCACAGCCATTGACACACTAGCAGCCTTTAATCTTGCTTGGGTTACAGCCGGGGCCGATTTCACCCGCTTCACTAACCATAAACATACTGCAATTACAGCCCCATTTTTTGGAGCCGATATTGGGGTTTTCTGGTTTGCCTTCATTGGATTAGTTGCCACAATCAGCATTGCCGTGACATCTGGGATTTACGATGCCAACAATTCAGACCCGAGCACGATTGCGAATCGCCTTGGTTTGGGTTCAATTGCAATGATCGTTATTGTTTTAACCAGTATGACGGCTAATGCAGTTAATCTACAAGCTGCCGGATCCGCAGTTAACAATATGTTTCCCAAAATCAGTTTAAAAAAGGCTCTTTGGATAGTTACTATTTTGGCAACCTTTGTAACTTTTATTCCCGTATTTGTCGGCAGTTTTCTGGATACATTTACCGCTTTCTTGGATTACGTTGGTATGGTTTTGGGTCCAATCGTCAGCATTATGTGTGTGGATTTTTATTTGGTGCGTCACCGTAACTATCAAGTGCGAGAACTGGCGCAGAAAAATGGTCATTATTGGTATCAAGGTGGAATTCACTGGTTAGCCTTTGGACTCTGGCTGGCTGGCGTTCTGATATATCTGCTTTTACGTCAGATTACTTGGGTTGAAAATTACTTTGGTGCAACGTTTATTGATATGATCCTCATTGGGACGATTTATTATGGTGTGATGAAAGTCAGTTTAAAAAAGGAGCGTTAATCATGTTAATTAAAAATGTGTATATTGAAAATAGTTTAAAAAAACAGGACATTCGGATTACGGACGGTAAATTTACAGAAATTGGGACGAATTTGAAAGTTGCGCCACAAGAAAAAATAATTGCTGCCGACGGAAAGTTACTTTTGCCGCCATTCGTTGATTCCCATGTCCATTTGGACGCAACTTTAACGGCGGGAGATCCGGAATGGAACCAAACTGGTACTTTGTTCGACGGTATTCGGATTTGGGCAGAGCGTAAAAAGACGTTATCCAAAAAAGATGTCAAAACGCGGGCTAAAGCAACGCTAAGAAACCAAATCAAAAACGGCATTCAGGTCGTCAGAAGCCATGTGGATACGACAGATCCGCGCATGACTGCCCTGGAAGCCTTACTAGAAGTGAAAGAAGAGATGAAAAACGAAGTTGAACTACAGCTGGTTGCTTTTCCCCAAGAAGGTGTGCTTTCTTATCCTAAAGGTAAAGAACTTTTGGAGACTGCGGTTAAAGAAGGAGCCGATGTGATTGGTGGTATTCCACATTATGAATTCACGCGTGATTACGGTGTGGCTTCCTTGAAATACATTGCACAATTGGCAGAAAAGTATGACCGCTTAATTGACGTTCACTGTGATGAAATTGATGATCCCAATTCAAGAAATCTGGAAGTTCTCGCTGATCTTGCCTATGAAACGGGGCTTAGCGATCGTGTCACGGCAAGTCACACAACCGCAATGGGATCCTACAATAATGCCTATTGCTATAAGCTTTTCCGGTTGCTGAAGCTGGCAAAAATTAATATGGTGGCTAACCCTTTGGTCAATATTCACTTGGGCGGACGGTTTGACTCTTATCCTAAACGGCGGGGTATTACCAGAATTAAGGAGCTGACCGAAGCTGGAATTAATGTTTCTTTTGGTGAGGACGATATTAAGGACCCCTGGTATCCAATGGGAAATGGGAACATGCTGGATGCAGTTCACATGGGAATTCATGCGGAGCAATTGATGGGCTATCAGAGTATTCAGGATTCCTATCAATTTGTGACGACGAATGCAGCCAAAACATTGCATATTACGGATCATTACGGCATTGAAGTTGGGAAACCGGCAAATTGTATTATTATGAATAATAATAACTTTTACAATGCTTTGAATGAAAGATCAGAAGTTTTGTATGCTATCCGGCAGGGAAAAGTTTTGGTTGAAACCAGGCCTAAAGAAGTGCATTTGAACTTTTAACCCCGATAAATTCATTCAAATGACAAATATCAGATTTTTTCTGTGGCTCCTAGCCGGCTAAGTGCATGATTTAATGAGCGCATAGTGAGCTATTTAAGATTCATCATGGGAGTAACGATTGACGATCGTATACAAGAGCGCAACTGGAGCACGTTTCCAGTTGTGTCTTTTTGTAATCAAAAAAGTTATGAGTATATCGCATGGTGATTTGCGATTTCTGTGAGAGAATGGAAGCATAAAATTATTTGGAGGGTATTATGACAACATTATGGAATACCTTTTTAGATCAACGAATGGAGCTACTAAAGGCGTTGTGGGAGCACCTGCAAATTTCGCTGACGGCGCTTTTGATTGCGATTGTCATTGCCATCCCGTTAGCTATTTGGGCGACTCATCACAAAAATGTGGCTGAAGTTTTGCTACAAATCACAAGTGTTCTGCAGACAATTCCCTCACTAGCCTTATTGGGGTTGCTAATTCCATTGGTAGGGATTGGCAGTGTGCCCGCAATTATTGCACTGGTTATTTATGCCTTACTGCCAATTTTTCAAAATACATATGTGGGGATTGATGAAATTGATCCTTCACTGGAAGAGGCGGCGGATGCTTTTGGGATGTCCCGCATGCGGAAACTATTTAAAGTAGAAATTCCGATTGCATTACCAGTCATTATTTCTGGTATTCGGACTGCTCTGGTCTTGATTATCGGCACGGCGACTTTGGCAGCCTTGATTGGTGCCGGTGGGCTGGGAAATTTTATTTTACTTGGAATTGATCAAAATGATACTTCGCTTATCATTATCGGGGCGGTTACTTCCGCACTATTGGCGATTATTTTAAGTGCGTTGATTAAGTTTTTACAAACTGCACGGCTAAGAACTGTTATTTTGACGGTGGGCGTCATTGTCCTTGGTTTTGCTGGTGTCAGTGGCTACCAAGCCGTTTCGCAACCTAAACAAAACATTATTATTGCGGGTAAGTTAGGCTCGGAACCAGATATTTTGATTCACATGTATAAAGATTTAATTGAGCAGGATGATAAAAGTGTCACGATTACGTTGAAACCCAATTTCGGCACAACCAGTTTTTTGTTTAACGCTTTAAAAAGTCAGAGTATTGACATTTATCCCGAATTCACAGGAACCGTGCTGGAAAGCCTCGTTAAAAAGTCAGGAAACACTGCCAATTTGAGTGCGCATGAAACTTATATAAAAGCGCGTGATGCGTTAAAGAAACAGGATAATTTAGCGTATTTAAAACCAATGGCTTATCAAAACACATTTGCGGTTGTGGTGAAGCGTTCGTTTGCCAAAAAGTATAATCTAAAAACAATTAGTGATTTAAAGCCGATCGAAAATGAATTAAACGCGGGGATGACGCTTGAATTTATCAATCGTACCGATGGCTTAAAAGGGATCAAGCAAAAATATGGGCTTGATTTCAAAGTACGGTCCATGCAGGCGAGCTTACGCTATGAGGCACTCAAGCGCGGTAACATTAATTTAGGGGACGCTTATTCTACGGATAGCCAGCTCAAGCAACTTGATTTGGTCATGTTAAAAGATACCAAGCATGTTTTTCCACCTTATCAAGGTGCTCCTGTAATGTCAGAAAAACTGGCCGCGAGTCATCCTAAGATTGTGCGGGCCCTCAATAAATTGGCGGGTAAAATTTCTGATGAGGATATGCAAAAGATGAATTATGAAGTGAACGTTCAGAAAAAATCGGCGGCTAAAGTAGCCCGTCAGTATTTAGTTTCTCACGGATTGTTGAGGGATGCCAAATGACAAAAAATACACAACCAATTATTGAATTTAAGAATGTTCAAAAAAAGTTTGGTGACAATCTCGCCATTCATGACTTGAATTTAGCCATTCAACCAGGTGAACTGTTTGTGCTGGTGGGAACGTCAGGAAGTGGGAAAACGACCACACTGAAAATGATCAATCAGTTAATTACGCAAACAGATGGCGATATCTTGTTTAACGGAAAAAAGCTCAAAGAATTCAATCCGCAAAGTTTACGACTGGACATTGGCTATGTTTTACAGCAAATTGCGTTATTTCCGACGATGACGGTTGCTCAAAACATCAGTGTCATTCCGGATATGAAAAAGATTCCTAAAAAACAGACCGCACAAATTATTGATGACTTGCTGGCACAGGTGGGAATGGATCCCGAGAAGTACCGTAACCGCATGCCTAACGAATTATCAGGCGGTGAACAGCAACGCATCGGCATTGTCCGTGCGTTAGCTGCCAAGCCGCCGGTTGTTTTGTTCGATGAGCCATTTAGTGCCCTTGATCCCATTGTGCGCACGCAACTTCAGGATCTTGTTTTAGATTTACACCATCGGATGCATAATACGATCGTGTTTGTCACTCATGATATGGACGAAGCTCTCAAACTGGGGGATCGAATTGGGGTGATGAGCCATGGCGAACTCTTACAAGTTGACACGCCCGAAAATATTGCCCAGCATCCTGTAAATGAATTTGTGGAAAGTTTCTTTGCGGGAACGGTTGCCAAAAACGTGTTTGAGACGCCGCTTACCAAACTGGTCCGAACAGGTTATATTCAAGGAAACGTTTCTGTAACTGACCCAATACCGGCAGTTGCAGATACTGAGAACTTGGACACAGCGTTTCATCTGCTTAGTCAAACCGAACGGTTAACCGTGACCCATGCCAAACAGCCGATTGGCTATCTAACACGGCAACAAGTGATGCGTTATTTAAGTGAAGTTAAGCGTTAAAAGGAACATAAAAATTGAGTTGGAGGGAAGAGTAATGAATAAATATGATGTTGTGATTATTGGTGCCGGTCCTGGTGGTGGGGCCCTTGCTTATGATTTAAAGGCTCAAAATTTAAAGGTTGCTGTCGTGGAAGAAAACCTATGGGGCGGAACTTGTCCCAATCGTGGGTGTGATCCTAAAAAAGTAATTCTGTCTGCCGTTGACGCTCGGCGACAAGCGCAACAATTGGTCGGTAACGGATTACGGGATGCACCGCTAATTGATTGGTCGGCCTTGATCAAGTTTGAAAAGACCTTCACGCAGCCGGTTTCTAAAAACACCAAGGACGGGCTAAAGCAAGCGGGCATTGCGGTGATTGAGGGTTCCGTGAAGTTTGTGGATGCGCACACAATCCTTGCTGATGACGAGACTGTTACGGCGGATAAGTTCGTGATTGCAACGGGTGCCCGGCCAAGTCGCTTGGATATTGACGGTAAAGAACATTTCAAAACGAGTACTGATTTTCTCAAGATGCCGGTAATGCCCAAAACCGTGACGTTTGTGGGTGGCGGCTACATTGCCTTTGAATTTGCCGCGATGGCAAGTGCGGCGGGGGCACAGGTTCATATTGTTCATCATAACGATCGGCCGCTTAAAGCCTTTGGTCAAGATGATGTTAATCGCCTAGTCCAACAACTGGAGCATCTTGGGGTTCAATTTCACTTTGGTGTCGACTTGAGCCGAATTGAAAAAAATGATGCCGGGTACGAGCTGCTTAGTGCGCAGGGCTTTTCTTTACAAACAGATCAGGTCTTTTGTACCGCAGGGCGCCAGCCGAATGCGGACGCCCTTGATTTAGAAAAAGCGGGCGTGAAATTTTCTAAAAAGGGCATTCAAGTCGACGATCATCTTCAAACCACTGCAGCTAATATTTATGCTTTGGGTGATGTGGTAGCTAAATCACAGCCTAAACTCACACCCGTTTCGGGTTTTGAAGCGCAGTATCTCGCTGGTGTCTTTTCAGGAAATACGGATACAATTGTCTATCCGGCAATTCCAACTGTTGTGTATGGCACACCGCGTTTAGCTCAGGTCGGCTTAAACTTGGATCAGGCACAGCAAAAAACAGACCAATATGAAATTCAAGATGTTGATGTGGCACAGTGGTTTACGTATCGCCGCTTGAATGAACCGTTAGCACATGCTACAGTAATAACATCGAAAAAAACGGGTGCTGTGGTAGGAGCCGGTTTGATGAGTAATGAAGCAGATGATTTAATTAATTATTTTGCAATGGCTATTAATCGTCAGTTAACTTCAGAAAGTCTAAGACAAACAATTTTTGCTTATCCCACAGCTGCCAGTGATTTAACATATTTAATGTAATTAACGGAGGTAGTTAAATGGGATTTATCGGGACGCTTTGTATGGTATTGTTTGCAACTTTATTTGTTGGTCACTATTGTCAGCGAATGGACGTCCCAGGGGTTATTGGGCAGCTTTTAGTCGGCGTTATTTTAGGACCGGCTATTTTAAACTGGATTCAACTTAATAATCTAATTCAAGTCTTTGCAGATCTCGGGGTCATCATTCTGATGTTTATCGCGGGTTTAGAAAGCAACATTCAGTTATTAAAAAAATATTTACGGCCAGCCCTAATTGTGGCGACGATCGGGGTCATTTTTCCACTCGTCTTTATGGGCTTTTCAGGGTTGCTCTTTCATTTCAGCAAACTGGAATGCTTCTTGTTGGGCGTTGTTTTTTCGGCAACGTCGGTTAGCATTTCTGTCGAAGTTTTAAAAGAATTCCATGCCTTGGATTCTAAGGAAGGAGCCACCATTCTTGGCGCGGCAGTGGCTGATGACATCATCGGTGTGATCCTGTTAAGTCTTATGGTGAGCATGATGGGTGATGCAAGCGGCAACGAAAATATCTTATGGGTCATTTTGAAGCAGGTCTTTTATTTTGTGGGGGTTTATCTATTAATTCGGTGGATTGCACCATACTTGATGCGTACAGCGGATCACTTATTTATGACCTCTAGTCGGACAATTATGTCGATGATTATTTGTTTGGCGATGGCCTGGTTAGCAGAACTGGTTGGCTTAAGTGGTGCGGTGGGGGCCTTTTTTGCTGGTATCGCAGTTGCACTGACGCCCGCCCACAAAGAAATTGGGGCAAGTGTTGAGCCGATCGGCTACGCAATTTTTATCCCCATGTTCTTTGTAAGTGTCGGTTTGAATATGAATTTTTCACATTTATGGCAGTCTTTAGGCTTCGTCATTCTGATGACTATTTTAGGAGTCGGCACGAAATTAGTTGGGTGCGGACTGGGTGCCAAACTTTCAGGGTTCGATTTTTCAAGTAACTATGTGATTGGTGCTGGGATGATTTCCAGAGGTGAAATGGCGTTGATTACAGCCCAGATTGGATTTTCAGCGCATCTAATTGATGCCACACATTATTCAGATGTGATTTTGGTAATTATTGTGGTAACGATTATTGCACCATTTATTTTGAAACATGCGATTGTTCGTCAACGTAAATTGGCGGAAGCTTAAAAATGGTATAAAAGGGCATAATTTTAATTTGCGATATGTTCAAATTGAGAAAATTGTCGTATAATTAACTTAAGAGTTTCTTAAATTATGTAAGTTTGGAGGTTATTGAAATATGGAAAATCGGAATAAAAACACACAAGCTTCAAAAGTCCACTTTAAAATGTATAAAGTACATAAACAGTGGTTGTACGCGGGCCTCGTTTTGGTGGGGGTAAATGCCGCAGTTGCATTTAACGAAACCCCAGCCGTGCACGCGGACACAAATGACACGACTCAGGCTACAAGCAGTAGCAAAAGTAAAACAAGTAGTTATGCATATGCGAGTTCGTATGCCACAAGCAGTACGACAACTTCGGCAAGAAGTACCAGTCAGACAAGCAGTGTGGCAAGTAGTGCGGCGGTTAGTTCGAATACGAGTGCAAGCAGTTCTGCAGCCAGTGCAAGCAGCGACACAAGCAGTGCGGCCAGCAGTTCAAGCGAGGCCAAAACTTCTGCAGCTTCAAGTGCCGAAGTGAGTTCTTCAGCAGTTAGTGCTACAACGGCAACGAGTTCGGTTAGCAACTCAGAAGCAAGTAGTTGGACACCAAGCCTGAGTACAAGTGTGAGTTCGGCAGCAGCGACCAGTTCAACAGCTGCAAGCAGTAGTGTTGTCGTTTTGAGTAGTGCAGCCAGCAGTGCCAGCACTTCTTCGGCAAGCTCCAGCAGCTCAGAAGTTGCTAGTGTGGCTTCCTCGGCAGCAAGCTCTGCTAATACTGGCTCATCTGCAGATCTTAAAGCCGATCAGACAAGCAGTGAAGTGACTTCAGTTTCAGCAGCCAGTTCTTCTGCAAGTAGCAGCTCCGTTTCATCGGTTGCCAAGGTTACAAAGGTTGCCAGTGACGCGAGCACTTCTTCGGCAAGTTCTGCCTCTGTAAGTAGTGAAGCAAAGACAACTGCTACGGTCACGACGCAAACGACGACGTCACAATCAAAAGTGGCCGAAGCAGCCACAGTAACTGCTACAATTTCTAAGGTTGTGACACAGGCGACACAGGCTTTGCAACAAGGCACAACCACACAACATCAACGGGTTGACCGCTCGCCGTACTTAACAAATTTAAGTAAATTTGTGGGCACTAGTGCCGCAACTAAGGTTGAAATAGGGGATTTGAACGATAAGTATCAACAAGCAGCAATCCCTGTGACTCAGTATCAAGAAACATCACGTGCCATTAGTAATGCGCAAAGCGAAGCCGCACAAACAACGGAACGGGCGTCTGGAAACAGTGATAAAGAAGATAATTCTTCATCTGAAATGATGATTCAAACTGCCGATTTTGCGGTCAGTGCGCAAAGTAATTTAGGCGGTTCTACTTACGTGATGCACGGTCATAAACAAAAGTAGGCCATCGGGATACTAATATAGTATATCGTAAAAGGAAAAACCAAAAGAGCTTCAAGGAAATGGTGTGTCTGTCACGCATTAGACCAAAATCTAATGTGGTTGGGACACTTCAAATTACCTTGAAGCTCTTTTTTGGTTTAGCTATTATTCAATTTTTACCAGATGGTGTTCATCAGCAACCGCTGCGTGAATTAACGGTGAAGCGGCACCAATACTTAAAAGGGTTAATTGATGCATCGCGCGGGAAGCCATCGTGTATAAGATTCCAGTGGACTGCTCATCAGGATAGTTCGTAGCAGAAATATTGTAAGCAATGACGGCATCGAATTCTAAACCCTTTGCCAAATATATTGGTAGAATCAAAACGCCTTTTGGTAATGCCAAATCTGTATCGGAGAGTAAGGTTGCACCAGTTTCACGGCGAATTTCCTTATAAATTCGCTGGCTTTCCGCCATGTTGCGCGTGAGGATTGCGACGGTTCCATAATTTTGAAGTTGCTTTTGACAACAAGACTTCAGAACTTGAATAGCAGCCTGAAATGTATCACGAACAATCACGGTTGGTAAACTGCCGGTTCGATTGAAAGCTTGAATCCGTTCGCCGTCAGGAAGGAGTTTTTTGGCTAAGCTCATAATTGGATAGGTTGATCGATAACTGCGGTTTAGGGTAATCAGATTTGCTTTTCTAACCGCGAAGGCATCCTTAAGGCGCTCCAGTAAACTTTGCGGAGATTCAACATTTTTGAAGAGCGCCTGTTCACTGTCGCCGAGAAGCGTGAATTTGGCATTTGGAAACGCATGTTTAAAGTAAACCATTTGTGCTAAGGAGTAATCCTGCATTTCATCCACAAAAATGTATTGAATTTGTCGATTTTGGCCGCTTCCAGTGAGTAAATCGCGCATTAAGAGAAGGGGAGCCGCATCAAACAGCCGCAGACGGTGGTATTCAACGGCTTGCTGAAAAGTAAATTGATTCTCTTCCCAAGTGGTGGCCGTTAAATCTGCTGGTATAGCAACTTGTTTGAGAAATTGTCCGTACTGGCGGTAGACATCAATAAAGTAGTTATTGTACAAAGCGTCATAGATTACGCGAAAATGTTTAGCTGCTAGCTTGCGGCCTAAGTAATGAATTTCATCGTCGTAACTTTCAAAGGCACGCAGGCGTCTCTTGCCAATCAAATCGTTGTAGGCTTCGTTACTGAGATGGTCAATTTGTTCATGCACCCAGTCGGCATCTGCCTCTTGATTAATGCGCCGTTTGAGTCGTTTGATCAAGGTGTTCTTAGTTTTTAAAAACCGGTCAGCAGGCGCCATGGTTGTGGGTAAGGCGGCATAAATTTGATGAATCTCCTCCGCTGAAAAGAAAATACGATCTTCAAAACGAACGTTGGCAAATTGAATTTCCTCCGCCTTTAAATTGTGGACGTAGGTTTCGATAGCAGTCATCAGTTGCGGACTTTCCATAAACCGAATAAGCCGCTGCTGAGTTGCCGAATTATGGGAAGCTTTCTCATAGCGGTCAAAGTTGGATTCAACGTTTAAGCCTTGAAACCGTTGGGACAGAAAATCGGCCAGGGTGATTTGTCGCATATTGCGTTCTCCCAAACTGGGAAGGACGTCAGAGATATAACGACTGTACAGGCGATTAGGTGAAAACAGCACTATTTCGTCTACGTTTAAGGATTGCCGGCTGTGATAAAGCAGAAACGCAATACGCTGTAAAATTGCAGAGGTTTTACCGCTACCAGCAACGCCTTGAACAACTAGTAAATCACTGGTCGTGTCGCGAATAATGTCGTTTTGTTCTTTTTGGATGGTAGCCACAATATTAGCCATGTAGGTGTCATTTTGCTGGCCAAGAACTTCTTGTAGAATTTCATCGCCCACGGTTTCGTTGGTATCAAAGACATTCGTAATTTGACCGTGTTGAATTGAAAATTGACGTTTTTTTACCAGTTCAGTTTCCATCATGCCGGATGGCGTTTGATAGGCGACTTTTCCTAAAGTGCCGTTGTAGTAAATGCTGGAAATAGGCGCACGCCAGTCATAAATCAAGAAGTTTTCGTGTTCGTCTGCAAACGATGCGGTGCCAATGTAGAGCGGTTCAGCTTCTGATTCACCTGGATCTTGAATATCGATTCGACCAAAATAAGGAGAGTCTTGGAGTTGTTTGTAGGTTGCTACTTGCCGTTTTAAAATCGTCTCATTCTCGACAGCCCTGGCAACTAACCCTTTTTGCTGTTGAACTTCGGCGTTTGTTTCAATTCGGTCATCCGCTTCAAAAGTATTGATTTTAGCGTTTTGTGAGTAGTTGTTTTCGACCGAACGGGTTTCAGAATGGGCTTGTTCGTATAGTTCTTTAGTGTGAGCGGCTTGAGTTTTAATTTTTTTAATCACGTGATCAACCCGGGTTTGTTCACGTTTAATTTCATTCGGATCCACGGTACTCAATAGTCAGACTCCTTTATAGGAAACATTTTTAACGTGACGATATTCTAGGCTGTTTACGGGGGAAAGTCAAGAAGCCTGCCTTTGATCAGCGCCATTGAATTTTGCTTGCTTGCCAGATTAAAGACAGGTACAATGAGGATATTAAGTTCGGTGATGAAATAAAGTAGTTTTTCAAATTAGAGAGGAATCGCAGGCTGAAAGATTTCACGAAAAACGAATTGGGTTTCGGAGAACGACAAACGGGGCACCGGTAGCTGCAATGAGTGGCAGAATGATTCTGCAAAGTAGGTGGCACCACGGTGAAATCGTCCTATTACTAATATTGATTAGTGATAGGACTTTTTTTATTTCCGTAATTAAAATATAAAGGAGACTTTCAATTGACAAAAAAACATGTGATTTTAACGGGTGATCGGCCCACTGGCAAGCTCCATATTGGGCATTACGTGGGTTCCTTAAAGAACCGCGTGGAATTGCAAAATACGGGAGATTACGATACCTACATCATGATTGCTGATATGCAGGCCTTAACCGACAACGCGCGTGATCCGGAAAAGATTCGCAACAGTTTGATTCAAGTCGCCCTCGATTATTTGGCAGTCGGTATTGATCCGCAAAAGTCTACTATTTTAGTGCAATCACAAATTCCGGCGCTGAGTGCCTTAACGGAAACCTACTTGAATTTGGTGACCGTTTCACGATTAGAACGCAATCCAACGGTTAAAACAGAAATCAAGCAAAAAAAGTTTGGGGAAAGTGTCCCGGCCGGTTTCTTCATTTATCCGGTTAGTCAAGCGGCGGATATTACGGCGTTTAAAGCGGACACAGTTCCTGTGGGGGATGATCAAGAGCCGATGCTTGAACAAACACGTGAAATTGTGCGCAGTTTTAACAGTGTTTATGGCCAACAGATTTTGGTTGAACCCGAAGGCTATTTCCCGCCTAAGGGTTTGGGACGTATTCCAGGTCTAGATGGTAATGCGAAGATGAGTAAGTCACTTAACAATGCGATTTATCTTTCGGATGATGCCGACACTATTCAGAAAAAAGTGATGTCGATGTACACCGATCCGCAACATATTAAGGTTTCCGATCCTGGTCACGTTGAAGGAAATACCGTCTTTACTTATTTGGATATTTTTGATGAAGACAAGGCCAAAGTGGCTGAACTTAAAACACAGTATCAAGCTGGTGGACTAGGCGATGTTAAAATTAAACGTTATTTAAATGACGTTTTACAGGCAGTCTTACAGCCCATTCGTGAGCGACGGGCTCAGTATGAACAAGACATTCCCGGTGTTTACCAGATTTTGAAGCAGGGTAGCCAAAAAGCCAATCAGGTAGCCGACCAAACGCTCCACGAAGTTCGGGATGCCATGGGGATTAACTACTTTAAGTAAGACAAGTTTAAGGAGATGCGGTTGGGTAGCGCGTTGCTACTTGGGGAGTAGGCGCTATAAATTAATGAAAACACGTCACTGGTCTGTTGGGAAGTCTTTCCAAACGGCACCAGTAACGTGTTTTTAATTTTAAAACCTAATTCCAACACGACGATGAGTCGGAAGAAAATAGGGTTAGTATTAGTTGTTGCAAGTAAGTGGCTGTAATCGGAACGATGCGTATTTTTAGCGCGAAACTATGGTAGAATATAATCAATAAAATTTTCGAGAAAAATTGAGGTGGCAGAAATGGAAAACTTGGTAATTGTGGATTTGGGATCTAATTCAGTCCGAATGGCGATTAACGAAATTCATGATGACGGGACTTTCCGTGAAGTTCGCCGGATTAAAGAAGACTCGCGTATTTCCGAAGGGATGGGAAGCAATCATATTCTGCAGCCAGTGGCAATGGAACGCACACTAGCTGCATTAAAACGGTTCAAGCGGATCTATGAGTCCTATCCTAACCGAACGGTGCGCGGGATTACCACGGCGGCTGTCCGTGTGGCACGTAATCAAACCGAGTTCTTGGAACAGGTGCAACGCGAGATTGGTATCCAATTGGATGTTTTGTCGGGCAATGATGAAGCCTACTATGATTATTTGGGTGTGATGAATTCTCTAGAAATTAAGGACTGCTTAATTTTAGATACCGGTGGGGCCAGCTGTGAGCTGATTCATGTGAAGAACGGCAAACCACGCAATTTGATCAGTGTCCCATTCGGTGCGGTCAGTTTGTCAGAACGGTTTCACCTGAACAATGTGGTGCGGGCAGATCGTTTGTTTGCTGCCCAGACTTTTGTGAATAAACAATTTCGCGATATTTGGTGGATTATGGATGCGGTGCAACTGCCCATTGTGCTCCTCGGGGGCGCCAACCGGACACTTGCGCGAATGAATCGGCAACGCCAAGGTTTGTTAAGGGTGGATAACATCCATGGCTACCGGCTGAAAACCGAAGTGGTCAATAAGACTTTTCGGGCGTTGTTGTCCCGAAATTTGACAAACCGAAAGAAAATGCCCGGTTTAGAAACGCAGCGTGCCGATATTATTATTGGAGGAATTTTACCCTTAGTGATGCTGTTGCAACTCTTAGATGCGGATCGGGTTATCTTCTCAGAAAGTGGTGTTCGTGAAGGGATTATCTCCGAATATGTGCAACATCAAAAGTAACAGTCGCGATAGTGACTAAGAACAGGCGCAGGACAAGTTAGGTTGCTTTTTGAGATGAAATGCTGGTAGAAATTACCCAGCTTTTTTAATTTAGGAGACTTTAAGGCATGGATTTGAAACATTTTTATAAACAAGATTATGCACATCGGCTGGCCGTTTTAAAAGAAAAAACGCAACTAACAACGACTGAATTACAGCTCATTAAGGCCCAGCAAGGTTCTAAAGGCAGTACAGTAATTGAGAATTATCTAACGGACTATCCAGTGCCCGAAGGAATCGCCGTGAATTTTAAGATTAACGGACAGGAACGGATCGTACCGATGGTAACAGAGGAGCCCTCAGTCATTGCTGCGGCTAGTAACGGGGCAAAATTGACCCGCACAAACGGCATTCAGGCGACCACAACGGGCCGCTTGATGATGGGCCAGGTTTTAATGGCTCAGGTTACGGCTCCGCAAGAATTAAGTGCACAGTTAGCCGACCATGAAGCCCAAATTTTGGCGGTGGCGAATGCCGCGCATCCTTCAATTGTCAAACGCGGTGGTGGTGCGAAGGAAATTCGGGTTCGACAACTTGAGAAGCAGTTCGTTTCTTTGGACGTTTTTATTGATACGCGAGAGGCCATGGGCGCTAACATGATCAATTCAATGTTAGAAGCCGTTGCCCATTATGTGGAGACTACCTGGCAACAAACTAGTCTGATGGCTATTTTGAGTAATTTGGCCGATCGCAGCTTAGCTAGTGCAACGTGTCAGATTCCGGTGGCACAGCTGGCGTCCCAAACCATTACGGGAGAAGAACTAGCAAAAAAAATTGTGCTTGCGAGTCAAGCGGCTCAGGTCGATCCTTATCGAGCGACAACCCATAACAAGGGAATCATGAATGGAATTGATGCAGTTGTGATGGCAACGGGCAATGATTGGCGCGGAATTGAAAGTGCTGCCCATGCCTTTGCGGCTAGCAGCGGACAATACCGAGGATTAAGTACTTGGGAGTTAAAAGGTGGACTGCTAATCGGCAAACTAACCTTGCCGTTACCGGTAGGGTTCGTGGGTGGTTCGATTAAGTTAAACGCCATGGCACAGCTCAATCAACATCTGCTTCAAGTACAAGACGCTCTTGAGTTAGAAGAGGTAATCGTTAGTGTTGGCCTTGCACAAAACCTAGCGGCACTCAAAGCTTTAGTTTCGGAAGGAATTCAACGGGGACACATGCGGTTGCAGGCCAAATCGTTACTTCTCAATGTGGGGGCACACGAATCTGAACTGACTGCTGCTCAGGCCGAATTAAGCCGTGCAGAGCGGGTGGATGAAGCCACAGCCAAGCGCATTTTAAACAAACTGCGAAATGAAAGGAATTCAAATGGCGAACATAAAATTAAGTGATGAAGTACAAGCCTTGTTAACGCAACTTAAAGCGGCAAGTAAAAATGAAATAAGTTTGGATATTGGTGAGGAAAAAGCCGGTTTTGTCCGTTATGATCAGTCTTATCAAACCCGTGATCAAAAGCGATTGGTTATTCACGTCAAAGATGTCACGGCATTGGACTATACCCTGTCACACGAACTGTTGCATGCCTTGATGGATACTCAAGGCTTTCCGACCATCCAATTTAATTTAACAAGCGGTCACAAAGACTTCGATGAACAGCTGATGTTAATGACGACGGCTTTGTATGATACGGCGACGCATCTCTATATTTATGACTGGCAAAGACAGCACGGCCTGCTCACTGCCGACGTCGAAGCTGCTTATTTGAAGGGAGTTATTAAGACAATTACACCCGAAGCAAACAGTCAACCGGACACCATGATGCACTTACGATTAATGACGGTTTTAGACGCGTTAGTCTTTTTTGGCGCTCGCTTTACTGAAGTTGAAGCGCAGTTTAAACGAGATTATCCATTGACTTTGGCTGGTGCAAAACAGATCTATGCGCAACTGACAGAAAAGAAAACGAACTCGCCATTTACATTACGCCGAACAGTCGTAAAGCTGTTTGCGGCGTTTGATCGCCAATTAAAGGATTGGGGGTTGGCAACGGTGGGTGGAAATGAATTTGTGACCCTTAGCAGCGTATTTAGTCAACGCCAGTTGCGTTTAGAGATTCGTCAGCTTTTTCAGATTACCCATTCGGACGTTCAAGATCTTAAAACACACCAGCGCGCATACGTGGGATTGGGAATCACGGACCATCAAAATGCATTTGTGTTACCTTCGCCGCCTAAAGCTGAGCAGGATACCTACTTTAAAGAATTGTATAGTCTGTCGGTGGCAGATTTTTATCATCAGTTTGGTTTGGCCTACACAATTCGTTAAACGAGTTTCAATCAGTTTACCTTAACTTCAAATTGGCATAAACTAGAGATAACAAATGGATGCCGATAAGCGAGGATTTATTAGTGAAGGAGATTTGAGCCATGAAGCGTCAGGAGATTTTTCGGCAGTTAGTAAAATTGAAAAATCGCATGCGGGGGTTAATGCGCCTGCAAATGTTTTTGGATCTGGTGATGATTTACGCTTTTGTGCGAACGGTTTTAAGTGGTGATACGGTTAACCTGTTCGGGACAGCGTTGACACAGGATAGTGCGATGATTGTCACGTTTTTAATTGCCGTTATTGATTTGTGCTTTACACAGATTCGTAAGAACTATCGTAAAGTCGGACGGAGCTTAATTGGCCACTTAGGCGGTCAACTGTCTGAAGATGAAATTCTAGTTATCAGACAATTTGAAAGATATTAGTGAAAAATACTATTAAAAAAAGTTTCGAGATTTTCTCGAAACTTTTTTTGTGTTTGCTTCGCTTTAAAACTAGTTCAATTGCAAGCAGATATCGACCACTCTTTGCTGAACGGGGGAAAAAATGTGGTTGGTTCGATAAGCAAGACTCATGTAAAAACTCGGCTGTGGCTCATCTAGCAGTTCTAAGGAGACGACGTCGGGATTAGTAATCGCGGATTCAGCTAAAAAGCTGATGCCAATGTTGTTGGCGATCATGCCTTGAATGACTTGCGGATCATCACTTTTATAAATGATTTGCGGGCGGAAATGATTGGCATGACTAAGTTGCTTCAAAGCTTCCGAATGCACAAAACTGCTGCCAAACGTAATAAAATTAAAGTCCTTGAGATCGCGAAAATAAACTTGCCTTTCGTGAGCAAGTGGATGGTCTTTGCTGACGATAATGTTAAACTTAGTTTGTGCAAAGGTTTGGCTGAATAACCGCGCGGAGTCAAAAGGCTGCACAGAACCAACTAAGGCCAGGTCAAGGGTACCGTTTAAAAGCAGCTTTAATAGCTCAGCGGATCCCTTTTCAACCGGGATGATCTGCCGGAGCAACTTCTGCTTGGCTAGGGCAGCTGCAATTTGGGGGAAATAGGTCTGGCTAATCACGGGTGGTAGTCCCAAAACGATCTTACCGGTGTTGATGTTACGAATTTCATTTTGGGCGACCCGGACCTGATCCAAGATCACATCTGTGTGTTCGGCGAGCTGTTGACCACTAAGTGTGGTTGTTAGCCGATGTTCACTGGCATCACGAATGAAAAGCTGGGTTTCAAATTCAGTTTCAAGGCGCTTAATGGCCGTGCTAATTGTGGGTTGGCTGACCTGAAAGCGAGTTGCCACACGCGAAAAATTATGTTCTTCAATCATGGCTTGGAAATATTCAAAATCTTTAATGTTCATAAATGGCGTCACCTGAGTAAAATTAAATTTTTAATAAAAATGAATAGCTAACTACGATTGCATGGTCAACACGCATGCATAACATAGCTAGCTATTTTAGTGGGTCTACACTTTCTGGTATTGGTGAATAACTGATACCAGTTTTTATTTTGAAAAAAAAAAGGACATTTGCCCTCTTTGTGTTACGATTTAATCGCCAAATAAAATCGAAAAGAGGAAAAACAAATGTCCCTAACTAATTCTATCCTAAGCCTATTCGAAATAACAGACCCTAATTTAACTGTAACTGAGATTACTAAGGAACATTATCCCAATGGGCAACACGTTCATGTCGTTCACGCTATCCTTTCCTATCAACTTTTAAAATGTCCTCATTGTGGCCATAAATCTCTAATCAAAAATGGAACTCACATTGGCCATCTAAGATTGGGAACCTTATCAGGTGGACGTTATGAGATGCAGCTAAAACGACAAAGATATCAATGTAAACGGTGTTTAAAAACCTGTGGTGCTCAAACTAACCTCGTTAAACGTAATGAAACTTTTACGCATAATGTGAAACATCAAGTAATTGTTCTGGCTCGGGATATGCTGACCAGTAAAGAAATCGCTAAGATTTGTGGGATTTCACCAAGTAGTGTTCAACGCATTTTAAATGCGAATATTCACTTAGCTTATCGTGTTAAAACACTCCCCCAAAATCTTTGTTTTGATGAATTCCGTTCCTGTAATCATCTAATGTCCTTTAACTGTTGCGATGCCGTTAGTCATCGCCGCATTGTGATTCTTAAGGATCGCCTTAGTAAGGATATCATTGATTACTTTGAAGCTCGCTATTCAGTTCAAGAACGTATGAAAGTTCAAACAATCACCGTTGATATGAATGCTGAGTATGCTGGCTTTATTCATCGGTTATTTCCTAAGGCAATAACCATCATTGACCGTTTCCACATTATTCAACTTGCCGGTCGGGCACTGGATAACGAACGTACACGTGTGATCCATACTTTTCAAGATAAGCATTCCCGAGTTTATCGCATTCTAAAATCGCAATGGCGTTTGTTCCATTTGGCAGAAGAAAAGGTCAATGATACTAAACTTATCTATTTACACGGTATCAACGAATACATGACCCAACAGAACGCCATTGACCTAGCCTTAGATGAATTTCCAGAATTTAAAACTGTGTATCAAACCTATCAAGGAATTCTAACAGCCATTCAACAAAAAGATGCGGTTGGATTTAAAACCTTGATTGCCAACTACAAGGCGGCTGGCAACCAAATGGATATTACTATCTCAACTTTAATAAAGAATGGTCCTGCTGTTCTCAATAGTTGTCGTTATCCGTATTCCAACGGTCCTATTGAAGGACTAAATCGTAAAATTAAGGTGTTAAAGCGTAGCTGTTTTGGTTTTCAAAATATTCATAACTTTTTCATTCGTATCAGTTTAATTTATGCGTAAACAAAAAAAGCACATTCACCGAAGTGAACATGCTTTTCAAAAATCTCCACCAATACAATTTGACAGAGACCCATTTTAGTCAGTGGAGATAAAAGCATGTTAGGCATTTTTCTCGGGCATGACCCAAGCTGCCACAAAATACAAGATGATGCAGGGGATGAATCCGGGAATTGCAATAGCTGCATAAATAACCCGCAGCAATGTTTTATCGATGCCCAAGTATTCTGCAAAACCGCCAATAACGCCGGAAATCATCTTATCTGATGATTTGGTGAGTTTTTTATTCATGATAACGCCCTCCCTATTTATCCTATTTTGTTCTACTTTTATTATAACTTTTTGGACTATTAAAACCTATCGAAATGCCCTGAAAAACTAAACTCCCTATTAAGCCTATTATATCAGCTTCTTTCAGAAATGTTATTAATGTTTTTAATACTTTCTTAAAGATTTGACTATAGTTTTGGGCGCCATGTAAACTAGCACCCGTAAATACGAAAAGAAAACCAATTGGAGGTTAATCAAATGACAAAAAGTCCAGTAGAAATTTTAAATGATCCTTTCTTAAATAAAGGCACTGCATTCACACAAAAAGAACGTGAATCACTTGGCCTGGTAGGATTGTTACCACCGTATGTTCAAAGTTTAGACGAACAGGCTGCGCAAACTTATGCCCAATTTCAAACCAAGAGTAGTGATTTAGAAAAGCGGATTTTCTTAATGGAAATCTTTAATGAAAACCGAGTTTTGTTCTATAAGTTATTTAGTCAACACGTCGTTGAGTTCATGCCAATTGTCTATGATCCAACGATTGCGGATACAATTGAAAACTACAGCGAATTATTTATTCAATCACAAAATGCAGCTTTTCTTTCGATTGATGATCCGGATAGCATGAAGACCACTTTAAAGAATGCAGCTGATGGCCGCGACATTCGCTTGATTGTTGTTACTGACGCCGAAGGAATTTTAGGAATCGGCGATTGGGGAACCAATGGTGTTGATATTTCAGTCGGCAAATTAATGGTGTACACGGCAGCTGCTGGGATCGATCCTAGCCAAGTTATGCCGGTTGTGCTAGATGTCGGTACAAACAACCAAGCCTTGCTGAAAGACGCAATGTATTTAGGTAATCGTCACGAACGTGTAACTGGGGATCGTTACTATAAATTTGTTGATCAGTTTGTGCAAACTGCAGAAGAACTTTTCCCTAAACTTTACTTGCACTTTGAAGACTTTGGCCGTGATAATGCTGCTAATATTTTGAACAAGTATAAAGACCAAATCACCACATTCAACGATGATATTCAAGGAACGGGGATTATTGTTTTAGCTGGTATCTTGGGTGCGTTAAATGTTTCCAAGCAAAAAATGACGGATCAAGTCTATATGTCATTTGGTGCCGGAACAGCCGGTGCGGGCATTACAAAACGAATTTATGATGAATTCTTGCAACAAGGGTTATCTGAAGAAGAAGCTAAAAAACACTTCTACATGGTTGATAAGCAGGGGTTATTGTTCGATGACGACCCAACGTTGACACCAGAACAAAAACCTTTCGCCCGTTCACGTTCAGAATTTGCCAATGCTGATGAATTAACGAACCTAGAAGCAGCTGTGAAGGCCGTTCACCCAACAATCTTGGTTGGAACCTCTACACAACCAGGAACTTTCACAGAAGCAATTGTGAAGGAAATGGCCGCTCATACGAAGCGCCCCGTGATTTTCCCATTATCCAACCCAACCAAATTGGCTGAAGCTAAGGCAGAAGACTTGATTAAATGGACGGATGGAAAAGCGCTGGTAGCAACTGGAATTCCTGCTGCTGACGTCACATATAACGGCGTTACTTATCAAATCGGTCAGGCTAACAATGCGTTAGTTTATCCCGGTTTGGGGCTGGGTGTCATTGCCTCAACAGCCAAGGTTTTGAATGACGAAATGATTTCAAAAGCTGCGCATTCATTGGGTGGAATTGTTGATGGCGACAAACCAGGAGCCGCTGTTTTACCACCAGTTTCCAAATTGGATCAATTCTCATACACTGTGGCCAAAGCCGTAGCGCAAAGTGCGGTTGATCAAAACTTAAATAAAGAAACCATTTCAGATGTGGATCAAGCGATTAAAGCAATGAAATGGGAACCAAAATACTAATCGGGAAGAAGGTTTATCATGGCTTTTATAACTTCTGTTGAAAGCATTGTTACAATTTTACTCATGATGGCCCTAGGTTATTTACTCCGCCGCATCGGCTGGTTTGATGATAACTTTAGCGGTAGCATCTCAAAATTAATTATGAACGTTGCCTTACCGGCCTCCATTTTTGTCTCCGTCATGAAATATCTGACGCTGCATAAATTAATTAGCCTTTCTAGCGGCTTAATTTATTCATTCGGTGGTGTCATTATTGGCTACATCGTGGCATGGTTGGCGGTCAAAGTTCTGCGAGTTCGTCCGGGACGACGCGGTATTTTTATGAATACCGTTGTCAATGCCAATACCATCTTCATTGGCTTACCATTGAATATTGCGCTGTTCGGCTCAGTTAGTTTACCGTACTTCTTGGTTTACTACGTGACAAACACCGTTTCAACGTGGGCATTTGGGGTTTTCTTGATCTCAAACGATGACCCGACAAAGAAAAAGGGTGAAAAAGCTTCCGGAAACTTTAACTGGAAAAAGCTTTTGCCACCACCATTGCTGGGCTTCTTAGTTGCTTTGGTTTGGTTGGTTTTAAATCTGCCAGTACCAGAATGGGCAAACAACACCTTGACCTATGTAGGAAATCTGGTAACGCCACTATCCTTGATTTATATTGGGATTGTTTTGGCAGACGCTGGTTTAAAGAGTATCAAGTTTGATAAAGATACCATTTTTGCTTTGCTGGGTCGCTTCGTCATGTCACCAATCGTGATTACCTTACTGATCATGTGGGGAGCAAGTCTTGGCCACGCAATTCCAACGATGGAAATGCAAACTTTGATTGTTCAGGCAGCTGCACCAGGGTTAGCCGTAATGCCAATTTTGGCTAACGAATCACATGGCGATGTGGAATACGCGACTAACTTAGTTACCACAAGTACGATTCTCTTTATCGTCGTTGTGCCGATTGTCATGAGCTTAATTCAATATGTCTAAACTTAAAAATTAACTCAAAATACCCGTCAAAAGTTGGACGATTCGTCCACTTTGTGGCGGGTATTTTTAATTTTAAATGTTGTTTAATCAAAATGATAAAGCTAGTTGCTGCTAGTGGTGATTATCTGTGTAGTGATTGCAAAAATTATTCGCTAACTTTTAGTGTTTTGTGCGAGACTTGATTTAGGTGTTGAATGTACGATGATTGATTGTCATCTCTAAGTGCCTGATTTGTGTCCATATATAATTCGACTGTCCAGTGACTGACCTTGGTAGTTGGTGGTGTCAAAATGAGTCGATAAACAATGGGACAATTCTTGAGTGTCAAGAATGTATCCTTGTGCAGTTTAAGTTGTTGGTACTGCCGACTGATTTGCAAGGTTTTTGATGTTGCAAAAGTATAATCATACCAGCTGATACCGCTAAAAGGGCCAGTTGCTTCTTTGCGCACGGAACTTCTGGGCACAATGTTTGAATAGCCGTTAGCTTTTAGAGTTTTTACGATTTTTTGTTTGGCCTGATAGTTATCATAAGTGACTTTGGCAAGATAACTGCCAGTACCTACGAGAATCGAGAAAATGATGATGAGAAAACTGCTGAGACATTTGTGCCGCACCATGAATTTTCTCATAATCAGTAACTCCCAACTTTATAAGGCGCGTAAGCCTTATAAAAATAATTAGGTAATGATTTAGGTGTAATGAATGCTGGTGTCCCGGTTGCTACTTTTTTATTTCCAGTACCAAACCAGAATGCTTGCCAAACCATTTTTGAACAATAGCTTGGATTGATTTTTCCGGATAATATTCCATTTTGATAGGCCTGTTCCATACTAATTATTGTGGCGGCATTTATTTTTATATCAGGTATGACTAGAGTACCTAGTATAAAAGAGAAAGCCGCCATGATAGTGATTAAAAGTTGTTTGAAATGCATTATGTTACCCCCATATAAAGTGTGTGACACAAATGACCCCCACAATCTAATTTTATCATAATGAAAGCGCTTGTTGGCAAAAATCCTATCAAGACGTTTTGAACATTATTGATAAGTGTTGTCCATTTCTAATAAATTTACTTATGTCAGAACTTAATTAGGATCAGGAAAAAACTTGAACTTAATATTTATTGAATTAGCTTAGGTCATCATTCAACCATTTACATCTGACTATTTTTTGCGCCTTAAAACTGTGATAGACTAGGCATAAATATGGATAAATGAGGCTACAGAATTGATTACAATTGGGTTAACAACATGGACAGATCACCCTGCTTTGATTCAACAAGAAGAGCGTAAGGTCGAATTAACAGAATATGCCGGTTACTTTCCCGTCGTTGAGGTTGATACGTCATTTTACGGGATCCCGCGGATTACTACGGTTGAAAATTGGCAAAAAGCGGTTCCTGAAAAATTTCAGTTTATTCTCAAGGCCAATCAATTAATGACGCTACATGACGCTGCTGACGTCGATGATTATTTGTCAGATGAGCACCGGTTGGCTTTTACAGAATTTCGGAAAATGGTGCGGCCGCTGGTTAAAAGGCAACAGTTGAAGACGATTCTTTTTCAGTTTCCACCATACTTTAACTGTGTGACGGAAAATATTCGCTATTTGCGCGATGTGCGGGTCCTGATGGGCGACTTACCGATTGCGGTTGAATTTCGCAATGCAAGTTGGTATGATCCAGCCGTACGGGATGAAACGATGCTTTATTTAAAAAAGTTGAAGATGACCCATGTTTCTGTCGATGAGCCACGAACTGTTCAAAATGGGGTACCACTCGTGGCTACGGTGACAAATCCCCAACTAGCGATAGTTCGCTTGCATGGACAAAATGCCAAGGGATGGGCAGAAAAGGGTCCAAATTGGCGCAAAACGCGTACCCTGTATAAATATTCGGAGGCTGAATTGCAAGCCTTTGCACAACTTGCCCATAAGCTAGAAACGCAAGCCGACGAAGTGTGCTTTATTTTCAATAATAATAGCGGCAAAGATGCGGCTGGCAATGCCTTGCGTTTAAAGGAAATTCTTGGGATTAACTTTGAGGGTTTGGGGCCTTTGCAACTAGGCCTATTTTAGAGGGATTAATGACGGAAACAAGCTTTGCGAAGCGGTTCATTGTGCTATACTTAAAGTTAAAACAATTTAAATTAAACTATAAAAAAATTTGTGAAATTAGGAAGGATTTTTTCAATGGCAGATAAACCCACATATTATATTACAACTCCAATTTATTATCCGTCGGGGAAACTACACATTGGTAATTCATATACCACAATTGCCTGTGATGCCGAGGCCCGTTTTCAACGCTTAGAAGGAAAAGATGTCTTCTTCTTGACGGGGACCGATGAACACGGCCTCAAAATTGAACAAAAAGCAGAATCACTAAACACAACGCCCCAAGCTTACGTCGATGAAATGGCGGCAGGAATCAAAAAGTTGTGGAAACTGCTTGATATTTCGAACGACAAGTTTATTCGAACAACGGATGATTATCATGAAAAGGCTGTTCAAGAAATCTTTCAAAAACTGGAAGATAGCGGTGATATTTATTTAGGCGAATATGAGGGCTGGTACTCCGTTTCTGATGAAGAGTACTTTACGGAAACGCAGTTAGCCGAAGTGTACCGCGATGAAAATGGAACGGTGATTGGTGGCAAAGCCCCGTCTGGCCACGAAGTCCAAAAAGTAAAAGAGCAGTCTTATTTCTTTAAGATGAGTAAGTACGCCGATTGGTTATTACAGTACTATAAGGAACATCCTGACTTCATCCAACCAGCAACTCGTATGAACGAAATGATCAATAATTTCATTAAACCGGGCTTGGAAGATTTAGCCGTTTCGCGAACAACTTTCAACTGGGGAGTTAAAGTTAAAGACAACCCTAAGCATGTGGTTTACGTCTGGATCGATGCACTATCCAACTATATTACGGCACTCGGTTATGGAACGGCAGATCAGAGCAACTTTGAAAAATATTGGCCGGCTGACGTCCACATGGTGGGTAAGGAAATTGTGCGTTTTCACACGATTTACTGGCCAATCATGCTGCATGCCCTCGGATTGCCATTGCCTAAGCATGTGATTGGCCACGGCTGGTTATTGATGAGAGACGGCAAAATGTCTAAGTCGAAGGGCAATGTTATCTACCCAGAAACTTTGGTTGAACGCTATGGCTTGGATGCCCTGCGTTACTACCTTTTAAAAGCTATGCCATACGGCAACGACGGTGTTTTCACACCGGAAGACTTTGTTGATAAAATTAATTATGATCTGGCTAATGATCTAGGAAACTTGTTGAACCGGACCGTTGCCATGATTAATAAATATGAAAATGGTGTCATTCCAACCTATCAATCCGGCGTAACTGAATTTGACCAGGATCTAGAAGATACGGCTAAAACCGTGATTACTAATTACCGCAACTTAATGAATTCACTCCACTTTTCGGATGCACTTGCTGAGATTTGGAAATTAGTCAGTCGCTCTAACAAATATATTGATGAGACCGAACCTTGGGTATTAGCCAAGAGTGACACAGCGACAGATCAAGCTAAATTAGCAAGTGTTATGAATCATTTAGCTGAAAGTTTAAGAATTTTGGCCCATTTATTACAGCCAATTTTGACACAAGCACCAGCTAAGATTTTGGCTCAGTTGGGATTGAAACCACAGACGGTAGATTTAGTTGATTTGAAATTCGGTACAATACCTGCGGAAACCAAGGTAGTGGCAAAAGGCACACCGATTTTCCCACGTTTGGATGTTAAGGCCGAAGTAGCCTTTATTAAGGCACAGATGACCAAATCTGATAAGAAAAAAGGCCGTGCAGCTATGGAAGATGCTAAAAAAGCGGCACAGGCTGATTCCGAAACTGAATTAGTTTCGACCAAAAAACCAATTCGAATTGAAGCTTTTGACAAAGTTGAGATTAAAGTGGCTGAAATTAAGGCGGTTGATCACGTTGAAGGTGCTGATAAGCTACTGAAGTTTAAGTTGGACGCGGGAGACAAAGGTGACCGTCAAATTCTTTCGGGGATTGCCGAATACTATCCAGATCCAAGTGTTCTGGTAGGCAAGAAAGTGTTGATTGTGGCCAACTTAAAACCACGGAAGATGCGGGGCGAAATCAGCCAAGGCATGTTGCTATCAGCAGAACATGAGGGCCATATTCAGGTTGTTGAAGTTTCAAAAGACTTGATTAACGGTTCTGGTGTCGAATAAAAAAAGTTGTTTTGTGAACAAAATGATGAATTGAAACCAATTTAAGACAAAGTGAACACCCAATCCTGTCTTAGATTGGTTTTTGTTAAGTGGAGGTATTAATGCAATTATTTGACTCACATACCCATTTGAATGACCCAGCGTTTAAAGGGCAGGAAGAAGCCTATTTGGCCCATGCACACAAACTGGGCGTGGCTAAACTTGCCATGGTCGGCTCAAACGCGGAATTTAATGCGGCAGCGATCGCGTTAGCACACCGTTTTTCTGGCGTATATGCCGTGGTGGGCTGGCATCCAGAAGATGCAAAGAATTATCATGAACCACAAGCGGCAACTTTACGAGAGCAGCTTCAAGATCCGCAAGTTGTCGCGTTAGGTGAAATTGGCCTTGATTATTATGAAACAAGTTCGCCGCGCAAAATTCAGCGCCGCGTTTTTGAAGCACAGTTAGAATTGGCAAGCGAACTTAAAGTGCCAGTTGCCATCCACAATCGGGATGCATTTGAAGATACTTACGCCATTCTAAAAAACGCGCATGTCGAGACCTTTGGTGGCGTGATGCACAGTTTTAATGGTAATCCAGAGTGGTTGGATAAGTTTCTGGCGCTAGGCATGCACATTTCTTACAGTGGTGTGGCGAGCTATAATTCTGCCCATGAGGTCCATCAATCTGTTCGCCAAACACCCAGCGATCGGCTAATGGCAGAAACGGATGCCCCTTATTTAGCGCCAGTACCATTTCGGGGTAAACAAAATGAGCCCGCGTACACACTCTACGTGGTGGAAACCTTGGCGCGCTTGCGGGATGAAGACCCAGATCTCACTGGAAAATTGACGTATGAAAATGCTAAAGCATTCTATAGGATAAGTGATCATGAAAAAAATTAAAGAAGTAATTGTCGTTGAAGGCAAAGATGATACGGTCCGCATCAAAAAAGCAGTTAATGCGGACACACTGGAGACAAGGGGCTCAGCCATTTCGGAAGAAACGATTGCCCAGATTCGCCGTTTGCAAGAACAGCGCGGGGTGATTGTGTTTACAGATCCTGATTTTTCGGGTGAGAAAATCCGGAAAACCATTTCGGCTGAAGTGCCCAATGTCAAACATGCCTTTTTGGCGCGTCGGGATGCTGTTCCTAGCAAAAAGGGCAGCCTCGGTGTGGAACACGCAACTCCCGAAGCCATTCGCGCGGCCCTGAGTAAAGTTTATCCGGAAACTGCGGATGCACCACTACAAATTACACGTGAAGACCTGTTAGATGCCGATCTGATTGCCGGGACGCACGCTAAACAACGCCGTGAGGAACTTTGTGAGTTACTGAATATCGGTTATGTGAACGGCAAACAATTAGTGAAACGATTGCAACTTTTTCAGATTAGCCGTGATACTTTTTTTGATGCAGTTGCTAAATTGGATATTAAATAAGGAGTTAAGATGACCAAAGAAATTGATATTGCTGATCCTATACGGACACGCGGAATTTTAGAACGGTATGGCTTGAGTGCCAAAAAAAGTCTCGGCCAAAATTTCTTGACCCGACCCCAAATTTTGAAAGATATTGTGGCGGCTGCCGAAATTACGGAAGCAGATGATGTGATTGAAGTGGGACCAGGGATTGGCGCACTGACGGAACAGTTAGCCCGCCATGCTCACCATGTTTTGGCGTTTGAAATTGACGAAAACCTATTAAATGTCCTTGATGAAACACTCGATCCTTATGACAACATTACGATCGTCAATGCGGATATTTTACAGGTCGATTTGCCCAAGGTGGTGGCAGAACATTTAGACGGCAAACACACGTTAAAAGTGGTTGCCAATCTCCCTTATTACATCACAACTCCCATTCTCAAGGGCTTGTTGCAAAGTGACATTGAATTAGACCAGATTGTTGTGATGATGCAAAAGGAAGTCGCGGATCGCCTGAACGCACATCCGGGAGAAAAAGAGTACGGGTCGTTAAGTGTGGCGATTCAGCTAGAAATGAACGTTAACGTAGAATTTGAAGTACCAAGAACGGCATTTATGCCCCAACCTAATGTCGATTCGGCAATTGTGAAGTTAACCCAAAGAGAGCCGTGGCCAGTGCAGCCATACTCAAAAGAGGCCTTTTTCAAACTGGTGCATGGCTGTTTTGCGCACCGGCGGAAGACTTTGTGGAACAACTTACTTGGTATCTACGGCAAGGCGCCAGAAACGAAGGAAGCTTTGACCAGGCATCTGGAAAAAGTGGCGATTAAACCTGGTGTTCGTCCAGAGAGGTTGTCAGTGGTCGATTTTATTCGTTTGACCAATGAGCTTAAAGAAAAATAATTTCATTAAAATAATGCTTTCCAATTTCGAGTTCACACACGAGATTTTGGAGGCATTTTTTAGTTATTGAGTTTCAATTATGAAGATTTCGGTGTTAAATAAAGCGCATTTATTATAATTGTTCTGTAAATTATTTATTTAATCGACCAAATTAGAATGTTTTTGTTCTCTGAATTCGATCTGACGCTCGTAATCGCGCGCATTAAAGATGTAGAATAGGTACTTCTTTTCAGAATTTTTTGATTATTTAGAGTTGTAATCCGCATAAATTGATGATAGTTTGATTATAAAACGCTTTCCGAAACGATATGTTAAGTGATTTATCCATATGGGAGGTCCTATTTTGAAAAAAAGTAAAGATATCATTTATGATTTTGTGAGAGAGAAGGAATATTCAAATGAAGAGTATCGTAATGGCTTAACCACTAAATTTATTTCCGAAACGTTGCAATTGCAGCGCTCAAATACGAGTGCAGTGTTAAACCAGCTTGTGCATGAAAGAAAATTGAAGAAAATCAATAGTCGGCCCGTTCGCTATTTGCTTGCAGAAAAATCGGATAATGATCCATTTTCAGAATTGGTGGGTGCTAATGGAAGTTTAAAGCAAGCCATTCAACTTGCAAAAGCAGCTGTTCTTTATCCCAGTGGAAATTTAAATATACAGCTTACGGCACAACCCGGATGTGGAACATCAGTGTTTGTAAAAAAGATAATCGAGTTTGCTGAAAAAAATAAGGTTATTAAGCAAAATGGTCCCAAAATTCATATTAATTGTCGTAATTATGCTAATGATATTCATTCTTTAGATAAGAAGCTGTTTGGCGAGGCAAGCGATCATTCGGATAGTTGTTTTAACAAGGGGACAAATGGGGTTATTTTTATTAATCATTATGAATACCTTGATGCTTCTCAGCAGGCAAAAATAATTGATCTGTTGGATACAACTAGCATGTATCCAGATTTTTCTGATGAGAAAAACTCTTCTCAAAAACCACCATTTTTAATTTTTTCTTGTTCCTCACAAAAT
Source organism: Pediococcus siamensis (assembly GCF_047220215.1). Taxonomy (GTDB): domain Bacteria; phylum Bacillota; class Bacilli; order Lactobacillales; family Lactobacillaceae; genus Pediococcus; species Pediococcus siamensis. Next base: position 137,338 of record NZ_CP178375.1, read on the forward strand.
CAACGTCCTATAGAACAAAAAGTTCCAGTTACAATCACATTGCCGACTTTAGAAAGCCGTTCACTTACAGAAAAGCTGGAACTGATTAATTTGTTTTTTATGGGTGAAGCGCGAACTGCCGGAAGGAAAATAGTAGTCCCACTTGAAGTTTCGGAAGCTATCTTGCTAGCAGATTACGTTCATAATGTTAAAGAATTATTTACAACAATCATAATGGCATGTGCCAGTGCCTATGTAAGAGTTGTAAGTTCAAATGAGCAGGCCATACAATTGTCTTTAGATGATCTGAAGCCCATAACACGCCAAGGGCTGTTGAAAGTGAAAGAGAATGAAGCCGCATTAGCTACAATATTTGGTAATTCAGAAACTGCAATTTTTGATGCTGAAAAGGATTCTAAAAAGAGTTCGCAAACAATTAAGCAAGATTTATACGGGAATATTAATAAACAGTATACAACCCTGGTTGATAAAGGATTTAGTGGTGAAAACATTAAAAATGTTATTACCGAACATATTGATAGATTATTTTCTAAATATAATTATTATGACTATCTCGACAATAATACCAATCAAGAACAATTGGCTAAAATTGTGAATCCAAATATTATTAAGATTGTTCAAGCTTGGTTGGAGTCAAGCCGAAAATTACTAAAGAGAAATTTTGAAAATAGTGTGTTTTACGGGTTGTGTTTACATATTAATTCTTTGTTGATGATGAAAACCAATGTAGAAAGGATAAGCGAGCCTCAAAGTTATCATTTGATTAAACAATACCCAAATGAATATAAGGAAACGATCAAGTTAGCACAGGTGTTACAAAATGAGTTAAATTTAAATCTTTCTACTGGTGAAATTGCCCTACTAATGATGTTCATAATTGAACCAAAGATGAAAAACGATACGGGGCATCCTGTGTTGCTCTATATCATGCATGGGAGCGCAACGGCTTCTTCATTGATGGAAACTACAAATTCTTTGAATCAAAATCATTATGCTTTTGCATATGATATGAATCTAGACGTTAGCACTAATATTGCAATGAAGGAAATTTCCTCGCTAATCAAAAAAATTGATCAAGGAAAAGGAGTTATCGTAATTTACGACATGGGGTCTATCAAGACGATGTTAAACGCAATTAGTGAAAAAGTTAACATCAAAATTCGTATGATTCAAATTCCAATTACGTTAATCGGAATTGACGCCGCCCGAAAAAGTTCAATGGAAACAGATATTGATTACGTCTATCATTTAATCACAACAGATATGCGACACCTACAAGAAAAGAAAGAACATAAGCAAGAGCTTATTATCACACTTTGCCATACCGGTGAAGGTGGTGCAACTCAATTAAAAGACTATATTGAACAATATTCAAAACTTGATATGCACGTAAAAGCGTTAGCAATGTCAAATAAGGAAATGCTAACGGAAAATGTGATGGATTTACAAAAAATTTACAATATCCATGCTTTCGTTGGTACTTTTAATCCAAAATTGTTTGGTATTCCATTTATTCCAATTAATAAAATTTTTGAAAGTAGTAGAGATAATCTTGACCAAATACTAATGTTTAAACCGATTCTCTCGCAAACGTATGCTTATGACCGAATTTATGATTATTTTGAGAAGCAATTTAAATACGTTTCCGTTTCTTTATTGAAAGGAACTTTACCAGACTTGATGGATAAACTTTGTTTGGCATATGATCTACAAGAAGAACAACGAATCGGACTTTTTGTGCACATTGGAAGTATGGTCGAGCGAAATTTGTCTGGAGAAATTATTGATTCTAATCCTGATACAGATGATATAATACAAACGCATGATGAGGATTATAAATTCATACGAAAAATTATTAAAAATATTGAAAATACTTTCCATATTGTTGTAAATGACGATGAAATTGCTACACTGATTATGATAGTAAGAAAAATATAAGATGTTATCTTCTGAAATTGAAAAAGAGTTCTAGACAATTAGGGGTCTACACTTTCTGGTATTGGTGAATAACTGATACCAGTTTTTATTTTGAAAAAAAAAAGGACATTTGCCCTCTTTGTGTTACGATTTAATCGCCAAATAAAATCGAAAAGAGGAAAAACAAATGTCCCTAACTAATTCTATCCTAAGCCTATTCGAAATAACAGACCCTAATTTAACTGTAACTGAGATTACTAAGGAACATTATCCCAATGGGCAACACGTTCATGTCGTTCACGCTATCCTTTCCTATCAACTTTTAAAATGTCCTCATTGTGGCCATAAATCTCTAATCAAAAATGGAACTCACATTGGCCATCTAAGATTGGGAACCTTATCAGGTGGACGTTATGAGATGCAGCTAAAACGACAAAGATATCAATGTAAACGGTGTTTAAAAACCTGTGGTGCTCAAACTAACCTCGTTAAACGTAATGAAACTTTTACGCATAATGTGAAACATCAAGTAATTGTTCTGGCTCGGGATATGCTGACCAGTAAAGAAATCGCTAAGATTTGTGGGATTTCACCAAGTAGTGTTCAACGCATTTTAAATGCGAATATTCACTTAGCTTATCGTGTTAAAACACTCCCCCAAAATCTTTGTTTTGATGAATTCCGTTCCTGTAATCATCTAATGTCCTTTAACTGTTGCGATGCCGTTAGTCATCGCCGCATTGTGATTCTTAAGGATCGCCTTAGTAAGGATATCATTGATTACTTTGAAGCTCGCTATTCAGTTCAAGAACGTATGAAAGTTCAAACAATCACCGTTGATATGAATGCTGAGTATGCTGGCTTTATTCATCGGTTATTTCCTAAGGCAATAACCATCATTGACCGTTTCCACATTATTCAACTTGCCGGTCGGGCACTGGATAACGAACGTACACGTGTGATCCATACTTTTCAAGATAAGCATTCCCGAGTTTATCGCATTCTAAAATCGCAATGGCGTTTGTTCCATTTGGCAGAAGAAAAGGTCAATGATACTAAACTTATCTATTTACACGGTATCAACGAATACATGACCCAACAGAACGCCATTGACCTAGCCTTAGATGAATTTCCAGAATTTAAAACTGTGTATCAAACCTATCAAGGAATTCTAACAGCCATTCAACAAAAAGATGCGGTTGGATTTAAAACCTTGATTGCCAACTACAAGGCGGCTGGCAACCAAATGGATATTACTATCTCAACTTTAATAAAGAATGGTCCTGCTGTTCTCAATAGTTGTCGTTATCCGTATTCCAACGGTCCTATTGAAGGACTAAATCGTAAAATTAAGGTGTTAAAGCGTAGCTGTTTTGGTTTTCAAAATATTCATAACTTTTTCATTCGTATCAGTTTAATTTATGCGTAAACAAAAAAAGCACATTCACCGAAGTGAACATGCTTTTCAAAAATCTCCACCAATACAATTTGACAGAGACCCACCGATTTCTACAAACGCATACAAAAACAATAAAAATGACAAGTTTTCCACTCGCCATTTTTACTAAGATACTAACTGAATGTCACCAATTATTTTCCCGTTAATTAACGGTCTCACTTAGTTGCTTAAATCTTCCCCGTTTGAGGCAATAACTTTCTTATACCAGTAGAACGAGTCTTTCGGTGTCCGTGCCAGACTCCCGTTACCCTTATCGTCGCGATCCACGTAGACAAAGCCGTAACGTTTCTTCATTTCACCAGTACCGGCAGAAACAAGATCAATGCAGCCCCACATGGTGTATCCCATCAGATTAACCCCATCAATTGTAACGGCATCCCGCATTGAGGCCAAATTTTCCTGTAGGTACTCGATTCGGTAACTATCGTGAATTTTACCATCGGCGTCTACTTGGTCATTCCAACCAATCCCGTTTTCAACAATCCAAAGTGGTTTGTGATAACGGTCAAACAGCGTATTGAGTGCTAAACGCAAGCAGTCTGGATCGGTTGCCCAGCCCCAAGCATTGGTCTTTAGATACGGATTCTTAACTCCAGACATAAAGTTGCCAGCACCGCCACTAACATCTTTGTGCGTTGTGACCACATTCGAACCATAACAAGAAAAACTCAAGAAGTCAGCCGAATATTTTGCCAGTAAGTCATAGTCTTCAGGAGTGTCATTGAGCGTGATTCCTTCACGCTCATACTGTTTCAAACGGTAATTGGGATAGTGACCACCCGTTTGAACATCGGAATAAAAGAAGGTGCTCTGCATGCCGGTCATGACCTTTAATTGGTCTTTCGGGTCGCTGGAATAGGCGTATAGAGGTCCATAGGCCAACATTTGACCTACTTTCATTTCTGGATCAAATTCATGGGCAAACTTAACCACTTTGGCACTTGCTACAAACTGGTTGTGTGCGGCTTGGGCTCTATTTTGCGCCGTACCATCAATGACACCACCAGCCATAAAAGGTGCCATATCCATAATATTAATTTCGTTAAATGTAAGCCAGTACTTCACTTTACCTTGATAGCGTTTAAGGACCGTTGTTGCATATTTCACATAAAAATCAATCACTTTGCGATCTACCCAGCCATCATAGTTAATGGCCAGTGCTAGTGGTGTTTCATAATGTGACAGGGTCACTAGTGGTTCAATGCCGTGCTTTTGGCATTCATCAAAAACGTGATCATAAAATGCCAACCCCTGTTCATTAGGTGTTTCATCATCGCCATTCGGAAAAATTCGTGCCCAGTTGATACTCAAACGGAAAGTTTTGAATCCCATTTTGGCCATCAATTCGATGTCTTCCTTGTAATGATGATAAAAATCAGTGGCTACATGACTTGGATAATATTCCCCATCCAGTACCGCTGGCTGTGCGCCTTCTGGGACTGCACGGCCATCACCACCAAATCCAAAGTCCGTACTTCCGGTTTCACCAGTTTGCGGGTTCTTCCAGGTCACGCGCCGGGGCTTATCGTTCGCGCCAGCCGTCAACACATCTGATGTGCTTAACCCTTTACCGCCTTCCAGATAACCACCTTCATATTGATTGGCAGCTGTTGCGCCACCCCACAAAAAATCCTTAGTAAAAGCCATGATTAAACCACCCTTCTTATTCTTCACGCTGTCCTAAATCCTGTCCGTTGGAATGAATGACATTTTTATACCAGTAAAATGAATCTTTTTTATACCTTGCTAAGGTTCCATTGCCTTGATCATCGCGGTCCACATAAATCAAACCATATCTCTTAGACATTTGCCCAGTACCAGCGGAGACTAAATCAATGCATCCCCAACTTGTATATCCGATCAAATTAACCCCATGGTCAATTGCTACTTCCATTGCCTTAATATGTTCGCGCATATAATCAATCCGGTATGGATCATGAACCTTACCATCCTTTTCCAGTTTATCGATTGCACCTAAGCCGTTTTCAACAACCATTAAAGGCAAGTGATAACGATCATAGATCATTTCTAAATAGTACTGAAGTCCTAGGGGATCATCTGCCCATTGCCACTGAGAATAATTTAGGTACGGATTCTTCACTCCCATGGAGAAATTTCCACCAACCTTTTCATCATTATCATGAGTGGTGATAACACTAGACATATAATAAGAAAATGTATATAGGTCAACGGTCCCTTTTTTCAAATCCGATAAGTCACTCTCTGTGATGTCTAGCTCCACATGGTGCTCTTGCCATAACCTTTTTGCAAAGCTAGGATAGCTCCCCTTGCACTGTACATCTCCACTATAAAAAATATTTTTCTCCCATGCATATCGATTAGCCAAAATATCTTTGGGATCGGAAGTCAGTGGATAACTAACAATGCCACAAATCATGCAACCAATTTCAAATTGAGAATTAATTTGATGTCCCTCATAAACAGCTTTTGCGCTGGCAACATACTGGTAATGCAACTGTTGATAAGCATTTTGGTAAGCTTGGTCATTACTCTCTTGACTTAGCTCTAGAAACATAATTGTGGTATTAATTTCGTTAAATGTTAACCAGTATTTAACTTCGTTCTTATACTCTTTAAAAAGTGTTTTAGCAAAATGAACATAGAAATCAATCATTTTCCGATTAGACCAACCTCCATAATGCTCTTCGAGGTACAATGGCGTTTCATAATGCGAAATCGTCACTAAAGGTTCTATATCATATTTTTTTAATTCTTGAAATACTGAGTGATAGAATGCAAGCCCCTTTTGATTGGGTTGAATTTCATCCCCATGTGGAAAAATTCGCGACCATGAAATTGACATTCGAAAAACTTTAAATCCCATGTCTGCCAATAAGGCAATATCCTCTTTGTAATGATGATAAAAGTCGACACCGATATGGTTAGGATAATACTGACCTGGAAGGACGGCTCCTTTCGCATCCTTCGGGATTACTTTTCCTCTTCCAACTTTTCCATCCTCAAACTTATAAGTTACTAAACGACTCTGATCCAAGGATCCTGCTGTCGTAATATCCATCATTGAAAGGCCACGGCCGCCTTCTTTGTAAGCGCCTTCAAATTGATTAGCAGCAGTTGCTCCTCCCCAAAGGAATTCCTTAGGAAAGCTCATTACTATTCCTCCTCTACCTGTTCATTTTTTGCTTCACTAGCTGCAGCCTGAGCTTCCTTTGCAACCAGTTGTTTTTCATAGACTTTGAAGAATGGATACCAAACAAGCGCTGATGGAATTAGCATTAAATAATCACCAATAGCATTTTTCCAACTCAACGTACTTAAGTAACTACCAAATCCCATTGGTAACAGCGCGGTAATAACAATCCAACCAGGAATAAAGAAGCCAACTTTATATAGGACCAATGCACAAAGCATCACAACTGGAATATTCAAAACATATGGAATACTCATAATTGGATTATACATGATTGGGATACCGAAAGTCATGGGTTCATTAATATTAAACCAGCCAGGAATTGAAGAAATTTTTCCTACCGCACTCAACTGTTTAGACTTGGATCGCATCGCCAGTAATGCTAGAGGCAATGTATTCCCAGTCCCGCCTGCGATTGCCATGTAAGCAAATAACATTACGGGGTAAAAAATTACTGGCTTACCTGCTGCATGTAGTGCTGCATTAGCTGACACAGCTTGAATTGATAAAGGCATGATAATCGAGCCGACAATCATAGTACCATGAATTCCGAAAGTCCACAGTAATGCTCCAAAGATACAAAGAATAAAGATCCCTACCGTTGAGGTTAATGCCCCAAGTGGTACTGATAGTAATGCCATAAAACCGGAACAAATTGTGTATTTACCATTTGTTAATACAGTCACTAATAATGAACTAGCTAAGAATAGAACAGCGTTAAAAAATAAAGGCAAAATTGAAGCAAATCCATCTTGTAAAAATTGTGGGACAACATCCGGCATCTTTATCCGCACATTTTTATCCTCACAGAATTTTTCAATTCTAACTGAAACCCAAACGACAACAAATCCGATAAACATCCCCTGTGCGCCCAAGTAAGTCATATCAATCGTGTAAGTACCCGCTTTGGTTACAATTAAAGTCCCAGCAACGATTAAAAATGAGAATAAGGCATCAATACTATGCATAATTGGTGTTTCCATTTTCAAGTTCTTAGAGTAATTATACGCCAAAAACAAAACTACCCATAAGGACAATGAATTCATTGAAAATTGATATGGAATATTTAAATAATTATATAAAACACTGTTTGCTGATAACACTTTAAACATCGTGGGACCTAACACCGAAGTAATAATTTGAAAAATAGCACCTACCATTAAAACTCCCATCAAGGACATCATAGCTGCTTGTAAGGCAGTGATAAATGTGTTCGACCCTAATTTTTGACCGAATTTTTGTAGGCCACTCATTAACTTACCATTGAAAAATTTCTCCATGTTGTTTACCTCCTATCTTTATTTGTTTTGCGTAACCAGCTTATTGGCTAATTTAAAAATATTCTCACTATTCCCAACAGCGTAATCAAAAGATGGGATTGCATCAACTGGGAGACCTGTATTTTCTTTAACTTCATTCATTCGATAGGATACTTGTGGTCCCATAAGAATGACGTCAAAATTTTGATAGACATCTTCATAAGCAGCTAAGCCCACAGCCTTAATTGTTGCTCCCAAATTATTTTCGTCGCTATATTTTTCCAACTTTTTCATTAGAATACTTGTTGACATCCCACCGGCACAAACTAGTAAAATTTTCATGTTAATCCTTCCTTTCAAATTTTTTATACATATTTACCATCTCTGTAATTAGCTCATTAGCTAACATACTGGTCATAAAATGATCCTGCGAATGAATCAGTAGAATACTAAATTCTGTTTTCTTCCCATTCGCTTCATCAACCAATAAAGTTGTTTGTACATCATGAGCTTTTGCAATCGATTCATTGGAGCGTTTTAATAAGTCCTCTGCTTTATCAAAATCACCCTCATGAACTGCATCCAAAGCTTTAAATGCTAATGATCGGCCATCCCCTGAATATGCAATAATTTCCATTGCAATATTTTGGTCCTCAGAATTATATTCTTGTTCTTCCATGGTTTCGCCTGCTTTCTTTTTTAATTCAAAGTAAGCATAACGATACTATTTTGCTTTTGCAAAAAGTGCTTACATTCTAGTGTATGAATTTAATTTAAACACTATGGTACGGTATTTGTAGCTTTGCAAAGAAAAGATAAAAAAAAACGGTATAAATCGTTTTTTTCTCACAAGTGTATACAAAAATCGAATGTATCCCAAACAGTGTATAAACAAACGGCCAAAGTGTATCTTTTTCTGTGAATTCACGTTTTTGCGCATATTTGCTACTTCAATTAAATCGCCATATAATGACGATATGAAATTGATTAGAACAATAGACGTCTCTTCTGAGGAGTTTTACGATTACCTTGAGTCCCAGCTTCTGAAAGACATTAAAGTTAGCACTGGTCATTTATTGACACCAAAAAATATAAAAGGAGGCCTTATATACAAGAAACGGCCAAAGAAAACACAAGGTGTACTAACTATAAAAATCGATGACTATCAGCGTGGATATAAATATCAGGTAACCTCGAAATCACCACTAGAACAAGTGACCGTCATATACACAACCGAGAGCATTAGTGAAAGACAAACCAAAGTTACACTTATCGAAAACATTAGTAGTTATAATCCCAATAAGCATCATTTATTTATCAGATGGTTTAGTGAAGCCTCGTTTTTAGGACGAATGTCTGATACTGTATTTGGTATCGAAAAAGGAATTTTAGATCAACGAGAATAAAGTAAAAAGAGCTCTAAGCAATTAAGTAGATGCCAGTACATCTAATTGTGGGTCTCTGTCAAATTGTATTGGTAGAGATTTTTGAAAAGCATGTTCACTTCGGTGAATGTGTTTTTTTTGTTTACGCATAAATTAAACTGATACGAATGAAAAAGTTATGAATATTTTGAAAACCAAAACAGCTACGCTTTAACACCTTAATTTTACGATTTAGTCCTTCAATAGGACCGTTGGAATACGGGTAACGACAACTATTGAGAACAGCAGGACCATTCTTTATTAAAGTTGAGATAGTAATATCCATTTGGTTGCCAGCCGCCTTGTAGTTGGCAATCAAGGTTTTAAATCCAACCGCATCTTTTTGTTGAATGGCTGTTAGAATTCCTTGATAGGTTTGATACACAGTTTTAAATTCTGGAAATTCATCTAAGGCTAGGTCAATGGCGTTCTGTTGGGTCATGTATTCGTTGATACCGCGTAAATAGATAAGTTTAGTATCATTGACCTTTTCTTCTGCCAAATGGAACAAACGCCATTGCGATTTTAGAATGCGATAAACTCGGGAATGCTTATCTTGAAAAGTATGGATCACACGTGTACGTTCGTTATCCAGTGCCCGACCGGCAAGTTGAATAATGTGGAAACGGTCAATGATGGTTATTGCCTTAGGAAATAACCGATGAATAAAGCCAGCATACTCAGCATTCATATCAACGGTGATTGTTTGAACTTTCATACGTTCTTGAACTGAATAGCGAGCTTCAAAGTAATCAATGATATCCTTACTAAGGCGATCCTTAAGAATCACAATGCGGCGATGACTAACGGCATCGCAACAGTTAAAGGACATTAGATGATTACAGGAACGGAATTCATCAAAACAAAGATTTTGGGGGAGTGTTTTAACACGATAAGCTAAGTGAATATTCGCATTTAAAATGCGTTGAACACTACTTGGTGAAATCCCACAAATCTTAGCGATTTCTTTACTGGTCAGCATATCCCGAGCCAGAACAATTACTTGATGTTTCACATTATGCGTAAAAGTTTCATTACGTTTAACGAGGTTAGTTTGAGCACCACAGGTTTTTAAACACCGTTTACATTGATATCTTTGTCGTTTTAGCTGCATCTCATAACGTCCACCTGATAAGGTTCCCAATCTTAGATGGCCAATGTGAGTTCCATTTTTGATTAGAGATTTATGGCCACAATGAGGACATTTTAAAAGTTGATAGGAAAGGATAGCGTGAACGACATGAACGTGTTGCCCATTGGGATAATGTTCCTTAGTAATCTCAGTTACAGTTAAATTAGGGTCTGTTATTTCGAATAGGCTTAGGATAGAATTAGTTAGGGACATTTGTTTTTCCTCTTTTCGATTTTATTAGGCGATTAAATCGTAACACAAAGAGGGCAAATGTCCTTTTTTTTTTCAAAATAAAAACTGGTATCAGTTATTCACCAATACCAGAAAGTGTAGACCCAAATCGGTCTTGATAAGTATCCTATTACTTTAAGGTGGACTTAAAGTTGACATAATGCAGTATTTGCTTTTTTCAATTTAGGAAAGTACCGTGTGTAATGGCTTATGGTGATATTTACTTTTGCCGTTTTTGAAGAATTAGAACTATGAAAAGAGGGCGAACTAATGGCAATCAAATTAATTGCGTTAGATATTGATGACACATTATTAAATTCAAGTGGTGAAATTTTACCAAGTACAGTAACCGCAGTAAAAAGAGCGGTTGAGCAGGGCATTAAGGTAGTTTTGTGCACAGGAAGGCCGTTAGCAGGGGTTTCTCCCTTTTTGAAAGAGCTTGGAATCAAAACGGCAGATCAATATGTGATTACTTATAACGGTGCAGTAATTGAGTCAGTCACCGGCAAAGTCGTGGCAAAACATTTGGTAAGTAATCATTTCTATCGCGTTATGACTAAATTTGGTCAAGCACACCACATCCCATTTAATGTCTTGGATGAACACAGTGTTATTTATACGGCTGACCACAATGTAGATGCCATCACGGTAGTCCAAGCGTGGGAAAACAAGGCAGGCCTGCTCATTCGAACACCTGATGAATTGCCACAAGATTTTGAAATTGCCAAAGGGCTTTTTGTTGGTGAAGAAAAGATGCTGGATGAAGTGGAACCATTAGTGACACAGACATTTGGCAAGGACTTGTATGTGGTTCGGGCTGCAAGAAACTTCTTGGAATTAATGAATCCCGCTGTAAGTAAAGGGAAGGCTTTGGCAGAGCTGGCAAGAAAATTAGAAATTACTAAAGAGGAAGTTATGGCTGTCGGTGACGAAGGTAATGATATTGCGATGTTTGAAGCTGCGGGGACTGCAGTTTCAATGGGAAATGGTAGTGAATTGGCTAAGGCCCATGCCGATTACGTGACTGGTAGCAATGATGCTGGCGGACTTGCTGATGCCATTAAAAAATTCGCGTTAAATTAATGAAATGGCAGCTTATTTTTGAGTATTTTGACCGTTATCCTGACTGAAGGACCAATACCGATCATAACTAGTTGCTAGTCTGAAAAGACAGGTGCCTCAGCGTTTACCATGATGATATGTAAATGTGTTCACTTCTTGTAGGAAGTGGGCATTTTTTATTCAGTTTCATATTTAAATTAAGTGAAAAAAAGTCTGACGTTGGTACTATAATTGATAGTAGGGAGAAGGTGATTTCATTGGCTGAAAGGTTAACTGGCGTTGCGGCTTTACTATTGGCAATGTGGCAATTTTATTCTGTTTACAAGTCGTTTAGATATTTAAAGCAGCATGGCGACAAGCAAACCCCGGCATTTGTGTTAGTATCCTTATGGAGCGGTGCTTTCTTCGGCCTCGTCATGGTTTTTATTGGGTTTATGCTGATGCTAAAACATTTTTAACTAATTTAACTCAATCATTTAATTCAAAATACTGGTTGCGGTCCAAAAAGGGTTGTGGTATAATTTGTGCTTTTTGTGAAACTATGGTATAATGTTTCACATGGGAAGGTGATGCCAATGCCAAACACACTAGCCACGATTAAGTCAAAGTTAGACAGCAAAGTCGGAGAAGAAATGATGGTCGTTGCCCAAGCTGGACGTAAAAAAATTACGAAGCGTCATGGAATTCTCCACAAAACGTATCCAGCGGTTTTTGTTGTTGATTTAGATCAAGATGAAAATTCGTTTGAACGGGTTTCATATAGTTACACAGATATTCTTACAAAGAACATCGAAATCGCATTTGGTGAATAAAAATAATTGGGCCTTGAAGGTCTTTTTATTTTGCCAAAATTTAGTGAGATTTTGAGGTTCTTTTTATGGGTCTCTGTCAAATTGTATTGGTGGAGATTTTTGAAAAGCATGTTCACTTCGGTGAATGTGCTTTTTTTGTTTACGCATAAATTAAACTGATACGAATGAAAAAGTTATGAATATTTTGAAAACCAAAACAGCTACGCTTTAACACCTTAATTTTACGATTTAGTCCTTCAATAGGACCGTTGGAATACGGATAACGACAACTATTGAGAACAGCAGGACCATTCTTTATTAAAGTTGAGATAGTAATATCCATTTGGTTGCCAGCCGCCTTGTAGTTGGCAATCAAGGTTTTAAATCCAACCGCATCTTTTTGTTGAATGGCTGTTAGAATTCCTTGATAGGTTTGATACACAGTTTTAAATTCTGGAAATTCATCTAAGGCTAGGTCAATGGCGTTCTGTTGGGTCATGTATTCGTTGATACCGTGTAAATAGATAAGTTTAGTATCATTGACCTTTTCTTCTGCCAAATGGAACAAACGCCATTGAGATTTTAGAATGCGATAAACTCGGGAATGCTTATCTTGAAAAGTATGGATCACACGTGTACGTTCGTTATCCAGTGCCCGACCGGCAAGTTGAATAATGTGGAAACGGTCAATGATGGTTATTGCCTTAGGAAATAACCGATGAATAAAGCCAGCATACTCAGCATTCATATCAACGGTGATTGTTTGAACTTTCATACGTTCTTGAACTGAATAGCGAGCTTCAAAGTAATCAATGATATCCTTACTAAGGCGATCCTTAAGAATCACAATGCGGCGATGACTAACGGCATCGCAACAGTTAAAGGACATTAGATGATTACAGGAACGGAATTCATCAAAACAAAGATTTTGGGGGAGTGTTTTAACACGATAAGCTAAGTGAATATTCGCATTTAAAATGCGTTGAACACTACTTGGTGAAATCCCACAAATCTTAGCGATTTCTTTACTGGTCAGCATATCCCGAGCCAGAACAATTACTTGATGTTTCACATTATGCGTAAAAGTTTCATTACGTTTAACGAGGTTAGTTTGAGCACCACAGGTTTTTAAACACCGTTTACATTGATATCTTTGTCGTTTTAGCTGCATCTCATAACGTCCACCTGATAAGGTTCCCAATCTTAGATGGCCAATGTGAGTTCCATTTTTGATTAGAGATTTATGGCCACAATGAGGACATTTTAAAAGTTGATAGGAAAGGATAGCGTGAACGACATGAACGTGTTGCCCATTGGGATAATGTTCCTTAGTAATCTCAGTTACAGTTAAATTAGGGTCTGTTATTTCGAATAGGCTTAGGATAGAATTAGTTAGGGACATTTGTTTTTCCTCTTTTCGATTTTATTAGGCGATTAAATCGTAACACAAAGAGGGCAAATGTCCTTTTTTTTTTCAAAATAAAAACTGGTATCAGTTATTCACCAATACCAGAAAGTGTAGACCCTTTTTTATTACGCAAGTGATGCCAAGGGGCACTGGTACTTTAGACGGTTTTTAAGTATAATTGTGATAAAATACTGGATTAGCAAACTAGGTGATTGCATGGAGACGACGGAAAAGGCCCCAGCGAAATTAAATTTATTTTTAGATACACCCTATAATCACTCAGATGGACTTCAAGAATGGAATATGGTGATGACATCCGTAGATCTGGCAGATTACGTTAAAATTGAAACCAAGCCGGGGAAACGGGCCATTAGTGTCCATACCGATACGGGCTTTTTACCCAATGATAGCCGTAATTTGGCATTTCAGGCGGCTAAGCTTTTACAGCAGGAATTTCACGTGCAAGCTGGTGCCAAGATTCGAATTACCAAAAATATTCCCGTGGCTGCGGGAATGGGCGGCGGTTCCTCGGATGCAGCCGCCGTATTACGTGGATTGAATAATCTCTGGAATTTAGGTATCGCGCCGGTTAAACTGGCAGAGCTTGGCTTACAAATTGATTCGGATGTCCCGTACTGCGTGTATAGTCAGACGGCACACGTCTATGGAAAAGGGGAACAAATTCAGCTTTTACGCAAATTGCCCGGAATGTACTTTGTGATTGCCAAGCCAAAATTGAGTGTGTCGACGCCGAAAATTTTACGGCAGATCGATCATGCTCAGTTGAAACATTTGGAAATTCAAGGGATGTTGGAAGCTGTTAAACAGGGTGATTTTAATGCGATTTGTCAGAACCTGGGTAATGTATTGGAACCTTTAACAGGTCAGATGCACCCTCAGATTCTCCAACTTAAAGAACGCATGCTAAAATACGGTGCGGAAGCCGCTCAAATGAGTGGCACCGGACCGACTGTTTTTGGCATTTGCCGTAAAGAAAGCCGGGCTCAGCATCTGGTTAATAGTTTAAAGGGATTCTGTCCCGAGGTGTATCTGGTAAGGCCGTTGAATTAGTGTAAGTCATCCATTGGGGTGGCTTTTTTTGTAAAGAAATGGCTTTTGTCATGGGCGTTTATGCATATGACAAAAGCCATTTTGATGAGTAAAAAATTAGAGCTACCATTGAAAAATGACAGGTAATCTCTTTCGTAATTGTAAACACACCCAATCAGACGCTTGTCCAAAGTGGCATTCCTAACCAACCGGTGGTGTGTAAAGTCATGCTGGTTCGTAACTTTTTTCATTGATGATGAAAAAGGTAACACTGGCGAAAACCAAGTAAAATTACTTAAATGCCAACAAATAAGCTCAGCAAATGACTTCGCTACAAAGTCGCCTTTCCAGAGGTACAGGTGCTAGCTTTGACAATGGTAAAATTTCGGCACCAAGTTTTTAAGGGGCAGTCTAGTAATAGCGCCGAAAAATAAGAAATAGTAGCCCCGTGCCGATGACAATTAGGAAAAACATTAGACCTAAATTGAGCCAAGAAAAATGGCGTGATAAATACATGGAGCCGCCTGCCAAACTTAAACTAACGGCAATTAAAATGAAAATTAAGGAAATGGGAAAGCCAAACCGGTAAAGAAAATAAGCCATGATTACATAGCCAAAAAGATATTGAATAATTGGAAAATTAGAATTTGGGCGTTTCATTAGTCAGCCTCCGTCTTTTCTTGATACTCTAAATATATAACAAAATCGAGAAAAACATGAGTGCAGCGCCCACCAAAACTAAAATGTGCCACCAGACATGAACATACTTGACGTGGGGGATGTTATAGATTAAGCCGCCAAGGGAAAAGGCGACCCCGCCCGCAACCAGCAGACTAATTCCGATGACACCTAAGCTTTCATACAGTTGTTTCGCGCCCACTAGACATAGCCAGCCCATCAGTACATAAATAAGTGTTTCCACTTTTTTGAATTTACCGACAGCAAAAAATTGAAAAATAATCCCACCAATTGCTAACAACCAGATAATGACACAAAGACTGATCCCCAATGTGCCCCGGATGGCTAATAGACAATAGGGTGTGTAAGTTCCTGCAATTAATAAATTAATACTGTCATGATCGAGAATTTGGAAGACATGACTAGCTTTCGTGAAATACAAACTATGAAACATAGTGGAAGAAAAAAATAAGACTAATAAACTGCCGCTATAAATAGAGTAAGCGACTAAATCGAGCGGTTTTCCGAGCTCAGTAGCTTTGATAATGAGTAGGACTGAACCGACAATGCTTAAAAAGAAACCCAAACCATGCGTAATGGCACTCCAAATTTCGTTTAATAATTGTGCGTGGCGAATAGTTAGTTGATTTTTGAGTTGTGATGTTGGTTTCATAAAACGATCCTCCGTTTCAACTAGATATTATATACCAATCATCTAGTGTTTAAAACTAGATCATCTCCAAAAACCGCAAATTATTTTATTTTGGTTGAAAATGGTATGATATTAGAAAGAGTTAAAGTAAAGAGGGAAATCATGACAAAGCGTTCGAGTACAAAACAAAAAATAGTGACAGCTTTATTTGAATTGATGAAAACACATTCGGTGGATGAAGTGACAGTTAGCGATATTTGTAAACAAGCCTCGGTTTCGCGCATGTCCTACTACCGGAGTTTTAAATCTAAACAACAAATTCTTGAATATCAATTTGACGAAGTTTTTCAAGAATTCTTTAGTTATTTACAAGTCATGAATAATCACGACATGACGGCCTTTTTGGATGCCTTTTTTACTGTGATTCGGCGCCATCGCGGTACGGTTAATATCTTAATTCAAGCTGATCTAGTGGGCATTATTTTAGAAAAGCTGCAATTTTACATCACGGATTTGGTGGCAAAAGATGTTTTAAAAATCCGCGATCGGGCGTCAAAAATGTGGATTGCCTTTGTGGCTGGCGGGTTAACTCAGATGATCGTGGAATGGGATAAAGATGATATGATCGAATCGAATGCAGAAATGGTCATGATCGCACGCAAATTCTTACGATAGCAAATAGCCAGAGACCAGCGGTAAATTAACTGGTACGGTACCTGATGTGAAAAAAGAAATGAAAGAAAAGTAAATAAAGCGTTTACATTTTCGGAGGATTGGTCTACAATTACTTATGGATAAAGTTTTTGTGGATCGTTACTAATTCGATTAGGCGTGACCACAAGCAATGTAGCTCATTGCTTGTGGTCATTTTTTTTCGAAAAAAGAGGATATGGTGAAAATGTTGACCATCGTTCAGATTTTTAATAATAATGTGGCCTTGATCAAGTTGAATGATAATCGTCTTGCAATTGTCAAAGGAAAGGGGCTTGTCTTCCAAAAGAAAAAAGGAGATCAGGTGGACGTTCAAAAGGTGGAAAAAATTTTTTATTTAGAAACTGCGGAGTCTAAAGAGAACTTATATTTTCTGTTGAAAGACATTCCGATCGATATTGTGACCACCACTTACGAGATTGTGGATACCGCTCAAAAGAAATTTGGTTTTTCGGTTCTGGATTATGTTTATATAACGCTCAGTGATCATATTTATGGTGTTTATAAACGTATGCAGGCAAATGACTATCATGAGAGTCTGGTGCCTGATATGCATACAGAATATCCGACTGAATATGCCATTGGTGCCCGGGCACTTGAAATTATTGAAGCTGATTTGCATCTGCAGTTACCAAAAAGTGAAATCAAAAGTATTGCGTTACATTTCATCAACGCACAAGGCACACCTGGAGCCGATAAGCTTGATGAATCTCTGACAACCTCGGTTAACGATATTGTACAAGCTGTTTTAAATAAAAATCACATTTTAAGAACTAAAGAAAATGGCAATTATTATGATCGCTTGATGGTTCATTTGCAGTATCTCGTTGATCGCTTGGATCAATCGGAAACGCATGGTTCCGCCTTTACCGAATCCTTAGAAAACAGTCTGGAAAAATCTTATCCAAATTCCGCTCATATAGCAAAGGAAATTTACAACGATCTGCAAAAACAACTATCCGCAAAGCTTAATGAGAATGAAAAATTATACTTTATTATCCACATTCAGCGCTTGATTAATGAACAACCGCAGAATGCAGATGACACTGGAGGAAAACAAAATGGCAAGTAGAGAAGAAGTTTCAATGGTCGGTTTTGCGATTGTCGCCTATGCCGGAGATGCTAAAACAGCACTGATGAAGGCTCTTGATGAAGCTCGTGATGGGAACTTTGAAAAAGCCCGGGAGTTAGTCAACGAGTCAACACAGTCCATTAATGATGCGCACAATGAGCAAACAAAGCTGCTCAGTCAAGAGGCGGGCGGCGATGATATGGATGTTACCTTCATCATGGTTCATGGGCAAGACACCCTGATGACCACTATGTTATTAAAAGATGAGGTTCAGTATTTTATTGATGAATATGAAAGGATTGCCAAAATCGAAAAAAATCTTGGTATCCAAAAATAAGACGATGTACGAGGAGGTTATCTCATGAATTGGATTGTGAAACAAATTGAGAAGGCCCAGCCATTTTTCCGTAAATTATCCGCTAATATCTATTTGCAGGCGGTTCGGGATGGGTTTATCTCACTAATGCCAATTATTATTTTCTCAAGTATTTTCATATTAGTTGCGAATGTACCTAATATTTGGGGCTTCTATTGGCCGACAACTGTTAGCGACAACTTAAACAGATTTTATAACTATTCAATGGGGGTCTTATCCCTGATGGCGGCTGCTAATGTTGCCCGCGCACTCACGCGTAATTTAAATGTGCGACTGCCAAAAATTGATCAAATCCCTGAAGCAGCCGTGATGTTCGGGGCTCAGATCAGTTTTTTGCTCGTGGCTGTGGATCCCTTTACTAACAAAGCCGGCGTCTTGTTCTTCAATACGTCGTTTATGGGAACAAAAGGCTTAATCTGTGCGTTCTTGGTAGCATTCATTGTGCCTAACATTTACTTTTTCTGTTTTAAACATCACATTACGATCAAGTTACCAGATGCTGTCCCACAAAATATTTCTTCAGCATTTACAAATATTATTCCGTTTGCATTTGCCAGCTTCTTCTTTTGGATCTTCGATATGGTATTTAGAGCGTTCGCAAATGCCAACTTGGCAGCTTGGATTATTCAAGTGCTTTCGCCATTATTTACAGCTGCCGACGGTTATTTTGGGTTAGCGATTGTCTATGGTGCAATGGCCTTCTTCTGGTTTATCGGAATTCAGGGTCCCTCGATTGTGGAACCTGCTGTGACAGCAATTTACTTAACGAACGTTGAAGCCAACTTGAAAGTATTTGAAGCTGGTGGCCATGCCACAAATATCTTGGCACAAGGAACACAGTACTTTGTGGCTACCATTGGTGGAACTGGGGCAACTTTGGTGATTACCTACATGTTTGCTCTGTTCGCGAAATCGAAAGAACTAAAAGCGGTAGGACGTGCCGCAGCGATTCCTGTCTCCTTTGGGGTTAACGAACCAATTTTATTTGGGGCACCGTTGATTTTAAACCCCGTATTCTTCTTACCATTTATTCTGACGCCTATTTTTAATGTTTGGGTATTTAAGATTTTCGTAGATTTCTTTGGAATGAACGGCTTTATTTATAATTTACCATGGACGACACCGGGGCCAATCGGGTTGTTTATGGGAGTTGGTTTTTCAATTCAGGCGTTGATTTTAATCGTTGTAATTCTAGCAATGGACGTCGTTTGCTACTACCCATTCTTCAAAGCTTATGATGCACAAAAAGTTTCGGAAGAGGCTGAAGCCGATGCAAAAAATGCTGCAGCAGGGACTACAGCAACTGTTGCGGCTCCTGTAGAAGTCGACAGCGGGGAAATCCCGGTAAGTATGACTAAAGACAAGAAGAACTTAAATATTATGGTCATCTGTGCCGGCGGTGGTACAAGTGGTATTTTGGCAAACGCCTTAAATAAGATGGCAAAGGAAAAAGATTTACCTGTTGAAGCCGCAGCTGCTGCGTATGGGGCACATGGAGACTTGTTACCAGATATGGATGTTGTGGTGTTAGCGCCGCAAATGGATGCGATGCGTGATTCTTTGAAGCTTGAAACTGACAAAGCTAATGTCAAAATGATTACGACAACCGGCAAACAATATATTGACCTAACTAGACATGCGGATAAGGCTTTGCAATTTATTGTTGGTAAGCTAAAGGGTGAAGACGAGACAGATAAAGATTCAACACAGACGCCAACCCCAACACCAACTGCTTAAGAGGAGGATACTATGTTAAATCGAGTAAAAGCATTACCAAAAAACTTTGTGTGGGGTGGCGCGACCGCTGCCTATCAAGTTGAAGGGGCTACAAAGGCCGACGGTAAAGGAAAAACAATGTGGGATGATTATTTAAAGGCGCAAGGCCGGTTTTCGCCGGACCCCGCTAGTGATTTTTATCATCGGTATCCTGAAGACGTAAAATTAGCTCATGAGTACGGCCTAAATGCGATTAGAGTCTCAATTGCCTGGACCCGAATTTTTCCTAAAGGTTACGGCGAGCCTAATCAAGCGGGGGTGGCCTATTATCATAAATTATTTAAGACCTGTATCGAAAATGGCGTTACGCCCTATGTATCTTTGCATCACTTTGATTCACCTAAAACGCTGTTTGACCAAGGAGATTGGTTAAATCGAAAGAATATAGATTATTTTGTGGCTTACGCGGAATTTTGTTTTAAAGAATTTAAAGAGGTTAAAAATTGGTTTACAATCAACGAATTGATTTCGCTGTCGCTATCTCAATACATCGCCGGAAATTTTCCGCCTAATCATCATTTTGATGTGACCAGTGCAATTCAAGCCCAGCACAATGAATTGCTAGCACACGCTCGGGCGGTCAACTTGTATAAGTCACTGCACTTGAACGGACGCATTGGGCTGATCCATGTTTTGCAGCCGATTTATCCGATTACGCAGACACCGGCGAATAAACACGCGGCGGCTTTGTATGATGCCTTTATCAATCGGTTCTTGCTAGACGGGACCTTTTTGGGCGATTATTCCGATGAAACAATGGACTTGATCAACGAAATTTTGCAAAAAAATAATGCCAAACTGGATATTCAAGCAGGCGATATGGCAATCTTGAAACAAGCAGCCACCCAAAATGATTACTTTGGTTTGAATTACTATCAATCTCAATTTATTCAAGCCTATGACGGTCCCAGCGGTAACCAATTTAATGGTACCGGTGATAAGGGCTCTTCATCCTTTAGTTTTCATGGCGTTGGCCAGGTGGTCCCTAAAGCGGGTGTGCCGACTACGGACTGGGATTGGAATATTTATCCCAAGGGTCTCTACGATATTTTAAAAAGGATCGCTAAAGAATACCCAAATTCCAAGACCATTTACATTACTGAAAATGGATTAGGTTATAAAGATCAGTTTGTGAGTGCGGATCAGGTTATCGACGACGAGCCGCGAATTGATTACATTGATCAACATCTGGCAGCCTTACTACAAGCCCGAAAGGAAGGGGTCAACGTTCAGGGGTACTTTGTGTGGTCGTTGCAGGATCAATTTTCCTGGGCGAACGGCTATAACAAACGGTATGGATTATTCTATGTGGATTTTGATACCCAAAAACGCTACGTTAAAAAGAGTGCCCAGTGGTTCAAGGAACTCGCAGATACGATGTGATTTGAAATTTTAATTGCTAAAAAGTGAGGTGGGGAGAGATCTCTCAGCCTCACTTTTTAGTCTCCAAACTTCAACAGTCGAAATCATGGAAAAGGCTATCTACTTTGATTAACGACAGAGATCGCACGATTCGGCATCCGGGGTTATGTTCGAAGTTAAACCCCTTTTCTCACTCTCGTTTTTGGATGTGCTATAGCTCTTCTCTTTGATCTAACTTTTTTTGAATTGCATTTTGTCTTTTTTGGTTTATGTGGTGCATTATTTTAAAAATAAAATAGGGAATCAAAAATGAACTGATAAATGTTACGATTAGCACGGCCCCCAAAAAAACCATTCCAGTTTTTGAATAAAAATTTTTATAAGTGTGAAAATTTGAGAATCCGTTTAAACAAGTAACGATTAAAGCGACTGCTAAGCTCATAAACGAGGGACGCATTGAAACGTTTAACCCAATTACTAAATAACGCACAAACAAATAGCCGCCAACGACGAGTAACATAATGAGTTCGCCTAAGTATTGGGACAAGGGTGTTTTAAGAAAAATACTTTGGACGATAATCGATAGTATTAAAGCAACAATTAAAATAGTTAGTGCTTCGCTGTTAACTTGACGGTATTGAGCAACAACGCGTTCGTCAGGGGTACGTTTTTTTTCATAGTGATTCCTCCCAAAAAAGATCGTTAAGTGTCTTATCAAGTGTTTTGCAAATGGCAACACAGAGTCTAAGTGTGGGATTGTATTCACCGGCTTCAATTAAGCCAATGGTCTGCCTAGTCACACCAATTGCAGCGGCCAGGTCAGCCTGGCTCATACTCTTATTTAATCGCGCAAATTTCATTTTTTTATTTTTCATTATTCATTTTGCTCCGTTTAAATGCAAACTATATATTGCCTAATGCAAATTATATATTACATTGAGCAAAAAGTAAACCACTTTCGAAACTAAATAAAGCGTTTACAAAAAGATGCGATGGTGCTATGATGAATTTGCTAAAGGAATAAACAACAAAAGTGGATCGTAACTATTAGATTAGGCGTAACCACGAATTAACGAGACGAGGGTGACCTCCGTCGTTAATTCGTGGTTTTTCTTTTGCTTTATTTTAAGAAATTATTTATTTATATATAGAAAGGAAGTTATAATATGAATTTTATCATCAGTAGACTTGAAAAGCATCAAGGCTTTTTTGAAAAAATCTCTAAGAATATCTACTTGATGGCAATCAAGGACGGCTTCTTGGCTGCTATGCCCATCATCTTATTTTCAAGTGTCTTCATTCTTTTAGCGAATATTCCAACCTTAATCGGGTTGCACGTCTCGGCAGATCTCATTAATTGGTTTAATAAGATCTACAACTATACTATGGGGTTTGTCGGATTTTATGTTGCCGGAACAACCGCCAAAGCACTGACCGGTTCCATGAACCATAAAATTAAAGGTGGTAAATTTATCAATAGTACCTCCACCATGATGGCATCCATGTGCGGTTTCATGCTGTTAGCCATTGGAACCACAAAGAGTGGCGCATATTTAGGGACTTACTTTGGTACAGAAGGCATTCTTTCTGCATTTGTTTCTGCCTTTTTGACGGTCAATATTTATAAATTCTGTGTCCAACGTGATATTACGATTCGAATGCCAAAAGAGGTACCTGGTGCGATTTCACAAAACTTTCGTGATATCTTTCCGTTTGGCTTTTCCGTCTTAGCCTGTGCAGCAATTGATGTTGCTGTGCGCGCAACTTTACATGTACCTTTTTCAGCGTTGATTGCTACTGTGATCCAGCCATTATTCAAAGGCGCTGAAAGTTATCCCGGCCTTGCATTGATCGAGTTTTTGGTTCCTATGTTTTGGTTCTTAGGTATTCATGGTCCCTCTGTTGTTAAGCCGGCATTTGAAGCTGCTTTGTATGGAAACACCACAGCCAATTTAAATCTCTTTAAAGCTGGCCACTTTCCTTTCCATGCGTTAACAGAAAACTTTTTAAACTTCGTTGGTGAACTTGGCGGAACTGGTGCAACTTTTGTAGTTCCAATTATTTTCATCTTTCTGATGCGTTCCAAACAATTAAAAGCGATTGGGAAAGCTTCCGTAATTCCGGTCATGTTTGCGGTTAACGAACCTTTGCTATTCGGAGCACCGATTATTTTAAATCCATACTTCTTCATTCCATTTGTTGCTACACCTATGGTTAATGTTTTGATTGGGAAATTATTTATTGACTTTCTGCATATGAATGGTTTCATGTATATTCTGTCGTGGGCACTGCCGGGGCCGATTGGGGCATTTATGGATACGAACTTCCAGCCAATCTCATTATTGCTCATGGTTCTCCTGCTTGTACTTGATACCTTTATTTACTTGCCATTCTGTCGGGCTTATGATGCAACGCTGGTTGCTCAGGAGGCCAAAGTTGATGCTGGGGAAGCAGTTGTAGATACAGCAGCAGAAAAGACAACGCCCGCAGTTCCCGAAACAAGCGCAGAACCAGCAGCAAAGGTCACACCCACAGCTCAAGATGATAGTAACAGTGCTCCTACAGCACCAACTGTTGGTAAGAAATTAGCTCGTCAGGTTAAGGTGCTGGTTTTGTGTGCAGGTGGCGGTACAAGTGAACAATTAGCGAATGCGCTGACAGCTGCGGCTAAGCAGTATCAGGAACCAATTGTTGCAAGTGCGGGGGCTTATGGGTCTCATCACGATATTTTGCCTAATTATGATCTGGTAGTTCTGGCTCCTCAAGTCCGTACCTATTACGATGATTTAAAGAGCGATACAGATCGTCTCGGCATCAAATTGGTTGCAACTAAAGGTCAGCAGTATATTGCCCTGACACGTGACCCTGAAAAATCTTTGAATTTCATTTTGGAGAATTTACAGGGAACTGATTTTGTAAATTAAGCTTCATTAATTTTTTTCTAGGAGGTGGAAAAATGCGATTGGTTATTCGTTCTGTATACAATAACAATAGTGTCCTCGTTGATCTTGGTGCCAGAAAACAGGCAATCATTTCTGGTAAAGGGATTGGCTACCATAAGCGTCCCGGCGACACAATTTTAGCAACTGATGCGGATAGTATTTTGTATTTGGAAGATGACCGAATTAAGAAACATTTTGCCACGTTACTCAAGGACGTGCCGATTGATATTGTGGTAACGGCGTTTAAAGCAATTGACATGGCTAAACACACTTACCATTATTCCGTTTTAAATTATATTTATGTGACCTTGACAGATCACATTTTTCAGATGTATAAACATCTCATGAATGGAAGTTATCAAGCCAGTTTGGTTCCAGACATTCATGAGCGTTATCCAACTGAATATGCGATCGCCAAAGCGGTTTTGACCATGGTAAATGAGAATCTCAACGTTCATTTTCCCAACACTGAGGTTAAAAATATTACGCTTCATTTCATTAATGCGAAAGGTGTCGATCCTGAGTCGGGACCAAAAGACACGTTGAATGTGCGTGTGAATCAAATTGTGAACCAAACTTTTAAAACTTACGGGATTAAACGAAATCTAGCCAATCAAAATTATTTTGACCGGCTTATGATCCATTTACAGTATTTAGTCGAACGCGTGCAGAATAACGCCTTGGATGACCACGCATTGAATACAAATATCGAAGCGGATTTTCACCGGTTATACCCTAAGTCTTATGAAATTTCGGGTAAAATTTGTGATCAATTAGAGGAGAAATTGCAGATTCGCTTGAACGAAAATGAAAGGGTTTACTTCATTATTCACATTCAGCGCTTAATCCAAGAAAATGCGAACCCAATGGCATGACGACATTTATTAAGACAGGGAGGATTTAGAAAATGGCAACTAAAAAAGAAATTTCAATGACCGGTTTTTCGATTGTTGCTTATGCAGGAGATGCAAAAACAGCTTTAATCGAGGCTTTACAAGAAGCACGTAAAGGTAATTTTGAACATGCTCGAGCATTAGTGGCGGAGTCTAATCAATCGATTGTAGACGCTCATAATGAGCAAACTAAACTGTTAAGCAAAGAAGCCGGCGGCAGTGACATGGACGTCACGTTTATTATGGTTCATGGTCAAGATACGCTCATGACGACCATGCTATTAAAAGATGAGGTGACCTATTTTATCGACGAGTACGAACGAATTCATCGAATTGAGACGCAACTTGGCATTGAGTCACCAAAATAAAGGAGCTACTAGAAATGACATTACTAAAACGGGTTAAAAAGTTACCCCAAAATTTCGTCTGGGGAGGTGCGACTGCTGCCTATCAGGTAGAAGGCGCCACTCAAGCTGATGGTAAGGGCAAAACAATGTGGGATGATTATTTAAAAGCGCAGGGACGTTTCTCACCTGATCCGGCAAGTGACTTCTATCATTTGTATCCTGAAGACATTGAACTGGCAAAACTTTACGGGTTAAATGCAATTCGGGTATCCATTTCATGGACGCGTATTTTCCCTAAGGGTTACGGCGAGCCCAATCAAGCGGGAGTTGACTATTATCACCGGCTATTTCAATGTTGCTTAGCCAATGGTATTACGCCATATGTGTCGCTACATCATTTTGATTCGCCCAGAACGCTTTTTGAAGATGGCGACTGGTTAAATCGCAAAAACATTGACTACTTTGTCGCCTATGCTGATTTTTGTTTTAAAGAGTTTAAAGAAGTGAAAAACTGGTTTACGATCAATGAGTTAATTTCTTTGGCGTTTTCACAATATATCCAAGGAAACTTTCCGCCGAGCCATCACTTTGATGTAACCAGCGCAATTCAAGCAGAACATAATGAATTGTTAGCGCATGCCCGCGTTGTGAATTTATTCAAAGATAAAGGTTATGCGGGCCGAATTGGACTCATCCATGTGCTGCAACCTGTTTATCCTTATCCTCAAACACCAGCCAACCAACACGCGGCGGATTGTGAAAATGCCTTTATGAACACATTTTTACTGGATGGGACATTTTTAGGCGAATATCGTCCAGAAACTATGGCACTCGTGAACGAGGTTTTACAAAAGAATGACGCGCGGCTTAAAATTGAGCCCGGCGACATGGCGATTCTAAAAAAAGCAGCCAGTCGAAATGATTATTTTGGGTTGAATTACTATCAGCCATCTTTTGTAGCAGCTTACGAAGGCGAGAGCACAAACACCTTTAACGGTACCGGTGAAAAAGGTACAAGTTCCTTTAAATTCAAGGGCGTTGGTCAACACGTAAAGAATCCCGAAATTCCAACTACCGATTGGGATTGGAACATTTATCCTAAGGGTCTTTATGATGAATTGAAATGGGTTAGTGCGACCTATAAAAATTGTAAAACCATTTACATTACTGAAAATGGTCTTGGTTATAAAGATACCTATGCGGGAGTGGGGCAAGTCATTGACGACGAGCCGCGAATTGATTACATTGATCAACATTTGGCGGCCTTATTGCAAGCCCGAAAGGAAGGGGTCGATGTGCAAGGCTACTTTGTGTGGTCACTGCAAGATCAATTTTCCTGGGCGAACGGCTATAACAAACGGTATGGTCTGTTTTATGTGAACTTTGAAACGCAGGCTCGCGAAATCAAGAAGAGTGCCCAGTGGTTCAAGGAACTCGCAGACACGATGAACACGTAAAAAGATAAAAATCCTAGTAAACTGTTTTTCACGAATGGTCTACCGGGATTTTTAAGTTGGTTGATCAGTTTTAAGGGTAAATTTTTCTAAATGGTAGCGTCGCAAGCCAATATTGATTATAATCAAGTAAAAGACTGAAATAAGAGGTAAACCGATGCAATATAAAAGAATTCTGGTTCCGGTAGATGGCTCGAAGAATGCTGAATTGGCTGTGACGAAGGCTGTTTCTACCGCCAAACGGAATAAAGCCCATTTAGACATTATTTCCGTTATTCAAACCAGCCGTTTTCTGGATGTTTATGGACATATGGGTTCAAACACGGATTATCTGGATATCACTTATCGAAAAACAAAAGAATATGTTGAAATGCTACAGGAACAGATTCAAGAAAAATACGATTTTGATGATGTTTCGATCTCGGTAGAGTCCGGGGATGCTGGCAAAGTCATCACTAGTTCGGCCGCGACAGAATTAAAAAGTGATTTAATCATGATGGGGGCGACTGGTATGGGTGCACTCAAGCGGACCATGATTGGTTCAGTTGCAGATTATGTGGTCCGAGTTGCGAAATGTGATG
The DNA here is from genome assembly GCF_047220215.1 of Pediococcus siamensis. Classification (GTDB taxonomy): domain Bacteria; phylum Bacillota; class Bacilli; order Lactobacillales; family Lactobacillaceae; genus Pediococcus; species Pediococcus siamensis. The sequence continues at coordinate 165,087 of NZ_CP178375.1, forward strand.
TTTTGCTGGTGAGAACGGATTTATCAAATAAACTGAAATAAAAACAAGTTAACTAAAAAAGTTCCTGGAATCATGTGATGAGATTCCAGGAACTTTTTTGGTTCGTTTTTAATCATTTAAAGTAAACTGTAATTTCATTTGCGGTTCACCTAGAGCTAACATTTGACCTAATAATTTATTTGCAGCTTTCATAGCAACTTCGGCCATTTGGGCGTTAATTTTTTCGAGATAAGCCTGAACATCAGCTTCATGTTTGTAAGCTTGGTCTGCCTCAATTTGTAAATTGCGGCAAGCTGCCACAGTATTTTCTTCAAACAGGTTCTCCTGATCTTCATACAAACCAAAATTGTGATCGCCTAAAAGGGCTAAAACATTGGTTAACCAATACATTGTGGTAGGATCACAGTCACCAGTTGTTTGTTTATAGGCAGCGGGCGTGTCGGTTACGTTGGCATAAAACGGGACAACAGCATTAAATGTGTTGGGTCCAAAGGCCAGCCAATGAATGCCGGCAATTTCAGCAGGAACATCAGGACGAATTTGTAAAATGTGCAGTTCTTGGTTACGGTTAATGCCAATTGGACGGAATTGCTTTTTCTCATCTTCTGTACCCGTACCATAAGGATCATAGGGGGTATTTTGATAATGAGAACTTAAAACGAATTTCATGTCCTCGACACTGATTTTTTTGTCTGTACGACAAATGAAAGGCAAATCTTGGTCAATCGGAACCGTCTTGAATTCGGGATTGAAATATTTTTGACTGTACCAAGCCCGCGGGTTGTTGTAACGGGTGTCCTTGATGGTAGCACTGCCAAAAATGTGACGCAGATTGACTTGATCGCGATCAGGATTCAAGTGATAAGTTTCAATCAAATCTGGTAAATCTGCAGCAAATAAAGTGTCTTCGGAGTCAAAGTCATAATGGTCAATGTTAAATCGGTTAGGTGCGATCACATAAGCGTCATCCGGAATACGGATCGCAGCCCAGTGATGGCCACCAATGGATTCAAAGTACCAGACCTCATCCTGATCAGAAAAGGCCATCGCGTTCATTTCGTAAGTCCCGTATTTTTCGAGCAGGGCACCCAACCGTTTCACACCTTCGCGAGCGGAGTGAATGTAAGGCAGCGTAATGGTGGTAATGTCTTCTTCGCCAATACCGTTTGCTACCAACGGGTCAACCCCAAGAATGCGTGAATTAGAAGTAATCGTTTCGGTGGCGGTCATAGCCACATTGGCACTGTTAATGCCGGCACCGGCCCAAATCCCGTGACCGGATGTTGCATCTGGGGTAGCAGTGTAGCGCAAAGGATTGTCAGGTAAGTCAATTTCAACTGGACTGAGCACCACTTGGTAATGGGTTGGTTGATCCTCTGGGTTAACCACAACAAACTTTTGGGGATTAAGTGGACCAGCACCGTCTTCGTTGCGGGCGATCATGGTAGAGCCGTCAATAGAAGCTTTTTTACCGACTAGAATGGTGGTACAAGAACCTTTAATACGTTTTGTCATAAAAATATCATCTCACTTAATTATTTCCTTAATTGTAGGATATTTACGGTCAAAATGCGAATGCAGCTTAACATAAAATTGCTTTTGACAATTAATTCCTGATTTTTGAAGAAATCGGGAATTAAAATTTGTGGTTAGAAATAACATAAATAAAACCAAAAGATATATTGCACACACAGAGTAAATCGGGCTTATTGAGGCTTGTTTTGCGGAATCTAGGGTAATTCTTTAAATAGAAATCTAGATACATTAGAAAGCATTTATTCGCTTGTGGAATAAATGAAGATGTATTTTGAATTGCTTACTAATTATTTTGAGTGCAGAATAATAGTTAAAGAAAACGTTTTCTTTAAATTGTTGAGGAACAAAACGGGTGAGTATTTCATGAATGGTAAAGATGATTTCGAAAAAATTTATCAAGATGCCAAAAAGAGACACAATCTTCAACCGATTTTAGCTGAATTAATTATTCGTGCAAAGAATGGAAATACAAGATTTCAAACTTCTTTGGGATTTGCTTACCAAACAGGTGAATTACCTATTGATTATAAAAAATCTAGATACTGGTCAAAATGTGCCATTGCAAATGGAAGTGTTCAGGCAATCACTAATTTGGCGGTTCTGTATATAAATGGTCAAGGGGGATCACAAAATTTAAAAAAAGGAATTGCGATGCTAAAAGATGGCGTTAAAAAAGGCGATTTCAAAGCATTACGATATCTTGGCAGGTGCTACCAGAAAGGATTGGGAGTTCCTATTGATTTGTTGAAAGCTAGAAGCTATTTTGTAAAAGCAGCCAAAGCGGGAGATATAACCAGTATGGCATATTTAGGCGACTATTATTGTTTTGGTATGGGAGGTGTACAAGTAGATTACCAAGTAGCATTTAGATGGTATAAACGTGCTTCTAAACGTGGCGATGTTGTTGCTGTACCCGGGATGCTTGGTATTGCTCGTATGTATGAGCAAGGGCTGGGGAGGCCCCACAATATATCATTAGCAATGAAATGGTACAACCGTGCTGCTCAAACAGGCAGCAATAGTGCTAAAAAAGTTTTGCAGAAATTAAAAAAGGAAAAAAATTATTAGTGGAAATGAAAAGCGGAGGAAGTTTAAATGCAGATCTTTAAACATAAAAGTCAGAAATTTTCAGTTGTTGCACCAATCGCTGGAGAATGTATTCCCTTGGAGAAAGTAAAAGACGATGTATTTTCTAAAAAAATGATGGGTGAAGGTTTTGCAATTATTCCGTCACAGAAAACAGATGTTGTGGTTGCACCTATTGATGGTGAAATCATTATGATTCCAGATTCTCTACACGCAATTGGAATGCGTTCAAATACAAAAGATGTGGAGATCTTAATTCATATTGGATTAGACACAGTAGCTTTGGCTGGGAAGGGCTTTAAAGGACTGGTAAAGCCCAATACAAAAGTTAAGGCAGGAATGCCCTTAATAAAAATTGACTGGCATGTAATGAAAGAACACAACTTAGATATGAGCACAATGATAATTTTCACAAAAGGATACTCACAACCAATCGAGTTAGGTAGTCTTGATGATACTTTGGTTCACTCTAGCCAAGTGTTATTACGAGAACAATAGATAATTTTTGATTGTATGGAAAGGGTGAAAAAAATGGCCAAAAATAGTAAAGATACGGAAAATCGAGAGTTAGCTAAAAACGTTTTAGATGCTGTTGGTGGCAGAAAAAATATTGAGAGTGTTACGCATTGTGTAACGCGATTGAGATTTAATTTAAAGGATGACAGTATTCCAAATGCTGATGCAATAAAAAAAATAGCCGGAGTTATTGGTGTTAACGAAACCGCAGGGCAGTATCAAGTTATCATTGGACAGAAAGTAGCTAAAGTGTATGATGCACTCTGCGAAATAGCAGGAATCAAGGAACAGGAAGCTATCGATGAAAACTTAGATCCTGAATTATCAGCCAATGGACACAAGAAGCTTACGTTAAGGGCAATAGGTTCAGTGATTATGAACCGCCTAGTTGGCTGCTTGACACCAATCATACCCGTAATTATGGTTTCATCAATGTTTAAGATGCTGGTTTCGATTTTAGGACCGCAATTTCTCGATGTAATCAGTAAAAGCAGCGATACCTATGTCAACGCCGATGTGAAAATGTCGTTTTTTGCCGATTAAAAAATGCTGTTTTTTACCGATAAGGTTTACAGTGTCTCACTGCTCCTTTCTTTATTTTGTGAGCTAAAACCTGATAAATCAGGTCCAGAATTATCCTTCTTTTCAATCAAATGATCCTTCATTCGATATGATCGACCGGTGATTCGGATGACTTTAGCGTGGTGAACCAAGCGGTCTAAAATGGCGTTAGCTAACATCTTATCTGAAAAGGTGTTTCCCCACTTAGAAAGCGGAATATTAGTGGTGATAATGGTTGATTTCCGTTCATATCGTCTTTCAATTAGCTGAAAGAACAGCTTAGCACCCACTGACTCAATTGGGAGATAACCAATCTCGTCAATGATTAGAATTTGAAAACGGGCATACCGGCGCAACACTTCTTCGCTTCGTCCTTGAACTTGTGCTGTTTGAAGCTTGTTGATGAGGTCGCTACATCGAATAAACTGCGTTGAAATTCCTTGTTTACACCCTTCAATTCCAATGGCGGTGGCTAGGTGAGTCTTACCGACACCGGAGGTGCCGATAAACAAAATGTTTTGATTCTCTTGGGTGAATCTTAGTGATCCCAAGTCCTCAATTGTCCCTTGGTTAATTCCTGGTTGATAGCTAAAGTCAAAGTCAGCTAACGTTTTTTCATATGGAAAGCGGGCTAGTTTAATTCTCAAATTAATCTTTTTTTGTTCCCGGTATTTAAGCTCAGCCGTTGTCAATTCGAATAAGGCATCACTCAAGGACTTGGGTGCTTCATCTTGATGATCCAATAGGTAGCCTAAATGTTCGGCGAAACGATCTAACTTTAATTGTCTAAGGTTGGTGTATAACGCTTGGTAATTAGCCATTTTCTCACTCCATTTCATCAAACATCTTCAGGTTTCGGTCGACGTAATCATCAATGACTCGGTCATCACGATTCTTATAAAGGTCTGATCGGACAATCTCTTCCATGTCATCGCGAAGATAATTAAATCTTTTCAGTGAAATAGGGTGAGAACGAATTAGTTCTCCGTTATAATAAACGTATAGAGTATTGTCATCGTGTTTAATTTGTACGGTTTCGTCAATATATCTGATGGGGACGGAGTATTTCCGATTTTGAAAGACAATCATTGATTCCTTGCTAACTTTCCTTGCGATGGTTTGGCTGGCATAGGCATCGAGTAAGTCATGATCAAAATCATGGAGATACTCTTTTTCTTTATCAAGCAATAAATAAGGCGGAATTTGAGTCGCCTGAGACTTCTCATGATTCAGCTGATCACACGTCAAATGAACGATCTCGGCTAAGTCTAGCGGCTCTTCAAACTCATGGTTGTAAACTTTAATTCGCTGAGTAGTTCTGGCCAACGCCTCAACCTTTCCTTTGGTTTGTGGCCGAAACGGTCGACAAGCAATTGGCTTGAAACAAGCGTCCTTAGCGTATTCAACGAAGGTTTCATTAAATACCGGCTTACCAAAATTACTTTTATGATGATCGACGACAACCTTTTGGTTGTCAAACCAGATTTCTTTCGGCACACCCCCGGTTGCCCAAAAGGCATTCGTTAAGCAATCAAAAAAGGTAGTTTGGCTGCGACTGAAGGTAAATTGCATGTATTTCATTCGCGAGTACCCTAAAACATATAAGAAGATGTTGCCTTTGACAATCTCTCCATGCCGAGAAATCAATGTTAAGTCTTCTTTCCAATCAACCTGGGCTGAAAGCCCTGGCGAGGTTTCAATCCGGATAGTGGCTTTTTTCGTTGCGGCTTTTCTGATGGTTCGACAATAGTCTCTGAGAATACTTTGCTTTCCTTGATAGCCACGTTCTTTGATAAAGTAATAAATTGCCGTTGCCGAACAGCCTTCTAGAACCTTTTCTTCAATCGTTTTTCGATAATCGTCAAGTTTACTCGGCCGCCGTAAGGGTTGTGGCTGCTCATCTGGGGGCGTGAGCCCTAAATTGTAGTATCTTTTAACCGTTCGCGGATCAACACCATATCGTCGACCAATTTCAGCGAAGTTGGGCTTTATTTTGTTCATAATATATTGCTGGACACACTGTTCAACATCTAAACGCATTTCAGTTCCTCCAAATTTGAGATACGTTTAGTTTACCGTAAAAAAATGTTGGAAAACCGACATTTTCTAATCGGTATTTTCCAACATTTTACAACCGTTGCTGACAACCTATAAGCTGTTTGCTTTTGTTGGTGATGCTGGATTTTATTTTTTGCCGGTAATTGTTGGCTATACAGCATCGCGTCAATTTAAAACAAGTCCAATTTTGAGTATGTTGCTTGGTGGAATTCTTCTTGAACCCTCGTTGGTAAACATTGTTTCCGCGGGAAAATCTTTTTCAATCTTCGGTATTCCAATGGGGTTGGTGAGCTATGGATCTACCATTTTACCAATCATTCTATCTGTTTGGGTAATGAGCTATATTGAACGGTTTTTCAAAAAGTATTTACCAGATTCCGTTAGTCCATTATTAACGCCAACATTAACAATTTTTGTTATGCTACCAATCACTTTATGCGGGGTTGGCCCCTTAGGCAGTTATCTTGGAGATTTAATTAATGCACTTGTTCAAGGAGCTAGTCATTTAGGTGGTGTTTGGAGCCTTCTTGCAACGGGATTAATTGCTGGATTTTGGCCAATACTGGTTATGACGGGTATGCATCTTGTTCTTTTGGCAACTGCACTTGTCAATTTTGCAACAGTTGGTAAGGATTCATTTATTTTAGTATGTGGTGCACTGGCGGGATTTTCTAGTTCAGGAATTGCAATTGGAGCTGCACTTAAACTGCATAGCAAAGAAGAAAAAAGAATGGCGTGGAGTTACCTATTTGCGAATATTATTGGCGGCGCGACAGAACCAACTTTATATGGAGTGGCGGTACGTTATAAGAGACCATTCATTTCTTTAATCATCGGAGGGTTTGTAGGAGGAATATACGCTGGGCTCTCGCATTTAACAATGTGGGTAATGGTTCAGGGTGCGTTTATTTTAGAGCCCACTGCTTTTATTGGTGGTGGTTCATCAATAAACTTTATTAATGGGTTAATTACCGGGGCAATTACTACAATAGTTGCCGCAGCGGTCACTTACTTTTGGGGTATTCCAAGTGCAGAAAATAGAAAATTAGCACCACTTACTCACCTTGCTCCTGTGGTTCCCATTCACTAGGTGAAAAATATTAAGAAGTGTTACCAAAGAAGGAGAATTTTTTACGAGAGGGGTATACAGAATTTGAGCAACTCTACTGTTTCAAGAAAAACGGCAGTTCTGTCTGGTGTTACCTATGGTATAGGAGTGGAAGTTACACTAAAGCTGGTAGCACAAGGTTATAACATCTGTTTACTTACACATAGAGCTACAGATGCTAGAAATTTAAAAAATAAAATTGTAGCTTTAGGAAAAGATTGTGAAATTTATTTATGTAATGTTGATGACAGTAATGAAATTAATAACACATACCAAAAAATTATGGATCGTTTTGGACAGATAGATTTGGTCTTTACTAATATGGGATTGATGCCAGACTCATTGCATTATCCTAAAAAGCCTGTATATCAATTAACTACGTTAGAGTGGCGTAACTACTTGGAAACCACTTTAATGGGGGTAATCAATAGTACAGACTTGGCCGCAAAAGTTATGAAAAACAATATGAATGGCGGGCTTATTTTTGCCACTGCGTTGTATGGAATGATACCAAAAGCCAATTATGGGCTCTATGTGGTTTCTCGTAGTGCAATCCGTGCCTTAATAGAAACAGTGAATATAGAATTTGAAAAAATTAATAAGCCTGTTAATGCCTATTTAATGGCACCAGAACAAATTAAGGATCTCCCCAACGAAGTAATTGCGAGGGTTCGGACACATGGGGAATCTAAAATCAACTTTTGATTTGGATGAATCTATTTGTAAACACTGTTGGAAGGATAGATACTTGAAATGAATTGACGTTTATTTTTGGTTAAATTTGAATCTGGCATATAACATAAGAATATTTTCGAGGTTACATCTGGAAAAACTGGGACTGTGATAATATTCGGATTAGTCTTATCGACTAATTTCTCCATAAGTAAGGAAATACCCATTCCAGACGCTACAAATTCAAGAATGTTTTCAACTTGATCATCAGTGTAAAGAACATTTGGTGTAAAACCGTTATGTTCACAAAGTGTGATGCAATTATTGTAAGGACGTGATCCCCTAGGCTGAAGCAAAAAATTGTCATTTTTCAGCTGACCGATTTTGATGGACTTGTAGTTCGCCAAATGATGATTTTTTGGTAACACAGCAACCATATGATCAGTAGTATAAGGAACTTTTTGAAAGGTATATTCTTCGCTCACGTCCCTAATAAATGCTAAGTCGCATTCGTGCTTGTATAACAATTTCTCGAGTTTTCCGGAAGGAGCAGTTATGACTTTCACATGCACGTTACTGTTTTGGATAAAACGAGTGATAATCTGTGTGATGCCGTATTGTCCAATAGATGGGATAGCACCGATATTTAAAGAGTTTCCGTGGGCAACGGTTTCGTTTATCTGTTCCAGACAATTGTTTTCAAGTTCGACGATTTTAGTTGCATATTGTAAATAGATATAACCATAATCACTTAATTTCACAGATTTGGTAGTTCTGTCGAATAATTGTACACCTAGCTGGGTTTCGATTTTTTGAATTCTTTTTGAAAGTGTGGACTGTGAAATGTAAAGCAGGTCTGCGGCCTCGGTAAAATTTTGGCTTTTCGCCAAAGCCAAAAAGGTCTTAATATATTCAAGTAACAAATTATCACTCCTTACTCAGCTATTCATATATGGAATAAGTGTAGTCGGGTACTTATAAATAAGTCAAATAAAAAGGTAAATAGAGATGAGTAAAATGATTATAGATTCAAATGTTTATTGGTTACCAGAAGAATTATTCACTTCTGAGACATTAGCAAATCAATTTTTGCGTTCAGTACCAAGAGAGTATGATGTTTATGCACACAAATTGGTATCGTCAGATGGAAGAAAAGAGTTTGTAATTGAAAAACCGGAGGGATCAGCAAATTTAAATTATTTTTCTGGTGATTATGCATTAGAAAAGCAGTTACGAGATTTGGACGAAGCTAATGTGGAAAAGGTAGTTTTAAAATTACCTGGTTGTGCAGAATGGTTAACGTTAGATTTATGTAAGAAATTTAATAATTTAATGGCAGAACGTGTACGACAAAGTAAAGGCCATATGGAAGCACTTGCTGTTGTACCGCCTCGAGCTGATGCAGATGTTTTGAAAGAGTTGACCCGGTGTGTCACGGAACTACACATGAAAGGGGTTCAACTCGCGGCACATTATGGGAACAAATATTTAGACGATCCTATGTTCCGGCCATTATTGAAAAAAATCAATGATCTAAATGTTCCGGTGTATGTTCATCACACTCCCGTACCGACTGAGTATACAGCTTTGTTGGATTATAATAATTTACGTAGATCATATGGACGTTGTGAAGATCAAACAATTGCTGTATCTCGTGAGTTGTTTAGTGGTATGTTTGAAGAATTACCAAATCTTAAAATGATTCATTCTATGCTTGGTGGCGGCTTTTTTGCATACACTAACATGTTTTTTCCAACAGACTCCGGTAATGGCAGATTTAATACGAACAATGAAAAAATTAAAAAGTATTTAAACAAAAATATTTATTTTGAAATGTCACATGCACAGCCGTGGGGAGTTGCACAGTTAGAGTGCGCTGTGAAAGTGTTAGGAGCAGATCATATTATTTATGGATCGTCTTATCCAGTAAAAAAGAGTTGGCTAACAGAGGGTCCTACTTATGTTGAGTCTTTGAATATTAGTGGTGCTGATAAAAATAAGATACTCTCAGGGAATGCTGTAAATATTTATAACCTTTAATAAGTGGTTCTTCGTCAACTGTTGTTGGTGAAATTTTTAAAGTTCTAATCATTTGGTGATTAGGACTTTTTTTGTTTTGACCCTAAATGCATACAAGATCCGAATTCTGAAACGGAAGAAACTCCGATATCCGTAGCTAACGCGTTTAATGATTTTAATTTTATTGTTTGAGCCCACTAACGCTCCATTTGTATAGGTCGTCAAAAATGTATGCCGAATCTCTTCATGGTGTTCCTGAAGGACTTTTATAGTAGTACTATGCATTTCTTCAGAACAACCTTCTAGATGCCAAAAAGCGGCATTATAGTTGTTCCAATCTTTATGTTGCAGGGTAATGTGAACGTTATTGAGGATTTGGTAGGTCTGTTTGAATTCTGGATCGAGAGATAAAAGATGATCAACCACGTCCGTAGCCGTTATCCAGTAGGGAAAATTAGTCCATTTATGAAAATGTTCGAAATCTAATTGGTTAGCCGGTACTAACAACAATTTCCAATAGCGTTTCAAGTCATGCTTTTCTAACGGGATTAGAAATCGTACAGTTTTTGGGCACTAAACTCGTTTGGGCTAAAAAAGTTGTCTGGCACGCTTTACATTGAAAATTACGACGCTTAAGTTGTAACAGCACATTGTTTTCTAAAGTTCTTGCGAGCCGGACATTGGTATTGCGCCAGCCATAATTAATAATTTGGCCTTCATTGAGAATACCACAGTGCGGACAGGCCTTGGGACGGTAATCTAATCTGCCTTGGAAACGGATGGCGCCATCCGTTCCTCTAGCACCAGTTTCAATTTTTATATGTTTATCTTCTATGCTTAATAGTAATTTGGTAGTATCATTATCCATAAGGGCATTTCCTTCTTTCTCGGATCATGGTGGGTTTGATGAACGGACAGGAAATGTCCGCTTTTTTTGTTTATCACTAAATAATATATAAAAAATCTGTCATCAGTAATAGTTAAATTTCTATTACCAACAACAGATATTGTTGTAGAACCTAATAAGTTGTACAAATCAAACAATAGCTGTAGTCTAGCGAATCTGCCGGTCTACAGCTATTGTTATTTATGTTTTCTAAACTAGTTTTGCTCTGCAGCTTCTTGTGCTTCGGTAGCTTGTTCATGTTTGAGTAATGTCCGGTCATAATGACGGATGAATGGATACCAAACTACGAATGCAACTAACGCACAAACGACGGATAAGACAGCACCTTTCCAGCTTGCAGTTGCGATAAAGCCACTTAACCCAACTGGTGTTGGCCATGGCTGCTGTAAAATGATTTTTGGTACTAACCCGGAAGTAACTGCCAAGTAACCAACAACTCCGGAAGCAAGTGGCGCACAGATGAACGGAATGATTAATTGGATGTTGTAAACAATGGGAAGTCCAAATAGAATTGGTTCGTTAATGTTGAAAAGTGCTGGGACAATTTCAACTTTACCAATACTCCTAAGTTGGGCTGATTTAGAGCCCCAAGCTAACCAGATAGCCATACCTAAAGTTGCACCAGAACCACCAATGATAACGAAGGCATTCAGAGGATCGCCGGCGAAGAAATGGTTTGCACCATGAACGTTAGCGGCCATGTTCGCTAAAACAATTGGGGTATAGAAAGAACTCATAATGGTTGCACCATGAATCCCGAACCACCAGAGGAAGTGGATCAAGAAGATGATGATTAAGAATCCCCACCATGTATCTGCAATGTTACTAATAAATGAGAATGGAATGTAGAGAACCTTGAATAAGTCAGTACCTACCATGACCAAAGCCAAGTTGATAGCACCGACTACAAATGCAACACAGAAACCAGGAATTAAAGCACTAAATGAATTTGAAACCCCGGCTGGTACTGAATCAGGCATTTTGATTTGCCAGTTGTGTTTGATGGTGAAACGATAGATTTGAACCGTAATCCATCCCACAATTAACCCGGTAAAAATACCTACGGAAGCAATTCGAGTAATTCCGCTTGTTGAAACAGCATAACCACCACCGATGATGTTAGCTTTGTTTAGAGATTGGACAAACTGAATGCTGCCGTTTTTCCAAACAAGTTGAGGAACCGTAATAAACATAGCCATTAAAAACATCATCAAGCCATTTAAAGGTTCAAGGTTGAGATGCTCTTCATCACGGTAGATTTGCGTGTAGGTGTATGTAAAAGTACCGGAAAAAACAAGGGCTAAAATTCCCATTGTTGAGTTATAAATAACTTGAAAGACATTTGTGAAACGACCAATGGTGCCTGCATACCAAGCTGCAAATCCCGGGATTGGGAATGCTGTCGGCAACACAGTCAAAATTAAGAAGAACGCACCAACAATAGAGAATGTAATAACACTATAGCCGGCAGCCATGATAGCGCGGACAAAACGAGACCCTGAGAATCGCCCGATTGCCGTACTGAATTTATCTTTGAATGATGCAGATTGATCAGCCATAAAATTACCTCCAATAAGTTTTGAGAAGTAAAGACCGCTGAAACAATTACTTGCCCAAAAGCGAAAGTTTCACGGTCGTGCTCTCTAAGCAACTATTGCAGATGGATCATGATTGTTGAATACATAAGAATAAGACCAAGAAAAAATAAGGGCAGGATACCAAGACAACCGTGATTAGCTGCAATAACTTGAAAAACACTGTTTGTTCATGACAGGAAACATCGTGAATTTGTTTTGAAAAAGGGAAATAATTAAGTTTTCATTTTCATCACTCCTCTGATTGATAGCGATTACTTTTCGTGATAAGTATAAAACTGATGTTCACTTTTTTGCAAGCTTTTTTTCGATAAATGTTATTTTTAGGTAAGCGAATTTAGAAGCAAACGGCTTTATTACGGCATTTTGAAGGATTAATTGTTTTAAAGACTTTTTAAACGGCAGCTTAGAACGATTAAAAAAAGGTACAAATTTTCCGAAATTCTTCGTGCAAGAATTGAAACGGGAACTTGCAAATCCAGAAAAAAAAGCCTCGATGTGAACGCTAATTCACAATCTCGGCTACTTATTTCAAAGAAACTTTGCCATTTTATTAGGGCTATTAACGAACTGCAATTGTAGTTAATCTTAAAGTAAGATGTGTTGTTGTATTCCGTTAGCAACCCCATCTTGCCGATTACTGGTTGAGACAAATTTGGCATACTTTTTGACTTGAGCACTTGCATTGGCCACCGCAATTGGCAGCCCGACTTCTTTAAACATTGGAATGTCGTTTTCGCCGTCACCAAAAGCTGCCAATTCGGACCGCGACAGATGTTCAGCCTGTTGAATTTGAGCAACAGCCTGTGCCTTAGTTGCTTGTTTGGGTGTGATTTCGATATAAGCATCGCCAGAGGTCATGATATTCAGGGCCGGTAAATCTAGTTGCTTCAGATAGGTTTCCAAATGGCTAAATAGCACAGGATCAAAGCTCATTACCATAAATTTATAAACAGTCTGAGACAGGTGTGTGGATAAGGCTTGCAGTGTCGGAACCTCGTGGGTAATGGAGGTTTCAAAGTCGGTTTCACGACAGTTTTTATCCGTGTACCAAGTCTGATCAGAGTACCAGTTAAGTGAGGCGCCTGGGAAGTGCTGGTGAACAAGGTGCATGATTTTTAGGGCGTCTGCTTCGGCAATGGCCTGGGCAAAAATCCGCTCATATGCAGGCGCAGTCGGTTTGAAAATTAGGCCGCCATTAAAAGCAACCTGCGTTGTTTTTAAATGTAATTCACGAATTGCGAAGGCCATTTCAAAAGGTGCGCGGGCGGAAACGAGCGAAACGGGCACTGGGCTGTTTTGAATAACAGCTACATTTTTGGGACTAATTGACCCATCTGGGCTTAATAAAGTATTATCCATATCTAAAAAAATGTGTTGAATCATGGTAATTTTCCTCTCTAATTGTATTAAGTAAAGTGTATCATTAAAGCGCTCTCAATTGACTTCTTTTTTTATTATTCGGGATAAAAAATGAATGGGCAAATCGTTCGCAATCGTCAATTTACGCCCGCTATAATGAGGGTTATAAACGTTGTCCCTCAGCCAAAATAAGGAGCGATTTTATGAGCTATAAAGCAGTAAACCCGTACACGAATGAAACACTTAACGAATACGAGAATGCAACAACCCAAGAAATCGAGGCTGCTTTGCAAACTGCCGCAGAGTTAGCGAAACAATGGGAAACCGAAAAGCGTTCCAACCGTAAAACAATTTTACAGGCGGTTGCTCAGCAATTCCGCACGCAAAAGGCAGCCATGGCTAAAATCATGACCCAAGAAATGGGAAAATTAATCGGTGAAGCCGAAGATGAAGTAGATCTCTGTGCTAACATTGCGGACTATTTTGCCGAGCACGCCGATGAATTTTTAGAACCTACCGAAATTCCAACTAAAAATGCCAAGGCAGTGGTGCTAAAACAACCGTTGGGACCGATTATTGCCTGTGAACCATGGAATTTTCCCCTGTACCAAGTGATGCGTATTTTTGCCCCGAATTTTATGGTTGGCAATCCGGTCATTTTGAAGCACGCGTCAATTGTGCCAGGATCAGCACGCAAAATTGCTGCTATTATCGAAGCAGCTGGGGCACCGACCGGAAGCTTGACCAATTTATTTTTAGATTATGACCAAATTGCCGAAGTGATTGCCGATCCGCGAATCACAGGGGCTGCTTTAACTGGTTCCGAACGGGGTGGTAAAGAAGTAGCAAAAGTCGCGGGTGAAAATCTGAAAAAGTCGACTTTGGAGTTGGGCGGGAATGACGCCTTCGTAGTTTTGGAAGATGTGGATAAAGATCTGCTTTATCAGGTTGCACCGGCAGCCCGATTAGCCAATACTGGGCAAACTTGCACGGCTTCCAAACGGTTTATTATTCCAGACGCTCTGTACGATGAATTTGTACAAAAATTAACGGCGGCTTTTGCCGAGGTGAAAATGGGTGATCCGCTCCTGCAAGAGACTACCTTAGCCCCGCTCTCATCCAAAAAAGGAAAAGAAAAATTACAAAAACAAGTTGATGAAGCTGTTGAGGCGGGAGCAACGGTTGTTTATGGTACTCAGCCGGTAGATTTGCCAGGACAATTTTTCATGCCCACTATCTTGACGGATATTACACCAGAAAATCCTGTCTTTGATCAAGAGCTCTTTGGCCCAGTCGCACAAGTTTATCGGGTGAAGTCCGAGGAAGAAGCCATCCAGTTAGCCAATAATTCGCGTTATGGGCTAGGGAGTGTAGTGATGTCTAGCGATCCTGAACATGCTTTTCGAGTGGCGAGCCAGATAAAGGCAGGGATGTCCTTTGTCAATCACGGCTGGACCAGTCTACCGGAATTACCATTTGGAGGCGTTAAAAATTCCGGGTACGGCCGCGAATTAAGTGAGTCCGGGATGTTATCATTTGTGAATGAACACCTGATTTATGAAGCAAAAAATTAAGCAGCTTATAATAAGCTCAGAAAGCCTGCTCCTCTTTAATGCTAGTTAGAGGGCAGGTTTTTTTTAGATACTGGAAGATAAAAAATAAAATTAATTTTCTAAATAGTAACGATTACTATTTACATCGAACGGAAATTACGCTATTCTGATTTAGGTCGAAGGGCAGACTGGTTTGGGAGGTGGGGTCGTTTAATAGGGCAACTAACTGAGAATAAGTGGTGACACCATGCCTGACTGCAGGGCAAATTTCTAGCCGGCAGCCAGCCTTAAGTGCTCGGTATTGAAAGTGGATCTGCGCAAAAAAATGAAAAGAGTAGCTAATACTATTTTCAAAAAACTAAAGGGGTTGTTTATGATCACTAAGGATAAATTGTTGAGGAATTATTTGTTAAAGTTTGGCGTCATGATTGCGGTGCTTTTAATGAGCGGTATGCTTACAGCCTGTCACAGTACGAAAAAGGCTAGCCATAACGATAAGCTCAAAATTGTTGCCACCACGGATTTTTATGGAGAAGCTGCCAAGGCAGTCGTGGGGAGTAAAGGAACTGTAAAATCGGTTATTCACAGTGCCACTGTTGATCCGCATGACTATGAGCCGACTACAAGCGTGGCTAGTGAAGTTAGTCAAGCAGATGTGGTGATTGCAAGCGGGATTGGTTACGATTCCTGGATGAACAAACTGGTAAAAAATGGCAAATCTACTGTTGTTGACATTAAAATTGGTGAAGATGTGATGGGAAAGAAGATGGGCGATAATCCGCATATTTGGTACAACCCACAAACAATGCCTCGGTATGTGAAGTATTTAGCAAATAAATTAAGTAAACGGCAGCCTAAAAATAAAGCGTACTTTCACAAAAATGCGCAGAAATATGTGCAATCCCTGCAGCCCATTAATCGTGAAATTGCTAAATTAAAAACGCAAGCGGCTCAAAAAAAGTATAATAAGGTGTTTGTGAGTGAACCGGTTTTTGATTATGCTTTGGAAGCACTAGGGTATCAAGTAGCCGACCAAAACTTTGAAAATGCCATGGAAAAGGGAGTTGATCCCGCCGTCCAGGAAATAAAGAAAATGCAAACAGAAATTAAAGCGCGTAAAATTGCCTTTTTTGTTTATAATGAACAGGCTTCAGACAAAACGGTTACGAATTTCGTGAAGTTAGCTAAGAAGTCTAAGGTACCGGTTCTAAAGGTTACTGAAACACTGCCATCTCATGAGAATTACAAACAGTGGATGCTTTCACAGTATCAAGAATTAAGTTCGATTTTATCGAATTAGTGCGGTTCAAGACGTCCTTTTAACAAAGTGGGGTTCTTAAAGAAGCCAAACATACGCGGCCGTATCAAAAGTAACCCTCGTATTTATTGACAGCACTAAGCGTCTCCGTATAAACTTAGATAGAAAAGAAATCCTAATTAAGTAGATAGCTGAAAGCTAATAAAGAAGGAGTAGCCATGACAAATTACGTGACGGTTGTCGGCAGTTTGAATATGGACATCCACATTCCGGTTGCCCACATTCCTTTGCAAGGAGAAACACTCAGTTTATTGAAGCCCAGCAGTCAAGCGGCTGGAGGAAAGGGCGCTAACCAAGCCGTTGCGGCCCAGCGGTTAGGGGCAGCTGTGCATTTTATCGGAGCGATCGGCGACGATGATGCTGGTAAAATGCTGCGTCATAAATGTGAACTTGAAGGTATTGACGTCAGTGGGGTGCGGGTTGTCTCGCAAGCTAACACCGGTCAGGCATTTATTATGTTAGAGCCAGATGGTCACAATACCATCATGGTCGAAGGCGGTGCTAACAAATTAAATTCGGTGGCAGCCGTTGTGGCTGATGAAGAAAATGTCCAGCGTTCTCAAATTGTGATGGCCCAGTTGGAAACAAATTTGGAGCCGATTATAGCAGCCTTTCGTTTAGCCAAAGCAGCTGGCGCATTGACCATTTTAAATCCCGCACCGGCCTTGCCAGAATTACCGGCTGAGCTGATTGCTTTGACCGATATGATCACACCCAATGAGACAGAGGCTGCCACATTGACCGGATTAAAAGTGGAAACTGAGCAAGATTGTGAACAGGCGGCGGCAAAATTTCGGGAGATGGGAATTGCTAATGTCGTGATTACATTAGGATCCCGCGGCGTCTTTTATGATGTCCAAGACAAGTCCCAGTTGGTTCCCGCGCATAAAGTGGTACCAGTGGATACGACTGCCGCAGGGGATACCTTCATTGGCGCCATTGCAGCCCAGATTGTTCCAGATTTGAGTAATATCAAAGAGACTATTGAGTTCGCTAATTTGGCGTCGTCATTGACCGTTCAAAAACTGGGCGCCATGGATTCGATCCCCCGAAAAAATGAAGTTATCGGTAAATAAACCGATTCCCAGCGAGCAAAATTTCCAATTCTTGTGTGCTGAAAAATGAGATACCCTAGAATCCCCAAGAGTTAAGTAAGGAAGTTAGCAATGAAATTAATTGATACAAAGCATGTCAAAGTTGAAATTACGAAAAAGAAGTTTAGTTGGCTGGAGTTGTTTGTCTGGCTCTTTCTCATTGTTTCTTTGAGTTGGCTGGCCAGAGATTAAACAAAAAACTAACATGGTGGGCGTTTCATAAACCGCCATGCTAGTTTTAAGTGGGATTATTAAGGGTCATACTGATAAAAGTTGTGGGAATTCCAAACGGGTGAGCATCACGTTCACTCGTTTTTTTGAACCCCATTTTTTGATATAGGTGAATGGCGCGCTGATTAAAACTGGCAACTTCTAGTGTGATTTTACTGAAATAGTGGTAATGTTGCTGTCCAAAAGCAATACACTGTTTCACGAATTGTTCGCCGTAACCTTTGCCGGTGTCCTCGGGGCGAATCCCCAGACCAATTTCCATGATGCCGTTGTGAAATTGATATTCATAGATGCCAAATAGACGGTCCTGTTTATCAAGCACCGAAAAATAATCACTGTTGCCATTTAAAATTTCATTTAACAGTTCACTGCGACTAATTGAGGGCGGGAAGTTGTAAAATGTGTACGGTTCGGGATACTGCCAATTTAAATAGGCATTTGCTTGTTGCGCGTTCATGGGCATAATTTGGGTCATGGGGTTCACTTCCTTTCACTAACCACATCATACGCTAAAATGGCTGGGCTTCCAACCGGTAACGGGTCTAATTGCCCTACTTATTTTTTTGGTGACTAGAAATGAGTAACAAGACGATTAAAACGGCCCCTAGAATCCAGCACAACGTGTTCAGAAGTTGAACAGGAAATGGTTTCAAGATGCCAATGACTAAAATTAAAACGGCGGCGGCTAACAGTCGTTGATGATATTTATCTAACATTGCTTATTCTCTTTTCACAATTATCTTATTGCTTATATTTTACCAGGTCGAGCCTTATTAATCGACCTTGGATAAGAAAACGCGTACAATTTATTTTGCGAGGATTCTAGCCGCGCAATTAAATTAGGGAAATGAGGGCGAATGATGTCAGTTTTAACAGAAACATTTGAATTAACAAATGGGGTTAAGATCCCTAAAGTGGGTTTTGGTACCTGGCAAACTCCTGCGGGCGCTGTGGCTTATCAAGCCGTTTTGAATGCTTTGAAAGTGGGGTATCGTCATATTGATACTGCAAAAGCATACGGAAACGAAGCCGATGTGGGGCGTGCAGTGCGTGATTCTGGAATTCCACGTGACCAGATTTTTGTGACCTCTAAGTTACCCGCGGAGAGTAAATCTTATGACGAGGCAATGGCCGATTTTGAGAGTACTTATAAGAAATTGGCTATCGATTATGTCGATCTTTACCTAGTCCACGCGCCATGGCCATGGGGACAAGCTGGTCAGAACTACGATCAAGGCAATCTTGAGGTTTGGCGAGCTATGCAGGATATCTACGAGAGTGGCCGCGCAAAAGCCATTGGTGTTTCTAACTTTGCGGTTGGCGATTTGGAAAATATCTTGGCTCACGCCAAAGTAAAACCAATGGTTAACCAGATTCAGTACTACGTCGGGTTTACCGAACCAAAAATCACAAGTTTCTCAAAAGCAAATGATATTTTGGTTGAGGCTTATTCCCCGTTAGCAACTGGGGGATTACTGCAAAATAACGAGATGGCAAGCTTGGCTGAAAAGTATCACGTGAGCGTCGCACAGTTAGCGTTGCGGTTCTGTTTACAAAATGGCGTTTTACCCTTACCAAAGGCGGTTGGGCAGGCCCATATTGAAGCAAATGCCAAATTAGATTTTGAAATTAGTGCCGCGGATATGGCAACCTTAAATGAAATGCCTGATGCCGCTCCGGACCATTTCCACAATCGGACGCAAGGGTAAAATTAAAAACAAATTAAAAAACAATTGACTTTCTCATTTTATCGTTGCATAATAACGATAACTTAGTGAAAAGAAGGCGATTTATATGCATAGGCAAACATCCAGTTTAATTATTATTTTAATTAGCGTGATTAAGAAGCCTGCCGGTGAATCGTCCTTCTTAGCTTGCTAATGATATTTGCGTAAGCAATTTTTTAGGACCATCGGTTAGATTATTCTGACTGATGGTCTTTTTTTAGCCTTGAGGAGGTCAAGTAAATGAAAAACGGGACACATCTTTTAACTTTAGATAACGGCTATCACTTATTTACACGGACAGTGGGCACTGGCGACATCAACTTGCTCTGTCTGCACGGCGGACCAGGTGGGACTCACGAAGAATTTGAGCACTTTGATGAACATTTGAAATCACTGGGAGTCCGGGTAAGCATGTATGATCAATTAGGTTCGTATTTTTCCGATCAACCGGACTTTTCGCAACCAGAAAACCGCGAGAAGTTTTTAAATTTTGACTATTACATCGATGAAATTGAAGAAGTTCGGCAAAAATTAGGACTAGATCATTTTTATTTGTTGGGGCATTCTTGGGGTGGACTCATTGCACAAGAATACGCACTTAAGTATGGCCAGCACTTAAAGGGGCTCATCATCATGAGTATGATTGATAATATTGAGGAGTACACGCCCCATGTCAACCAACTGCGCCGAGAAACGTTGACGGCGGCTCAGGTTTCCTACATGGAAGCGATCGAAAAAGCGGAGCAATTTGCTGATCCCGAGTATCAAGCACTCGTGCATGTTTTAGATAGTAACTTTTCGGTGCGTAATCCGGAAGCACGCAAACATTTGACGGGCGGGCATTTGGCAACGGCCGTGTATAATTATTTTCAAGGAAATAATGAGTTTGTTATGGTGGGAAAACTCAATGGCTGGGATGTGCGCGCACGTCTGCACGAGATTACCGTGCCGACGTTATTAACTTTTGGCGATCATGATACGATGCCACTTGACGCCGCGCGACGGATGCAGCAGACTTTGCCGAATGCACGTTTTGTCCTGACACCTAACAGTGGTCATTCACACAGTCGCGATAATCCTGCCGCCTTTTTCCAGAACTTACGGACTTATTTGAAAGATGTTGAGCAGGGAACTTTTACCGCGTATTAAAAATAATAGGTCCTAACAATAAAAGCCGTGGTCCAAAGAAGTAGATCACGACTTTTAAAAAATATTTTCTGTAATTTATAATGTAACCGCAACAATTTGAACTTGATAAGTCGCGTTTGGTGCTTGCACACTGACCACATCACCATTTGTTTTACCCATTAAGGCTGCGCCGAGCGGTGAAACAAGGGAAATTTTATTAGCCTTAATGTCGGCTTCTTGCTTACCCACAATTTGATAGGTTTCCTGTTCACCATCATCCACAAACGTCACGGTGACTTGTTTGCCGATTTCAACAACGGCGTCATCGGTGGGGGTGACAATTTTGGCGTACTGCAACTGTTTATTTAAAAAGTGTAATCGGCTTTCCAAGTGACGTAGATCGCGTTTGGCAGAAGTATACTCGGCGTTTTCAGAACGATCACCCAGAGCACTGGCTTCGGCCAAAGCTTTGATGAGCGTTGGTCGTTGTGATTTTAACGCGGTAATTTCTGCTTCAATATGGTGATAACCTTCAGCGGTAATTTCATTAAAATAGGGTTCTGACATGAGCGGCCTCTCTTGTAAATGAATTGCCCCCATTTTACTCCGTTCGAGAAAAACGTGCCACTAATCTGAAGGCCTAAAATTTGATAACCGTGCGTACACCACTGGGAACCGGCGTTGACCAATCAATGGAGGTGGCAGCCTGTTCTAAGGAGACGGTGTTGACGTTTGCTTGAATATTACCGGAATTAATTAATTGCCAAACAGCCTTGTAAACGGCTTGTGGATTTTGCATCACTTTAGGGGTCTGCATGCCTAAAATCTGGAGGCCAGAAGTTCGTAATGCTTTGGATGGCAAGGTAATGTTTTGACCCGCAATGGCCCCAATTGAAACCAAAGAAGTAGCGCGTTTCATGGCTAAGCTATTGGGAACGATGGCTTGTAAAATGAGTTCAATGGGATGTCCCCATAGGTAGTCTAAAATAATCAGATCGCCTTTGATCTCTAGCTTGGCCAAATCTTTGGCAATCGTTGCGTCGTCATTGGCTAAAGAGAGCGTTTGGGTGGCCCCAAGCTTCTTTAAGGTTGCTAGGCGTTCGGGATTGCGGCCAGTACCGATAATCTCGCCGGCCCCGAAGCTTTTCGCGGTTTGAATCGCCAATTGTCCCGCAAAGCCGGTTGCACCGTTGACTAATACAGTTGTTCCGGGACGCATTGCTAAACTGAATTTTAAAGGAGCTACACTAGTCAAAAGAGAAGAGGCGGCAGCCACGCTCGTGTATATCGCAGTAGATTCAGGAATGGGTAGCAATAACTGTTTATTTGCGACCGTTTGTTCAGCAAAGGAACCGAAACGCGGTTTTAGGGTGCGAGCGGGAAAGGCCACGAGTTGACCGTTGTCTACTCGCCGACCGATGCCGCTAGCGCCGGGAATGCTTGGGAAAGCGGGATGCCAATAGGTACTAGAATAGTGGCGACCACTAGCGTTGGCTTTGTCGAAATTTTCAATTGGCGCCGCTAAAACATCAATTAAGGTGTCATAAGTCGCGTCAGTAACGGGAGTTGGGGCTGTCGTCGTAAATTGTGGCGCTGTTTCAAAATTTTTAATCGTTAATGCTTTCATAAAAATCAATCCTTTTTAATTTTATATTACTAGTAATGTATTTAATATAAGGCTTAATTTTACTGGTGTCAAGGATAAATTACTGGTAATATATAAATGGAGGATAAAACTATGAATGAGACAGAATTTAATGAGATTGATCACCTGCTGCATCGAATTAGTGCGGCAGAGACTCATAATCAACACGAAAAATGGATCGCCCAACATGCCAATTTGGCAGGCGATCCACGAAAACATCATTTAACGCACAATGATTTGGATATTTTAGATGTCTTATTGACCGGACAGAGAACCGTTAGTGAGGTGGTGGCTGCAATTGAGATTTCTCAAGGCGGCACGTCACGCCGCATTAATCATTTGGCAAGGTTAAACTTACTAGAGAAGTTTCATCAGCAGCCCAATAAAAAGACCGTTTATTTACGTTTAACAGCACAAGGAGAAAGCCTAGCGAAAGCACATCTGGAATTACACCAGCGCTTGCGCCAACAAGCATTATCAGCACTTACAGAATTTACAGATGGGGATGCGCAGATAATTAAACACTTTTTAACGAGCTTGATTCAAGCGCGCCGAGAATTTTAAGCATTTGAAGGTAAGAGCCAGTCAGAATCAATAAGGTGATGCATTTTTTTATTGATGGGCAACCAAAGTTTAGCTTTGATGATATCTTTGAGTGATTGCCAAAATAGGGGGTCCGTTTTTTGGGTTTGCGTTGGATAAGCAAAAAGATATTCTCCAGAAATAGTTTTGACTTCAATTTTGGAGTGGTAAACACCGAGAATTTGAACTTCTAAGACTGAGACATCTTGATTTGTGAGTAACATAAGCATCGCTCCTATTCATATAAATTGAATTAATATACTAAGTATAAGGAGCTAAGGTTAAACCGAACTTAAAAATCTGTGAACCTTTTGTGGGCTTTTCGATAAGAAAAAATTAAGGACTTAAAGCTTAACTTAAAGGTGGTAAGAAACAGTTAAATCCATAAAAATAGAAGCTGAGAAAAGTCTCCCAGCTTCTACTGGTCTCCGAACTTTAATAGTTAAAAACGGAGAAAAGGCAGCCTTCTTAGATGAACGACGGAAGTCAAATGATTCGTCCTTTGAATCATTCGGCTTTTTAGGGTATCGCGAAGTTAAACCATCTTTTTTTAATTCTCTTTTTAAATTAAGCCCGACTAGGAATGGTTAGCCGCTGCTTTTCCAGAATATGGCCTTTGGCAGCATGATAGAATTCGTTTAACCAGAAGCCTTCTGATAAATTCAATTCTGTATCTAGTGCATAAATAGTCAACCAGTATTCATGGGTTTTATCAGGTGGCGTGGGACCAACGTAGTGACGGGTGGTTAATGGATCGGTTTGGCCCACCAGAGGTCCCGCGGTGCTATTATTTCCTTGAACCATGGCAATACTGCCTTTTTGGCTGGCGTCTTCTGGAATGACGATGGTAGAATCGGCCGGAATATTGACGGCGGTCCAATGAATCCAGGCAAAGCCGCAGACTGGCACTGAATCAAAATCAACTAGGGTTAACGCAATGGTTTTAGCTTTTTCCGGGACGTCCTGAATAGTAATAGGGAAAGAAACAGCTGGATTATCGTTATAGATAGCAGTTTTGGGCGCATATTTTCCGTATTTGTCCAATAGGAGCCCATTTTCCATGGGAACTGAAATTTGCATAAATTAAAAGCCTCCTTTGATCTTTATTAAGTTTACTTTACAGCAAAATTTACCAAAGCAAAACTAAAATGGCTGCTTAACTGCGGTGAAGGATCCGATCCCAAAGTTTGCGTTCGGAATAATCCAAGACGTGACTGGCATAAAGGTGTGCTGTGAATTGCGTTACGATGATCGTGGTAACCGCCAGAATGAGAAGGCTAATCACGGCGTCCCCAAAAGTGGCATTTCCAACCGCATAGCGAACTGGCATGATACTTTGCGATAAGAAGGGGATAAACGAGCCAATTTTAACGAGTAACGTGTTGGAATTCATGGCAACAAAAGAAGCACCATACGCCACAAGGCCAATCATAGTTAGCGGTGAGACAGCTTGGCTGACCTGATCCGAACGAGAGACCAAGGCACCTAAACCGGCCGCTAGAATTGTGTAGAGGGCGATACCCAGAACAAAATAGAGGCCTAAAATAAGTAAGATCCGGGGTTGAATTTGGCTAAGATCCAGTTCTTTTAAGAATTGGACGCTATGGCTGATGTACTTTATGCCAATCACCCCGCAAACGGCGGTAACCAAAACTTGTAGGATAATTAAGAAGAACATGCCGGTGATCTTTCCAAAGAATTGGATTTTTGGTGAAACACTGCTGACCAGAATTTCCATAATTCGTGAGCCCTTTTCGGTGGCGACTTCTTGGGCGATGAGGCTGGCATAGCTGACCATAAATAAGTAAATGAGAATGGTCACAATCATGGCTAAAATCTGGTTAATTAGCTGTTGATTGTTTTTTTGTGCCTGCTGTTTACCGTTAGCATAGGTGACGGCTTTTGTGGAAAACTTAGCTGGCGTAAAAAGGTCGGCGAGTTGTTTTGAGTTGAGGCCAAGGCGGTTTGCAGTTTGTTGCATTTTAACGTGTTGACCGTGTTTTTCAGCGTAGTTGTATCTAATACGTTGCCGTTAGTTCGTGACTTGTAAACGGCAGAAACGGAATGTCCCTTCAAGGTCACATTAAGATAGCCATCTAATCGTGAGTTTGCCAGTGCCCGTTCGGCAGCGGCTTTGGTCGTAATCGCGGAATTTACTTTGTAATCGCCGCTGGCATCACTTTTTTGGAGAGCCGTTTGTAGCTGGGGGTTGTTGGCCACAATGGCGATTTGCGGCGTACTGGCGGTGTGGTTCTTGAGGACGGCAATACTCATAAATCCCGCCAAAAAGATAATGGGCATGAGCAATAGCACAATGTACGTGGGACTTTTAATATTTTTACGAATGACTTGTTTACAGACTACCCAGAACTTATTCATGAGAAACACCTGCTTTCAGTCGGAAAATTTCATCCAGGGTTGGCGGTTGCTGAGAAAATTCTTTGATATAGCCATTTTTAGTAGCGGCAGCAAACACCGTCTGCCCCACACTGGCATCGGCCAACGTGAGCTCAAAGCGACCGTGATTTTCTTTCACAGCCGTGACCCCCTCAATGGCGAGTAATTCGGTCTGACTCAGTGGCGATTGTAAAAAGATCCGGGTATCGCCGAAGCTTTCGCGAATTGCATTAGTTGCGCCGTTTAAGACGGTTTCTCCTTGACGCAGCATCAAGAGGCGGTCACTAATTTTTTCGACATTGCCCATATCATGTGAAGAAAAAATAATGGTCGCTCCTTGGGCCTTTAGTCGTTCAATCCCGGCTTCCAGTAAACTTGCATTGACGGGATCCAACCCACTAAAAGGTTCATCGAGAACCACAAGTTTGGGGTCGTGAATCAGCGTGGCAATTAGTTGAACCTTTTGTTGATTACCTTTGGAGAGGTCTTTGATCTTGTCGGTGGGCTTCCCTTTAACATCAAATTGGGCCATCCACTCTGGTAGTTTGGCCTTAGTCACAGCCGGCTTTTGACCCCGTAATTCGGCAAAGTAACAGACCTGCTCTTCTACCGACATTTTTAAATAAAGGCCCCGTTCCTCCGGTAAAAAGCCCACGGTGTCCTGAACTTTGCGGGAAAACGGCTGACCATTCCACAAGACGGTTCCCGAATCCGGTGCTAACAGACCGAGGATCATCCGAAAGGTGGTGGTTTTACCAGCGCCATTTTGCCCAATCAGTCCTAAAATTTCGCCGTCTTGGATAGTGAAACTCTCGTCTTTGACAGCTTGCATGCTGCCGAATCGCTTATTTAGATTTTCTACCTGTAACATGATTACAACTCCTCTGTTGACGACTGTTGTATCCGATTACATTTATTATACAGTAAGCCGTACACATTTAGAATATCAAGACGGTACATACACGAACTAAGTTGTAAAAAGGTCTTTGAAAGCGTGTACCTTAGCGCTATTATATAATTATATTATTGAACTAAAAGTAAAAACGATAAACATTGAAACGGCAGGTTCTTGTGACGGTTTTGCTGTTTGCGGTTTAACGCTGAAAATTGGAATTATGGAGGAGATTGTAATGGAAAAACAGCCTTACAGTATTGGTTTAGATATTGGGACCAGCTCAATTGGGTTCGCAGTTATCAACGAAAAAAATCGGGTTATCCGCGTTAAAGGGGAAAATGCGATTGGGGTGCGGTTGTTTTCTGAAGGCCAGCCAGCCGCTGATCGGCGAAGCTTTAGGACAACCCGTCGTCGATTGAGCAGGCGCCGCTGGCGATTAAAATTACTACGGGAAATATTTGAACCATATATTAATCCGCAGGACGAAGCCTTTTTTATGCGCTTAAAACAATCCAATCTCTCGCCGAAGGACCACAACAAAAAGTACTCGGGCGACATTTTGTTTAATGACCGGACGGATAAAGCATTTTACGATCAATATCCGACCATTTATCATTTACGCCACGCCTTAATGACCGAACAACGCCAATTTGATTTACGTGAAATTTATCTGGCTGTTCATCATATTGTCAAATTCCGTGGGCACTTTTTAAATAGTGCTTCGGCCAACGGCTTCAAGGTGGGCAAATTAGAATTAGACGAACGTTTTCAAGCACTGAACGAAATTTATCAACGCGTGCTGCCGGAAGCGCCACTGGAACTTCGGTTAGATAATTTGGCCGAAGTTAAAGACGTTTTGTTAGATCACAAACGCAGTAAGGCTGACCGTCAGCGAACATTAACACCACTGATCTATCAAACAACAGAGGATAAGGAAGCCGAAAAGCAGCACAAGGCAGTAGCAACTGAACTTTTAAAAGCCATTGTTGGAAACAAGGCAAAGTTTAACGTTCTTTTAAATGTGGATGTCGATAAAGGAGCAGCCAAAGCTTGGTCCTTAACGTTTGAATCGGAAAGTTTTGACGATGATTTAGCCAAGATTGATGGTCAGATTACGGATGAAGGGCACGAAATTTTAGAGATTTTACACGATTTGTATTTTGGAATTACCTTAGCGGCGGTGGTTCCTGAAGGGTTAACCCTTTCGGAAGCCATGGTGCAAAAATATGACCAACACAAAGTACATCTGAAACTCTTGAAACGCTACATTGATGAACAGACCGATCCCAAAAAGGTGAAAGCATTGCGAGCGGCTTATGATGGCTATATTGACGGTGTCAAAGGGAAAAAGCTGCCGCAAGATGATTTCTATAAACAAATTCAGAACAATCTGGATGATTCGCCTAAGGCCCAGGAAATTCAAAAGTTAATCGAACAGGAGAATTTCATGCCTAAACAACGTACCAAGGCAAATGGGTCAATTCCGCACCAATTACAGCAACAGGAACTAGACCAGATTATTGAGAATCAAAAATCCTATTACCCATGGTTGGCAGAGTTAAATCCCAATGAAGCGCGTCGCAACGTGGCCAAGTACAAGTTGGATGAGCTAGTTGCTTTTCGCGTACCGTATTATGTGGGACCTATGATTACGCAGCAAGACCAAAAGGACCAGTCGGGGGCTGCGTTTGCGTGGATGATTCGTAAAGCACCTGGTCAGATTACGCCGTGGAATTTTGATGAAAAAGTAGACCGCATGCAATCTGCTAACCAATTTATTAAACGGATGACGACCACCGATACTTACCTATTGGGTGAAGACGTTTTGCCGGCTCAGAGTTTACTGTATCAAAAATTCGAGGTTTTAAACGAACTGAATAAGGTACGTTTAGATCACTCGTTGATTTCGGTTGCCTTAAAACAAAAAGTTTTCAATAATTTGTTCAAACAGGTTAAAAATGTAACGGTAAAACGGCTGCAGGATTATTTGCTGGACGAAGGTGATTTTGATAAGCGGCCGCTTGTGGAAGGACTTTCTGATGAAAAACAGTTTAATAGTAGTCTAAGTACCTATAATGACTTCCGTGAAATTTTAGGTAAAGACGTTGTAGAAGCCAATGATAAACAAGCGGATCTTGAAAAAATTGCTGAATGGTCAACCGTTTTTGAAGACAAGAAAATTTATCTGGCGAAGTTAAATGAATTGGATTGGCTAAGTGAGACTGAAAAAGAACAGCTGGCAACCAAGCGCTATCAGGATGGGGTAAACTTTCCCGGAAACTGCTGTTGGATCTCTATAATGGCAATCATCAAAATATTATGGATGTTTTGTGGAATTCGAATGAAAACTTTATGCAGATTCAAGCTGACGTTGATTTTGCGAAACTGATAAATGAAGCTAACGCTGGAGCAACAGCGGCTAGTAATCCGCAAGAATTGATCTCTGATTTGTACACCTCACCACAGAATAAAAAAGCGATTCGCCAAGTGCTGCTGGTGGTGAAGGATATTCAAGATGCCATGCACGGGCAAGCACCGGCAAAAATTCACGTCGAGTTTGCACGAGGAGAGGAACGCAATCCGCAGCGTTCGGTCCAACGACAACGTCAATTAGAGGCGGTGTATGAGAAAGTGACGAACGAGATCTTGAAATCAGCCTCGATTCGTCAAGAATTGAAAGATGCGATTAAGGACAGGCGTGACTTTAAAGATCGATTATACCTGTACTTTTTGCAAGGTGGCCGTGATGTCTATGACGGGAAACCAATTAGTATTGATAATCTGTCTACTAGATATGATATTGATCATATTTTGCCACAAGCTTTTATAAAGGATAATTCGTTAAATAATAGGGTGTTAACGAGTAAGGAAAATAACTTACGAAAAGCGGATAATGTTCCCATTGCGGTTTTTGGTTTCGCACAAGCTGGATGGTGGAAACAAATGTTGGTACAGGGACTCATTACGAGAGAAAAGTATCGGCATCTGATGTTCAATCCCGACAGCATTAATGCAAACACAGAAAACGGATTTATCCATCGTCAACTCGTGGAAACGCGTCAGGTGATTAAGCTGGCAACTAATATTTTAGCGGATAAATATAAAAGTCAGAATACGCAAATCATTTCCATTAAAGCTGATTTATCGCACCAAATGCGGAATGATTTTGAACTGCTTAAGAACCGGGATGTGAATGATTATCATCACGCGTTTGATGCTTATTTGGCGGCTTTTGAAGGTAATTATTTACTGAAACGTTATCCAAAATTGCAGTCCTATTTTGTCTATGGTGACTTTAAGAAGTTTACACAAAAGGAAAGAAAATTGCGACGGTTCAACTTCTTATATGATTTGAAATATAAGAAAGAAGTCGTAGATGAGAAGAATGGCAAGCCTCTGTGGAATAAAAAGGCGGATCTTGACTATATTAGGAAGTTATTTGGCTACAAGAAGATCTTGGTTTCACATGAAGTCAGCGAGCGGCACGGCGCGCTTTATAATCAAACGGTTTATAAAGCGAGCGATGATAAAGCAAGTGGGCGTGGAACAAAGAAATTAATTCGACTTAAAGCAGATAAACCGACTGAATTGTATGGTGGATATACGTCACGGACGTTGGCTTACATGGCAATTGTGAAGCTTATGAAGGGCAAACAAACAACTTATAAGGTCGTTGGGGTGCCGACTACGGCGTTGATTAAATTGGCAAATGTTGAGCATGGTTCTCAAGAAGAGTTAGATCGCCTTTATGAGATTCTGCGTCCCGAATTTACCCATCAAAAGAAAAACAGAAAGACCGGAAAAATTACCCAATCTGTTGATGATTTTGAAATTGTGGTACCACGAGTTAAGTATCAGCAATTGGTTTTGGACGAAGGAAAGCTTTTTATGATCGGGAGCGATACTTATCGGTACAATGCACAACAGTTAGTACTTTCAAATGACGCGATTAAGGCAATTAATAATGTTCAACCAAAGGATAAAAAAGAAAAATTGCCGATAGACATGGACAATGAACGATTAATTGCTGCTTTCGATGAAATAATGGCAAAGATAAATAAATTTTTCCCGATGTACGATATTAATCAGTTTAGAAGTAAATTAAATGCCAGCCGAGATGTCTTTCTAGAATTACCAGTTGAGGACCAATGGAAAGATAGAAAACTTATTCAAGTTGGAAAGCGGACTATCTTAATACGCATTTTGCAAGGCCTGCATGCAAATGCGACGTTCACTGATTTGAAGCTGCTAGGGTTGAAAACTTCTTTTGGATTCATGCAACAGGCATCTGGAATTACATTGGGAGAGAATGCACAATTAATTTATCAATCTCCGACGGGGCTATTTGAAAAGCGAGTACAATTAAATAAAATTGGGTAGAAAAAAGAAAAGCTATTGTCGGGTAACTCCTGCAATAGCTTTTCTTAAAGATATGTATGGCTCGCATTAACGAGCTCAAAAGATAAAACTCAGCATAAAAGCTTTGTTTGATTTTAACTCAAACCGTCAAATCAGTATAGTTAAGCGTCAAGTGTGTCAAACTCAACAATTGCATGATAGCATACAAACGTTTTCAAAGCAAGGGGGTAATTTGATGGGATGGCGAACAGTGGTTGTGACGCAGCACGCGAAAATTTCTTATTCAGGAAAGGGTCTCTGTCAAATTGTATTGGTGGAGATTTTTGAAAAGCATGTTCACTTCGGTGAATGTGCTTTTTTTGTTTACGCATAAATTAAACTGATACGAATGAAAAAGTTATGAATATTTTGAAAACCAAAACAGCTACGCTTTAACACCTTAATTTTACGATTTAGTCCTTCAATAGGACCGTTGGAATACGGATAACGACAACTATTGAGAACAGCAGGACCATTCTTTATTAAAGTTGAGATAGTAATATCCATTTGGTTGCCAGCCGCCTTGTAGTTGGCAATCAAGGTTTTAAATCCAACCGCATCTTTTTGTTGAATGGCTGTTAGAATTCCTTGATAGGTTTGATACACAGTTTTAAATTCTGGAAATTCATCTAAGGCTAGGTCAATGGCGTTCTGTTGGGTCATGTATTCGTTGATACCGTGTAAATAGATAAGTTTAGTATCATTGACCTTTTCTTCTGCCAAATGGAACAAACGCCATTGAGATTTTAGAATGCGATAAACTCGGGAATGCTTATCTTGAAAAGTATGGATCACACGTGTACGTTCGTTATCCAGTGCCCGACCGGCAAGTTGAATAATGTGGAAACGGTCAATGATGGTTATTGCCTTAGGAAATAACCGATGAATAAAGCCAGCATACTCAGCATTCATATCAACGGTGATTGTTTGAACTTTCATACGTTCTTGAACTGAATAGCGAGCTTCAAAGTAATCAATGATATCCTTACTAAGGCGATCCTTAAGAATCACAATGCGGCGATGACTAACGGCATCGCAACAGTTAAAGGACATTAGATGATTACAGGAACGGAATTCATCAAAACAAAGATTTTGGGGGAGTGTTTTAACACGATAAGCTAAGTGAATATTCGCATTTAAAATGCGTTGAACACTACTTGGTGAAATCCCACAAATCTTAGCGATTTCTTTACTGGTCAGCATATCCCGAGCCAGAACAATTACTTGATGTTTCACATTATGCGTAAAAGTTTCATTACGTTTAACGAGGTTAGTTTGAGCACCACAGGTTTTTAAACACCGTTTACATTGATATCTTTGTCGTTTTAGCTGCATCTCATAACGTCCACCTGATAAGGTTCCCAATCTTAGATGGCCAATGTGAGTTCCATTTTTGATTAGAGATTTATGGCCACAATGAGGACATTTTAAAAGTTGATAGGAAAGGATAGCGTGAACGACATGAACGTGTTGCC
Organism: Pediococcus siamensis; assembly: GCF_047220215.1. Lineage (GTDB taxonomy): Bacteria > Bacillota > Bacilli > Lactobacillales > Lactobacillaceae > Pediococcus > Pediococcus siamensis. Next base: position 196,950 of record NZ_CP178375.1, read on the forward strand.
CATTGGGATAATGTTCCTTAGTAATCTCAGTTACAGTTAAATTAGGGTCTGTTATTTCGAATAGGCTTAGGATAGAATTAGTTAGGGACATTTGTTTTTCCTCTTTTCGATTTTATTAGGCGATTAAATCGTAACACAAAGAGGGCAAATGTCCTTTTTTTTTTCAAAATAAAAACTGGTATCAGTTATTCACCAATACCAGAAAGTGTAGACCCGAAGGAGTTTTGAATGATGAAAGAAAAACCACTTATTGAATTTCAGCATGTTTCAAAAACTTATCAAAACGGAACTGTAGGCCTCAAAGATATCAATTTGTCGATTCCCCGAGGAGAATTTTTGGTGATTGTTGGTCTTTCCGGGGCGGGAAAAAGTACGTTGATGCGCACAATTAATCGGATGCACGATGTCTCTTCTGGTGAGGTCTTAGTAGATGGCGAATCAATTGTACATTTGGAAGGTAAAGAACTGCGCCGCCTTCGCCGCAGTGTCGGCATGATTTTTCAAAATTTCAATCTGGTAAAACGTTCTAGTGTGCAGCGAAACGTGCTCTCAGGACGTGTTGGGTATTACTCAACTTGGAAAAGTACCCTTGGGCTATTCTCTAAAGCGGATAAACAGAAGGCGGTTGAAGCCTTACAGCGGGTTGGGTTGGGTGAAAAATTATATAGCCGCGCCGATGAACTGTCGGGTGGACAGCAGCAGCGAGTGGCCATTGCACGGGCTTTTATGCAGGACCCGAAGATTATTTTGGCTGATGAGCCAATTGCGTCACTAGATCCGCTGACAACCGAATCTGTGATGAATGACCTTAAACGACTCAATAAGGAGTTTCACATTACTGTGATTGTCAATTTGCATTCTGTCTCGCTGGCTCGCCGGTTTGCCGACCGTATTATTGGGCTGCGTGGCGGTGAATTGGTTTATGATGAACCAATTGCGCGCGTCACAGAAAAAGATCTGGATGCGATCTATCAGCCGGTTAGCATTGTTAAGAAAAGTGAGGCTCAGGTATGAATACGGTCCCGAAACGTACTTTCATTCAGAAATATCACGTTAAATCACTGACTTGGTTAGTTTTGTTCGTGGGGCTGGTATTTGTGACCGCCAAAGTAACGGATGTCGATTTTGTGATGTTTTTTGCTAACTTCGGTCAGTTTATGGCATTGTTACAACAAATGGCACATCCTGATTGGGGATACACGCATTTGGTTATTCAGCCGATTTTAGAAACTATTCAGATGGCGCTCATTGGCACGACCGTGGGGACGCTAGTGGCAATTCCGTTTTCGGTGCTTGCGGCCCGTAATATTGTGAAAAATAAATTTTTACGCGGCGTTATCCGGTTCATTTTAAATTTAGTGCGTACCTTGCCGGATTTGATGCTGGCAGCTCTGTTTGTGGCAATTGTGGGAATCGGCCCGGTTGCCGGTGTGTTTACCCTAGCTATTTTTTCCTTTGGTATGATTTCAAAACTTTTTTATGAAGCCATTGAAACGATTGATGAGGGGCCCCTCGAGGCATTGGAAGCGGCCGGTGCCAGCAAGACTCAAGTTGTTGTGTTTGCGGTAATTCCGCAGGTCTTTAACTATTTTGTCAGTTATTTCCTGTATACTTTTGAGATTAACGTCCGGGCCTCAACGGTGCTAGGTTATTTAGGTGCCGGTGGGATCGGGGTTTATCTGCAACGCTCTTTGGATCAATTTGCTTATGCACAAACGGCTATAATTATTTTGGGAATTTTAGTCGTTGTGCTGATTATTGATGGCCTCAGTAATACATTAAGGGAGCGATTGCTATGAATCAGGAAAGCTTAAATCAACAAATTGGACAGCGTACCAAACGGTATAAATGGCTATTTTGGGTTGCTTTGGTCATTATAATTTACATTTGGGGATTTACGGGCGTCCATTTCACGGGTATCAAAGATTCTGCCGGGGAGGTCTCCCGTTCCATTTTAAACGGGATTTTTCATCCCGACTGGCAGTACGTCTATGATGGCAGCGGTGAGGATCTGGTCAGTTTGATTTTACAAACCCTCGCCATGGCTTTTTTGGGGACATTTATTTCAGCAATTTTGAGTGTCCCGTTTGCATTTTGGGCAGCACGGAATGAAACGGCGCGCTGGCATGTGCGTTCGACCACCGGAAAACTCGTCTTGACCCTTATTCGGACGTTTCCAGAAATTGTCCTCGCTATCATGTTCATTAAAGCGGTTGGCCCCGGATCCTTTGCCGGAGTCCTAGCAGTCAGCATTCATTCAATCGGCATGTTGGGCAAACTGTTCAGTGAGTCGATTGAAAATATGGATCTAGGACCTAGTGAAGCCCTAATGAGCAGCGGGGGCAATCGGACACAAACGTTGGTATTTGCGACGTTACCGACTGTGCTACCAGAGTTCTTATCTTACACTTTGTATCGTTTTGAAATTGCAGTCCGGTCAGCTTCAATTCTAGGCATGGTGGGTGCTGGCGGAATTGGAACCCCACTGCTCTTTGCCATTCAAACGCGTACGTGGCCGCGAGTGGGAATTATTCTCCTTGGGATCATTATTACGGTGACCTTGATTGATTATGTCTCAGGAACGTTACGGAAACGGCTGGTGTAAAGAATGAAACTTACAATTTTATCCACAAGTGACGTGCATGGCTATCTATACCCAACAAATTATAGTCAGCGAAAGGATCAGCGCAATTATGGTCTTTTGAAAGCTGCTGCTAAAATTAAGCAGCTAAAGCAACAGGCCGCTTCAGACGAATGGGTGATTACGATTGAAAACGGCGATTTTATTCAGGGATCGCCACTCACCTATTACACGGCCAAAAAGCAAGCTCGTTGGCGTCCAATTTACACACAACTGACCAATGCAATCGGGTATGATGCCGGCATTTTGGGTAATCACGAATTTAATTATGGTCAAACGTATTTAGCTGAATGTGAACAAGGACGGCACTATCCAATCTTGGCAGCAAACGTGCAACAGCCACTAGGGGCGGATATCATTGATGCCCCGTACCAAATTTTGACCAAAAATGGGGTTAAAGTCGGCATCCTTGGGTTAACCACGGCTTACATTCCCCATTGGGAGGAAACCGACCACATTTTCGGGTGGCAATTTAAGTCGGCAGTGCAGGCTGCTAAAAAGTGGGTTCCTCGATTACGTAAACTGGTGGATATTGTGATCGTGGCTTATCACGGTGGCTTTGAACGAGATCTCCAAACCGGTGATGCCAGTGAACGCCAAACAGGCGAAAATGAAGGCTACCAGCTTTTAGCAGAGGTTCCGGGGATTGATGCGCTGGTAACCGGGCATCAACATCGTGAAATTGCGACCATCTGTCAGGGCGTGCCAGTAACTCAACCAGCTGATAAAGCGCAATTTATCGGGGCAATTACACTAGAATTAAATGAAAAGAGGCAGGTTTGTCAGCAGTGGGCCCGCTTGCTCAGTCTGAAATCGACACCACCAGATCGACAGCTCCTAGAGTTGACCCAGGGGCTGCAGGATGAAGTGGAAGACTGGTTGGACCAGCCGGTCGGCCAAATCGCGGGGAACATGCGGATTACGGATCCCATGCAAGCCAGAATGGCAGGACATCCCTATTTAACGTTTGTCAACCAAGTTCAAATGGCGGCCACCAAAACCGATTTATCCGCAACGGCGCTCTTTAATGATGAGGTGCTGGGTTATGAAGCGCTGGTTTCGATGCGAAATATCGTGAATAGTTATGTTTATCCAAATACACTTGTGGTGTTGAAAATTACCGGTGCCGATTTAAAACAGGCCTTGGAGCGCTGTGCCAGCTTTTTTACGCTGAATTCAGCTCAGCAAATCGAAGTAGCTGCAAAATTTCGGGAGCCAAAACTACAATATTATAACTACGATATTTATAGTGGCATTAACTATGCGTTCGATCTGCGAAAACCTGTGGGTCAACGATTATTGGCTCTAAGTTATCATGGTCAGCCCGTTTTAGACGCACAACCTTTAGAAATTGCTTTAAACCAATATCGTGGCGTTGGTGGCGGTGATTACCCCATGTTTTCAGCAGCCAAGATCATTCGTGAAGTGCCAATCGACATGACCGAGCTCATTAGTGATTATTTTGCCCATCATCCGATTGTGACGGCGATTCAAGAAAATAACTTTCGGTTAAAAAAGTGAATTAAAAGTCTCACGCAATTTTTAGTTAGAAATGTCCGGTATCATTTCCAATTAAAGATTGTTTTTTGTTCTGAGGTGGTTTTTTGAAAAAAACGCGGTAAACTGAAACCAACACTAAGTACGGGAGTTGATCAAAATGGCCAATAAATTGGCACATTTCATTGTTGAAACTTTAATTGAGAAAAACATTTCCATTACGGCCGCCGAAAGTCTCACTGGCGGTCTCTTCCAAGCACAAATTACGAGTGTTCCCGGAAGTTCCGCCATTTTCCGCGGGGGGTTCGTGACGTATGCTGATGAGATAAAAACGCAGCTGTTGGGGGTACCTGCAGAAGTGATTCAACAATATGGTGTGGTGAGTTATGAAGTAGCGGTAGCAATGGCAAACGGCGCCCAACACAATTTGCAAACGGATCTTGCCATTTCCTTTACTGGTGCTGCCGGTCCGGCCAGTTTAGAAGGACAAGCAGCGGGAACTGCTTGGATTGGAATCAATTTCCAGGGACAAACGGATGCTTATGAGATTCAACAACCCGATTTATCACGCAATGATTTCCGCGAATTTTGTTGTGAACAAGCTTTTCAAAAAATTAGTGATTTAGTTTTATGAAAAGAGGAGAAAGATGGCTTACCAACTTTTAAATAACGGGGTTAAAATGCCCATTCATGGCTTCGGTGTTTTTCAAATCTGGGATGCCCAAGAATGTGAAATGGCAGTCCAAAATGCATTGCAGGCGGGGTATCGACTGATTGATACGGCAGCATCTTACTACAATGAAAAAGCCGTCGGACGTGCACTTCAGCACAGCCAGGTTCCTCGTGACCAACTTTTTATTACCTCAAAATTATGGGTCACCGACACAGGATATGAAGCTGCTAAAAAAGCCTTTGAGCGTTCCTGTCAGTACTTACAAGTAGATTATTTGGATCTTTATCTCATCCATCAGCCGTATGGTGATATTTATGGCACATGGCGGGCGTTAGAGGAATTATACCAAGCCGGCAAAATTCGGGCCATCGGCGTGTCTAACTTTAGTGCTGAACAGGTCATGACATTAGGCTACTTTAACCACGTGTTCCCGGCGATTAATCAGATTCAAGTTAATCCGTGGCGCCAGCAGTTAACGACCGTACCGTATTTACAAGAAAAACAAGTCACGGTGGAAGCTTGGTCCCCCTTTGCCCAAGGTAAACAAGGAATTTTTGCTGAACCCCATTTGGTTGCCATCGCTCAAAAACATCAGAAGTCGGTCGGGCAAGTTATTTTACAATGGTTGAGCCAACGTCAGATTGTGACAATTGCTAAAACGGTTCATCCGCAACGAATGCGTGAAAATCTTGCCAGCTTTGACTTTCAATTAAGTTCAGCGGAAATGGTGGAGATTCAGAAATTAAACCAGCAGCAAGATGTGGACTTACAACGGCACGATCCAGAAATTGCTAAGCGATTAGCGCAGATTCACCATGACCAACATTAAAAGGCACACGTGTAAGAAAAAGATTGAACTTCAAGCGATCCGCTGTTGGCCACGCATTAAAAATTGCTAAGGTAAGGAGCGACAACCTAAAAATCACATGGCCGACCACTTGATCGGTTAGGTGTCAAAGGTGAACAAGAAAGCAGTCCGTTTCCGCTTGTGATTTTTTGAATGTAAAGACAGAAAACGGCTGGAAAAATTTTTCCAACCGTGGTTTTGAAATTAATTTTTGGCAACCGTGACCCTAAGAATAGTTTTACGTTTTTCTTCGGCGACACGGCGAAAATCTGAAAGATAAATTTCCTTATGAGCTTTGCTGGTACGATGGTATCCCTGTTGTTCCAGAAAGTCTGCCAGCTGTGCAAAAGTGACCGGTTCATTGGCGAAGGCGCCGACGTGTCGAATCATCGCCACGGTGCCTTCTTTTTTTGTTTCCAAACTGAGTTGATTCAGTAACTGAGGTGTGATTTTGCCAGCCGCCAATTCTAAAGCTTGTGCAAAAACGGCGGGAGTGACAAAGTCCGGTTGTTTAATCATAATTTGATAAATGAGCTGGTTTTTGTCTAGTTGTTCCTGATGATAATCTTTTGGTAGTGTCCAGAAGCCCTCCAAGGGATAAACCGTGTAATCAAAAGCGTTAGGGAACTGAATCCCCTTTTTAGGCGCCATTTTGATAGCGTAACTGATAGCGTAAAGTGCTGCTACCCGGTTACCGAAATCTGAATCATTAGGATTACCAGTACCGCTAAGGGTAATAAAAGTTTGTGGCGGCAACGTTACAATAGTTGCGGCTTTTTTATTTGGATAAATTTCTTTTTCGGCTGTGCGCCATTCGTATTTTTCAGTCATGGGGGTTCCTCTTTTCTGTAATTGCGTGAATTGAATCGCTTTCACTTCATTATACAATTTTTAAAGTTTAATTAATGTCTAAATAATGATTTTGGTCTGGATGCGGTTCATGCTACACTAAGGCATAGTGATAAATGGTATAAATGAAGGTGATTTTGCCATAAATATGAAAAGAGGGACCATTTTGAGAAGACAAGTCTATCCTGCCTATCAGCAATTATATTTTGGCGCCTTTTTAGCAGCCATTGCCGGTGGCTTGGATGCCTATACGTATTTGGAGCACGGTGGTGTGTTTGCAGGATTGCAAACGGGGAACTTAATCCTGTTAGGGGTGAATTTAAGTCAGGGTCATTTTGCCAAGGTCGGCTATTATCTGATTGCACTCTTGGCCTTTGGTTTGGGAACGATTTTTATTCGCCATGTGCAGCATGCTTTTAAACAAAATTACGGACGCCGGGCCTACTTTGTATTGGGTTATGAATTTGTTTTAATGGTGCTAGTGGCTATGATTAGCAGTAATGCACCCGATGTGTTGACCGTCATTTTATTGGCCATCACAGCAGCGGCACAACTGCAGGAATTTCGAACCTACAAGGCACACCGTTTACATCTTTGATGATGACGGGGAGTATCCGGGCAACCGCAGAGAACCTGTACGTCGGTTATTTTCACCATGATGTAACGGCACAACAAAAGGCCGCTGATACTGGGATCGTGATTGGTAGCTTTGCTGCTGGTGCTTTTCTTTCCGGTATCTTTGTCCCTTGGTTAAAAGATGCTGCCATCTTGGTACCGGCCGTGTTAGTTTTAGGCGCTATTTTCTATCTAGCTCAAAACGGTAAGCAAGTTCAAAAAACACCTGACCAAGAAACGGCCGCCACAGATACAAAGACAGCTACAACTTCACGAAGCAAACGCCATCCAGAAATGGCAACGTCAAAAGAAACCAGTGGACGCGCAGAATCTGAACCAGAAACGCGCAGTCAGCGACGCAGACATAAATTCTAAAATAAAAAAGCCAAATTCAATCCGAAAAAAATTTCTGGATGAATTTGGCTTTTTTAGGGTATTTTTTGAGAATGTGTCAAGATGCTAGGATTGAGGCTTAGAATCGGCTAAATAATTGACGAAGCGTCTGCCTACTTGGGTTAATTTCCCCTGAGGAAAAACCAACTGCAGTTCATTGTAAAGCGGTGGGTTGAATGAACGCATGACGAGGTGCTCGTTTAAAAATGGTTGGGCCGATTTCGCAAACAAAAAGGTGATACGCCGTGAATTTTCAATGCTACCAATCAACGTTTCAATATGTGTTGTCGTAAAGCGAATGTTAGGTGTGTAACCAGCTTGCTGATAAAGTTTGCCTACCCGTTCATAAATTCCGGAACCGGGACTGAGAACGACGACATCGGTATTTTTAAGGTCGGCCATGGTCAGACTAGCCTTCTTAGTGAGAGGATGATCAGCCGCGAGGACCACTTTAAGTTCATCGCGGTCAATGTCAACAAAATGAAATTGCGACTTATTTAGCAGGGAAGTTTGGACACTGCGCAAAATGCCTAAATCTAACTGGTTCGTTTGTAATTTTTCCAAAAGCTCGTCGCCTTCTAATTCCTGTAGGCGGATATTAATCTGTGGATAATCGGTCATAAATTGATTGAGCTTATCCATTAGGCCGTAGGGAGAAAGCACGGGGATGCTCCCGATAGTCAAGGTTCCCTTTCGCATTTCTCGATATTCGGCAAGTTCGCCATTTAGGAGCTCGTACTGAGTGAGAATGGTTTCGGCATATCGAAAAAACACTTCGCCGCTTTCTGTAATGGTCAGGTGGCGCTTGTTTTTTGTCGAAATCAGTTTAGCGTCTAATTCCGCCTCCATGGCATGAATACGCTTGGAGAGGGCAGACTGGGTCATCAAAAGTTCAACCGCTGCATCAGAAACATTGCGGGTTTGGTATAAAGTGATGAAATCTTTTAAGTCATCAAATGTCATAAGTTTGCCTCGTATTTAATATTCCATTTGAGAATAATGTTAGTCGAAACGCGATTTGTTCGCAAGGATTTATGCTCATATAATGAAGAATGTAAAAAGTAATCCGATTTTGTGTGGACTACTCGATAAAAGTGGATTTAGGAGGTCATTAGCATGGCAGAAAAAGATGTTTATGATTTACGTAAAGTTCTTGATGAATTAAAGCAAGAACCTGGACAATATCATGAAACAGATGTTGAAGTAGACCCAGAAGCAGAATTATCTGGTGTCTATCGTTATATTGGTGCCGGTGGAACGGTGCAACGCCCGACACAAGAAGGTCCGGCAATGATGTTTAACAACGTCAAAGGTTTTCCACATACCCGGGTATTGACGGGCTTAATGGCTAGCCGTAAACGGGTTGGTAAGATGTTCCATCATGATTATCACACACTTGGCCAGTTTTTAAATGATGCTGTAGAAAAACCAGTGGACCCTGTTACAGTCAAAGAAGAAGATGCCCCAACACATGAAGTTGTGCATAAGGCAACTGATCCGGACTTTGATATTCGTAAGTTAGTGGCAGCACCAACAAATACGCCTCAAGATGCAGGACCATATATTACCGTTGGCGTGGTTTATGGGTCTAATCCAGAAAAAACCATGAGTGATGTGACAATTCACCGGATGGTTTTGGAAGATAAGGACAAGTTAGGTATCTACATTATGCCTGGTGGCCGTCACATTGGCGCGTTCGCTGATGAATACGAAAAGATGAATAAACCAATGCCAATCACGATTAACATTGGTTTGGATCCTGCCATTACAATCGGGGCAACTTTTGAGCCACCGACAACACCACTCGGTTATAACGAATTAGGTGTTGCTGGTGCGATTCGTCAAGAAGCAGTGCAATTAGTTGACGGATTAACGGTTGATGAAAAAGCTTTGGCGCGTGCAGAGTACACTTTGGAAGGCTACATCATGCCTAACGAACGTATTCAAGAAGATATTAACACGCATACAGGCAAAGCAATGCCTGAATTTCCTGGTTATGATGGGGATGCCAATCCGGCCTTGCAAGTAATCAAAGTCACGGCGGTTACGCATCGTAAAGATCCCATTATGCAAAGTGTAATTGGACCTTCTGAAGAACATGTCAGCATGGCTGGTATTCCAACGGAAGCAAGCATTTTATCTTTGACCAACCGTGCCATTCCGGGCAAAGTTTTAAATGTTTATAATCCTCCAGCAGGTGGCGGAAAATTGATGACAATTATGCAAATCCACAAGGATAATGCCGCAGACGAAGGTATCCAACGTCAAGCCGCTTTACTCGCGTTCTCCTCATTTAAGGAATTGAAGACGGTATTTTTGGTAGATGAAGATGTCGATATCTTTGATATGAATGATGTGGTTTGGACAATTAATACACGTTTCCAAGCAGATCAGGACATCATGGTGCTGCCAGGAATGCGGAACCATCCATTGGATCCTTCCGAGCGCCCTGAATATGATCCGAAGTCAATCCGAACACGAGGAATGTCTTCAAAATTAGTTATTGATGGGACAGTGCCATTTGACATGAAGGATCAATTTGAACGTGCCCAATTCAAAGAAGTTAAAGACTGGGAAAAATATTTAAAATAAGTTCATTTGGGGTCAGGAAAGTTTGTTCTTAAAAGGATTAGGAATAATAGGGTATCAGTCACAATTTTATCGTGAGAAGGTGCAGAAATGAAAAAAATTATCGTGGGGATCACCGGTGCATCAGGAACGGCCTACGCTATTGACTTGTTGGAAAAGCTTCACAAGCTGGACAGTGTTGAGGTCCATTTGGTTATGAGCCAGTGGGCTAAGAAAAATTTAGAGCTTGAAACAGATTATTCATTAAAACAAATTAACGACTTGGCTGACGAAGTGTATCATATCAACGATCAGGGCGCGGCAATTGCCAGCGGTTCGTTTTTAAACGACGGCATGGTCATTGTACCAGCTAGCATGAAAACGGTGGCCAGCATTGCGTACGGAATCGGCGATAATTTAATTGCACGCGCGGCCGATGTCACGATCAAGGAACAGCGTAAGTTAGTGATTGTTCCGCGTGAGACACCGCTTAGTGTTATTCATTTGGAAAACCTGACAAAACTCGCCAAAATTGGTGCGCAGATCATTCCGCCCATTCCGGCCTTTTATAACCATCCGAAGACGATCCAAGACCTCATTAATCACCAAACAATGAAAATTTTGGATGCTTTCCAAATTCCAAATGAGGTCGACGAAAGATGGCAAGGGCAATAACACTTAGAGAGCAGAGAAAAGATTAAAGATAGGTATTTTATGTGAGGACACACCAGTGAATGGCATCGCTGTGCGTGTCCTTGTGTTTTGAAATAATTTAAATTTTTATTTAAAAACAAGGGATGGAAGCCTTAAATTGACAAAGTTTACTGGCGTGAGCTGGCGGTTTTAACAATGTGTCACTTAAACTTACTAAAGACAGTCAGTTAACCCAATTTATGGACTGCAACCCTTATTTCGGAATTGAGAAAAATGTAGGAGATGGACAGAAACATGGATGAAGATAAGATTTCATTGAAAACAAAATTAGCGATTGTCTCCGCCGGAATGATCTCGTTTATGGGAATTCTGGTAGAAACTTCACTAAATGTGACAATGAATACATTAAGCAATTTGTTTAATGTCAGTGTGGGAACCGTTCAGTGGATCACGACGGCATATTTACTTTTGGTCACAATTATGATGGCGGCAATGGCTTTTATTATGCGCCGCTTTAAGTTCCGATCGATTTTTATTTTTTCGGCAACCGCGTTTATCGTGGGTTCCGTTGTGTGTGCCATTGCAGGTAGCTTTTGGGTCCTTCTTATTGGACGAATGATACAGGCAATTGCAACTGGATTAGCCACACCGCTGATGTTCCAAATTATTAATGTTAAAATTCCTAGCAAACACGTTGGTACTTATAATGGGGTCGCTAGCATGTTGACTTCACTATCACCAGCCTTAGGACCGACATACGGTGGTATTTTGAACACTTTGATGAACTGGCGCTGGATTTTCTGGGTTGTTTTGCCACTCAGTATTATCATTTTATTTATGGGAATCAGCAGTATTGACATTCCTGTTCAGCGTAAAGCAGGTGAAAAACTTTCGTTTGATAGTGTCGGCATGGTATGGCTAAGCTTAGTTTTGATCGGATTTGTATGGACATTTAACGAAGCTGGACTCGCAGGCTGGACATCTGGTGCCTTCTGGCTTTCACTGATTGTTTCCTTAATCTTGTTGGGCAGCTATGCTTGGTATAACACCAAGAGTTCGCGTGAAGTTTTAGATTTTGGGCTGTTAAAGAAACGGGCCGTTTGGTTGCACTTAGTCAACTACTTTGTGTTAGCTTTCGTTAATATCGGAATTTCTTGGTTATTGCCAATGGTTGCGGAAGTGAACTTGAAGCAAAGTTCAATGGTAGCAGGTTTATTAGTCCTTCCAGGGGCTTTGATCGGCGCGATTATTTCACCAAGTACAGGAGCCATTATGGATAAGAAGGGGGCCTTCTTACCTTTGATGGTGGGGAATATCTGCTTATTAGCATCTGTTGTTCTGTTCTTCTTCTTGAACAATGTCATGACTTCCATGATCCTATTAACCTTGTTTGTCATCTTAAGGATTGGGGTTGCTTTCAGTTTCGGAAATGTCATGGGAGCTGCCAGTCAACAAGTTGCACCAGAAAAACGAGGCGACATAAATTCGCTTTTCAATATGATGCAACAGTACGCCGGAGCGATGGGGACGGTTATCCTTGCCTCCGTTGTGAGTGCGTTAGAATTGCACGGTGGTTCCACGGTGGTCGAAATGCGGCAAGGCTCAGCAGTGGACTACATTATTTTGAGTGTCATGGCGATCGTTGCGCTAATTACAGTCATTATTAATAAGAGTACTCGCGCTCAAAAAGCCAAGAAAACAACAAAACTCGAAGAAGCTGAGTTAGAAACAGAATTTTCAGAAGATTAAGTGATTAGGCGGTCTGTCTAAGCTACCATATAAAACTTGATCATCGTGTTTTAACGCAAAATATTTTTTGAATGAGATCTCAACTGCGATTGCAAACGTGGTTGAGATCTTTTTTTGACTGTCAGGCTGAATTCAGGAGAAAAATAAGGCATGCCTAAAATAAAAATAGGCCGTTATTTACTTTTTTTTGAATTCTGGTTATTTTTTGATAGAAATTTGGGGCTGTAAGTGTTACTATCATTTAGGTGGTATGAATACAAAAGGACAAGACAAGTAAGGAGGACAGTTATGCAAGCTGATGAATTAAGTGAACCGTTTGTGTTTCACCGAGTGTTACTAACAGTTGATGCTGATGATCCAAATTCTTCAACGCGTGCTTTTCGCTATGCAGCAACGATGGCCCATGACTACCAAATTGAGTTGTGTATCGTGTCTGTTTTAGAAGATGATGATGTCAATATTTTTGATGTCATGACCCCGGGGAAGCTTGATCAAAAAGAAGATGATGTTCGCCAAGCGGTGGAAGATTATATGACGATTGCCGAAAAACTCGGTGTAGATCACGTCACAGGTTTGACCGTGGGTGCCGGTGATGTTGACGATGTGATTTTAGAAAAGGTGATTCCAAAGTTTAAACCAGATTTGATTGTTTGTGGCTCTGATACAGAAGATGCAAGCCATCGAGTTCCTGGTGCAGTAGGATTAAGGATTGCAAGGCGGGCAAACGTTTCCGTAATCGTAGTTCGATAATTCAGAGATTGAATTTTGAGAATGTTAGAAAAGAGGAAATGCTATGGCAAAAAATAGCGATCAAGATAAGATCAAAGAGGTAAAAGTTGCGGAAAAGGGTGGCAAGTCAAAAAAGCTAAAGGTCCGGTTCACAAAGAATCGTTTCGCTAATGGCCGGAAAGAACACCATATTATTTCTTCTACAGATGGCGCCAACAAGTCTTTGGATGAAATTAACGGAAGTGTTGAAGTCCCACAAAATGCGGGGCCATTAAAAACTTTCCTGGCTTACTTAGGTCCGGGTGTGCTGGTGTCTGTAGGGTATATGGATCCTGGTAACTGGATTACTTCAATTTCTGGTGGAGCTCAGTTTAAATATCGATTAATTAGTGTGATTTTGCTTTCGAGTTTAATCGCGATGCTGTTACAAGCGATGGCAGCGCGGCTCGGAATTGTGACGGGACGTGATCTGGCGCAGTTGACGCGTGAGAAAACTTCCAAATTTGGTGGTATTGTTTTATTCATTATTACAGAACTAGCTATTATGGCCACTGATATTGCGGAAATTATTGGGTCAGGAATCGCGTTAGAGTTGCTGTTTGGCTTCCCGTTAATTGTCGGTATCATCATTACAGCATTTGATGTTTTACTGCTGTTGCTGTTAATGAAACTAGGATTTCGAAAAATTGAAGCAATTGTGGCAACCTTGGTAGCCGTTATTCTATTTGTTTTCCTGTATGAAGTGATTTTGGCACAACCCAATGTACCGGAAATTTTCCGGGGATTTGTTCCTGGTAAGGACTTAGTTCAAAATCAATCTATGCTTTACATTGGCTTAGGAATTGTGGGTGCGACGGTTATGCCGCATAATCTGTATTTAGGCTCTTCAATCTCACAAACGCGGAACTTCGATCGTAAGGATCATAAGAGTGTGCGGAGTGCCATTCGTTATACCGTGGCCGATTCCAACATGCAATTGACCTTGGCATTTGTGGTTAACTGTCTCCTTTTAATTTTGGGTGCTGCACTTTTCTTCGGGACCAATTCTGATTTAGGGCGTTTCGTTGATTTATACAATGCTTTGGGCGATTCTAAGATCGTCGGGGCCATTGCCAGCCCGATTCTGAGTATGTTGTTTGCGGTCGCGTTACTATCGTCTGGCCAAAGCTCGACCATTACAGGGACGCTATCTGGACAGATTATCATGGAAGGTTTCATTCGGTTACGCATGCCACTGTGGGCACAACGTTTACTGACACGTTTGCTTTCCGTTCTGCCAGTGTTAGGCTTTGCGATTTACTATCATGGAAATGAAGCGCAAATTGAAAACTTGCTGACATTTTCACAGGTATTCCTCAGTGTTGCATTGCCATTTGCGATGGTGCCACTAATTATCTTTACAGGAAGCAAGAAAATTATGGGCGAATTTGCAAACCGCATGTGGGTCAATGTATGTGCATGGGTGGCCGCAATTATCCTAATTATCTTAAATATTTGGCTGATCATTCAAACGTTATAAGCATAAGCTTTGAAACTGTCGCATCCGGAGTGGGAGCGGCAGTTTTTTGGTGACTTTTTGTGAGCGTTTTCTTTTACTTTGCGAATTATTCCGTGAGATACTACAGCCATAGTGAACGTTATTAAAAATAAGCACAATTGCTTGAGAAAGAAGGCAAAACGATGGGTGACAAAATTAATGCTGGAATTGCAATGATGAAGGTTTTAGAAGACTGGGGTGTCAAGCATGTCTATGGGATTCCGGGAGGTTCAATTAACAGCACGATGGATGCTTTGCGTGTTGAGGGGGATAAAATTGCCTATGTGCAAGTACGCCATGAAGAAGTTGGTGCCCTGGCTGCCGCTGCCCACGCGAAGTTAACTGGAAAAATCGGTGTCTGTTTTGGTTCGGCTGGGCCTGGAGCCACTCATCTGTTTAATGGTTTATACGATGCCCAAATGGACCATGTGCCGGTGCTTGCACTTGTGGGTCAAGTTGGAACTGCAGATATGAACTGGGATTCTTTCCAAGAAATGAATGAGAACCCAATGTTTGCGGACGTTTCCGTTTATAATCGGACAGTCATGACTGCGGAAAGTTTGCCACATGTGATTGATGAAGCGATCCGGCGAGCTTACAAAGAAAATGGCGTGGCGGTGGTGACCATTCCGAATGATTTGGGTCGCCAAGAGATCCCTAATGATTTTTGGGCTTCAGGGCATAGTTTTGTTCAACCGCTTTTCCCAGAACCGGATAAAGCTTACATTCAACAGGCCTTGGACTTGATTGCTAGTGCCAAACGGCCAGTCATTTTTGCTGGTATTGGTGTGAAAGGCGCGACAGAAGAATTGATTGCTTTGTCGGATCGTTTGAAGTTACCGGTAGTTATGACCTCCATTTCAAAAGGAATTATTCCCGATGACTTTGAGGCTAACATGGGGTCGGCTTATCGCGTGGCAACGAAGCCTGGAAATGAAACCTTAGCCAAAGCTGATCTTATCATGATGATTGGCTCTGATTTTCCGTTTGGGCGCACGAAAAATCTTTTCCGCCCAGAAGTGAAGTTTATTCAAATTGATATTGATGCTGCGAAGTTAGGGAAACGACATCACGTGGATGTGCCGATTTTAAGCGATGCTAAAAAAGCGATGACACAACTAATTGCACAAAGTGAAGAAGTCCCAGCACGGCCATTTTATCAAGCTTGTGTGGCTAATATGAGGAACTGGCGAGCTTATTTGCATCAGTTAGCTGATAAAACAACAGATCCAGTCGAAGTGGGGGCGGTATTCAAACAAATTAATCGCATTGCCACAGATGATGCAATTTTTGCGATTGATGTTGGTGATGTCACAATGAATAGTTTGCGCTTTTTAAATATGAATCCTCAACAGCAGTTTACCACGTCGGCACTGTTTGCCACGATGGGGTATGGCATCGGCGCAGCTTTGGCAAGTAAATTAACCTATCCTCACCGTCAAGTTTTTAATTTAACCGGTGATGGTGCGTTTTCAATGGTCATGCAAGATGTGTTAACGCAGGTTAAAGAATGGTTGCCAATCATTAACGTGGTTTTTTCGAATAACAGTTTCGATTTTATTAAAGATGAACAAGAAGATGAAAAGCAGACTTTCTTTGGCGTTGCTCTTCAAGGGGCCGATTATGCCAAAATAGCTAACGGGATGGGCGCTCAAGGTATTTCCGTCAGTTCTCATGCGGAGTTAGCAGCGGCCTTTGATGAAGCCGCAAATGCGCAAGGACCAGTAGTGATCGATGTCAAAATTCGGCCTAATCGACCGCTGCCTGCAGAAAATCTGCAGTTGGATCCTGCAACCCATAGTGCCGAAGAAATTGCTGAATTCAAACGCCGCTATGAAGCAGAAGCGTTAGAACCACTGAGTGTTTATTTAAATGAATTTGAAGTGGAATAAAGCCCTCAAAAAAATGCTCACCTCCTTTAGGGTTGGGTGGCATTTTTTGCATGAGGCGCAAATTTAAGAAAACAAGCAATTTCGGTATGATTAGTGTTTTTAAGCATTGACACCAACGATTAGGTGAATAAAATAGCGTTGTGAGATTAACATCGGTAATGGCACAGATAAGGAGGATTTGTATGAAAGTGATTATAGTGGGGGCAACCCATGCCGGGACATTTGCTGCCCAACAAATTTTGACTGAACATCCAGATTATGAAGTGACAGTATATGAACGTAATGATAATTTATCGTTTTTATCCTGCGGAATCGCCTTATGGGTCGGCAATCATGTTTCTGATCCGAACAAAATGTTTTACAGTTCACCAGAGGCATTAAGCCAGCTAGGCGCCACAATGAAAATGCAACATGATGTGTTGGAAATTGATCCAGATAAGAAAACAATCCGAGTGAGAGATTTAATTTCCGGTGAAGTAACAACGGATTCTTACGATAAGTTGGTTATGGCAACGGGATCTGCACCGGTAATTCCGCCAATTGTAGGTGTAGACAATCCTCACGTGAAATTGTGCAAAGATTGGCAAGATGCCAAAGAATTGCGGCAGGTTTCACCAGATGCTAAATCTGTTGTGATCATTGGCGCAGGCTATATTGGTGCAGAACTAGCGGAACAGTTGGCGCAAGCTGGCAAGCAAGTCACTTTAATTGACGGACTCCCCCATGTCTTGGCAAAAAATTTCGATGAACAAATTAGTACCCGGGTCGAAGCAGATTTCGAAGCACACGGCGTTAAGCTTGCCATGAATGAGATGGTTCAAAAATTTGCGGGTGAGCAACAAGTTACAGTTACGACCACCAAACACCAGTATACGGCAGATTTTGCGGTCTTATCCGCTGGTTTTCGGCCGGCAACAGACTTACTAAAAGGTAAAGTCAAAATGCTGCCCAATGGCGCCATTATTACCGATGCGTACATGCGCTCTTCCGACCCAGATATTTATGCGGCGGGCGATGCTGCTGTGGTACATTACAATCCCACGCAGAAAGATGATTACATTCCTTTAGCGACAAATGCGGTGCGGCAAGGAATTTTGGTTGGTCATAATATCGCCAAACCAACTGTTAAATATTTAGGTACGCAGGCTTCTTCAGCAGTGGCCCTTTTTGGGAAGACATTGGCTTCTTCGGGACTGACGGTTAGTGGGGCTAAAGCTCGTGGGGTTGAAGTGGCGAGTGTAACGCATGAAGAAAATTACCGGCCAGAGTTTATGTTGAGTACGGCGCCGATCTTGATGCGATTAGTTTGGGATTCGAAAACGCGTGTTGTTCTGGGCGGTGCCTTTTACAGTGCTTATGATTGTGCACAATCGGCGAATGTGATTTCGTTGGCCATTCAAAATAAGATGACGATTGATGATTTGGCAATGGTGGATATGTTCTTCCAACCCAACTTTGATCAACCGATCAATTATGTGAATGCGCTGGCGATGGTGGCTGTTCAACAGAGTGCGAAGGAATAACATTTAGGTTTCACAGCCAAAAATGCGGTGGCGTTGTGGCGTTTCAAAAGGCAATTCCGACATAATGCCGTAATTGGCTATTCGCGCCATAATTTTGGAGCCATCAAGAAAAGAAATTAACACCAAAAATAAGCGGGCTTTTACGTGACGCTTATTTTTATTGAAGTAAGATTACCAGCTTTTTAAGAAACCATTAAATAAAATTTAACAGCGCTTACTTTCTTGGCAGTTAGTTGTATGATGATGGAATAAGATGCTCATTTGGGGAGTTGCTTACAAAAAGTTTTCGATCTTTTCTTTTAGTATTTCGCGGACTTGTAAAAGATCACTGATTAGAAATCTAAGCTTTTGGGAATAGGTTTCGGTAGGTAATTGACAGGACAAACATGATTTATGAAAGAGGAGAGATTATGGCAGACGCACTAGTTGTAATTGATATGCAAAATGCTTTAAAAGGGATGGCAGATTTTGACCGGGTTGTCTCACAAATTAATGACCGAATTGCACTTTATCGGCAGGAACGCAAAGCAATCTTTTTTATTCAAACATCGAACGAAGATATTTTAAGTGATACAGACGATTTCAAACTTGTGGATAATCTAAACTTTGACGCGCAAAAAGATGAATTTATCGTTAAGACTAAACCTGATGCTTTTTATCACACCAATTTGGAAGCTTATTTAAAAACGTATAACGTCCGTTCGATTGAAATTTGCGGTGGGCAAACGGAGTACTGTGTGGACATAACCATTCGGGTTGCCTGCCACTTGGATTATCAGGTAGAGGTTAAACGGGGGCTCACGACGACTTTTGATTCTGAATTATTGGATGCACACACGATCATTAAGCATCACGAAAATATTTGGGATGGCAGCTTTGCCAGACTTTTGGATTAAAAAATAACTAAAAAAGGACTTTAACTCCGCGTATAACAACAGAAGCCGACTGATTCGTTCTTTGAATCGTTCGGCTTCTGTTGTTAATTGGAGAAGTTAATCTTGCTCCGATTTTAGTTATTAAAATTCGGCGGCCCGAAAAGACAGGGAAATTTTCCCAGCCTCTCCCAGTCAGTCGTTCAAGAAAAACCAATTCTGTGCCTGACCTTATGGACGCACCCAGTACCCATTTTGAATAGTTTGAAGCATTTTGATTAATTGCTTTGTTTCGGCAATATCATGAACCCGCAAAATGTTGCCTCCGTGCAGAGCCATATAGGTTTCTGCAATTAAGGTTACAGGGAGCCGGTCTTCTTTTTTGAGACCAAACAGTTTTGCGCCAAAGCCTTTTCGGGAAATGGCAATCATGGTCGGTCGATTAAACTGGTTGAACTGATCAATATTACGCATCATAGCGTAGTCTTGATAACCATCAGCTACTTTAGCGTAGCCAATTCCCGGGTCAAGCGCAATGCGTTCACGGGCAATACCGGCATTTTGCAGCTGCAATAAGTTACGCTCAAAAAAGTTTTGCATTTCTTGGGTTAAATTATCATACTCGGTAGTTCGACTGCTGTGCATGGTGAGTAAACCAATATTAGTGGGTGCTAGTAAGGCAAGTTTGCGGGAGTCATCTGTAAAAGCATTAACATCATTAATAATTGCGACATTTTGCGTTTTGACCAGTGCCTGCATTACCTCATATTTGTACGTATCCACGGCAATGGGGAGCCCGGTAAAGGCTGCGTGGAGATAGTCGATATACGGCATAATGCGATTCAGTTCCTCAGACGCTGGAATTTCCTTAAACCCTGGCCGCGTGGTCTGGCCGCCTAATTCAATCACGTCGGTTCCAGCGGCGACCATGGCCTGAATACGCTGTTTAATTTTTTCCGGTTCAACATAGCGTCCGCCGTCATAAAAGGAGTCCGGTGTCAGATTTAAAATACCATAAATCAAAGGAGACGCCGTCAAATCACGGTGCTGTGTGCCGTAGTTCCAGTAAATAGCGTGGTTTTCATAAATTTGTTGTAAATCAGCGGCTAAATTGGGGAACTTAGCAATTAGCCGACTTCGAAACAATTGAAAAGCTGCTAAGGGGATCACTGTTTTTAGGTCCGCTGAGCGGCGTTCTACAGGCGCATCAAACGTCGCTAAAAGTGGCTCCATAAATTGTTGTTCCGAATTAGAAACTGACGTAAACTGCAAGGCAATGTGGCGATTTTGAATTAATGAACGGTATACCAGTTGGTCGGAAAAAGACGGGGAATCTGCAAAACTGGGAGTTAAATCAAATACTTTCATATTGATCATGCGCCACCTTTTCTAATAGATTTTTGACTGCCTTGGTCCGATGAAGAAAGGGCAGTTTTTCAGCCGTCGTCATCTCGGCTAACGTTTTGGTTTGAGCGTCCGGGATAAGGATTTTGTCGAAACCAAAGCCGTTTTGGCCTCGTTCTTCGTGACTGAAAGTTCCGGTGAAGACCCCCACGCTGTGATAGAGACGATGATTTGGTGTCCATAAAACTAAATCGGTCCGCAGGGTCACGTGCCGGTCCTGGCCGGCCACTAAAGCAATGAGATATTGATTTTTTGCCGCATCCCCTGGGTAGGCTGCCAGCTGTCGGGAGGTCTGCACGCCAAATCTTTGTGGATAAGCGGCCACGAGCATTCCAGAATCGTCGGCTAAAATAGAATGTTTCGGGAGTTTTTGGGCGATAAATAAGGCTTTTTGACGGGCGTTTTGAAAATAACTGCTGGTGCCTTCGCTTGGAAAAGCCAAACGCGGATTTACGGTTTGGTAAGATTGAGCAGCAATTGCAAAACTTTGCAAACAGGCAGCTAACTCAGCAGTTTTATCTAAGTTGTTAGAGGCAATCAGTAGTGGTTGATCAAACATGCAGTTCACCCTCAAATTGTTTAATAAAATAAAACGAACCAGTAATGACAATGACATCGTTTGCCGTGGCTTTTTGTTTAGCGCTAGTAAGATTATCCGCGGAAGTTGGTTCAGCAAATACACGGTCCTTTGGAAAGTGGCAGTCGCGTAGGATAACCGCTTTTAGCTGCGCTTGCGTTAGGGCGCGCGCGTGTTGACTGGGTGTATTCACGTAGACGGCCTTTGCTAAAGGCAGGTAGATCTGCAGCATCTCAAAATAATTTTTGTCCGCCAAAAAACCAAGCAGAAAAACGAACTTTTGATGTGGATACAGCGTCCGTAAGGTTTGGGCAAGTTGTTTGGCTCCGTCCGGATTGTGAGCACCATCTAAAAAAACGGTGGGTTGACGCTGTAACACCTGCATGCGACCCGGAATTTGAATTTCGGCTAGAGCCGCATGTACGTTAGCAGTTGCTAAGTTAACATGGTGTTGTTGCAGCCAAGTGACAGTACTCAGGACCGTGGCTAGATTAGCAATCTGGAAAGTTCCCAAAAGGCGTAAGTGAATCGTTTGGGCAGGAATCAATGGTCCGCTAAGGGTTACTGTAGTTCCTCTGGGTGTCTCCTCAAGAATTTTGACGTGTAGCTCACGGACAAAATGAATGGGCGTATGATTAACTTTGGCGGTCTGCCGCAAAACTTGGCGGGTGACGCGCTTTTGGGCAGGAGCGACAATGACTGCCGCGCCAGATTTGATAATGCCGGCTTTTTGGGTCGCAATTTTACGAATGGTCTTCCCTAAAATTTGTGTGTGATCGTAATCAATGTGAGTAATTACGCTAAGAAGCGGGGCATCGATTGCGTTAGTGGCGTCATTTTTGCCCCCAAGGCCGACTTCGAGAATAACAAAGTCAACGTTGGCTTGTTTAAAGGCTACAAGGGCAATTAAGGTAAACCACTCAAAAATAGAAAGGGGCGTTTTCGCCACTTTAGCTGTCACGGTCTGGCTAATGAGGTGGTAGGCCGCAAGAAACTGATCATAACTGATAAGGTGCCCGTCCAATTGAATTTGTTCACGATCATCCAGCATGGCCGGACTAGAAAAACGGCCAACGTGATAACCATTTTTTTGCAAAATTGCATTCAACATAGCACCAGTGGATCCCTTACCGTTTGTCCCGGCAATATGAATGATCTGATAAGCGTGATCGGGATGGTCCAAAGCGGCCAACAGATCCTGTAAAATGGCAACCCGATTTCCATCCGTAACCAACATTTGGTGATTCATTTCGGCAATTAATTTTTCATAGGTTAGTTGTGCCTGATTTACCATGAGCCTACCTCTGATGCGTCTGTTGTAAAAATTCGTTTTTAAGTTCGTGGTCGCTGCTAAAGACACCTAAAAATTTGTTTGTGTAGGTAAAAAGACCAGATTTATTAATACCGCGCATTTCCATGCACATATGGCGTGCTGAAATGGATACCGCAATTCCTTTAGGATTCAAGATGCGTTGTAGCTCATTTGCAATGAGAACCGTAATGTTTTCTTGAACACTCGGGCGATGCGAAGCAAAGTCTACTAACCGTGGAATTTTGCTGAGACCAATAATTTTACCGTTTTGCGGAACATAGGCTACGTTAACAGTGCCGAAAAACGGGAGCAGATGGTGTTCGCACATGGAATAAAAAGGGATATCTTGTACCAGCACCATACCAGCATTTTCTTCGACATCAAAGATTTTGTAATCTTCAAAATGTTCATTGCCAGTTGCAGAAAAAATTTCCGCATAGGCACTTGCAACCCGCGCGGGCGTTTCTTGAATGCTTGGCCGATCGGGATTGTCGCCGATTGCTTCGATGATGGTGTGAATCGCCGTCTCGATTTTTTTTGTGTTTTCATTATTCATAGATTGACTTACCTCTTGTTACCATAAATTTCCACCCAATTTTGGTCTGGAGTGGCTTCTAGTTGCTGTTTAGTTTGTGTGATGAGCTGTTCATCGTTTAAAACGTCTAATAACGAAATTAAAACAAAACGGCGATTTTTGATTTCTGGATGGGGAATCGTCAGCGTTTGATCATGATACGTTTCATGATTGAAATAGAGAATGTCCAGATCAATCGTGCGGGGACCCCAGTGAACCAACCGTTTGCGTCGAAGTTGCTGTTCGATTTGATGCAAGCTATTTAACAGATCATGCGCGTTTTGTGAGGTTACTAGCCGGATGGCAATATTTAAAAAATCATCTTGGACAACACCACCCACAGGCTGTGTCTGGTAGATCGGCGAAACTTGTTGGACGACAACGCCGGGAATTTGTTTGAGTTGTGCCACGGCTTGAGATAAATTAGCAGCTCGATCGCCCATATTAGATCCGACACTTAAATAGACTTGATTACTCATGATGACGATCTCCAGAAACTTCAATTTCAACGTTGTCAAAGATTCCCGCAATGGGCACGCTGTATTTGCGAACTTTCAGTTTAACGGCTTCAATGGTGGGGTATTTGTCTAAAATGAGTTGCAATAGATGATTGGCGACACTTTCAATCAAGTTAAAG
Source organism: Pediococcus siamensis (assembly GCF_047220215.1). GTDB lineage: Bacteria > Bacillota > Bacilli > Lactobacillales > Lactobacillaceae > Pediococcus > Pediococcus siamensis. The sequence continues at coordinate 220,493 of NZ_CP178375.1, forward strand.
TTATGATTCAAAACAAAGTCCTCGATCGTTTGATAAACGTCGGCATAACTGACGGTTTCTTTCAAATCATCATGTTGCACTTTCGTTTCAATGGGATAGGTGAGTTCAGCATCGATTTGTAAGCGCTGGCCTAACTTTTTTTCTTCGGCAAAGACGCCATTAAAGGTGTGAAAACTCATATTATTAATTCTAATTTTTCCCAAGTTGATTCCCCCAAATAAATTCTGCAATTTGTTACCCTCTAATAGTATCATGTTTAAGCAGGTGAGTCTTTTTTGAACGTCTTTATAATAAAGAAAAGCCATTTCTGCGCGATTAGGGGCCAGAAATGACTTTTTTAATGAAATTTATTTTATTGTTGAGAATTTAAGCGGCCAAATTAATCCGCATCCTGCCAAACTTTTTTAGCTGTTTCAATGACCAAGTTAAGTTTGGCCCATTGCTGTGCTTCGGTCAGATTGTTGCCCTCTTCGGTGGAAGCAAAACCACATTGGGTGGATAAGGCCAAATTTTCAAGCGGGACTTCCTGTTGCGCTTCTTGAATCCGAGTAACCAGTTGTTGCGGATCCTCTAATTCGGGGAATTTAGAAGTGACCAAGCCCAACACAATGCGTTTTTTGGGATTGTGATTCCAAATTTTTGCCAAGGGTTTAAAATCACCGTCGCGATCGCTATCATATTCTAGGAAAAAGCCGTCATAGTTTAACTGGCTTAAATAGTCGGCAACCACGTCATACCCACCAGAAAATAGGAAGGTGGAACGGAAATTTCCCCGACAAATATGAGTGGTGATCGTTAAATCTTCCGGAAGATCAGCTAACAATTTGTTGATAACGTACACGGAATCCTCGGCAATTTTACGGAAAGGCGCCTGCGCTTGCGGATCAGTTTTGTTTTCGTCTAGTTTGCTAATCAAAAAAGCCCACGTCGTGTCATCTAACTGGATGTAACGACAGCCAATTTCATAAAAATGCAAAAGTGTTTTGTGATAAGCCGTTGCCAAGTCATCCAAATAAGCTTGGTGCGTTTCGTAAAATTCAGGCGCATTATCACTACGATTATCACGGAATAGCAAGCTCGGGGATGGAATTGTCTGTTTGGCTTGAACCCCCTGTGGAACAATCGAATTTAGGAAGGTAAAGGCCTTAAAAAAAGGATGATTAGGATTATAACTAACTTTGCTGGTTAAGTAAGCGTTGTCCGTTCTGGTTTGTTGACCATGAAATTTGTAGCTTTGGTGATAGTCATATTTACCAACACCATTAAGACCCCAAAGAAAATCAAGGTGCCACCAAGAGCGGCTGAATTCACCGTCAGTAACTGCGTGTAAGCCTAATTCAACTTGTTTTTGAACAATTTTTTTGATTTCTTGATGTTGAATTTCTTCTAGTTGGGCGGCGGAAATTTTTTGGTCTGCAAAAACTTGATGGGCGGTCTTTAAGGCTGCCGATCGTAAAAGACTGCCAACTTGGTCAAAACGATAGGGTGCGTGTAATTCTGTTTGAATAGTCATATAAAAAACTCCTTTTTGGGTGTAATTAGATACGTAGATATAAAAAAACTCGTCCTCGACGATTAACGTCAAGGGCGAGCCTGCGTAAAGCAATGGTCACGGTACCACCTTAATTTAAAATAATTTCACAATTATTTTCTTAGAAAGCTCCTAATTCGAAGCTTTTTCGCGATAATGGGCGATCCATTTACATTTTGTCAAAGACTCAATGTAACTTATTCTCCAAGACCATCTTCGGATTCACCGCTTTACCTCGTTACATCAAGGGAGGCTCTCTGTAAAAGCGGAAAATCTTACTCATCTCTTCACTGTTTTTTAATTGATATCTAACTTGGCCTTAGCTTAGCGCGGATTAAATGGGATGTCAAGATGAAAAAAGATTTGACAGATTGAATATGGGCTCGTATAATAAGCAACATTAAATATAAATGAGAACCACGTGTGAAAGTGATTTGTGGAATACAAGTTAGCGAACTTTTAGAAAGTGTTTGGTGCTGAGAAAACATAGTTCCTAATTTGGAAAGACAATTACCAGCGGAATTATCAATGAGATAATTATGGATGCACCCATTATCGTGCCAATGTATCAAGTGCAAAAGCACGGCGTACATGGTGAGGTAGGCTTTGTGAGAAGCTTACGAAATAAGGTGGTACCGCGTGGAAACGTCCTTTGGATTTTATTATCCAAAGGACGTTTTTTATTTCATTCATTTTATAATCTGGAAAGGCGGGTATTTTTATGGAACAAACGCACAAATTTACATGGAAAGAACTTATTGTGGTGGCATCAATGTTATTTGGGATGTATTTTGGGGCAAGTAATTTAACCTTTCCTGTTCAAATTGGGCAGCAATCGGGATCGGCTTTTATTAGTTCAATTATTGGGTTTATCATTATGGGAACGATTTTACCGTTATTAGGCGTAGCAGCAATTGCCATCACCCGAACAAATGGGGTATATGAATTGGCACAACCGATTGGTAAAACATACGCTTTGATTTTTACCGTAATTCTTTACATCGCAATTGGCCCAGCGTTTGCGACACCACGAACAGCAACCGTTCCATTTGAATTTGGCATTGCGACGCATGTTAGCGCAGCGAGTGCCCCCATCTGGTTGTTAATCTATTCCGCTTGTTTTTTCACGGCCGTGATTTTGTTTGCCATTAACCGCCACAAAGTAGTGGATTATCTTGGACGTTACTTAAATCCGATTTTTATTGCAATGGTGGTTTTCCTTATTGTTGTTGCGATCTTTAAACCAATGGGAACAACGAGTGGTCATGCTGTGACAGGTGCTTGGAAGAATGGTGCTTTGAGCAACGGGATTATTCAAGGTTACCAAACCATGGATGCACTGGCGTCAGTAGAATTTGGAGTTGTCGTGGTTTTGGCGATCAAAGCGTTGGGCGTTAAAAAAGAATCGTCAGTGGCAAAATTGACAATTAAAGCGGGAATTTTGGCAGCAAGTGCCATGGCCGTTATCTATGCTGGATTAGCCTATGTGGGGGTTACCAGTTTAGGACATTTGAAAATCGCAAATGATGGTGGTATTGCCTTAGGTCAAATTACGCAGTACTTTTTTGGCAATGCGGGTGTCTACATTTTAGCATTTATGGCGACCATCACCTGCATGACGACAGCCGTGGGGGTAACAACTTCTTTTGCGACCGCCTTTAGTGGCTTGTTTCCTCAATTTGGCTATAAAACTTATGTGATCGTGGTCTCGATTGCTTCGTTTATCGTTTCCAATTTTGGGTTCGAAACCATTATCAATGCGGCCATGCCGTTCTTGATGTTTATTTATCCGCTGTGCATTACATTGATTATTTTATCGCTCTTGTCACCGCTGTTTAAGCGTGCTCGGGTCGTTTATATCTGGACCACTGTTTTTACTTTTGTTCCAGCAGCTGTGGATGGCTTGAACGCAGCTCCAGCAGTGATTGCCAAATCAATGGTTGTACAAAGCCTTACCAATTTTGAGAGTAAATATCTACCCCTATTCTCTCAAGGGTTTGCGTGGCTCTTGCCTGCCATTATCGGTTTTGCGATTGGCCTGGGAATTTATGTGGGCCAACGAATCTGGGCAAATGGACACGAAACGGTGAGTGAATCCGATTGGTCATAACGGCTAAAAAGGCTGTGAAGGACGGAAAGGTTTAAGGAGTCACATTCTTGATATTAAGTAAAAGACGGCATCCTAGCGTGACTAGGTGCCGTCTTTTTTAGTCGTAATGAAATGGGTTTCTTTAAATTTGCGGAAATGAAACTTTCATGATAAATTAATGATATGTATATTAGAACGGTTCAAAAAATGGAGGTTACCGAATGGAATACATACGGTTAATTGGTGTGCTGGTCATCATCTTAGGATTTGCGTTTAAATTAGACACGGTCGCAGTGGTGTTGATTTCAGCACTGGCCACGGCATTGGCTTCAGGAATTGATTTTACCAAGTTTTTAACGATTCTTGGCCAAGGATTTTTGGACAATCGGATGGTGTCGTTATTCTTCTTGACGTTACCGATGATTGGCATTATTGAGCGGAACGGCTTAAAAGCTTCGGCAGTCAACTTAATTCACCGACTACAAAATTTAACGCCGGGACGAATTTTTGATATCTACTTACTAATTAGGGAATTTGCGTGTGTGTTTGGGATCACCTTGCAAGGCCAAGTACAATTTATTCGGCCTTTGATTAACCCCATGGCACAAGCGGCTGCTAGTGTCGAAGCCAAATTGACACCCAAAGATGTGGATCGGATTAAGGCCCGTTCGGCAGCTACGGAAAATTTTGGTAACTTCTTCGCACAAAACTTATTTGTGGCTTCTGGCGGTGTACTGCTGATGGCTAGTACAATGAAATCATTGGGGTATAAAGTCGACCCAACCGGAATTGTCTTATATTCTATTCCAGTTGCGGTGCTAACTCTGGTCCTAGTTTTTGTTTATAACCGTTTCTTTGATCGTCAATTTAGTGGAAAGGGGCGTGGTCAACGTGACTAGTCTGATTAATAATATCCTCACGTTTCTTTACATGTTGATTGGGGTCGGTTTTTTAATTGCGGCAATTGAATCATTTCGGGATCATACGAACAAGGCGCGGTATGGCACTGGCTTATTCTGGACGTTGTTTGCGGTTATTTTTGGCTTAGGTCAGTGGCTACCGGCGGCGTTGGTCGGGGCTTTGCTACTGATTATTGGCCTTCTTTCCTTGTTAAACCAGGTCAAAGTCGGCAACATTAAAGAAATTAATGCTAAAACTGCCGAACAGGCGGCTCAGCGTTTAAAGGGCTGGATCTTTTTGCCAAGTATTATTTTGGCGATCACCGCGATTGTCGTTGCCCAGTTTACACCACTTGGCGGACAGGTCGGAATCGGGGCAGCGGCGATTTTATCTTTTGTTGTGGCGGTTGTTTTAACCAAATCATCCGGGAAGGCCGTTTTCGATGATACGCAACGGATGGTCCGTTCGGTTGGCTCTGCGGGAGTGTTGCCACAGTTATTGGCAACCTTAGGCGTAGTATTTACAGCCTCGGGCGTCGGTAAAGTGACAGCCCACGCTATTTCCAGTGTTTTTCCCACGGGCAGTCATTTATTAGGAGTTGTGCTTTACTGTGTTGCAATGGCTATTTTTACAATCATCATGGGTAATGCCTTTGCGGCGTTTGCGGTCATTACAGCGGGAATTGGAATTCCATTTGTTGTGGCACAGGGCGGCTCTGCGGTGGTCGTGGCCGCATTAGGGATGACGTCCGGTTACTGTGGGACATTGATGACCCCGATGGCAGCCAACTTTAACACTTTGCCGGTAGCTTTAATGGAGATGAAGGATCCGCTGGGGGTTATTAAGCAGCAGGCACCCATTGCCATTTGTATGTTGATTATTCAGATTTTGTTAATGTATGTTTTAGCATTTTAGTAATAGGAGGAAATAAACTAATGAAAATTCTTGTGACAGGCTTCGATCCTTTTGGCGATGATAAAATTAACCCCGCGATTGAGGCGGTAAAACGGTTGCCTGATACGATTGCAAATGCAGACATTGTCAAGGTAGAAATTCCCACAATTTTTGGAAAGTGTGCGGAAGTAACGCATGCGGCGATTGAAAAAGAACAGCCAGATTATGTGTTAAGTATTGGTCAGGCGGGCGGTCGTTTTGGTTTGACGCCAGAGCGGGTGGCAATTAATTTTGATGATGGACGGATTAAGGATAATGCGGGGTATCAGCCGTTGAATACGCCAATCCATGAAGATGGTGAAAATGCGTACTTTACACAATTACCGGTAAAGGCGATGGCTAAGGCAATTAGAAAAGTGGGATTACCAAGTAGTGTGTCGACGACGGCAGGAACGTATGTCTGCAATCATATTATGTATCAGGTACAGTATATGATTGATAAGGAGTTTCATGAGTTGAAGGCAGGGTTTATGCATATTCCGTTTTTACCGGAGCAGGTGACGGAGAGGCCGAATACGCCGTCGTTGAGTTTGGAAGATGACGTGAAGGGAATAACGGCGGCGATTGAGGCGATTGTGAGACAGGATGGAAAGCCGGACATAGAGAGTGTGGAAGGACATATCTCATAAGTGAACGAGGAAAAGCGGTAATAAGGGACCCATAAGCGTTGTGGAGGCGGGATCGCAATCCCGCAGGAACAATGCTTAGGGGTCCCTTATTGCTTTTCCGAGTTGTCCTCAGACTCGGCGGAAAGCAGCAGAAAAGCGTGATGGGGGCTGGATCGTAATCCCGCAGGAATCATGCTTATCTCTTTTTAACTGATTTGCGGAGTTGTCCTCAGGCTCGGCGGAAAGCAGCAGAAAAGGCGTGATGGAGGCTGGATCGCAATCCCGCAGGAACAATGCTTATGGGTCCCTTATTGCTTTTCCGAGTTGTCCTCAGGCTCGGCGGAAAGCAGCCTTTGGATTACCGCCGAAGTTTAATGATTAAATGAAAAAAGGTTTTCAAACAAAGCAGCCCCATAACAGTCATTTTTGCAAAACTAGCTCGTTATGTGGAGTACTTCAAAAAAACGTTAGCCGCCTTAATCCATTGAAAATAGGATTAGACAGCTAACGTTTTTTTGAATGCTTAGATTAATTAAGCGTGTTGTTCACGGTTCAGCTTGTTGATCTCGAGAATTAAGTCAACCGCTTTTTCCATCGTTTGTGCGGAGACAAATTCGTAACGACTGTGCATATTTTCACCACCCGCAAATAAGTTGGGTGTAGGAATGCCCATGAAAGAAATTTTGGAGCCATCTGTCCCACCACGAACGGGATAGATATTAGGTTTAATGGCAAGATTTTCCATGGCTGCTTTAGCTAAGTTAACAGGTGTCATATCTTTTTCCAGAACTTCGCGCATATTGTAGTACTGATCATGTGTTTCGACGGTAACGCGTGGTTGGCCGAAATCAGCGTTGAGTTTGTCTGCAATATTTTGCAATTCTTGTTTGCGCTGCTCGAATACTTGACGGTCATGATCGCGAATAATGTAAACTAATTTGGCGTGATCTGGGGTACCTGTCATTTTGAACAGATGAAAGAAGCCTTGGCGACCATCGGTTAATTCTGGACGATCACCAGCTGGGACCAGGTTATGATAGTCGATGCCGACTTGGAGCGCGTTGACCATCACACCCTTAGCAGTGGCTGTGTGCACCTCGTTACCCTGGATTTCAACGGTGGTTTGCGCAGCATTAAAAGTTTCGTACTCGAGCTCTCCTAGGGGACCACCATCGACTGTATAGGCGTATTTGGTGTTGAAATCTTTGGCATCAAAATGATCCGCACCGGTCCCTGTTTCCTCATCAGGAGCAAAGCCTACCCGAATTTCACCATGTTTGACTTCAGGATGGTGCACGTAATATTCCATGGCGGTCATAATTTCAGCTGCACCAGACTTATCGTCAGCGCCCAAAAGTGTGGTTCCGTCAGTTGTAATCAAGGTTTGACCCTTGTACCCATGGAGTGCGGGAAATTCAGCTGTTTTGAGCATCCACTTGCCATCTTCACTTAACGGAATGTCAGATTCACCATCGTAATTTTCGTGAATTTGCGGCTGAATATTTTCAGCATTAAAATCAGCGGTGTCAATATGAGCAATGTAGCCCAAAACGGACGTATTTCCATCATCATTGGCAGGAAGCGTAGCGACAACATAGCCGCTTTGGGGTTGGGTATGCACATTGTGTAATCCGAGGTCAGTCAACTCCTGAGCAAGGGTTTTCAAAAATGCTACTTCTTTGGGATCGGTGGGCACCGTTTGTGAATCCGGATTGGAACGGGTATTCACCTTTACATATTTTAAGAAACGCGGCAGCAGTGTTTCGTATTTTGCCAAAGTTATCACTCCTATTTTTATTATTATGACTAGTTTAGCTTAAAACGTCCTTTGGAAAAGAAGAAGCCTTTGAGAAAAAACAAACCGTCTGGATAACATACGAGGTTATCAAACGGTTTGTCGGCTAAAACTAATTTTTGATTTCTTGTAAAGCTTTTTTCGCTAACATTAACGCACCAGTAATTCCGGCATCATCGCCTAATGCCACGTGTTTAATGTAACCAGTAATTTCAGGAAAGTCCACGTAATCTGCCAGTTGTTTGACAAACTCAGCTTGAATCTGTGGAAATAGCTGGCTTTGCTTCATAACACCGCCACCAAAGATAATAATGTCGGGTCGCAAAATGAGTGTGGCATTTACACAGGCTTGGGCAATGTATTTGGCTTCAATCTCCCAGAATTCATCACTTGGATCAATTTCATAGCCCTTTTTACCAAAACGCTTTTCAATTGAGAGACCTGCGGCTAAACCTTCAAAACAGTTGCCATGATAAGGACAAACACCTTTAAAGCCGTTATCGCGTTCGTCTGGTCTGAGTAAAATATGGCCCATTTCAGGATGGCTATAGCCCTGTAAGAATTTGCCATGTTGAATGTAGCTTGCGCCGACACCGGTACCGACTGTCCAATACAGAATATTCTTTTTGCCACGGCCAGCTCCTGCTTTATACTCACCATAAGCAGCCACATTGACATCTGTGGTGAAGTAAAATGGAATGTCAAAATGAGCTTTCATGGCCCCAAGAAAATTGTAGTTTTTCCATGCAAGTTTGGGTGTGTTTGTAATGTGACCATAGTCGTCAGCGTCTTCATTTAATGAAACGGGACCAAACGAGCCGATTCCAATTGCGTCAACCGGATGTTGTTCAAAATAAGCAAACACCTGCGCCATCGTTTCTTCTGGAGTCGTGGTCGGGAACTGTTCACGGTCCTCAATCTTAATATTATCGTCGCTGACCGCACAAACAAATTTTGTTCCGCCAGCCTCAATTGCACCTAATTTCATAACCTAATTTCCTCCTATGCAAAAAAATGATTACGGTTACTGTAATCGCTACCATGATTATAGCATAAGTGAAACTGATGAAATAGCTGACTTGAAAACTAGCCGACCGAAAACTTGCAAAACTTGACCAAAATCAAGTTAATGCATCAAATTCTTCCATATAATACAGACAGATTAAAAAATAGGGGGACATCAAAATGTCAAATACACCAGAAGAATTATTTGCCGCAGAACAAAAACAAGCTGAGATCGATCACCATGTACCAACCGCAGGAGCGATGGTTAATCATATCCTGTCGAATTTTACGGTTTTAGACGCTAAGTTACATCAAACGAAATGGTATGTGAAAGGTTTGAATGCTACGGCAGTGCAAGCAATCTATGCACAGTTGATTGAAGAAAATCGGCGGCATCTTGATGAAGTGGGCGAATTATTGCTGGATGAAAATGAAAAGCCGGCTTCAACGACGGCCGAGTACAGTGAATACGCCATGATTGGTGAAGGTGGGAAAAATAAATATTTTTCTGCTGCCGAAATGATTGGGACCACTGTGCAAGATTTTGTAACCCAGAATTTATTTGTTGATCGCGCCATCAAATTGGCAGAAAAAGAAAATCGCCCCGCATTGCGCCATTATATGGAACAATTACGCGGAGACGATAATCACACGATTCGTGTTCTGCAAGCTCTCTTAGGCAATAACGCCGGTGATGGGCTTGAAGAAGAGGATGACGAAGATGACGACTAATCTAGTAAGATAAGTGCATCTTTATCAATTAATTTAATTTGTTTTTGTGGACCTTGGTTAATCCAGCCCTTTTTCTGAAATTCAGCGAGTTTGCGGCTCACGGTTTCAGGAGTTGTGCCGAGATAAATTGCCAGGTCCTTTTTTTTGATGGGGAGTTTAAACGTATCTTTATTTAAACTGGCGCCGGTTTCCACCAAGTAGTTGCCAATGCGCGCTTCCACGGATTCGGTAGAGGCTTCTGTGGTGCGTTTTTCTAATGAAGAAATTCGCTGGCCGAACTCATTAATCAGATTCATACTGATACTGGGGGATTCGGAAAGTAATTTTTGAAAGTTGCGACGGCTAATCTGGCAAACGTTTGTCGGAATCAAAGCGACCCCAGTGGAAGAACGGGTCATTTCCTGAAATAGTGCACCTTCACCGTCAAAATCACCAGATTGGAGAAGGTAAAGCAGCTGTTCGCGACCATTAGCAGCAATACGTGAAACCTTGACTTGACCGCTGGCCACAATAATTAGGGTGTCGAGCGTATCCCCGTCCATAAAGAGGGTCTCCCCGGCCGCATAATGTTTGTGGGTCATGATCGTGCTAATCTTTGCGACATCGCGATCCGGTAACTGACTAAAAAGCGGCACTAATTTGATACAATCATGTTCAGAGCGTTCCATGTTTTTCTCGCTTCTCTCATTTTATTTATCTCCAGAATAGCATGAAAACGCGTGCACGAAAAGGCAAGCGACTTAAGGAACGACGCGTCTTTTGAAAAAAAGACTTCGCGGCTGAATGGCTTGCGTTTAACCTTATATTTATGATACATTTTAAGAATTGTGAATTGAAACTTTTCCCGGTTTGACGGGAGATTCAGAAAAGTGAGGGAAACAAATGATAACAGTAACCGATATGAGTATGCAGTTTTCAGATCGCAAGCTCTATGAAGATGTTAATTTAAAGTTTACGCCTGGTAATTGCTACGGCATTATTGGTGCTAATGGAGCCGGAAAATCAACCTTTTTAAAAATTCTGGAAGGCAAATTACAGCCAACCAGCGGCAATGTTTCGATTTCGCCAAACGAGCGGATGTCGAGCCTAAATCAGGACCATTATGCGTTTGAGACAGAGAAAGTTTTAGACACGGTCATTATGGGGCATCAAAAGCTTTATGAAATTATGAAGGAAAAAGACGCTTTGTATGCTAAAGCTGATTTTACCGATGAAGACGGGATTAAAGCGGCGGAGCTTGAAGGTGAATTTGCAGAGATGGACGGCTGGAATGCAGAATCTGATGCGGCCCAACTGCTCCAACAATTGGGAATCGATGAAACCATGCAGGCACAAAAAATGAGTGAATTGACCGAGAGTCAAAAGGTGAAGGTCTTATTAGGACAGGCCTTGTTTGGCGATCCGGATATTTTGATTTTAGATGAGCCCACCAATGGTCTTGATGCGCAAACGATTACGTGGCTAGAAAACTTTTTAGGTGATTTTCGGAACACTGTTATTGTGGTTTCTCATGACCGGCACTTTTTAAATGCGGTTTGTACCATGATGTGTGATGTCGATTTCGGCAAAATTCAGTTGTACGTTGGGAACTACGATTTCTGGATGGAATCCAGTCAATTAGCAGCTAAATTGAAAGAAAATGCCAACGCTAAAAAAGAAGAAAAGATCAAAGAATTACAGGAATTTGTGGCTCGTTTCAGTGCGAATGCCTCTAAATCGAAGCAGGCGACTTCCCGGAAAAAACAACTTGAAAAAATTACGTTGGACGACATTCGCCCATCAACACGTAAGTATCCGTTTATCAGTTTTACCCCAGAACGAGAACTAGGAAACGATTTGTTACGCGTGGATAAACTTTCAAAAGCCATTGATGGCGTCCAAATTTTGAATAATGTGACCTTTACAATTAAGCCTGGAGAAAAGGCAGCCCTATTGAGTCGCAACGATCTGGCCACAACGACACTGCTCCAAATTATCGCGGGAGAATTGGAACCAGATTTTGGAACTGTTACGTGGGGACAAACCACAAGCCGTAGTTACTTGCCTAAAGATATTAACCAATACTTTACCAACGAAGACTTGGATATCTTAGAATGGCTGCGACAATTTGCTCCTAAAGAAGAGAGCGACAACACGTTCTTGCGCGGTTTCTTAGGCAAAATGTTGTTTTCGGGGGAAGACGTCAATAAAGCAGTCACCAAGCTTTCGGGTGGTGAAAAGGTACGCTGCATGCTTTCTAAAATGATGTTAAGCAAGGCTAATGTCCTACTTTTAGATGATCCGACTAATCATTTGGACTTGGAATCCATTACTTCGCTTAATGATGGCTTGATTAATTTTAAGGGCTCCTTAGTTTTGGCTTCTCATGACCGGCAATTTATTCAAACGATTGCAGACCACATTATTGAAGTTTCGGATAATGGCGTTGTCGACCGCGCCGAGACAAGCTATGAGGAGTTTATGGACCATGCTGATATTCAAAAAAAGGTCGCGGCCTTATACACCGAATAGGGAGCAAAGTGCTTAAAGCTGAAAAAAGTCGGTATTCCTGTTACGATGGATTGGGATAAAAAATTCATTTAAAGAAGGAACGACGAAAATGGATGTTGAAATTAAACGCGATGGATTAACTTTACATGGCTTACTAGAAACGCCGGCAGCGAAAACTTATGATATTGCGGTTCTCATGCATGGCTTTACAGGTAATCTGGGTTACGATAAGACGGACCTACTTGCTGAAGTTGCGCGAACGTTGCAGGCCCAAGGCTTGGCAACGATCCGTTTTGACTTTAATGGTTGTGGTAAAAGCGACGGCCGTTTTCAAGATATGACGATTCCAAGTGAGATTGCAGATGGCAAGGCGATTTTGGACTATACCCGTAAACTGCCTCATATTCGCCATATTTATTTGGTGGGGCACTCCCAAGGCGGCGTTGTCGCAAGCATGTTAGCAGGATATTATCCGGAGGTTATTACCCGCTTAGTGCTGTTAGCGCCAGCCGCGACTTTAAAAGATGATGCCTTGAAAGGTAATTTGATGGGGGTTACTTACAATCCAAAGAAAATTCCGGAAACGCTGAATTTGAGAGAAGACGTGGTTGTAGGCGGCTTTTATCTTAGAACGGCTCAGATGCTACCAATCTATGAAGTCGCCCAACGCTATCGGGGACCGGTGTGTGTGATCCACGGTGATGCCGATACGGTCGTCGATAAAATTGCTTCCAAACGGTACCATGCCGTGTATGATGATAGTGAATTGCACATCATTGCGCATGGGACACACCAATTTCAAGAAGCTGCACGACCACAGGTTTTACGAATCGTTAGTGATTTTTTGCAAGAATAAAAGAACGGGAAACAGGCCATTAATGGTCAGTTTCCCGTTTTTTAATTGAAACTAAAAAATAATTATCTCTGTGCTTTTATGATTTTCCTAAATCACATCCAAATGGACGTATTTGTTTTGGAGGTTGTAGAAATCGTAATTTGCCAAATTCGCAACATCTTCTTTGCCATTAAACAAGGCTGTGTAGCTCCCGGCTAACATTAAATTGATTGCACGTTCAGTTTGCTCGTCGAAACGGACTAAGATAACTGGTTTGTGTTGACTGTAGGCATAACCACACTCCCAAATGGTCCCTTCATCAGATTCGTGTTTGTCCTTTTCCAGTTCATAATCTAAGATGGCCACTACAACATCAGCCTGATCGATTTGACGAATATCCGCATTAAATGTGGCAATTTGCCATTCAAAAGAGCCTGCTTTGGCATCTTGATACTCATCTTTTCCGGGAAGAAAAATAGCGTCAGAGTTGACCGTTGAGTTTGTTTCTAAGAGTTGTTTAACTGCAGCAACACGCTTGTTTTGACCATCACTAAAGAATGGCCCGGCGAGGTAGACAGATTTTTTTGCATGAAGATACTCCTTTAGATTAGTGGATTAGTTATTGCGAACAGTAAAACGTGCTTGGTGCACTGTTGGGTGTTCTAATTCATCAAGAATGGCTGCTGCCATAGTCCCGGTGGAGACTTCGGAATGGTGCTCATCATCAAATAAAAGTTGATCCTGTCCTAAAACGTAGTTGGTTTTGGGACCCTCAACAAAATTTTGTGAAGGCGATACACCGACCCAATTGACATTAGTAACGGTTTTTAAAAAGTTTAATTCATGATACTGAGATTCTGGTGTATCAATCCAAGCTTCTGCGCCAGGAACTTTGCGAAGCTCATCCACCAGCAAGCCGGAGTCAGTTTTGAGACTGCCACCACCAAGGATAAATAAAATTCGCGGTGTTTCCGTGCCACGTAAAAGATGAATGAGATGTGCTGCTAAATCAATGTGTTGGTAAGCGAGATGCTGACCCATGGGAACGGAAAATGCGTTAACTACGGCGTCTAAGCCAGTCAAATCTTCTTTAGTAATTGCAAACGCATCTTTTTGCACAATGGTAACGTTATCCCCAAAAAGATCTTTGGCTTTTGCAGCATTACGCACAAGGGCCGTAACCTGATGTCCGCGTGCTAAGGCTTCTGTGACCACTTTTGAGCCCGCTTTTCCAGTCGCACCAATAATACCAATTTTCATGTTGGCAAACTTCCTTTCTTGATCGATCCTAGCAATTTTTTCTGCCATAAATCTTTATTTCGATTACAATTAAAAGTATAAAACATTTGAAGAACGAATGTTAGCAATTCGGTGATTCTATTTTGATCGGATTTAGAAAATTAGGGTGAGGAGAACAAACATGCAAGCAATTATTGGCGTCGACATCGGGACAACGAGCACAAAAACGGCGCTGTTTGACCGTACCGGTAAAATTTTAGCACAGGAAAATCTGACTTATCCGCTTTATGAACCCCAGGTGGACTACGCAGAAGAAGATCCGGAACAAATTTTAACAGCCGTTTTACAAGGGATTACAGCGGTGAGTGCAGTCGCTAATCGCCGCCACATCACAATTACGGGGGTCTCGTTTTCGGCAGCTATGCATAGTTTAATTCTGCTGGATGGGGCTCATCAGCCATTAACCCGGGTGATTACCTGGGCAGACAACCGCGCCATAAGGCAAAGCCAAGCACTTGAGGACTCCGGTGCGGCTCAGTGCTTATATTTAAAAACGGGCACACCAAATCATCCGATGACACCGTTAGCTAAATTAATATGGTTTCGCGAAAAGCAACCAGCTTTGTTTAAACAGGTCCGCCATGTCAGCGGCATTAAAGGGTATATTTTTTGGCGGCTTTTTGGTCAAGATGTGAGCGATTATGGGATTGCCTCAACCACTGGGATGTTTGATAGTCAAACTTTAACGTGGGAGCCACAGGCATTAGCACTTACAGGACTGACGCTTAAGCAGTTACCCCAATTGGTGGCAACGGAAACCCTTTTTACTGGCTTAAGTCCAGCAATTGCCACTCAGCTAGGATTGTCAGAGAGTGTACCTTTCATTATTGGCAGCAGTGACGGCGCCTTGGCCAATCTAGGTGTTGGGGCGACAACGTCTGATACTCTGGCGGTAAGTATTGGAACCAGTGGTGCTCTGCGTCTGGTCGTAGATCATCCGATCTTCGACCCAACTGGAAAACTGTTTTGTTACGTGGTGGATAGCCGGCGTTGGGTAGTCGGCGGTCCGGTGAATAACGGTGGAATCGTACTGCAATGGGTTCTGGAGCAGTGGTTTCCAGAAACGGCCCAAATGACTTATCCAGAGTTAATGACTTTAGCAGCTCAATCGGTTCCTGGAGCGCATGGCCTCATTTTCTTGCCCTATCTTGGTGGTGAACGGGCTCCAATCTGGAATCCGGAAGCACGAGGAACCTTGTTAGGATTAACCCGAAAGCATACGCAAGCTGATATGGTCCGGGCCGTTCTGGAAGGCGTTATCTTTAACCTTGGTGCGGTCAAACAGCTAGTTGAAAAACGGGTGGGACCCTTTAATAAAATTCAGGCAACGGGGGGATTTACCCAAACAAATCTGGGGATGCAGATTTTAGCAGACTGCTTCAATCAACCAGTTGAGGTGGCCAAACGCGCCATGGGTTCTGCTTGGGGAGCAGCTTTGTTGGGCTTTCAGGCCTTAGGAATCAAACCTATTGAATTGCATGAAGAGCCGATGACGAGCCCACAGCGGTGGCATCCAGAGCCGGAGTCCGTAGTACGATACCAAGAATTAATGACAATTTGGCAGCATTGTGGGGATGCTTTGGCCCTGCAATACCACCAAATTGCGCAATTTCAGAAAAAATATAATTAATAAGAATATTTGTTGCGAACGCTTTCAAAATGGCTCATACTGGGCTTATAGAAATTCAACCCATAAGGAGCGTGAAAGTGATGAAAAAGGATAAAGCTTTCAAAAAAGAGTATTGGCCGATTGTTGTGTTAGGAGGGCTCATTCAATTATTTGCCCTGATTGATATTTTAAAGAGCCACGATTTTAAACGCGGTAATAAACTCATTTGGAGTATTTTAGTTTTTGTTTTGCCACCATTTGGTGCACTATCCTATTATGGTTTTGGTAAAATACGTGATTAGTTACTTAATATTAAGCTAAAAGTCATTTAACAGAAGCGGTCTGTTAGATGTCTTTTTTTTGCGCGCATTACCGTATTTTGGCTTCAGATTGATTTTTGGGAATGACTAAATTTGGGGAATTCGTCTCAACATGGTTGAAAACGATTTCCGCCTCGCTTATGATGAACTTAATTAGACAAAGGAGAGGATAACTTATGACTTTAAAAATGGCAATTATCGGCTTTGGAAAAAGCGCCAATCGCTACCACTTACCCTATTTAAAGCAACGTAAATCCATACAAGTAAAATATATTTATAATCATCGCCGCCATGAGAAACGGGAAGCAAACCATGCCGGGATGGGAATCACTTTCACGACTGATTTGGACGAAGTATTAAATGACGATGAAGTCCAACTGGTTACCATTTGTACACCGGCAGATACCCACTTTGACTTTGCTAAACAGGTATTAACACATGGCAAAAATGTGCTGGTTGAAAAGCCATTTTGTAAAACGGCTACGGAAACCAAACAGCTACTAGAATTAGCCCAACAGCGCCATTTGATTGCGATGCCATATCAAAATCGACGGTTCGACAGTGATTACTTAACTTTCAAGGAAGTGTTAAAACGCGGCTATGTAGGTGAACCACTGGAAATTGAATCTCATATGGATAAATATCGCCCCGATGACACCGTACATACGGGTGATAAGATCAACGGAACCTTTTACGGACTAGGTATCCACATGCTGGATCAAATGTTAGCGTTGTTTGGGCGGCCGAATGCAGTGGCATATGATATTCGGACCATTCAAAATGAAAAAAGCACTTTGGATGATTACTATCAAATGGACTTGCACTATGGCAAATTAAAGGTGACCGTTAAAACTAATCCCTTGGTTGCCTCACCATATCCCCGATTTGTGTTACATGGCACAAACGGTTCTTATTTAAAGTATGATATTGATCAGCAGGAAAATGATCTAAAGCTAGGAATTATGCCCGGAGACTTGAACTTTGGCCGCGATACCCCTGATAAATATGGACAGGTGAACTATCATAACCAAAATGGAGATTGGATTACAAAGCAGATTCCGTCCCTACAAGGTGACTATGGGCGCATTTACGATTCCTTATGTGATAGTATTTTGAACGGCAAACCCAAACTGGTAAGTGACGAAGAAACCCTTTTAGATATTGAAATTCTGGAAAGCGGCATTCAACAGCCAACGCCTAGCGTGGTGCGGTTCTAGTTATGGTCCCAAACTTGTTTGGCGGTTTGTACTGGAGCATAGACTAAAAATTTAGTAATCACAAATTGCTGTCGGGCATTCAAATGACCCTGACAGCTTATTTTTGTACCTCTATCAGCAAGTGCCAAAAAATTTAGAGCATGTTGATGAAGTAAACAGTTTACTTTCTGCCCGGAGTCGCGGGTAAGTTCAAATCGAATCAGTGGGGTTAGATTTAGAACTTTCAACTTTGAGGTAATGTGACCAGTCAATTTTTCCATTGCGAAGGCCTCCTTGTAATAAATTTATTATACGAACACGTGTTCGATTTGTAAAGTGATTTTTGAACATCTTTCTTTACTTATATTCTGCTGCCCGTCATAATTAAGACGAAAGGGTGATGACCATGGAGCTACAGAGTGAGATTTATCAAAATCGTCGGCGGCGCAAGTTGTCACAAGCAGAATTAGCCGAACATTTGGGTGTAAGTGAAGGGATCGTCAATCAATGGGAACAAGGAGAAAAACTGCCAGATGTCGAAAATTTGATTGATTTAAGTAATTTTTTTGAAATTAGCTTAGATCAGTTGGTGCGAGGAAAAGAGTATAGCGGTTTTAATGAAATTACGAATCAGCATTCGCTGACAGTGTGGGATTTTTTAGCCCGCTATTGGTGGTTAATTTTTGCGCTTGGTGGATTTCTCTTTTGGATGTTTAGCCGATTCTCGTAGTTTGCTGGGATATTTACGGCTTTAAATCCATTTTTCAAATAGTTGTCACAAGGCAAAAAGTCTCAGTTACGGGGACGGATTAAAAACTTTAAATTATTCATTTTCAATGAACCTTGAAGGAATGGCGAAATTTAACTAATTCTTCAGGGTTTATTGATTGTCAGGCCCATTTCTTTTACTATGGATAAAGGATTGGGAAAGTGAAACTTAGGGTGAGGGGAGAAATCCATGATAAATACAATATTATGGCTGGCAGTAGTAGGCTTAGCAGCCGGGATATTCGGGGCCATATTTGGAATTGGCGGTGGTATGATTGTCACGCCGATTTTGACGTTAATAATGGGACTTGATATCAAGTACGCTATTGGGGCAAGTGTCATTTCCGTTATTGCAACTAGTTCGGGTGCCACGGTGGCCTATCTAAAAGATGATATGCTTAATTTACGGGTAGCCATGTTTTTGGAAATTGCGACAACGATCGGGGCAATTGTGGGGGCCATTTTGACTGGTGTGTTACCATCATCGGTGCTTTACGCGCTGTTTGGATTGTTACTTTTATTTTCAGCATGGAACATGTACCGAAAAATGCGCGCGGGCAAGGAAACGAGCGAGGCAATTCAACCGGATTCGTTATCCACAAAACTAAAATTAAACGGCAGCTATTATGATGACGCGATTAAAGAGCAGATTGACTATCAAGTTTCAAATGTGCCGGGCGGCTTTACAATGATGCTAGGAGCCGGCTTGGCCAGCGGTTTATTAGGGATCGGAAGCGGTGCTTTCAAGGTTATTGCGATGGATACCATTATGAAAATGCCACTGAAACCGTCTAGTGCGACAAGCAATTTGATGATGGGGGTTACCGCAGCGGCTAGTGCTACCGTTTACTTTTTCAATGGGTCTATTCGCCCAGAAATTGCGGCGCCGTTGGCAATCGGAATTTTAATTGGCGCCACGATTGGTTCCAAGATTATGAAACGGCTGCGTGCGCGCGTCTTACGAATGATCTTTATTCCGATTCTTTTTTACATCGGGTTACAGATGTTTCTTAAAGGATTTGGGGTGACCATCTAATGGCACAGAATAAAAAGCCAGCTTCTACAGAGGAAGCTAAACGAATAGCAGAAATGAATGAAATTGAACTCATTATCGGGCAGGTCTTACGCATTGGCGTAATCATTTCAGCAATTGTTATTTTGGTTGGTATCCTGATGGCCATCATCACTGGCACAACTGGGTATGCGGCCAATGCCTATCCAACAACTGTGGGGGCCATTCTAAGCGGAATTGCGATGTTAAAACCGTTTGCCGTTATGATGTTCGGCTTATTTCTCCTGATTTTAACACCGGTACTCCGAGTTGTCGTTTCAATTTATGCCTTCTTTAAAGAGCAGGATCATCTGTACGTTTGGATTACAACTTTTGTTTTAATTATCTTAGTGTTTGGGATGTGGATTGGCTACATGGGGAAGTAAGCCCTAGCGATGGTGTTCACGTCGAAAAATTAGCCCGGCGTAAATCAGTTCGATGATCACCAAAAGCACGGTTGCTCCCCAGATCGTGTGAACATGGAAAAACTTTTGTGAGGCTGCTGAAACGACGGCTCCACTCGCAAATCCCAAGACTAATTCAAAATATATTAAGGCAGTTTTTGACTGAGCCGACTGATGCGTAAGCAGTGCATGGCTGAGTGCAAGAACGGCCTTTTTTAGGTTTCCAGTCGAAAAGACATTGTTGTAGCCTAAACCGTCAATTTCACTAAAAGCGACGTTTTGGACAGCCATACTGTAGGCAAGGACAGGCACAATCAAAACATTAGGGACAGTTTGCGGCAGGTAGCCGACGATTAGGCAGACTAAAATGCCCGGCCACAGTGTGGTCAGGCGCCAATAGTGAGAAGAGCGCATTCTTTTATGAAGGAATGGAACAGTGGCCACGCCTAAAGAGAAACCAAGTATGGTTGCATTTTGGTAAAAAGACCTGGAAGATTCCGATTAGCAATATCAACACTTAAAAAGACAATGTTGCCAGTTTGACCCGCTGCTAAAACCCCGACACGTTGAATAAAAGTATAGGTATCAATAAAGCCCCCGATAAAAGTCAGCGTGATGGCAATTCCGCGTAATCGGTAAAGATTGGTTTTTTCGAATTTTCTCATGGTTTGCCTCGTGGTTAAGTTTAACTTACAAAGTTAGTGTAGCACAAAGCGTGGTATAATGGACTTCCTTGGCAGGGGCAACCAAAAAACAGTGACATCCATATGGGTGGCACTGTTTTTTTGTGCTTCCATAAAATGAAAATAGTAGGTAGCGATAGCGTATTTTTAAAACTGAATTTCTTTTTAAGCTATCAATTTTTTTGATGACTTTTTCGCAAAAAAAAATAAATTATCCAAAGCATTGGGGGAGTAAGTTTACCAGAAATATCATTGGATTTTAACCAAAATAGACGTACACAAAAAGTCTAAAATGTGCTACTATATATAGTATGCGAATAAGAAATAACCACAACAAGTGGTATAAAAGCACTTACAAAAAAGAAATATTAGATAACGTATAAAAAGGTAGGAGGTACAATATGATATCAATAATTAAAAACAAATTAGGACTATTACGAACAATTCCAGTTCAAAAACGGGATGGGGAACAAACTAAATTTTATCCCTATAAAGTTATGTTTAGTCTTGATCAGGTCCTCCCCGATACCCAAATCAAAACAGCAATTTTTGAAGCTATTTATGAACATTTTGAAAATTCTGCAATTATCTCAACTAGAGAATTGCATGAGGTAATCGTTTCTGAACTGGTACGGTATCATCAGGACGCTGCTGCTGAAAAATATCAAAAGCATTTTTGGGCAGATCAAAAGAAGTTCGCGGATGCGACAAATGTTCAAAAACGGATTGAAAAAGTTTTCAAACGGGATGCACAGGTCGTTCATGAGAATGCTAACAAAGACAGTACGATTTTTAACACGCAGCGTGACTTGGAAGCTGGTGCTGCTAGTCGAGCAATGGGATTAAAGATGCTTCCCGAATTGGTAGCCAAGGCACATTTACGTGGTGACCTTCATTGGCATGATTTAGATTATTCGCCCGTGACACCGGAAACTAACTGTTGTTTGATTGACTTTGATGGCATGCTGAAAAACGGCTATAAGATTGGCAATGCAGAAGTTGCTTCGCCGCGTTCTATCCAAACCGCAACCGCGCAGATGGCACAAATCATTGCCAACGTAGCTTCTTTACAGTACGGTGGATGCTCCGCAAATCGAATTGATCAGCTACTTGCCCCCTATGCCGAAATTAATTACCAGAAACATTTAACAGATGCTAAAGAATGGGTGGCACAGGATAAGCAAGAAGCCTATGCCAAAACAAAAACACGCAAAGATATTTATGATGCCATGCAGGCGTTAGAGTATGAAATCAATACTTTGTATTCATCTCAGGGGCAAACGCCATTTACGACCGTTAACTTTGGCTTAGGCACCAGCTGGGTTGAACGGGAAATTCAAAAATCCATTTTGCAGATCCGAATTAAAGGACTGGGGACAGAACATCGTACCGCGATCTTTCCGAAACTTATTTTCACGTTAAAACGCGGCTTGAATTTGCATCCTGGTGATCCTAACTATGACATTAAACAGCTGGCCGTGACGTGTTCCACAAAACGGATGTATCCAGATTTGTTGATGTACGACAAGATCAAAGAGTTAACGGGGAGTTTTAAAACGCCGATGGGTTGCCGATCATTTTTACAAGGCTGGCATGATGAAGATGGCAAAGAAGTCAATTCCGGGCGAATGAATTTAGGGGTGGTCACCCTTAATTTGCCGCGAATAGCGCTGGCTGCCCAAGGTGACCAAAAACTTTTTTGGGAGATTTTTGAAGAACGGATGGCTTTGTGCCACCAAGCCTTAGCTTATCGCATTGAACGGACCAAACAAGCCAAACCGAAAAACGCCCCCCTGTTATACATGTATGGTGCGTTTGGCAAGCGACTCGGTGCAGATGATGATGTCGATGAACTGTTTCGCAATCAGCGGGCAACGGTTTCGCTAGGCTATATTGGCCTGTATGAAGTTTGCACCGTCTTTTATGGTGCGGATTGGGAACATGATCAACAGGCCCATGCCTTTGCCGAAAAGGTGGTTAAAGCAATGCGGCAAAAATGTGATGAGTGGGCGCAAGCAAGCGGCTATCATTACAGTTTGTATTCGACTCCCGCGGAATCACTAACGGACACCTTTTGTCGGGATGATATTGCGAAATTTGGGCGGGTACCAAATGTCACCGATAAAGAATATTACACGAACAGTTTCCATTATGATGTGCGTAAACACCCGACACCATTTGAAAAATTAACGTTTGAACAAGATTTCCCTAAATACGCATCGGGTGGCTTCATCCACTATTGCGAATATCCTAATCTGACTCAGAATCCAAAAGCACTAGAAGCAGTGTGGGACTGGGCATATGATCATGTCGGGTATTTGGGAACCAACACTGCCATTGATAAGTGCTATAAATGCGGTTTTAAAGGTGAATTCAAAGCCACGGCCCGTGGTTTTCAGTGCCCACAATGTGGGAATCATGACCCGCAATTTTGCGATGTGGTCAAACGGACATGCGGTTATTTAGGCAATCCGCAGCAGCGTCCCATGGTTCACGGTCGGCATGTGGAGATTGCTTCAAGAAGAAAAAATTTAACAACGGAGATGATTCAAAATGCCGCAAAGAACGCACGGACCAAACAATCCGACTCCCCAAGAGTGGTTGGCTGAAGATTTAAGTCTACAATATATTGCCGATTATAAGGCGTTCAACTTTGTCGATGGCGAAGGGGTTCGGTGCAGCCTGTATGTGAGCGGTTGTCCCTTTCATTGCCCAGGGTGTTATAACGTGGCGGCGCAGAATTTTCATTATGGTAAGCCGTATACCCAAGAACTGGAAGACCAAATTATAGCGGATCTCAGCCAAGATTATGTTCAGGGATTAACGCTATTAGGTGGGGAACCGTTCTTGAATACGCAGGTGTGTTTGAAGATTTGTAAACGCGTGCGGCGCGAATTTGGCCACACGAAGGACATCTGGTCGTGGTCAGGATACACATGGGATGAGTTATTAAAAGATTCCGACGACAAATTAGAAATGCTGTCTTTACTTGATATTTTAGTTGATGGCCGTTTTTTGGAAGAACAAAAAGATTTAACTTTGCAATTCCGGGGAAGTGCAAATCAAAGAATTATTGATGTTCCCAAATCGCTCAAAGCACATCAAGTTGTGATTTGGGACAAATTGGTTCGTTAAACCGCATGATTCACAAAATGCATGAAAATTATGGTCACAAAGATTTTCATGTATTTTTTCCACACTAAAATCACAAAAGTTAAGAAAAGAGGGGCAAAATGTTAGAAATTCAACGATTTATGACGTCTAAAAAACTGCATTTTTGGGACAACTTAAATATTATTCGTGCCGGAATTTTAGGTGCCAATGATGGTATTATTTCGGTTTCGGGTATTGTTCTTGGCGCAGCTGCCGCGGATTTAAGCAGCTACACACTTTTTATTAGCGGCATTTCGGGAATGCTAGCTGGTGCATGCTCAATGGCGGGGGGAGAATTTATTTCTGTCAGTGCACAAAAAGAGGTGCAGTTGAATCGCTTAAGCCTCCAGGCGGCCATTGATGCGGATTATAAAATTTCTGGAGCTTACCAAACAAAAATTCACGCAATTGATATCTTAAACCCGTTTCATGCCGCGACGGCATCGTTTTTCTCCTTTCTGTGTGGAGCTTTAATTCCCTTATTGGCAATCAGCCTTTCTAGCAGTGCATGGCGGGTGACCAATACGGCATTAGCTATGATTGTGGCTCTGTCAATCAACGCGATTATCGGCTATAACCAAGCAGAAACACCGATCTACAAGGCCGTGCTTCGCAATGTGGCGGTGGGGATTTTTACAACCGTGGTCACCTACCTGATTGGCACTTTACTGGGTGTTGCCGTGGCCGGTTAATAAGGAGGAAAGAGCATGCAAACATTACAAATTAAGGATTTACACGTCGCGGTCAAAGACGAAGATACGCAAAAAGAAAAAGAAATTCTCACAGGCGTTAATTTAACGGTCCACACGGGCGAAGTACATGCCATTATGGGGCCGAACGGTACCGGAAAATCAACATTATCGGAAACCATTATGGGTAATCCGCACTATCACGTGACCCAGGGTGATATTATCCTGAATGGGGCAAGTTTATTAACGCAAAGTGTCGATCAACGTGCCCGCGCCGGCCTATTTTTAGCGATGCAGTATCCCGCGGAAATCAAGGGGATTACCAATATGGCCTTTTTACGGGCTGCAATCAATGCGCGTCGCCCTGCCGATCAGCCGCTTGCCATTTCATCTTTTTTAGCGCAGTTGGATCAAGCGCTTGCCCTTTTAAATATGAAAAGTGATTTGGCAGAACGTTATTTGAATGAAGGCTTCTCGGGAGGCGAGCGGAAACGGAATGAAATCTTGCAGCTCCTCATGATTAAACCGACGTTTGCGATTTTAGATGAATTGGATTCCGGACTCGATATTGATGCCTTGCAGGTTGTCTCCAAAGGGGTTAATCATATGCAGGGACCAGATTTTGGCACCTTGATGATCACACATTATAAACGAATCTTGAAGTATATTCAGCCTGATCAGGTTCATGTCATGATGGGTGGCCGGATTGTGAAGACTGGTGACGCAGCGTTAGCGGATCGTTTGGAAGACGAAGGCTATGCTGGCTTACGTGATGAGCTGGGAATTGACGTTGATCTGGTCGATGCGGAGGTCTAAGAATGATAGACACACACATGCAATTAACTGGGACCAAAGCGCATTTTATTTCCGAACCCGAATGGTTCACACAGCTGCGATACGATGCTTTTGATCACTACCAAACGGCACAGCCACCGCGGTTTGCAAAGGTTGATTACGCCGATTGGCAATTGGGAGAAGTTACCGCCCAGCCCAAGCCATTCCCCAACTTATTTTCGCAAGCGCCAAAGTCTGCGACGAGTTACATTTATTGTTCGCTGGCAGATGCTTTGCACACACATGAACAATTAGTCAAACACTATTATTTACGTCGGGCTTTAACGGGATTAACGGATCGGCTGATCGCGTACACAACGGCTTTCGTCAATTCCGGGAGCCTGCTGTTCATCCCAGCGCAAACAAAACTAGCAAATCCCGTTAAGTTGGTCATTCAAAGCACCCCTGAAGAAGAAATCAGCCATCATCTGATTATTTTGGGAAAGGGTGCACAAGCCACGATTCAGATTCAAAATCAGCCACAGTCGAGGACACATAAGGTGCAGCGACTTTGTGAAATTGTGTTAGAGGCGGATAGCCGCCTAACGCTGATAAATACGGATGCATTTTCCGCCAACGAGACGGTATATTTAAACCGACAGGCCTGGGTAGGTGAAAATGCACATTTAAACTGGACGATTGGCTCTTTCAGTGATGGCAATGTGATCGCCGAAATGAACGCCGAATTAAAAGGGCGCCGGTCAAAAGCCCAAATTAATAATGCGGCCATCACCTCCGGAACGCAAATTCAAGGGATGAATACACGCGTTACGAATTTTGCACCCCACTCAACCGGTAAGATCCAACAACGTGGCGTGATCTTGGACGAATCACGATTAGTATTTAATGGCATTGGCAAAATCGTCCACGGGGCGCACGGCACCATTGCCCAGCAGGAGAACCGTATTCTCATGCTGTCCGATCAGGCTAGCGGGGATGCCAATCCAATTCTCTTAATCGATGAAAATGATGTGGAGGCCGGCCATGCAGCAAGTGTTGGGCGGTTGGACAAAAAACAGCTGTACTACTTGATGAGCCGCGGGTTACCTAAATCAGTTGCCAAACGGCTTGTGGTACGGGGGTTTATTAGTGAAGTGGCGCAATCAGTTGCAGACAAAACGATTCGATCTCTTTTTCAACAAACGATTGAAAGGAAGTTGCCCCATGATTAATTACTTACAAAATTTGACGCAGGACTTTCCCATCCTTAAGAAGAAAATAAATGGGGAACCATTACTTTACTTAGATAATGCGGCGACTTCGCAAACACCGACGCCTGTTTTAAAACAAATAAGGGCGTTTTATCAAAACGAGAATGCTAATGTGCACCGCGGGGTCTACACTTTAGCTAACCAAGCAACTGAAAAATATGAGCGTGTGCGTGAACAAGTAGCAGCGTTTATCCATGCACCTAACGCCGAAACGATTGTTTATACCCGTTCAACTACTGAAAGCCTCAATTTAGTGGCCAGCAGTTTTGGTAATTTGGTGGTTCAAAAAGGTGATGAGATTTTAATCACCATTATGGAACATCACAGTAATTTAATTCCGTGGCAACAATTGGCAAAACGCAAAGGTGCGACCTTGAAATATGTAGAACTTACGTCCGATCAGACGCTAGATATGGCCGATTTGAGAGCAAAGCTAACCTCGCGCACTAAAATTGTGGCGATAACCCAGACAAGTAATGTCTTAGGGGTGACGAATCCGATCAAAATTATTGCCCGGCTGGTGCACGAACAACATGCTTACTTGGTGGTGGACGCGGCGCAAGCAATTCCACACCAGACGATTGACGTTTCGGATCTCAACGTTGATTTTTTGGCTTTCTCTGGACATAAAATGCTGGGGCCTACTGGGATTGGCGTGCTGTATGGTAAAGCTGGGTTGTTAGCTGCTATGCCACCGATTCAATATGGTGGTGAAATGATTGCAAGCGTCAGCCGTACGGAAGCCAAGTGGCAAAATGCCCCCTGGAAATTTGAAGCTGGTACACCCAATATTGGCGGGGTAATTGGCTTAGGAGCAGCGATTAGCTACTATCAAAAACTAGGAGTTGCCGAAGTTCGCCAAAAAGAGACTCAGTTAATGGCAAGTTTATTGCCGCAGTTGCAAGCAATTCCAGGCGTGACGATTTATGGATCGCCTAAGCCCGCTGAGCATGCAGGAATCGTTTCGTTTAACGTGGCCAACATTCATCCCCACGATATGGCGACTGGTTTAGATATGCTGGGCATTGAAGTTCGTGCGGGGCATCATTGTGCCCAGCCGTTGATGGCAGCACTAGGCGTTTCTGCTACAGTCCGTGCCAGTGTCAGTTTTTATAATGCGAGTGAAGATATGGAGCGGTTTGCTTGGTCAGTTGAACGGGTAAAGGAGTTCTTTGAACGTGAGTCTTGAAAAACTAGGAAAGTTGTACCGGACTGTGGTTTTGGAGCATGCAGAAAATCCCCATCATAAGCAGACAATGGCGGATGCCACGGTAAGTGGGGCGTTACAAAACCTCTCCTGTGGAGACGAAATTCGGGTATTTATGAAAATCAGTGCCGCTCATGTACAGGCCGTTTCGTTCATGGGGACGGGCTGTACCATTTCACAAGCTTCTGCCAGCATGATGACCGATACGCTTTGTCAATGTAGTGTCGCTGAAGCGCAACATTGTTGTCAAAGTTTTTTTGCGCTGACAATGGGACAAACAGTCACGCAAAGTGCCCAACAGCAGCTGGGTGACGCAGAATTACTGGCCAGTTTAGCAGAGTTTCCGGCGCGAATTAAATGCGCAACGCTTGCTTGGCATGCCGCACTAACAGCCCTAAAAGGAGGTCAGACAAATGAGTGAGAAGTTAGATGAAGATTATGAATATGGCTTCCATGATGATGTACAGCCTATTTTTTCTACTGGGCGGGGGTTGAATGAAACGGTAATTCGGCAGATTTCGGCAGAAAAAAATGAGCCGGAATGGATGCTGGCATACCGACTTAAGGCGTATAAAATTTATAAAAAAATGCCCATTCCGCATTTTGGGCCTAAGTTAGATGAGCTTGACTTAGAAAACATGCTGTATTACCAAAAAATCACGGATAAAAAATATCGGGATTGGAATGACGTCCCCGTAACGCTCAAAAAAACTTTTGATCGACTGGGGGTACCGCAAGCAGAACGACAATATCTGGCGGGCTCTGCTGCCCAATATGAATCGGAGGCTGTGTATCATCACATGCGCGAATCGTTTGCGAAACAGGGAATTATTTTTACGGATACAGACACGGCGTTGCAAAAATATCCGGAATTGTTCAAAAAGTGGTTTGGAAAATTAGTCCCACCAACGAACAATAAATTTGCTGCATTAAACGCCGCAGTGTGGTCAGGCGGCACTTTTTTATACGTGCCCAAAGGCGTTCAAACCCAAATTCCGGTACAGGCCTATTTTCGCATCAACGCTGCTAATTCAGGTCAATTTGAGCGCACCCTGATTATTGTGGATGAAGGAGGTCGTATTGATTATGTGGAGGGTTGCACAGCGCCCAAGTATGATACTGATAGTTTGCATGCAGCGGTTGTGGAAGTGAATGTGCTCAAGGATGCGTATTGTCGCTACACAACGATTCAAAATTGGTCGACCAATGTGTACAGCTTGGAAACAAAACGGGCCCAAGCACTAGAGAATGCCACGATGGAGTGGGTTGATGGAAATTTGGGCTCTAAAACGACCATGAAATATCCTTCCGTTTACTTAAATGGGCGCGGTGCTCGTGGAACGATGCTGTCCATTGCGGTCGCGGGTCACAATGTCGATCAGGATACGGGGGCGCAGATGATACATAATGCCCCAGAAACGTCTTCATCCATCGTATCGAAGTCGATCGCGAAAGATGGCGGAATTGTGGATTACCGAGGCAACGTCAAATTTGCTCGCAATTCACCTGGTTCGTTTGCGCATGTGGAGTGCGATACAATCATTATGGATGATGACTCCTCAAGTGACACGATTCCGTATAACGAAATTTTAAATAGCAACGTTTCCATGGAGCATGAAGCCAAAGTTTCGAAAATTTCAGAAGAACAACTCTACTATCTTATGAGTCGTGGTATTTCTGAACGTAAGGCGACCGAAATGATTGTGATGGGTTTTGTTGAGCCATTCACCAAACAACTGCCGATGGAATATGCGGTTGAGTTGAACCGACTCATTAGTTTTGAAATGGAAGGGGCCATTGGTTAGGAGGCTGTGTATGACAACTACAGATCGTAATTTCGAAACTCAAGCGTTTAAAGCGTTAAGCCAGGTGATTGATCCCGAGATCGGGGTTGATTTGGTCAGCCTAGGACTGATTTATGGTGTCACTTGTACCCAGGGATTATGTACTGTGACCATGACATTAACGATGATGGGGTGCCCGTTAACCGATGTCTTGAATCAAGCGATTACCAACAGCTTACAAGCATTACCAGACGTGGACCAGGTGAAAATAAATTTAGTGTGGGAACCCGTTTGGACGATTGCTAAAATGAGTCGGGAAGCCCGCGTACAGCTAGGCCTATTTTAAGAAAAATGGGTGTAAATTTAGTTGAATAAAGCGTATGCTTAGACAAGCAAGAATGATAGTTTTCTGGGGGAAAAATTAATCTATTCGCAATAAAAATATTGGGATGATAGATAATTATGAAACAAAAGCCAAAAAGCGTCAGACGGACGATTTTTAAGCTCTTTCCTTGGGTGATGGGGGTAATCCTGGTTGTACTTGTGAGCCTCCAGATACATGAAAGTCGTGCCAGTTCGCAGAACCAGCCAAATACAAATGAAACGTCAATCAGTCGTACAGAAGACGTTTCGAAGCGTACATCAGTATTGGCCAAACAAAAAGCGATTAAGGCAAGACTGACAGCGTATTTGGATACCGTCACTAAAGACGGCACGGTTAACGTCAGTTTTTACAATCTAGGCGCTAAAGCAAACAGTAAAGCCGCCAAACAAAAACAGGCCGCCATCTATCAAGCGGGTAGTTTGGCCACCGAAGCCAATGCGCACACGCCGCAAGTTGCTGCGAGTACCTTTAAACTTTTTATCAGTGCGTATCTGATGCAGCAAAAGTTGAATGGCAACTTTACGTGGACGACGACAAATGAAAATGGCTTCTACCAGATGATCGTGAATAGCGATAACACGTATGCGGATGCTGAACTGGAAAGTTATGGCATGAGTCGTGTGAATAGCTTTATTCAAAAACAAGGCTGGTATTCGCCCGTTTTCACAGAAACAAAGGTGGCGCAGACGACCAGTCATAGCTTAATGCGCCTCCTTAAGCAGCTGGCCACAGGCACCGGCGTTTTTCAAAAGCAAAGCGATCGTGCTAAAATTCTGGGATTCATGCGTAAGCAAATTTATCGAAGTGGGATACCTACCGGGGCTCGCCAAGCACAAAAAGGGTCAACGGTTGCCGATAAGGTGGGTTTCTTAAATGATGTGAATAATGATGCGGGGATTGTGACATTGCCGAATGGCGAGCAGTATATTTTAGTCATCATGACCCACGGCCATCAGCAATCGGGATTTAGCGGCTTCCCTAAAATTGCAAAAATCACTAAAAGAGTACAGACCATCGTCTATGGTAAGTCAAAATAACGATATTAAAAGGGTGAAAATCAAATTTAGATTTTCACCCTTTTTGCGTCCCGCAGAAAAGCAGCACCGGTTATTTAATTACTTGGCCAGAGGTTAGTGACGTTGAGCAGATTGAGCATATTTCGGCCTTTGTTAGCATGCGCTAGTTTTTCAATAGCGATAAAAGATAGCTGTTCGGATTGGTTAAGCCGAAGCTGGTCCACAAACAATTGGGTAGAGATAGTGTGATAAACGGCCAACGCTTCTAACTCTGGGACTTGTTGATCGGTGCTCACTTTTTCAATCCCAGTGTCCAAAATGGGCAGTATATATTGAAATTGGTTTTGCCCATTATGCTGCTGGAGCTGTAATTTTAAATCTTGAAATGCAGTCAAGACCTGCGTTTTGATTTGCTGTGACTTAGTTTTGGTCATTGTAACTCCCCCCAAATTTTCCGTATTAAACGACCAAATTATAGCTCACTTTTCCACGTTTTCAATTAGTAAAAACTGGTATTTTCACCGGGCTTATCAGTCTCATTTACTTGAGATTCAAGTTTACAAATTTTTCCACATTTCCCACGGCTTTTTGATTGACGACATAGGCTTTAATTTGGACCCGGTCACCACTTTGGGTGAGGAGAGCCTTTTGAAAGTCACTGCCATCCGCCGTATAAACAGTATTACTGCCGGAAAGCGTGAAAAGTAATACTTGATTATCACCCTTTGTTGTGACGACCGCGCGGGCTACCGTCCCAGAAATAGTTTTTGGTTTAACTCCGGAAGTATTTCCAGCGCTTGCGCCACTATCGACGAGTGCCTGGCGGTAGTTATCTACAGCTTCGTTCGCATTATTACCAGTAGCGTGTACGGACTGATCCGCAGCATTGATATAGTAATAGCCACGAAATGCACTGGTGCTGTCAAGAATAGATAATACCCAGGTTGCTTTGCCATTAATGTTATAGATGACCGGCATGGAGGATTTCCACTGTTGGGCTTTATAGTTGTTGTCAGCATTATTTTTAGCACCATCAGAATCCATGATGCCATGCGTTTTATAGTAAACCAGCTGTCCAGTTCGTGCATTGATCATAGAATAGCCCAAAGCACTATCGGCATCTGAACGTGGATTGGTGAAATCGGTAAAGTATTGAACCCGCCCCTGTTGATCAAAAGTTGAGATGACTTCACTATTTGTCGGGACCTGAATTCCCGTTTTACTGAGGTGCATATTTAGCCAACCACGCTGATATTTCCCGTAAGCGG
Source organism: Pediococcus siamensis (assembly GCF_047220215.1). GTDB lineage: Bacteria > Bacillota > Bacilli > Lactobacillales > Lactobacillaceae > Pediococcus > Pediococcus siamensis. The sequence continues at coordinate 252,309 of NZ_CP178375.1, forward strand.
TATTCATATAATCAGCAACATCAGAAGTGATTCCTTCGTCGATCCACTTGGGAAGGGCACCTAATTTATAAAGCTTAGTGGCGCCTGTAACCGCATTGATGGCAATGACGTGCAATTTCGAATAATTAATACGATGACTCAGTGCCATTGATTTGTAAGTCGTTTCAATGTAATAGGGGGTCCCATTTTCATCAACTTCTAGCTGGGGCTCACTATTATCAGCCACCAGCCACTGCGGATAATCTTGGTAAATGTGCCGCTGGGCATTGTTGTTGAAATAACTGGCATTGGTGTACTTCATGGATTTTTTGACAAATTTTGGTTCGGCACTGACTGAAGTGGCGTCAATGATGAAATATCCCGGTGTCCGTTGCTTGGCGGATAAATATTTGAAAAAACCGTCAAATTCTACGGGTGCAATGTACACCGGCTTGCCGTGGTAATACTGCGCCTGAATATCACCCAAATGAAAATATTGGGAATTTGGAACATCACTCATGTTTTTGTTCATACGATTTTTAACGGTTTTGGGCGACAGAGCCACTGGTGTGACCCCTTTTTTGAAAGTGGGCGCTGCGGCACTGGAAACCGTTTTGGATTGGATGCTTTTTGCGACCGGTTTAACGGAAAAAATTGAATGGGCTTCACCACCGGCAACGACTAGCAGTAAAAGAGCTAAGAGGCCGCTTGCCAGCGTTAGTGCCCGACCAAAATGGGAATCGGTATTGGCTTTGCACAGTAAATAAAGGGCAACAAGTGTGGCCACTCCCCAGACTAGATTTGCACCTAGCAAAGAAAGCGGGTTACGTGACGGCAGCCAAATGTAGGTCTGCATCAACTTGAGAATTAGTAAAGGAATTAAAACCCACACACCATTTAAAGCGACAGTTCGTCTGTCAGCTTGATCGGCGACGACTATGAACCCTCCCCATACCAATAGCGGTGCGATAAAACTTAATAGGACAATATAGAACATAAGCACTCCTCCAATTTGTTCAGGTACCCATCAGTTAAATTATCCAGCCGAAAGCGGTTTCGGCTCTTCGGTGAAATAAGTATAGCATGAAACGGTTGAGCGTGATTACCTTTTCTTTATTACAGGATAAAAATGAGACCAGCCCTCCCCAAAATGGATCGTTTCTTTTTAAGGACTGATAAATGGTTGGCAATGTGGGCCTGAAAAAAAATCGTAAACAGAATGTTTAATTAAAAATAGCAAAAACGCGTTTTCTTAAACAATCCGCCCAGCCCGCTGTTTTGACGGTTTTATGGCCATCATTACTTTTATACTTAACATATAAAATGTAAAGGAGTTGGTAAAATGGCAAACACACAAAAAGGCCAGATTAATCGTAATTTTATTATTCAAATTGGAATTCTAGTGAAGAACATTGAAGAGACTGCTAAAAATTGGGCGGAATTTCTAGCAGTTCCGGTTCCAGAGGTACATTTGAATAATCCCTATGAAGTCACACAGGCAACTTATCATGGTGAACCTTGCCCCGCTAGGATTAACCAAGTTAATTTTGATTTTAACAATCTCCAAATTGAATTAATTTCACCCGCCGATGACCAAGCAAGTTTCTGGCGAGAATGCCTAGAACGCGATGGCGAGGGCGTTCATCATTTAGCTTTAGCTGTACGTGATTCTAATGGGGTTGCGCATCAAATGGCTGACTTAAATATGCCTAGTGTTCAGAAAGGCGAATTTCAAAATGGCCGTTACACTTATTTCGATAGTTTTGACAAATTGAAAGTTTATTTGGAAGCTTTAGAGCTTGATACAACACCTGGAACTGAATTCGAAAAGAAAAATCCCTTGGCAAAATAAAGCTAGATTATGAAAAGTGCGAGGGTCAAGTGGGGTGGCCTAAAGTAGCTTTGCCTCTGTCGGAGAAGCCGCTCAGAACCGGATTGTTGGGCACATCAGTAAGCCGTAAAAAAGGACTTAGGACAATTTTGTCATTTGTCCTAGGCCCTTTAATGATCATTATCTTCAATCGCATGGTAGTTACGTTTGAGATTGCTGAGGTTTTCTTGATAGTCGTGGGCATACAAGATGCCAAATAAGGTGTTTAAAATATATTCAAGTGTAATTTGAGAGACAAACGTACTTATCTTTAAATTTTCATATTCATTCTGAAATACGGAAATTGCGACATCTACAAGCGGGATATATTTAGAGTCTGGATTGCCAGTAATCAAAATAGTTTTTACACCGCGATCGTTCAACATGTGCAAAATGTGAAGGTATAGTTCTGAATTGCCACCATAGGAGATAAAAATCGCACAGTCTTCCGAATTTAAGGAAGAAGCTTTCCAAAGACTCTCTCCATATTCGTCAGCGATGATCGCTGTTTTGTTGATTTTAACGAGTTTATTTTGAAAACTGCGTGCGCGGATTTGGGAATCACCAGTTGCAAACAAAAAGATATTCTTAGTTGTCAAAATAATTTTGGCAGCTTTGGTTAATTCTTTTACATCGAGTTGAGCCAAGGCACGTTCAATGGTGTTCTGCGTTAAAGTAGCCATATTTTTGGCAATGGTACGCGGACTATCCTTTGGTAAAAACGGGAAGTTGGCATCAATGGGATCTAATTGGTGCTGATTTTGGTACGAAATGATGGTGATTGCATAGCGAAAATCGCGATAGCCTGTATAGCCTAGTTTTTTGGCCAGGCGAATAATGGCAGAATGCGAAGTAAAGCTTTTTTGAGCTAATTGTTGAACGGTCATTTTGGAAACAGCATTGAGATTATTAAGAACATAATTAGCAATTTGCCGATCTGTATTTGTGAAGTTTTTTGTTTCCCTTAGTTGGTCTGTAACTAGCATGCGTTTTCCTCTTTTTGAATTTTTAATTTGGACGAAAAGCGCAATCATTATCATGAAATAAATGAAATTTCAGGTTGCTTGTCCGCTATTATCAAAGTTTTGTAGGAACTGAGTTTATATACTTAATATTAGATTGGAGGTTCAGAAAATGCAATTTTTAGAAAAGATTGATGTCAGTACTCTGGAGGCTGAAGAAAGAGATCTAGTGTTTACAAAGTTTAATGATCAAACCGCATTACAATTTGTGACCAATGTTGAAGCACTGGTCAACGAACACTTTCAACGGCCAGTTGCGATACGTGTCATCTTAGATCATGCAATTTTAGTGGATGTCATGATGATTGGCCGTATTGATAATAAATGGATACCACGCAAAATTAATACGGTAATTGCCACAAAACACTCATCCTTATCAGCTTATACCAAAAAAATATCTTTTAAAGGCATGAATGACCAAACAAAATATGCCATTTGTGGTGGAGGGTTTCCACTAATTATTAATCATCAGATTCGGGGGGCCTTCGCAGTCTCTGGGATGAAGGACCACTTAGATGACCATCGATTAATTGTAAGTGCTATCCACGAAATTTTAAAATCAAAAGGAGAAGAATAAAATGAAATTAGCAATTTTTGGTGCTGGCATGATTGTAAAGGATTTTTTAACGATGATTTCTGATGTACCGAATGTTCATTTGAAAGCCATTTTGGGTGTTGCTGCAGATGTGCCAACAATGTCAGAGCTTGCCCAAAAATATAATATTCCCAAGATTTACACTAACCTTGATGCATGTTTAACTGATCCAGAGATTGATACTGTTTATATTGGACTACCGAATTTTCTTCATTATTCATACGCCAAACAGTCTTTGTATGCGGGTAAAAATGTCATTGTTGAAAAACCGTTTGTTTTAACTCAGGATCAAGGTAAGGAACTAGCACAAATCGCTGAAGATAAGGACTTAATTGTGGTCGAAGCTGCTAACAATCAATATCTGAATAACTTTAAGCAGATCAAAGAAGATCTCCCTAAATTAGGTCAGTTGAAAATTATTGACTGTAATTATTCTCAATTTTCTCATCGATATGACGCCTTTAAAAAAGGCAGGATTTTACCAGCATTTGATCCCCAAAAGGGCGGCGGTGCGCTAATGGATCTGAATATTTATAATATTCACTTTGTAACTGGATTGCTTGGTGCCCCAGAAAAAGTTCATTATTATGCGAATGTCGCGCGTGGTATTGATACATCAGGGATGCTAATTCTTGAATATTCTGGTATAAAAGTTGTTTGCACTGGCGCTAAAGATTGTGCTGCTCCGGTACGTACGACAATCGAAGGCGAAAACGGGAATATTCAAATTATGGGGCCGGTTAATATTTTAGAAAAATTTGATGAAACAGTTTCTGGTAAAACGAAAAAAATAGATCAACGAATTCATCAACACCGTATGTTTCAGGAGTTTGTTGCGTTTACGAAAATGATTGACACTCACGATACTGAAGAAGCTAAAAAAAGAATGGCACATAGTCTCGTCGTGTTAGGAGTTGTAGATGCTGCTTTAAAGGATGCGGGAATTAAATTAGGTTAAATTTCAAATTAATTCTACGTTCGTTTTAAAGCATTGAGGGCATGTTTTCTCTAGAAAATTCAACACTCAAAAGAGATTTTTAATCTTTTGGAGAAAATCGTTTCTGTCACTAATCGTTTCTTTACTAGCATTGTACTTCGGCACCCCTTCGTTTAAAAAGTACCCTAAAAAAAAGAATTAGTGTGAAAGCAGGTGTTTTAACTTCAAATATACAACATTGACTATGCAGTTGGAATCATTAAAAAAATAAGTTGCACTTGTAGTTTAAGAAGCCGAGATTCGTTTTTTGAATTATTCGGCTTTTTTGCTTGCCACTATATAAATTGGGAGACAAGAAAAGGCCGAGAGATTTACCCCAGCCCATTTCAAATTTATAATGACTTAATTTTTTTGGCCGGAACGCCTCCAACCAAAGTATTATCAGGAATATCCTTTGTAACCACTGCTCCAGCCGCAACGATAACGTTACTGCCAATTGTGACACCGGGCATAACGGATACTTTGCCACCAATCCAAACATTATCACCAATCGTTACTGGGAACCCTTGTGCGATATAACTGGCACGTCCTTTAGCTGTCATGGGATGATTGACCGTGTAAATATCCACATTAGGTCCAATCATGACATTATGACCAATATGAACGGGTGCAATATCTAGAATCGTTAAATTATAATTGCTAAGAAAATCCTCGCCAACGTGGATGTTTTTGCCATTGTCACAATTAAAATTGGCTTGAACAGAAACACGGTCACCAGTCGATCCTAAGATTTCTTTAATCTTTTTTGTCTGTGCGACTGGATCGGTTGCCGAGATTGCGTTAAATTCTTCACATAAATGAGCTGCATTCATTTTTTGTGCAACAATTTTTGGATCAAGAAAATAATAGGGCTCGCCAGCCTCCATTTTTTCAAATTCACTTTTCATATTATTCACCTCAATTTTACGTTAGCACTTAAACCAATATTTAAGTCAAGCTAAAAATCGACCAATTTTTTCCGATTCTTTTTATTTTTGTACATTTTTTCAAAATCTTTTCGTGCTTGCGGATCAACAAAATTACTATTTTCAATGAAATGGATTTTTTCGGTGCCTGCTTCTACGGCAGTTTTAAAATACCATTTTTTATATTGCAGGTAATCATAGTCTTTTTGTAATGTTTCTATCTTCATTTTCAAATTGTCCGATTCTTTAGCAACCAGGTTGTAACGATCTTGAAGTGATGAATCGCCTGCCATGCAAAATTGGATAAATTGAGCGATATCCTTTACGGGTACGTGACCTTCCTTAAAACAGGCGATGGCTTCAATCAGATTGAGGTCTTGTTCACGAAACTGTCTGCGACCAGCGGCATCTCGTTGTTCAAACGGAAGGAGGCCTTGTTTATCGTAAAAACGCAGAGCAGAGGTACTGATGTTTAATTTTTCGGCAACTTTACCAATTGAGTACATAATAATTTCTCCTTATTTAGTTAAAAAAGTTATTGACTTAAACACGTGTTCAAGTCGTATTATAAGCCCCGAATGAAAGGAGGTTCATATAAAAAATGATTTATAACTGGAACTTCGACTGGCTTTGACCATGTACTGGCACCTTTATTGGCGCAAAGAGAGGATGCTAATTTGGTCGCAGCCCGCCATGGCGATCAATTAAAATGCTGAGATGAATTTGATTGTGAGGGTTAAATTTTAACGCAAATGTTGTCTGTAACTCAACAGACGGCTATTTTACAAGTCGTAGCCACAACCGAAAAAAGATTTGGAAAAATTGATAATTTGGCACTTTCGAAGAGGCTGGTCGCTATGAGGCGTAAAAGAGGTTTAAAGTGTGCATCATGAGCCGGGAGATTCTAAGCACGCTGCGACTATCACGTAATTTTTAAATAATCGGGACTAAGTTAACAGCAATAGAAATTTATGGATCATGAAGAACTATATTTTTTTGAAAGGAATAGTTCCTTTCCTTAAATTATTTTATTCTTTTTAGAAAGAAGTAAGTAAAATATGCAATATACAAAATTAGGTAACACCGGAATGAAAGTTAGTCGCCTTTGCCTAGGTACCATGAATTTTGGGGCACAGACTGATGAAAAAGAAGCTTTTGCGATTATGGACCGGGCTTTAGAAGCTGGAATTAACTTCTTTGATACAGCAAATGTTTACGGTGGTAATGGTCATAATGGACGAACGGAAGAAATTATAGGAGATTGGTTTGCCCAGGGAAACGAGCGGCGTGAACAAGTTATTCTGGGAACGAAAGTCTATATGAATATGCATAATCCGTTGGATGGTCCCAACGGCCCCGATGGTATTTCTGCTTATAAGATCTACCGTGAACTGAATCGTTCACTCAAACGACTTAATACGGACCATGTTGAGCTTTATCAGATTCACCATATCGTTCCAAATATCAATTGGGATGAGATCTTTGGTGCTCTTGAAAATGTGATTGCCCAAGGCAAAGTTTATTATGTCGGATCCAGCAATTTTAGTGCTCGCGACTTGGTCTTTGCTGCTGGTGCGGCAAAGGAACGGCATTTTCTTGGTTTTGTCAATGAACAAACAAAGTATAGTTTAAATTGTCGTCTCCCAGAATTAGAATTGCTTCCCGCTGCTCAAAAATTGGGCATGGGAGTGACTGTTTGGGGGCCATTGGATGGCGGCATGCTAGCAGGTAATGTGATTGGAGCTAAGACGGGACGTCGTGCGATAATTGCTGATTCGTTAACTGAATATCAAAAGAAGCAGCTTGCAGATTATTCGGCTTTATGTAAAGAGATTGATGAAAAAGAAGCTGATGTTGCACTTGCATGGGTTTTGCAAAATCCAGCAATTACTGCTCCAACAATCGGTCCAAGGACAGTTGATCAATTAAACGATTTGTTGCATATCACTGAAATCGATTTGACACCAGATATTATGGATCGTCTGAACGAGATTTTTCCGGGCCCTGGAGGTGCAGCGCCACAGGCATATGCTTGGTAATTTATAATATAAATCGAGAGTTAGTTATATGCAATGTCCCCATTTAGGTGCTTGTTGGCTACATTTCCAAGCCATGTTGCACAACAACTTAAGCGCCGTAAACCAGATGTGCCGATTTAAAAAATTATAGCAACATTAATAAAAAGCTGAGCTAATCGCGAGTAAATTAGGATTAGCTCAGTTTTAAGGTTTAAAGATTAATAGAATTTAAGCTGATTGTGGACAAAATGCGGCCTGGGTTTTCTTCGCGAATGCCGCCAATTCCGCTGCGTGTTCTGTAAAACCTAGTCTTTTAAACTGTTGAATAGTCTCGGGCGTGCTCCAGGTTTCCGTTTCAATAGAATTCAAAAGTTCTGAATAAAAAGTACCCATCATGCGGTCGTAAGCTTTACGTGGCGTTTGAGCAGACCTCTTGCAAAGTTCGCGCGTAAAAAAGCGAACGTCGGTAAGCTGGCGACGTTCAAAGGCCAGTATAATGCAGTTATTGAGAAAAACGGCGAGATCATTTTGGTAAGTGTCAATTTCGCTGATAATCTGGGTCCGTTTTAAAAGAACAGCAAACGTGCCACGAATATAAGTACTGCTGAAAATATACAAACAATTCGAAAAGAGTGCCATTTCAAAATGCCCCCATTGTTGGACGCGTTCCAAATACCGTTTGACTAGCGCAACGTCTTCAGCGACATCAAAAACAGCGTGCTGATGTTTATGATTCAAAAATAACTTCAATTCAATGGATAGACAACAAAAATAAAAATCGTTGGAATTCTTGTACCGGGTGCGATACTGATGAATACGCTTCATGATTTCCTGATCTGTCCGCTTAACCACATTATCATAGAAGTATTGGGTAATACGTTCCTTTTCAGTGGCTGTGTTGCCGTTAAAGTAAAAGAGATACTCTTGAATTGAGATATTCATGCGCTCTAGGTAGGCAAACAGAATGTCGCTGGAAACGCGCGAGTGATTATTTTCAAAAGTCGATAACGTGGTGCGACTAGAAATGCCTGCTGCCAATTGGGCTTGTGATAGCTGCCGTTCTTTGCGTAATTTTTTAATTAAATCTCCGTGGGTCAAGGTTTGTCCCTCCTTTTGACGAATAACTTGACACAATTATAACCCTTCCGTGTTCCCGGGGTAAGATGAGTTACAAGTTTGGGAGGTGGCGAACATGGAAGAAACTAAAAGAATTTTACTTATCAGCGCATCGAGTCGACAACATTCGAATTCACAAGCTTTGGCGCATCTAGTGTTACAAAACATTGCTTATAAAGAAATCGAACTACGGAAAGTTAGAATTGAAAAAATTACGGATCATCGCGAGGACAACCAGTGGACCGCGAGTACGGATGCTTTTTATCAGCTCATGAAACGGGTGGAAGCAGCGGATCTATTAGTTTTAGCTACGCCTGTGTATTGGTATGGCGCGTCCGCAACACTGATGGCTTTTATTGAACGCTGGTCTGAATTGTTGGCGACCCAGCCTGATTTTCGAACTCGAATGGCAGGGAAAAATCTAATCTTAGTAGTGGTTGGCGGTGATCATCCCAAAACAAAAAGTCTGCATATTGTGACCCAGTTTCGTGAGATTGCTAACTTTTTAAGTTTGCGATTTGATCACGCTTTAATTGGCTGTGCCAATCACGAGAACACCATTACAAATGATACGGATGTCCTTAAACAAGCCGCACTTTTGAATCAGGCGCTACGAGAAAGTTTTCCAACAAAATGAACTGTCTGTAGCAAATAGTTGCTATTCTGATGTTGTTGAAAGTGATTGTTGTTTTGGCATTCATCACAGAACCAGAATGGGGATTAGTGCTGGTTAGTTAGCAAAAAGAAGTGAAGTTGATAGCAACCGGGTCAATTGTATTTTTAGTGTTAATTGCTTTGGTGGTTGTCTGCGTTGTTGGGCTGATTACAGTAACTGTTCTTGTGTCAAAGAAACATAGAGATTAAGCAGGAATCTCTTTTACAAATTTCAAAGAGTCTTTCATAAAATGTGCCATGACAACTAAACATTTTTATGGAAACAAGAAATCTTTTAAAGAGACCATCCTACCTGACAGTTAATAAGAACTCAATCTGGGTTAGAGCAATCTCGCATTTTTTCGTCTCAAGCCGCAAAAGATTGCTAAATCATCAGTTGCTTGTATAATGAAGGCGTATATAAAGCGCTTACAATTGGTGGAAATCTATTGAGGAGAGGTAGATGGAAATTATGATGCCAAAATTTAAGTACCGATTAAGTGGGTTGTTGTTAGGCAATATCTTTGTGGAAATTCTGGTAATTCTGTTTTTTAAGTCGCATGTACAAACACAGATGGCAACGTTGGTTAACTTTTGGGGACACCCGGTGTATGTCTCAACTGTTACCAGCGGAGATCAAGTCAACTTTTTAATGACAATTTTGATTATCTTTTTCTTGGCGCAGATCTTGCTGGGATTGGTGAGCGCCGGTTTTGATAAAAAGCCAGGCGAATTTGTCTTTCAGTTACCGCCAATTTTAACCATGCTAAATAAAAAAGTCGGGCGCTTTTCCCTGCTTGACGGCGTGGTCATTTGGCTAATCGTCCAGTCTTGGGTCTTCATTTTTCTGGGCTTTGCGCTAGCCAACTTAGCTTCGATCGTGGCTGTTTTTGCAAATGTCGCGGTACTGTTGTTTATCGCGGTTGCGGTGGTCAAAAATATCGGTACCCGCGATTCAGAGCTACTGGTGCATAAAAAATAACTTTGGCGAAGTTTTCAAAATAGGTCAAATACCTAAAATTGTGGTGTGCTTCTGAAATTATGTTTTCAGAAATTGGAGCCATGTATTTGAGGGCATTTGGCCTATTTGCATATTTACAAAAACGGTTTGGAAGACTTTTGCCGTACTTGAAATGGCCATTTTAAATTTAATAACCTACGCGCTGTTCTTTGAGGTTTATCGTTTCGATTGGTAAGGATTTGGATATCGAACATGAATGCGATTAGTTCTGGGACTGGTGAGCAGGTGGAAATTTTTTGCCTAGGATTTGGGGCACACCCATTTTTTTGAGCTGGAGTTACTTCAAGGTCAAATGTGTTCACTTGCCATCAGTCCCATTTGGGTTGCCCATCGATTGGTTGATTGCATGCCGGGTGATGTGCTTCGTGGCTTTCTGCTAAACAAATCAATGACAAACTAAAGTTACGGTGTGCTGAAAGCAAAAATAAACTTTATTGATTTTTAGAAAAAGACAGTAAGACGACGGCTAGGCTGAACTTGATAATTCGACCTAGTTTTTTTGATCATTCAGATTTTGAGGCGGTAAAACTGTGGAGAATGGCGAGTGAAATTTTGACCTTCATAAAAGTTTATGACAATTGTCATACTGAAGTCATGACAGACGCGACTGGGCGGACAATAGCAGGCTTGTTATGATAAGCATATGGAGGGATGACATATGCAAACACTGATACAAGCAAAACAACTCAGTTTCAGCTATGGTTCGAAAAAAGTGCTCACCGACATTAATTTTGAAATTTATTCGGGAGAGATTATCGGACTCATTGGAGAAAATGGCGCAGGAAAAACGACCCTGTTGAACATTTTGTTGGGGAGCTACAAAGCAGACGGGCAATTGCACGTTTTTGGCCGCCAACCAGGAAATAAATTGAATAAGGCACTGATTGGGGTTATGCCGCAAAATGATATGCGTCTGCAATCAGTGACGGTAGCGGATCTGTTAACCGAAGTGGCGGCATGCTATGAGACATCGCTCAACCCAAAAGAGGTACTCCGCGATTTACAGTTGAGCGACCTAGCTAGGATGCGGCTGACACGCCTTTCTGGTGGACAGCTGCGCCGGGTCTCATTTGCGATCGCCCTTATTAGCAATCCAGAGGTTCTATTCTTGGATGAGCCGACCGTGGGGCTGGATGTCAATGCACGCCAAGATTTCTGGCGCCGGATAGCTCTACTTAAACAACAAGGAAAAACAATTGTGATTATCAATCACTACCTAAATGAAATTGAAGATGTCGCTGATCGCATTTTGATCATGAAAAATGGTCAGTTTGTTTTTCAGGGTTCCTTGGGTCAGTTGCAGCAAAACTTTCGCCAGGTTAAGATGACTTTTCAAACTAGATTGCCGTTCAGCCATTTTCAAAGCTTACCAGCAGTTATAAAGAGCGATCAAACCGCTGATAGCATTCAGTTAGTTACCACTTCTGAAGATCAGACGTTAGCCGCGTTAAGTACTGATTTACCACAATTACATCATTTGAGGATCGAACAGAAATCTTTGGAAGATATTTTCATAGCATTAACACGAAAGGGGCACACCGATGAAAGCATTCAGAAAGCAACTCGAATTTGATGGCAAACGTCTATTCTTACGCAATTTTTCGTTCTTATTTTTTTCTTTACTCATGCCAGTAGGATTTTATCTGCTTTTTACACGGATTATGTTGGTGGCATCAGGATCGGAACTCCAGCAATTTTACATTCAATATATGGTTAGTATGATCACCTACAGTGGTTTAATCAGTTCTTTTTTCAGTATTGCCACCATCTTACAGCATGACCGCGATCAAGGGCTCACAGAGCTATTAAAACGGACGCCAAAGGGGGAGACGGTATATCTCATTTCGATCGGATTTTGGGGACTAGTGATGGGAGCCGCAGCAGCGCTTGTGATCGGCATTATAGCTGTAACGGTTAATCACGTTGGACTGTCGTTCACACGCTGGGCCGCTCTAATTGGGGCAAGTCTCCTAGGACAGCTGCCTTTAATTCTGTTAGGTAGATTAGCGTCACAAGTCAAACGACCAGAGACACTCAGCCTCGTTTGTAATCTCATTGTTTTCCCGATGGCAGTTGCAACAGGGCTCTGGTGGCCGCTTAATATGTTGCCCGTGTGGGTACAACATGTTGGCAAGTTACTGCCAACTTATTTTACAAATCAGTTATTAGGAAAAGCTGCCTTTGGTGGTAAACTGGAACTGAATTTGATTACGGGAATTGGGAGTTGGTTTCTGATTTCCCTAGCAATTATTTTTGTAAAAAACTGGATTATCCGCAAATGGAGGAAAAGGGTTGAAACAGTCTAAGCGAAAGAAGCGCTTGAAGAATCTTGATTGGGCCAGTTATATTTGGCTAATTTATTTGGTGTACACGCTGATGGTGTATATTCCGGCTAAAAAACTTTCTGATTGGTTTTGGCTAGGTATGGTTGCATTTTTTACGTTGGTTTATATTTTAGTGAATGAAAAACCCCAGTGGCGGCGGGTTACTATTCCGTTAGAATTATTCATTGCTGGTGTGTTCGCCTTATTTGCCTTAAATTATTACATAATTATTTTTCCCGGTTGGCAAATTACAGTTCTTTTGGCCAGTCGTCCAAAAAAGTATTTCTATGAATTTTTGGGCGTTTACTATATTCTTTTATTTACAAGTCTGATTCCTTTTATTCAGCAAAATACGGCTACTTTTCAGGCAGATTTTCAAAATGGATTGATCTTGTTTACGCTTAATTTGTGGTTTCCCATTTCCTCACCCATTTTGTCATATGTCTTTAGCCGTTCCATTTTTCGCCAGCGTCAGTTGCGACAGACCAACCGGCGACTGCGGGCTTTAGTCCAACGCAATGAACGGGAACGAATCGCCCGTGATTTACATGATAACCTGGGACAAAGCTTTTCCATGATCACGATTAAAACAGAACTAGCCCAAAAACTATTGCAAAAGGCGCCTGAGCAAGTCTCGCAAGAATTAGATGACATTGCACAAACTAGTCGGGCAAATTTGCAAATGGTACGGAAAATTGTGAATGATCTGCACCAAAAATCATTAAGTGAAACGCTGTTAGAACAGAGTCGTCATTTAGCGGAAGTCGAAGTTTTTTTGACCACAACTGGCGAAGCAGAGGCTTTAGAATGGCCGACACTTATTCAAAGCAGATTTGCAGCTGCCTTGACCGAAGCCATCACGAATGTCATTCGGCATGCGCATGCCCATCAAGTGCAAATTGAATTCACGACAACTGCACAAATCTATCAAGTGAAAATTCAAGATGATGGTCGGGCGCAGGGACAATTTCAGCGAGCTGGTTCAAACGGTCTACAAGGAATGCGGGCGCGCATGTTGGAAGGCAACGGCGCATTTGACTTGACGCACGACCGGCACGGCACCAGAGTCACATTAACGTTACCGAAGGAGTAAGGCGATGATTACACTTTATTTAGCTGAAGATCAAAGTATGTTGAGTTCGGCACTTACACAGTTATTGGAATTAGAGGATGATTTACACGTTCTTGGCAGTGCGCAAGACGGGCGAACTGCCTGGCAACAGATTCAGATGTTGAAGCCGGATGTGGCAATTCTTGACATTGAAATGCCTGAAATGACGGGGCTGGAAGTAGCTGACCAGATTCAGGATAGTCAACTAGCTACGAAGGTCATTATACTCACAACGTTTGCGCAAAAAGCTTATTTCGAGCATGCTGTAAAGGCCGAGGTAGCTGGCTATTTGTTGAAGGATAGCCCTAGTGATGATTTAATAGCGGCAATACGGCAAGTCATGGCAGGCAAAACCCTGTATGCACCGGCGCTGGTAGTGAATATGTTGTCGGCTGACAGTAATCCGTTATCTAAACGCGAACTCGCCGTTTTGAAAGAAGCGGATAAAGGAGAACCGACCAAAGAAATCGCTGCTGCTCTGTATCTTTCAGATGGCACGGTACGGAATTATTTATCTGCAATTTTTAGCAAATTAGGCGTCCATAACCGCCTAGAAGCCGTTAATGTGGCTAAACAGAATAAGTGGCTGTGAGAAAATAATAGAGAATAGAAAGAAAGCAATTTTTACTTAAACTTTAAGAAACTTCTTAAGATACTTGACTAATGACTAGGAATTGAGTATTTTAGGATTTTTTTTAGATAAATGATAATCATTCTTGGTTGACTGTCAACGCCGATGTGAAAATGTCGTTTTTTGCCGATTAAAAAATGCTGTTTTTTACCGATAAGGTTTACAGTGTCTCACTGCTCCTTTCTTTATTTTGTGAGCTAAAACCTGATAAATCAGGTCCAGAATTATCCTTCTTTTCAATCAAATGATCCTTCATTCGATATGATCGACCGGTGATTCGGATGACTTTAGCGTGGTGAACCAAGCGGTCTAAAATGGCGTTAGCTAACATCTTATCTGAAAAGGTGTTTCCCCACTTAGAAAGCGGAATATTAGTGGTGATAATGGTTGATTTCCGTTCATATCGTCTTTCAATTAGCTGAAAGAACAGCTTAGCACCCACTGACTCAATTGGGAGATAACCAATCTCGTCAATGATTAGAATTTGAAAACGGGCATACCGGCGCAACACTTCTTCGCTTCGTCCTTGAACTTGTGCTGTTTGAAGCTTGTTGATGAGGTCGCTACATCGAATAAACTGCGTTGAAATTCCTTGTTTACACCCTTCAATTCCAATGGCGGTGGCTAGGTGAGTCTTACCGACACCGGAGGTGCCGATAAACAAAATGTTTTGATTCTCTTGGGTGAATCTTAGTGATCCCAAGTCCTCAATTGTCCCTTGGTTAATTCCTGGTTGATAGCTAAAGTCAAAGTCAGCTAACGTTTTTTCATATGGAAAGCGGGCTAGTTTAATTCTCAAATTAATCTTTTTTTGTTCCCGGTATTTAAGCTCAGCCGTTGTCAATTCGAATAAGGCATCACTCAAGGACTTGGGTGCTTCATCTTGATGATCCAATAGGTAGCCTAAATGTTCGGCGAAACGATCTAACTTTAATTGTCTAAGGTTGGTGTATAACGCTTGGTAATTAGCCATTTTCTCACTCCATTTCATCAAACATCTTCAGGTTTCGGTCGACGTAATCATCAATGACTCGGTCATCACGATTCTTATAAAGGTCTGATCGGACAATCTCTTCCATGTCATCGCGAAGATAATTAAATCTTTTCAGTGAAATAGGGTGAGAACGAATTAGTTCTCCGTTATAATAAACGTATAGAGTATTGTCATCGTGTTTAATTTGTACGGTTTCGTCAATATATCTGATGGGGACGGAGTATTTCCGATTTTGAAAGACAATCATTGATTCCTTGCTAACTTTCCTTGCGATGGTTTGGCTGGCATAGGCATCGAGTAAGTCATGATCAAAATCATGGAGATACTCTTTTTCTTTATCAAGCAATAAATAAGGCGGAATTTGAGTCGCCTGAGACTTCTCATGATTCAGCTGATCACACGTCAAATGAACGATCTCGGCTAAGTCTAGCGGCTCTTCAAACTCATGGTTGTAAACTTTAATTCGCTGAGTAGTTCTGGCCAACGCCTCAACCTTTCCTTTGGTTTGTGGCCGAAACGGTCGACAAGCAATTGGCTTGAAACAAGCGTCCTTAGCGTATTCAACGAAGGTTTCATTAAATACCGGCTTACCAAAATTACTTTTATGATGATCGACGACAACCTTTTGGTTGTCAAACCAGATTTCTTTCGGCACACCCCCGGTTGCCCAAAAGGCATTCGTTAAGCAATCAAAAAAGGTAGTTTGGCTGCGACTGAAGGTAAATTGCATGTATTTCATTCGCGAGTACCCTAAAACATATAAGAAGATGTTGCCTTTGACAATCTCTCCATGCCGAGAAATCAATGTTAAGTCTTCTTTCCAATCAACCTGGGCTGAAAGCCCTGGCGAGGTTTCAATCCGGATAGTGGCTTTTTTCGTTGCGGCTTTTCTGATGGTTCGACAATAGTCTCTGAGAATACTTTGCTTTCCTTGATAGCCACGTTCTTTGATAAAGTAATAAATTGCCGTTGCCGAACAGCCTTCTAGAACCTTTTCTTCAATCGTTTTTCGATAATCGTCAAGTTTACTCGGCCGCCGTAAGGGTTGTGGCTGCTCATCTGGGGGCGTGAGCCCTAAATTGTAGTATCTTTTAACCGTTCGCGGATCAACACCATATCGTCGACCAATTTCAGCGAAGTTGGGCTTTATTTTGTTCATAATATATTGCTGGACACACTGTTCAACATCTAAACGCATTTCAGTTCCTCCAAATTTGAGATACGTTTAGTTTACCGTAAAAAAATGTTGGAAAACCGACATTTTCTAATCGGTATTTTCCAACATTTTACAACCGTTGCTGACAGTTGACTAAAGAGTTCATAAATAGCGTTTTAAAAAGTTGATTAGGGGGGACGTTTATGAATAGAGATTGGGTGGCTAAGGTTGGTCTGCCAATCCTGTTAATTTTGAGTAGTTTTGTGCCGCAAAAATATCGGCAGTGAGCTTTCCTAAAGTTTGGGTGGTATCGCTACCTAGTCATTATCCCGTTTTTGGGCATTGTTTTAATTATGTTTTGGCGGCATGCCCGCCCATTTTTTCCAATAATAGGGTTGCGCAGTAGTTGCCATTTTGAGGGACTGGCACACGTTAAAACAGGTAAATAAATTAAAGTGAAACGTGCCATCAAGTAATTTATAGATGGGGCTTTTTGGTAATCATGCCATTGGTAAAAATATGAACTCATTTGGTGAGAATGATATCCCTGTTGTTCAGAAAGCGCTTCAACTACGCTATAATAACAGTGGAAGGTGATCGCATGAAAACAATTCTGATTGTTGAAGATAATGATGAAATGCAGCAATTACTACAAAAGGTCTTGGCTAACAATTATCAAATCCGCAGCGCTTATTCAGGAACAGAAGGTCTGTTGCTGTTTAAAGAAAGCACAGTTGATCTGGTCGTCTTGGACCGCATGCTACCAGGGAAAAGCGGCGATGAGGTTTTAAAAGAAATTCGCACGCAGTCACAGGTACCGATCATCATTTTGACAGCCTTGGATGCTCGTGCCGATGTGGCTAAGTTATTGTTGGCAGGGGCGAACGACTACGTCACGAAACCATTTGATATTGAAGAATTGCAAGCCCGCATTCGGGTGCAATTGCGCGATCACGTAAAGACGAGTGTCCCCGCGGCAACTCGGTATAAAAATATCAACTTATTACCCGCAACCTTTTCAATTAGTAACGGTGATGAGACCGAACTTCTAAAGAAAAAAGAATTCGAAATTTTACAGACATTATTCACACATCCCAAACAGATTTTTACCAAAGAACAGTTGTATCAAACGGTTTGGCATGAAGCATATTATGACGATGACAATACGATGAATGTACATTTGAGCCATTTGCGCAAGATTTTACAAAAACTAGATCCGCAAAACGACTATATCGAAACGGTCTGGGGAATCGGGGTAAAACTCGCATGAAAGTTTTGATCGTGGTCTGTGGCCTCCTGTGTCTGGTTTGTGGATACTTGTTGTTTATATTAATTGATGTGAGACGAGTGATTAACCAACTTGATGAAATCAGTCAAGACCCGACAAATAAGGAATTGAGCTTGCATTCGCAAAATCGATTGGTTAAAAAGTTAGCCCAGAAAATTAATTTACTTTTGAATAAACATGCCAAAAGTGAACAGCAGCTGTATCAATTGAAAAATGAACAGGATGTGGCTATTCATAATATTGCACATGATTTGCGCACGCCTCTCACGGTGGCCAGTGGCTATACCCAGGTGCTGTTGCACGAGCAGGCGTTATCAACTGAAGATCGAGAAAGTTTGGCTCGGATTGAACAAAATTTGAACAGTGTCGCAAAGCATCTGGATTTGTTGCTGATGTACAATCGGCTAAATGAGCATGAAATAGCGCTTCATTGGCAACGGGTGAACATTACGAAAATGCTGCAAAAAATGGTTTTAGGGATGTACGAGGCGTTTACGTCGAAAAAAATTGAACTGAATTTAAATATTCAGTCCAATTGTTGGTGGGTTGTGGATCGTGAAGCCTTGCAGCGGATATGCCAAAATCTTCTGGGGAATATTTTACAGCACGGCACGACGGCTGCCAAAATCACCTTACGTGGCAGCGAAAATCAACTGGAAATGAAGTTTGAAAATCAGTTAACCGTACCGATCAAAAATCCGGAACGATTGACAAACCGATTTTACACCGAGGATCTCGCCCGGCAATCGAAAAATGCGGGGTTGGGCTTATACATTACCGAAAAACTAGCCCAACTCATGATGGGGAGTGTGACCATTACCACACAGGGGACGACCTTTGCAGTTACCCTGAAATTTACCAAACAAAGCTTGTGAATTTTCACAGGTTTTTTTGTTTGAAAACGCTCAGAGCCAGTAAACCGAAAATGAGGATGGTCCCGCCAGCTGTCAAAATAGATAGTGCCATCGTGTGTGATGAAAAGTGGGTAAAAAAAGCGGAATCAATAGTATTTTGAAAATCAAAATACTTGAGCCAATCCACTTTGCTGAAAATAACACGAATCACAGAAACAACGATGGGGAAAAGAATGGTGGCGACCACCGCGGTGATAGTGGAAAAAGTCCAAAATAAGATTAGAATCGAAACGGCGAAAATGGCCAACATCAATAGTAATTGCAAGGAAATTGTTTGGGCGAGTTTTAAGCCGAATTTGGCAGTTAATTCGCCGAAGCCATTTTTTAATCCGGACCCTAAAAAGACGGTGACATAATATAAAATGAACTGTAGGCAAACAATGACTAAAAAAACAGCGTACTTGGAAAAAAAGTAGTTGGTCCGAGTCATGCCACTGCTTAACAAGTTCTTGTACGAAAGTCGCGAGAATTCAAATCCGGTGGTCATGATAAACAACGGTAAAATTAAATAAATCAGAAAACTCACCATACTTGTCATTAATTTTGTGGCGCGACCTGCTGTCCAAACGAGGTTAGCTTGTTGAAAATTCTGCAGGTCCTGGGGATGCGTGCCAACACTGCCTAACGTTCCCGTCAAGATGGAAGTTAAAACAAGAACCACTAAGACAGTTTCGGTAATGTAAAATCCCTTTGAGTGTTCCAACCGGTAAAGGTCACCGCGAATCATATTAAACATGGTGTTCATCTCCTGTCTCATCAAGCAATTGTTTGAAATATTGTTCTAAGTTAAGTCCTTCACGCGTAATGGTGGATAACTGGACATGATGATTAATAAGATGCTCTGCAATGACAGCATTAGCCACATCCAGTTGGTAAATATGAATCAGGTGATCGTTGACCACTTTGAAGTCCGTACAGCCGAGTTGCCGTAATACATTGGTTGCTAAATCAGGATTATCGACTTCAAGTTTGATGAATTCTCGGCTTTGTTCTTCGAATTCTTGCTTGGTGATCTCTTTGATAATCATGCCGTTATTGAGAATGCCAAACCGGGTGGCAAGGTGATAAAGCTCTTCAAGAATATGACTAGAAATTAAAATGGTCATTTGCTGGGTCTGGTTGAGTTTTAACAACAATTCGCGAAATTCAACGATGGCAATGGGATCCAGGCCATTAATCGGTTCGTCGAGGATCAGAAAGTCCGGCTTATTGAGCAGAGCGATGGCTAGTCCCATTTTTTGTTTCATACCAAGGGAAAAATCTTTGAATTTCTTTTTGCCGGTAGTGTCTAAGCCGACAAACTTCAACGTTTCATCGACTGCGTTTTTATCGACCACCCCGTGAATCTTACTGTAATAAATCAGATTCTGGCGGGCATTTAATTGATCAACGGCGACTGGCGATTCAATGATACTGCCGGTGCGCCGCAATTGATGAATGTAGGTGGTGCCCTTAGTAGCGCCGAAGAGGGTAATGGTTCCGGTGGTGGGCTGGATGAGCTTGATAATTGATTTCAAAATGGTAGTTTTACCGGCACCGTTACGCCCGATCAACCCATAAATTTCACCGCGCCGGATCGTGAGGTTGACGTCTTTTAAAACAGTTTGCCGACCGAACTTTTTGGATATGCGGTCAAGTTTTAAGATGGTTTCCATGATTGTGGCCTCCTTTTGTTTTCTAACCTCAGTATGGCGGGTATTTCTTAATAAGACGTTAAGTAAAATATTAACTGTTTCTTAACTGAAAAATTGATAAACGTATTTGAACAGAGTAATGAACATGAATCTAATTCGATGATGAAAGGGGTGGCGTTTTGCAAAATAAAGATGTTATTTTGGGACTTTTATATAAATCAGAACGTACCGGCTACGAAATTAATGAAGTATTTAAGAAGTGGCCGGAACTGACGGTAAAAGCATGGTGAGCGAAAGGCTTTGGACACTTCATTCTAATTGACAGTGGTAGATTTTTAAAATTTACATGCGGTCGTTACGAAACGTGCCATAGCTCACATCAATAAATTAGTGAAAGTGATAACACAAGCTAAGATTAGTTCTGATATAAAATGATTATTCTCATTTTATGTCAGAACTTTTTGTTTACACTGAAAATGAAATTAAAACTACCCATAGTCTCTGCTGGTCGCCCGCAATCGCTGAACCGCACTTAATGCAACGAAGGCTGAACGAATCATTCGGCTTCTTAGGTTATGCTCAGCGTTAAAGCTCTTTTTTATTTCTCTTTTTAGATCAACGCAAAACGTTTTATGTTTCACAAAATCCAAAAACTTGTAACATTTCACGCCTTAAATTCGTATGATAGGTGTAGGGAGGTGAGCGGTATGTTCAGTGATGAAGAATTGTTTGAAAAGGTTGTGCGCACAGATGATCAAAATGCTTTTGAAGAACTCGTCATCAGATACCGGCTCCCTGCAACGAGGTATGTGGCTAAACTCATTCATGATAATGCCTATGCGGAGCATTTATCACAAAATGTGTTTGCCAATATCTACTTTAAGCGGAAACGGCTTTATCCGATTCCACATTTTAAAGCCTACCTATTTAAAGCGTTAAAGAATCAAAGTATCGATTGGCTGCGCAAGACACAGCGAATCCAAGAACTTGACATTGAAACGATCACAATTCCGATGGAAGAAGTTCAAGCAACAGGGTATTTAAAGGAACTCAAGACTCACTTGCCAGCAAAAGATTATCAGCTGGTGATGCTGCGCGGTTACTACGGATTTTCGTTCAAGGAAATTGCCCAGCTGATGCAGCTGTCACCGGGAAACGCTAGAATCAGATGGAGCCGCCTGAAATGGAAACTGAGGGGGATAAAGGAATGAAAAAGAATCGTGAAGATCAGAATTATCTCATTCAGATGTGGCACAAAGTCGACCAACTAGAATTAGAAGCACATGCACAAATGATCCGCAAACAAAAACGACAACGAGTGTTCAATTGGGGAGTTGCTTTGTTTGTGATCGTCGTAAGCTTGGGATTGATTTTAGTAAAGGCCAACTTTGCCGTTATGATTTTGAGTCAGTGCCTGTTAATGCTGTTGTGTTGGAGTTGGGATTTTTATCATGACCAAAGGGGGAGACGGCACTATGACCGAGGTACAAATCACAGGATTAACCAAAAGTTTTAACCACAAAATGGTACTCAAGCAACTTGATTTTACACTGACTAATGGGGTAGTCGGTCTGTTGGGGCGCAATGGTGCTGGCAAGACAACTTTGATGCGGATCATCGCAACTTTATTGACGAAAACTTCGGGGCAGATTGTCATTAATGGTCGCACGGATTTGAAGGTGCGGCAAATTCGGACGATGATCGGGTATTTACCCCAGAACTTTCAATTTTATCGCAACATGCGGGTGCAAGATGTTCTGATTTACTTAGGGTTGTTATCAGAAATCGGCCCGCGTGAGTTAAAGCCACGGATCGAAAAGTTATTAACACGGTTGAATCTCACCAAGCACCGCCGTTATCGAATGAAAGAATTGTCCGGTGGCCTCAAGCAACGGGTCGGAATTGCCCAAGCACTCTTAAACGATCCACAGATTCTGATTGTGGATGAACCCACGGTGGGATTGGATCCCGAAGAGCGGGATAATTTTCGTCATTTAATTGGCAACTTAGGGCAAAAACGAATTGTGATTTTTTCGACTCACATTGTGGAAGATATTGCGGAAATCAGTGATCAGTTGTTAATTCTAGAAAAAGGAACATTACTGTTTAAAGGCCCAACACGGCAGTTCGCACCGCACCAAAAAGAGCTGGAACCCAAGTACTTAGCTGCGATTCGAGGTGGAGATGATGAAAGCTTTTAAGTATGAAATACAGTTGCTAGTTAAAAATCTCACCTTTTTAGCGTTTGTGCTGGTCGTCTTTGCGTTCTACTACACGCAGTACCAAAGTTACGTGAATGTGCAGATTACTAATGCCCGCGAAAATGAGCCGTATACATCGTTAAATTACTTTATGAAGCCGACGTCGCAAGCAAAAGATTTTGGTCAATCGTTTCGGCTCGGCCGGCCACGATGAGCACCGCGCTAGAAAATTTGCAGGCAGATTACAAACAAAATACGTATCAAACCTACCCATTTTTATTTGAAAAAATTGTCCATCTGCGGAAAGCGGATAATCTTCAAGTGGCGAAAATTTACCAACGCTTGACCGGTAAAAAAATAACGCAGCCATTACCTACCCAGGTTGCCCGCACAAAGCTTACTTTTCGAAATTTTAAACGTGGGATGGCGCAAGTTGACCGGGTGATCGGCGGAAATTCGATTTATCAGCCGACCAAACTTCAAGACAGCTTTGGCACAGGCAAGGCATTGACCTATCAAACGGCGGTGAAAGCGTATCACCAAAAACTCAAAGCGGATCAGCTCAGCCGCGGTTTTGCGCGTCAGTTCAGTGACTACCTTGGCATTGCCATTTTGTTATTTAGTGCTTTTCCAATCATTTTGTACTTCTCAAAAGCAAGCCGCGAACACAGTGAAGATGTACTGGCCGTTCGCTCCTATCCTACCTGGCGTTATTTAGGCAGTAAATACATTGTGGCAGTGGGGACAATATATGTCTTGCTGTTATTGCTGGCAATTTTTCCCACAGTCCAAATCGGCAGCATGGGCCACTTTTTAAACGTGACGGTTGATTACTGGGCCTTTTTTAGAACAGTTACCTTGTTTATTTTGCCGACCCTAATGGTGATTGCAGCCTTGGCGCTTGTCCTTCTCCAGGTATTAAAACCAATTGTGACCCTGGCTATCAGCCTGATATTCAGTTTTGGGACGCTGGTGACTACCAACATTAACGGTTACTCAACGGCCTCTCCGTTAATTCGGTTTAACATCGGTGAGAATTGGTCCTTATATGCGCAGCTCCGTTCCGCCATCTACTTAAATCGGTTCGTATATGTGGTCATCAGTATAGGGCTCTTTGGTATAGCAGTGTATTTGAGAAATCGGAAGCGGGGGTGGCTAAAATGATGGTTAGTCGCTGGCTACGCATTCTCAGGTATCAGCACCAGATCTGTGTGAAATGGCAGGTTCTGGCTGTGGCGTTTTTGTGGCTGGGAATTCCGTTCATTGTGAGTCTACCAGAAATTGACACGGGGCAAGGGGCTATGGTCACGGAATTTTATGTCAGTCTGATCGGATTTATACTTGTTGGCACCGTTAATTTAGCAGAAGCCAATAGTGATTTTGAGGAACTATTTCGCAGCAAGCCAATTTTTGGTGCTCAAATTTATGTACTGCGGGTGATCTGGGGGCTTTTATTGACGGCTGGGCTCATGGTTGGTTGGGCAGTCGTCCTCCACCATTTCAATCGTACAATCGGCATTTTTCCCTATGCGATTGGTGGGTTGGCGACGGCATGCTTATGGGGTTCCGTTACCGCTGGCGTGGCGCTGATCAGTAAAAATGGCTACCCTGGTTTGTTAACTGGGCTAGCCGTTTATACTTACGTGCTGTTGGGGATGTCTCCCAAAACGGTTTGGTACCCCCTAGCCTTGCTGGGGACACCTGCACAACTGATTCCCAAGTCATTAGTTGTCTTAGGGGCGAGTCTGGGTGTATTGGGGATTACCTTGGGGGTGGCATATTATCGCGATAATTGAATGGCTTACCATGAGAGTTCAAGAACTTCTCCTGAAAACTTATCCCTTTAATAAGTTGGTGGAGAAAAATCAGAAAAAAGGGTTTCAATTTTATACTTAATTTTGCCAACATCCGTTCGTGTCGCGAACGAAAGGGACACAATTACTGAACGAAACACCGAATAAACCAGAATAAAAAAGTGCCGAAAACGTTATTATATCAACGCTATCGGCACTTTTTATATGGTTCAATGAATCTGTCAGAAGGTTAGAGGCGGTGGCAATCTTTTGTAAATGTGGTTATTAGGAGGGTAATTACTCGTAATTCACATTCTGACGAAAGGGGTAGCCATTTTGCATGGTATTGTATTAGTCGTTTCGATGATTGGTGGCCTTACTACGTTGATCATTGCGGTAACTAAACTGATTACGGCATGTATGTCAATTATCGGAATCCTCAATCGGCATGAGAAAGGCTTGGAACAAAACTGGAATTTAAGACCGCTTTTACCAGAAAATCGATCAGTTTTTTCATAATTTGCTTTCCGGATTTGAAACCACAATTTTTCCCAGCATATGGTTTGTTTCAACCAGTTGATGAGCAGCACGTAAATTAGCAGCATTAATCGGTTGAAGCTTTTTGGTTAGGGTTGAATTTAAAATACCCTTGTCAAGTAAACGTGCAATAATTTCTAAAATGTCGTGTTGACTTTGTAAGTCAGGTGTCTGAAAGTAGGACTTTGTGTACATCCATTCCCATACAAATGTGGCTCTTTTTTTAGTAAGTTTTTTTAAGTCAATGGGATACCGATTTTCCGTAATAGAAGCTATTTTTCCGCTCGGTTTGATTAATTCACACATTTCATCCCAATGACCGTCAAGATCGTTTAATTCTAAAATGTTGTCCACATACCGCTCATGAAGTTGAGAGCGAACTTGTGTTACCAAATTTTCACGATGATTGACCACATAATCAGCACCGTGCGAAAACACCCATTTTTGGCTTTCTGGCCGTGAAGCAGTGGCAACGACAGTTAAACCAGCTAAGTGGGCCAACTGAGTTGCGACTGACCCCACGCCGCCAGCCCCACTAATGATCAAAATGGTTTGATGTTTTTGAATGGCTGGCAAGGCCCTTTGAGGATTAAAAGAAATTTTCAACTGTTCAAATAGGGCCTCATAGGCAGTTAAACTGGTTAGTGGCATAGCTGCAATTTGACTTGGAGATAAATTCTGGGGTGCCGTACCTACAATGCGCTCGTCTACCAGCTGAAAGTCGCTGTTACTACCAGCCCGTTTAATTGAGCCGGCGTAGTAGACTTTATCTCCGGGATGGAATAAGGTGACTTCATCTCCAACCGCTTCAACGATACCATAAGCATCCCAACCTAGAACTTTAGGCTTTTTTAGGTGATCGTGGCCACCTTTGCGAACCCCAATGTCAACCGGATTTACCGAAACAGCCTGAACGGCAACGAGTAAGTCGTGATTTTTGGGCACGGGTTTTGGAATTCTAACATCTTTTAAGCTGTCGGGATCACTTATTGGAAGATGATCCGTAAGTCCCACTGCGTGCATGTATGTTGTCATAATTATGAACCTCCTTATGTCTCAATGATAAGTCGTGCAGTTTGTGAAACAAGTCGTGAATTAAAGTTTACTAAGTCACAATTATGTAACCTGAATAGCGTTAATAGTGGACATTGACGGCGTGGTGATCTAAATTTAACTCAAGAGGTGAAGAGAGAATGCAGAGACATATATTTGATTGTCAGGAAGGTTGTCCCGTAGAGAGCACATTACAGATTATCTCGGGAAAATGGAAGTGCGTCATCCTTTACCATGTCATTAAAAATAAGGTTTGCCGGTTTAGTGAACTGCAACGCTTTATTCCAGATTGCTCGCGACGTATGTTAGCTTTGCAATTAAGAGAGTTGGAGCAAGATGGCATTTTAATGAAAAGAATATATCCTGTTGTCCCACCTAAAACGGAATATCGTCTAACTAAATTTGGGCAAACGCTTATACCGGTTATTGAGGCTATGGAGACTTGGGGGGACTTCTATAATCGTCAGAAAAAATTGGGTAGCTATTGAGTTTTGTTAAATAGCCGGTTCAGCGATAAATTGTACATAGTTTGCAGAGCTCCGTAAATTTGTGAGGGCGCTAAGTAAGATATTTATTAAGACCTGCAAACGGCTAATAAATAGACAATTACTGAAATTGAAAGAAAAAGCACCTTTTATTTTAGCTTCCAGCTAAATCAAAAGATGCTTTTTTTGAACTACTTAAACACGATACTGTTTCCAAACATTGCTGACTAGTTGTAAAAGCTGTTGTGAGCGAATACCCAAATGATTAATAGGAATCACTAAGACCACCCCGGCAAATTGATTTTGAAAGTATTCGGGGTAAAGTCCATGGAGCCAGCGTTCAAACTTCTCTTTTCGATCAGATGTGGGCGGCACAGGAGCAAGGTATTGTTCCGGGTTTTTCGCAAAAACAAAAAGGCAGGTCACCGACTGGCTACCGTGGGGAAGAGTAACCACTGTAAAACGGTCTATGTCATGCCATGGTACAAAAGATGGGTGACGACGGTTACGATAATAAATACCTGATTGATCCAGCGTCATAATCGGGCGACCAACTTTTTTCCAGATCAGCCAAGTAACTAGGTCAATAAGGATAAAAAGGATGAGGATCAATCCCATTGAAAGAAACATGGGGGCTGTCGTTCCTGGCAGCGCCCGACTTCTGGTATTGAACCAAAGAGAAACATAAATGCCAATTGTGGAAAGACAGACGGCCGGAATCAACTTCAAAATAAAGTCGGTGTTGAAATAAAAACTGAAGGGCAGATTAAGTGAACCTTTCAGATTCGGTAGTTGTTTCAGCTGCTTTTTTTGGTCGGCATAACTGGTTGCATATTCGGAGTGGGGGGATGGCACTTCCAGGCTAGAAATGGCCGTTTTTCGTGGTCGTAATAAGAACCAATCAGCTACTAAAAATAACGGTACAATGATGAAAAAGGCCACCATCAGAATTCCAGTTGCGACCATAATTGTGCCGATCAAGGCAAGAATTTGTCCCGATGTTTTTAGCTGTTGTTTCTTGGACTTAAACAAAGCGATGAGAGACAGGAGAATACCGAAAAATCCGGCGGCCATAGTCATTAATAGGGGCGCATTAAATTGTTGGCCGCCAATTAAGATAGCCGATAAAAAAAGTGTGGGCACGATAACGGCCAATACAAAGATATAAATTGCCAGAAAGATGTTAATGGGTAAGTTTCTAAACGAAGCTTTCGCAGGATTCCCTGTGTTATAAGCCGTGGGACGACGATAGTGTTTCATGTGATCACCCTCGTGTAGTTTGGTCTGTGAGTGTGCTTGAACAGACCGAATTTTTCGAAATGACATTCCAATAATTGTACTTTTTGGTCGTAGCTTTGTTCTGTGCTCATTTGATGTTGATTAAACTGATAAGCCATAACGTGATAAGAATCCCGCAAACTAGTATGATACTAGCGCTCAGAATTGAGTTGCTTTTATGGTATGTATTCTTATAAGAGTGTTGGCGCTGCCTATAATTATTATATAATAACATTGCTGTTTTGAATATAAGAGAATGCCTTTATGAGAGGTGTTGGAGACCTTTTGTTATAAATAACGCTACATTTTCATTTTGCCAAGTGTTAAAATGCAATTAAAAGATTAAATTTTTATTAAAATCGTGAATGAATGGGGTGGATGTGTGTGACACAAACAGTCAAAAATCAAAACCGCAAGATTTTTAACGATATTGTTAAACTCATGGAAAACGATTATGCGGGAGCACGTGATATAACAGTTGATGCGCAACCATTTTTTCAACAACTTGAAAATTTGTCCGGACCTAAGGCTTTTCAGTACATGGTAGAGGATTATCTGCGCTGTTTTCATGACGGACATGTCACCTTAAGCTCGAAAAAGACCACAACGCTGGGATTTAGCTGTCGGCGCTTTGCCAATAGTTTGTTTGTAACCCAGGTGACAGCCGAAAAACGTCTGCAGCCAGGCGATCAAATTGTCGCAGTCGATGGTGAAACCATCCCCAAACTAGGAGAACGTTATGCCGATCAGCTTGATGCGTATTTGGATCGTCAAATGTGGGGATTTTTATTAGCGCGTGCCCAACAATTGACTGTGCGGACAGCTACTGGTGAAAAGGCAATTACCCTAAAACACTATCCGTATACCTATCGGGCACAGCACGAGTGGCGTTTGTTGAACGAAAACACAGGCTATTTAAAATTGACCGATTTTGCCAATCCAGATGTATTGACAAATCTGTTCACTAAAAACCAGACCACTTTTGACCGCTTAGAATATTTAATCGTTGATATGCGGATAAATTATGGGGGAAATGACGCCACCTATACGCCGCTGCTCGCTTATTTTGCTGACCAACCAACAGATATTGTTGCGAAGTTACCGGCGAATTTTAATTACGAATTTTGGTGGACAATTCGTAATAAAAAGAACTGGTTGACCGCCTTAAAGACACTGCAAGAAGCAAACCCGACTCCCGCTATGCACCATCTGTACCAAGAACAATCAGATTTCTGGCAGAGTGCCTTAACCTTGAAACAAGCTTCGCAAAGGCAAGGGTCAGATAAAATGGTCATTCAACCGCGTGGCCATTTACGCCACGTTTATATCTTAAGCGATTATCTGGCAGGATCAGCCGGGGATAACTTCGTCCGGCTTGCCAAAACGTTTTCAAAAGTTACGGTTGTGGGACGCAATACCATGGGAATTGTGGACTATGGGGATGTGGCCGAACAAGTGTATCCAAACTTTTCCGTAGCTTACCCAGTTAGTCGCCTAGCCATGCTGGACGAGGCTGAAGGGACAAATGGCATTGGCATTGCGCCGGATGTGCGTTTGCCCTGGACCCCGAAGGCCATTTTTCAGGATAGCGATTTGGCTTATGTTTTAAATTTAATTAGTTGATCAGCCAAGTAGGGTGGAATAACCGTAGGCACTGCCAATTACGGAGCTAGAAGCATTTTATTAGTTTGCAAAAAACGGATTGAAATGCGTCGCTAGCAGTCACAGCGCCAACAATTATTGGATGATGCCGTGACCTACTTGCAAAAAGAACAGGACTATCGGGGATTGGTTGCCGGTAAAGGCTGGGCACATGCACCAGCTCACGGCGGAGATCTGTTAGACCAGGCGGCCAAGCATCCTCAATTTGGAAAAGAACGTGTTGCCGACGCTTTGGTTTCTGTGCAGACCATTTTACTTAACAACAAGGAAGTATTTATAGCCAACGAAGAATCACGGTTTGATACTTGTTTGGTTACCAAGCTGGAAAATCACTGGCTGTCTTCACAAGAGCTAGTAGCGTGGGCCCAAGCGATTGAAGCTCAAAATGCCCAGTTAACGTATGCAGATGTCCTTTTTCTGCCGCGTATGCATACCTGGCACGCATTTTTGGAGTCGGTGTATTTCAAAATGAAGGCTAAAAAGCTCACGGATTTAACGTTTGCAGCCTATATTGAAAAGTTGTTAACGCAGTATTTTTTTAAAAATGGCTTTATTTAGTTTGAGGAGATGGCTAAATGTCAATGGCAGCAGTGTTCATTGACCGGGACGAAACAATCGGCGGCAACGGCCATTACATGGGTGATCAGTTTAAACTTTTCCCCTCTGCTCAGTCTGCCATTCAACGGCTTAAAACGCATCACATTCCGGTTTTTGCCTTTAGCAATCAAACGCCCATCGCCACGGGGGAGTTGCAGTATCAAGCAGATATGTTGGCTGCGTGGCGTGCACATGCTTCAAAAATTTTGGTCGAAACCGGGCGCGGCAAAGACTCATTAACAGTAAATCGCTCGCAATGGCAAGAAACACAACCGGATTTTGTGGCCCCTAATTTGTATGAGGCCGTGACTTATCTTTTGAGAATTAACGACTAGGGGGATGTAAAGGTGGAAGTACGAAAATTAACCCAAAAAGACGATTTTACGGCTGTTGGTTCGGTGTTTTTACGCAGCTTTCGCACAGCTTATAAGGGCCTTTTAGCCCCTGATTATTTGCAGCATCTAACGCCAGAAACTTGGGTTCCACGACTTCAACAAAAACCGGAGGAGAATTGGGTTGTCATTGAAGATCACCATTATGTGGGGGTGGCTTCTTTAACGATGCGCAGCGGCACGAGTTTGCGAACAGCAGGTGAGTTACGCGCCCTGTATGTGGATCCGGCGTATTTTAGACAGGGGTATGGAACAGTACTAATGATGGCAGCATTAGCAGATTTACGGGCGCAAAAGTATGCTGAGGTTTATTTATGGGCCTTGGCAGATAATCTGCAGGCACGCAAGTTTTACGAACATTGTCATTTTACCCATGATAAGGATAAAATGACAAAGATTGGGGATCAAGTGGTGACACTAGTCCGATACCGAAAAACGTTATAACGTAACTGAATTTTGTTGCTGAACAGAGCTAAAAACGCTGAATAAACAGGCAGCAAGGGTGACGTCATTGTGCGTATTTGTCGTTAGATATATAGCCAAGTTAAGGGACGCCGACAACCCAGAAAACCACGTGATTTATCCTATCTTAAACTTTTGATAGCCGTACCTGGGAAAAAAGGGCTAACTTTTTTGACGAACGACGAAAGCCGCATGATTCAAGAATGAATCATGCGGCCTCCTGAGTTGTGCTCAAAGGTAAACGCCTTTTCCTATGCGCATTGGATTTAGTTGGAGATGGCAGCTTACTTGTAAATGATAACCGGTTCTGTTGTGGAAGTGTATTTCCAAACGAGTTTCATTTTACTTGGCGGATTGTTCAAGCAGCCATGAGAGTGATAGGTGCTGCGATAACTTGGATTACCATAAACTTTTGAAGGCTGCCAAGAGCTATCGTGCATCCCCACACCATCTTCGGTGAGAGGTTCCCAGTAGCTTACTTTGCTGGCATACTTACTGCCGTTATCATTTTTACCACGTAAAACGGAAGGACTCTGCTTATACAAAATGTGGAAAAGACCAGTCGGGGTCTTGTCACTCCCACTTAGAGTACCACTCATGACCGGGATGTTAGCCTTTAGTTTTCCATCGACATAGATGTATTCATGCAACGTCGAAAGGTTAATTTCCACTCGTGTCGAACCGATGGAACTATTGCGGTTATAGCTAATATTTTGACCACTATAATTTTGCATCGTGACTTTGGTATTGGACTGGACGTTCGGGTTAGTGAATTTGTTCGCTAACATTTGAGCTTCGGCACTGACATTCAGTGACCAGCCATAATTAGAAGCTGTGGTGTTATTAGTAGTAATAGTCTTTCCGCTATTGAGCAGTTTGATGCTCATGGCCTGACCTTGGGTACTATCTGAATTGTTGATTTTAGTGAGTTTAGCTTTGAGTGCCGTCAAATCAATTGTTGCTGTTTTGCCAGGAGTTGAGTTGACGAGATAATCAGAACCTTTCAAGGTATAATCTTTACCACCAACGTGATAGATTAAAGTTTTCTTCAAACCTTGTTCCAGCGTGGATTTAACTTTAGCTGCCGCTGCGGTCTCTGCTTTTGTAGGTGTTTGATACCCCATTGTAATTTTAACGGTCTTTAAACGGTTAGCTTGCGTTTTATACTTAGCCAAAGCTTTTTGGACATCAACTTGTGTCCCCTTAGTGCTGGCTTGTTTTTGAATCTGTCCGTTTTTGAGATAGTAATAGGTAGGGTGGGCAGCCGTGGCCTTCTGGTTGTAGGCCGTTAAAGCCTGCTTAACCTTCTTTAATAGGGTGGTCTGCCGATAAGTCTGGACCTGCTTTGAATTTGACAAGGCAATAGCAGAATGCTTATTGCTAGCAAATAACCCATGATGACTCGCCAAGGCCTTTTTGACTTGGGCTTGAGTTGCGGGTTTAACGGTCTGTGTTTTACCACTGACCAAAAGTTTGCCGTTGAGATAGACACGGTTGGTAATCTGAGAAGATTTAGCTGCCAACTTTTGGGTCGCTGCCGTAGCAGTTAAACCGCCAACCGACTGCCCATCAATGGTGGTATGCGGGGCGAAATGTGTCTGTCCATACTGCCAAGCAAAAATTCCCCCACCGATTATTAAGATGCCGAGTCCAAGTAGTGCCCACTTGAGCCCGCGTTTCTTTTTAGCCAAATTCTCTTCCTCCTAGGTAATTCTCTCAAATAGCTCATTTAACTTTGAATTTTTGAAATAACGACTGAATTATGAAGACAATGTCAGTCCTTGTCAACGTAAACCAAGTTTATTAACCAAATCTTTGTAATCTAACTGTAACAATCATACAATTTTTTCTGGTGCTTGGCCAATTTAAATGTCTATGGCTTTCGGACATAGAAAAATTGAAGAAATGGCGGTTTCACTATTTACACTAAAACAGAAAAATTAAATCAACTTTA
This sequence comes from Pediococcus siamensis, assembly GCF_047220215.1. Lineage (GTDB taxonomy): Bacteria > Bacillota > Bacilli > Lactobacillales > Lactobacillaceae > Pediococcus > Pediococcus siamensis. The sequence goes on from NZ_CP178375.1 coordinate 284,952, forward strand.
AATGAATGCAATCCCATTCTAAATGAGATGGATTCAGAATATGAATTTTATATGATACAATGATCTTTGTAACTTTTTTTATTTATACATAACTAAAGACTGAAATTCGGAATCATAAACGGCTTTTTTGTATGCGAAATGTGAACCAGAACAGCGATTAGGGCACAAATTCGAAGACGAGAGAGCGTTTTTGGTGTGATTTTGTGATTTAGTTTTTAGAACTTTTAATGAAAGTATTTTGAGGTGAACATTTTGATGAGCAGCACGAATTCAGAAGATAGACCAGTCGACCAAAATGGCCGCCCGTATAATCGTCTTCTCTTAGTTTTTACCCTTTTAATTGGGACATTCAGTACCTTTTTAACATCGACTATGTTAACGACGGCCTTTCCGACGTTAATGAAATCTTTTAGCATTTCGGCCAATACTGTGCAGTGGCTCACGACCGGCTTCATGCTCATGATGGGGATTGTCATTCCAATTACGGGATTTTTCTTACAGCGATTTGATTCACGCAAGCTGTACTTATCGGCCATTGTGATCTTTTTTGTTGGGACAATTGTTTGTTATTTTTCCCAAAGTTTTTGGAGTATTTTTACGGGTCGTTTAATTCAAGCCGCCGGTGTGGGAATTACGTCGCCGGTCTATCAAACGATCATGACTTCCATTTTTCCACCTTCAAAACGTGGTGCGGCCATGGGAAGTGCCGGGATTGTTGTGGGATTGGCACCAGCGATTGGGCCAACTTTTTCAGGCTGGATTTTAATTCACTATTCGTGGCGGATGCTTTTTTTGGCCATTATGCCAATTTCACTTTTTGTGCTTATCATGGGCTACTTTACGCTGCGCAAAGTCTTGCCTACTAAAAAGGCACCAGTTGATTGGACTTCGGTATTGCTGTCGATGGTTGGCTTTGGGTCGATGCTTTTTGCCTTTTCATCAGTCGGCAATTATTCCTGGACGGATCCGGTAGTTTATGGCACGTTAGCACTGGGGATTGTTGTGGTGGCGGCATTTATTTGGCGTTCTTTGAAAATCAAAAATCCGCTTTTACAATTTAAAGTGTTTGAACATTCTGACTTTACCCTTTCAGCGATTCTAGTGGCAGTTTCCTTTATGTCGATGAATGGCTTCACACTGGTTTTGCCGCTTTATTTGCAAACGGTACGTGGGGAGTCACCGTTGGCATCGGGACTAACTCTTTTACCGGGAGCCATTATGATGGGGGTGATGAACCCTATCACAGGGCGAATTTTCGATCGCCTTGGTGCCAGAAATATGGCGATTGCCGGCATGTTCATTTTGACCCTGACAACGGCTTCCTTTATTCCGATTACGGCGCAAACACCGGTCTTTTATCTTGCTTGTTTGTATACCGTCCGGATGTTTGGAATTTCAATGGTTATGATGCCGGTAACGACAACCGGAATGAACGCCCTTCCCTTACGTCTAATCGGGGATGGCACGGTAGTTAACAATACGGCCCGTCAGGTATTTGCTTCCATGGGGACCGCCGTTTTGGTTTCGGTGATGTCGAGTGTGACACTGAATCATACGCCGGTAAATGCAGTGGCTAAGGCAACTCCGTACTTATTTAAGAAACTAGCCTTGAATGCGAACGTCCTTGGTTTCCGGTATGCCTTTTTAATTGCCACAATTTTTGCAGCAATCGGCTTCTTACTAACTTTTCTTTTGAAGAAAAATCCGCAAAGGGGGTACTAAGATGATTATCATTTTCTTATTTGCCGGCGCCATTTTGTTTGCATGCAGCATGATTTTTATCCATCCTGGTATTCAAAAAATAATTTGGGTAACGGTAGGGCTCCTTCTCAGTGTGGGCAGTGTGATTCTTATGACGTTGAATTACAATACGTATTTCGGAATGAAGGTCGTTTCCCAGACGCAAACAGCACCGTTAACATCCAGTGTTAAGGGCAAACATGTTTTGCTGTATCAGCAGATTGGTACTAAAAATGAGCGGATTTATTATTATGCGGCTAACCCCTTGCAGCAAAAGTTGGCCAAGACTAATCCAGGTACGGGGACGGTCAAAGTGGTCCGCAATGCCAAGCTCAATCAAGTGAAAATTGTTCGTAAAACACGCGTTTATCGAAACGAAGAAATGCGGCTTTTGTTTAGTAATGGCGTACCCAACCATCAATTTGTCAGTCAGGACTATGAATTCCATCTGTTACCCGGATGGAAGCTCCAGCAAGTCACACAAAAAAAGCAGTAATGCGCCCACGTCACGTGTGGGAGAAACAAACAGTTTGAGGTTACAATAGGTGATCGTCTTTTTGGGCGGTGGCCTTTTTAAATTGGTTGTCATTTCTGGCTAAGTGAGGATGAAAGCTTTATTTCGTTGAATTTACCCTAAATTAATGGTATTAATAGGTTGTGACAAAAATAAAACGGTTTCGTCTTATGAGGAATGGAATCAGTCGTTTATAGGAGGTTTGAAATGAAAGCTGCAATTTTTGAAAAGGCTGGCTTGGTTACAGCCGAAGAAGTTGAAAAACCCAGTTTACAAGCTGATGATGATGTCATTATCAAGGTTGTGCGGGCGAGTGTTTGCGGATCCGATCTGTGGGCTTATGCGCATGGGGATAAAAAAGAAGCGCACTCCGTTAATGACGGACATGAAGCAATTGGCATTGTTGAAGAAATTGGGTCAGCGATTACGACCGTTAAACCTGGTGATTTCGTAATTGCACCATTTACCCATGGTTGTGGAGAATGTGATGCTTGCCGAGCTGGATTTGACGGTACTTGTGATCGTCACAAAGGTTCTACCAATTGGTCTAACGGCTTCCAATCAGAATACATCCGGTTCCAATATGCAAATTGGGCTTTAATCAAAATTCCGGGACAACCATCTGACTATACTGAAGGGATGATAAAATCACTGACCACGTTAGCCGATGTTATGCCCACAGGTTACCATGCTGCGCGTAGTGCTAATGTTCAAAAAGGTGATAAAGTCGTTGTTATCGGTGACGGCGCTGTCGGCCAGTGTGCGGTCATTGCCGCTAAGATGCGTGGTGCTTCGCAGATTGTGCTTATGAGTAGACATGAAGATCGGCAACAAATGGCGTTGCAATCCGGCGCGACGGCGGTTGTTGCGGAACGTGGTGAAGTCGGTATTGCTAAGGTTCGTGAAATCCTTGGTGGCGGTGCCGATGCTGCGCTCGAGTGTGTGGGTACCGAAGCAGCAATTGAACAGGCATTAGGCGTCCTGCATAATGGTGGGCGCGTGGGTTATGTTGGTGTCCCGCATTATCATAACTATGCTTTAGGTTCAACCTTCGCACAAAACACTGCGGTTGCTGGCGGCTCTGCGTCCGTGACAACTTACGATAAACAATTCTTGCTAAAAGAAGTCCTCGATGGCAATATCAATCCTGGACGAGTTTTCACCAAGACTTATGATTTAAATGAGATTAATCAAGCTTATAAAGATATGCAAGATCGCAAAACAATCAAATCTTTGGTGGTTGTTTCAGACTAAAACCGTCAATTGAGGCAAGCAGACTTAGTAGTGAAAATAGCTTGTGAATTAAATAAATTCAAAAATGACAGGTGCTCGAAATTCATAACGAGTACCTGTCATTTTTAAATGATTATAGGTTTGAAAAAGGTGGTTTGACCTTAAATAGAGACCAGATTATCCCTGCAGTACGGAAACGTTGGAATTATGCTTTAGCCGCAATCGTGTTGATTTTGGGAAGCTGAGCCACAAATTTACTGTAACTGTTTTCCTCTGGAGTGGTTTGAATTTTAACATGGGCTAACTCGGCTGCATGCAAATCGGCCTCAGAGATTTCAAGATGATGCGTGACGGTGGCATTGCCAGTCAAAGCAATCGTGTAGGTGCTGTCCACTTTATGCACGTTGGTCTTGACTAAGCCACCTGGATTATAGACGGTAATTTCTTGATCAAATTGTCCTTGATCTGGATGGGTTAAAGCAAAAGCCAGACTAGTCGCCGACATTCCCGTTCCGCAGGCATTTGTGAAGCCCACACCGCGTTCGAAAGTACGGACAAATAATTTATTTTGACCCAGGATTTGAGCAAAGCTGACGTTTACACCATCAGGAAAATAGGGATTGGGTTCATTAAGCCGTTTTCCCAGCGTACCGAGATCTGCAGAAGCCAACTCTGCAGCCGAAACAAAGCTGATTAAGTGCGGATTAGGAACCGCGACTGCTGTAAACTTCAACTCAGGCAAAAGCGCGGTCCAGGGCTGATTTATTAAAGGTTCGTGCTTAGCATTATGAAACGGCAGTTTGGCTGCTTCAAAAGAAACGGGCGAAATTTCAACACTGAAAGCGGGAACTTGGGCAGCAAAATCAGCAGCTTTTTGGACGTGTAAGTCAGAATTTAAAGTTTGAACTTTGAATTGGTCTAGTTGGAACTTCTCGGCTAAATAACGTCCCACTGTTCGTAAGCCATTTCCACACATTGAAGCCTCACTGCCATCGGCGTTAATCACCCGCATTTGGGCAAGTGCCCCGTCATGGGTAGCTTCATCGACAACTAGTACGCCATCAGCACCATCAAGCAAGCCGGTAGCAGGGTTAGTGATCTTTGTTGTGAATTGAATTAATTCTTGGTCCGTTAATTTTTGTTGAAGTTTGGTCTGATCAAGAAGGAAAAAGTGATTTTCCGATCCGTGAACCTTATCAATCTGCATAAGTAATCGTCCTTTCTGAGGTGGCAACGTTAAAAAAATGTTGATAAATTTGTTTAACTGCTTTTTTGGCATCTGCGCGTTTCGTACCGAGCATAATCGAAATTCGCGAGGCACCCTGATTAATCATGTGGACCCCAATGCCGTTCACAGCCAAGGGGCAAATAATATTTTCAATGGTGCCGACTTTGGAACGCATGCCTTCACCAACCACCATGATAATAGCATAGTCGTCAATCCAATCTAATTGATCAGGATGAAGGGTATTGCGAATGTCACGGCACATCTCATGAATAGTTTCGTCGTCAAGCTGATTTTTGTCAAAGATAATGGTCAGATCATCAATTCCAGAAGGCATATGTTCATAGGAAACGTCATATTTGTATAAAATTTGGAGTAGCTTTAAGGTAAAGCCAACTTCTTTGTTAAGCAAATAGCGGTGCAGATACAGGGCAGCAAAACGCTCCGAACTAGCGACGCCGGTGATGGTACGTTGAGGTTCAAAACCGTCTTCGGGGACAATTAACGTGCCCGGTAAATCCGGATGATTGGTATTTTTAACGTTAATGGGAATTTTTCCCTTAATAGCAGGAATAATGGCTTCGTCGTGAAAAACAGAGAAACCTGCGTAAGACAGTTCACGCATTTCGCGATACGTCATTTTTTTAATGGCTTGTGGATGGGCAACAATCCGTGGATCAGCTGCATAAATAGCGTCCACATCGGTAAAGTTTTCGTATAATTCAGCTTGCAAGCCGCGTGCTACTATGGCACCGGTAATATCCGAACCACCACGAGAAAAAGTGGCAATTTGTCCATTTGGCGTAAACCCAAAGAATCCAGGGAAAATGAGTTTTTCTGAACCATAAACCAGATGAGCTAAGTTATCATATGTTTCTGGCAAAACGGTCGCGTCATTCGGATTATCACTGACAATAATACCGGCTTCAAAGGGATCGACGAAGCGCGCTTCAATGCCTAGATGATTCAAAATGCTGGTTAGTAACATGGCATTTAAGCGTTCGCCATGGGCTTTAAAGGCCGCCATTAAGTAAGCGTTGCTGGGATAATATTCCGCGGGTAAGGAGCGCAATTTGTGAATGATTTTTTCAATTGGTCTAGGTGGTAAATCGAAAAAATCGCCAATTGTTTGATAACGGTCACTGATTTTTTGAATGATAGCTTCGGGATCTTGATGAGCAAGCACTGCTTCACCATAAGCAATCAAGAGATCGGTAACTTTAATGTCTTTAGCAAACCGTTTTCCGGGTGCCGAAACAACGACTACCTGACGGGCAGGATCAGAATTGATAATCGAAATAACTTTTTGAAAATGGGCACCATCTGCCAAAGAACTTCCCCCAAATTTTACAACCTTCATTTTGACGATCCTTTCTCGCTTCCAATAGCATTATTAAAGTTTAATTAGTTATTGTGAATTTTAGCATTTTATTTGTGAATAGCAACCATTAATTACGTTAAGACACCACATTCGCGGATGGCAACTAGTAGTAATAACATTTAGAAAAACTTTTTTCTGTGGACAAGGGTTGACTAACTTAGAGAAGTATTATAAACTTTTTAATAATTCAAGAGGTCGCAACCAACAAGAGTACCTAGGTGAGTTTTTATCAACGAAGAAGCTAGGAAAAGGGGCGGTTGCCGAAGCGCCAGAGCAAAGATAGGGTTCTGGTAAGCTGGGACGCAGTTTAAGAGACTACGGACTGTCGCAGCAAAATATGTCGGCTGCGGGGCGCTATCGACAAATGATACGGAATAGGGATGGATTTGTTCTGGGATCTTTTTGTTTGCGCAAAACAAAAAGATCTTTTTTTGTTAGACTAAATAATTTTTACGGTGGGATTAGACATGAGTGAGCAAGGGGAACAACAAGTAAACGAGCAGGGACATTTAGTGATCGATGGTGCTGATACGGTGGCACTTGTTAAAAAGTACCAGACACCTTTGGTTGTGTATGATGTGACGGCAATTCGGCAGCAAATCCGGCGCTTTAAGAAAGTATTTGAAGCCAATCACGTTAAATACGCGGTTAGTTATGCCAGCAAAGCCTTTGCAACAATTGCGATGTTTCAGTTGGTGAACCAAGAAGGTGCGCACATTGATGTCGTTTCTGGTGGCGAATTATACACCGCAATTAAAGCTGGATTTCCCTTAGAGAAGGTTAGCTTTCACGGCAATAATAAATCATTGGCAGAACTTGAAATGGCTGTGTCTCATCACATTGGGGTCATTGTGGTGGATAATTTCCATGAAATCGCGCTGCTAAATCAAGTGTTAGAAGCACAAGATGAAACAATCAACGTTTTGTTACGCTTAACGCCTGGCGTCTCTGCACATACGCATGAGTATGATCAAACTGGTCAAGAAGACAGTAAGTTTGGGTTTGATATTCGTTCCGGGCAAGCAGAACAAGCTCTGCAAATGGTTCTCCAAAATCCGCGGATGCACATGCAGGGGATTCATGCCCACATCGGCTCACAAATTTTTGAAGTTGAAGGCTTCGTCTTGGCAGCCGAGAAACTGGTTGATTTGGCAGCAGATTGGCAGCAAAAATTTCATTATGAACCCGAAGTTTTGAACGTAGGTGGTGGCTTTGGAATCAAGTATACCGAAGCTGATGATCCGATTGCCCCGGAAGCTTTTGTGGATGCGATCGTTAAAGCTGTTCAGACTCGGACCGCTGAGCACCAATTAAAAATGCCGGCGATTTGGATCGAACCCGGGCGCTCAATTGTCGGCCCTGCTGGTTATAATTTATACACCATCGGGTCACGTAAAGATGTGCCGGGTTTGCGGCCGTATGTGACGGTTGATGGTGGCATGGGGGATAACATTCGCCCCGCCCTTTATCAAGCAGAGTATGAAGCTATTTTAGCCAATAAGGCGACAGAACAGCCGCAAGAGACGGTTCGAATTGCCGGTAAGTACTGTGAGTCCGGCGATATTTTGATTCAAAAACAGGCTCTGCCACAATCCCAGCCGGGTGACATTCTGGCAATGAAAGCCACTGGGGCTTATGGGTATGCGATGGCTTCCAATTATAACCGCAATCCGCGGCCAGCTGTGGTGTTTGTCGAACAGGGGAACGCCAAGTTAGTGGTGCAACGCGAAAGTTATGAAGATTTGGTCCATTTAGATCGCAGTTTTGTTTGACGTCTAGATGCCATATAATATAGAAAGTTACTTTATTTTAAAGTTCAGATAATCATCGTCAGATATTCTAGAAAATAGATCCTAAATTAAGTTAAGGAAGGTTCAAATCATGGCAAAATTAGATGCACGTGAAATTATTGATTTTATCAGCAACGCGAAAAAGAAAACGCCGGTCAAAGTCTATTTAAAAGGAGACTTATCCCAACTACGAATTCCAGATACGATTCGTGCTTTTGTGGAAACCAAAACAGGCACTGTCTTTGGTGACTGGGCGGATGTGCAACCATTCCTTTCTGCTAATCAAGCGGTAATTGAAGACTATGAAGTTGAAAATGATGGACGTAATTCCGCGGTTCCGCTTCTTGATACGAAAAATATTAATGCCAGAATTGAGCCGGGCGCTATCATTCGTGACCAAGTGTCCATTGGCGATAATGCCGTCATCATGATGGGCGCGCTGATTAATATTGGTGCTGAAATTGGTGAAGACACCATGATTGATATGGGCGTGGTGATGGGTGGCCGCGCTATTGTGGGGAAACATGCGCATATTGGTGCCGGTACTGTGTTGGCTGGTGTCGTTGAGCCTGCTTCGGCACAACCAGTTCGCATTGATGACGATGTGATGATTGGCGCAAACGCCGTCGTTTTAGAAGGTGTCCACGTGGGCAAAGGTGCCGTTGTGGCGGCCGGAGCAGTTGTAACACATGACGTGGCACCTAACACAATGGTGGCCGGTGTCCCAGCCAGAAAAATGAAAGACATTGATGATCAGACCCGATCGAAGACAGAATTAGAGGATACTTTGAGAAAGCTGTGAAGTTATGGAAACCCATCAGATTGACCTAAGTGAAGCTCAGTTACTTCAGATTTATCAACACCTGCATCAAATTCCAGAACTAGCAATGCAGGAAAAAGAAACGCACGCCTATTTATTGGAAATCATTCACCACTTCGATCAGACTTATTTAGAAATCTGGACACCAGAAGTCCTGCCAACCGCTATTTTGGTTCTGATCCATGGTAAAGCCCCTAAGCGCACGATTGGTTACCGAACGGATATTGACGGTCTCCCTGTTGCAGAAAAAACGGGATTGCCGTTTGCCTCGCAACATCCAAATGTGATGCATGCTTGTGGTCATGATATTCACATGAGCGTGGCACTGGGCCTTTTGGCACACTTTGCGGCTCACCAACCGCAAGATAATCTCCTCTTTTTCTTTCAACCGGCCGAAGAAAGTCTAAATGGTGGCAAAACGGCATTTGAACGAGGAATTTTTAAAGGAAAATGGTGTCCTGATGAATTTTACGGGTTGCACGATAATCCTGATTTACCGGTTGGTGCAATTGGCTGTCGAATGGGGACTTTGTTTGCGGGAACCACTGAGGTTGATGTGGACTTTTATGGTAAGGGCGGTCATGCCGCGTTTCCACAGGATGCCAATGATATGGTGGTCGCTGCGAGTCAGTTTATCAATCAGGTGCAAACAATTGTTTCCCGAAGTGTGGACCCCATTGAAGGCGGAGTGATCACTTTTGGGAAGTTCGAGGCAGGAACTATTCGCAATGTCATTGCCGGGCGTGCCCATCTAGAAGGGACCATTCGCGGCTTGACACAAAAAATGATCGAACACATAGATCAAAGAATTAAAGAGGTAGCGGCCGGGATCGGACAAAGCTATCAAGCTAAAGTGACCGTCCAATTAAATCAGGGTGGTTACTGGCCGGTGGAAAACAATCCCCAATTAACGCATAACTTTATCACCTATATGAAAACAGCAACTGATGTGCAGTTTGTGGAAACCGCCCCGGCGATGACTGGCGAAGATTTTGGTTATTTACTGGCCAAATTTCCGGGAACGATGTTTTGGCTGGGGGTCGCAGATGATTCGCAACTTCATTCCGCAACCTTAACGCCCAACCCGCAAGCTATACAAATCGGTATCAAGGCCATCACCGGGTTTATCACACACCGGATGAGCGAGAAAGCCTAAGATGGGAGTAATGGAAATGTTTAAAAATGCAGATATTTTAACGGCAATTGTGACGCCGTTTGATGAAGACAATAAAATTGATTTTCAGGCATTAGAAAAATTAACGAATCACTTATTGGCTACCGGCAGTCATGGCTTCATTATTGGCGGTACAACCGGTGAAACGCCCAATTTGACACATGATGAAAAAATTGAATTATATACGCGCTTTGCCAAAATTGTGGCAGGGCGGGTCCCCGTCATTGCGGGAACTGGCAGCAATAATACCCAGCAAACCGCTGCGTTTACGCAGGAAGTTGGCCAAATTTCAGGAATCGATATGGCATTGGTCGTCGTCCCTTATTACAATAAGCCAAATCAACGTGGTATGATCGCCCATTTTACCACCGTAGCAGATCAATCCCCGATTCCAGTGGCAATTTATAATATTCCCGGACGTACCGGGGTCACGATGGCTAACGAGACGGTTGTGCAACTCGCTAAACATCCGCAGATTCAGGCTGTTAAGCAGTGCACGACCTTGGAAGATTTGGAGTACTTGGTGGAACATACGCCTGATGATTTTATGGTGTACACCGGAGAAGATGCGCAGACCTTACCTGCAATTGCGATTGGAGCCAACGGCGTGGTATCCGTTGCTGCACATGTTTATGGTAAGGATATGCGGCAAATGTTAGACGCTTTTTACGAAGGCGACGTTCAGTTAGCTGCACGTTTGCAACGAAAACTAACGCCTAAGATGCAGGCGCTGTTCTTGTATCCTTCGCCTTCGCCAGTCAAGGCAGTTTTAAATGCCCAGGGCTATCAAGTTGGCGGGTGCCGTTTACCGATTTTACCCTTGAACGCGATAGAACGACGGACACTTGCGCAGGCATTAGATTTGGATGAAGAAGCTTTAGAGGCTAAGTCAGAATTAGCCCAGTTAGGAGTTGCCGATGATTAAAGTAATTGTGGCCGGTTTTCGCGGTTCAATGGGTCAAAAAACAGTCAACCTTGTGCAAAAAACCGCTGATTTTAAGTTGGTTGGGGTATACAGTCCAGAAGTCACGGATTTAAAGCCGCAAACGTACGGTTTAGCTTCAGAGGTACAGGTTTTTAATACCTTAAAGACGACACCACCAGTTGCTGATGTCTGGATTGATTTCAGTACACCTAGCGGAGTTTTTGAAAATACCAAATTTGCGCTTCAACATCACATTAAACCTGTTGTGGGCACGAGCGGATTGAGTGATCAGCACTTAAATGACTTAAAAGAAACGGCCCAAGCAGAAAATACGGCCGGATTAATTGTTCCCAATTTTGGGATGTCAGCCGTTTTACTTATGAAATTTGCTAAAGAGGCAGCTAAATATTTTCCTGATGTCGAAGTTATCGAAATGCATCACGAGGACAAATTAGATGCCCCTTCAGGAACGGCGATTAGTACGGCCAAACAGCTTAGCGAGGTTCGACAAACACAGGCGGAACCGGAAGTTAAGGAAACACTTAAGGGCGCACGCGGTGCCGATTATAACGGTGTTCATATTCATTCGGTTCGGCTACCGGGGTATGTGGCGCATGAACAAGTCTTGTTTGGTGGTGAAGGTGAAGCTTTGACTATTCGTCAGGATTCCTTTAATCGGGATTCCTTCATGACTGGTGTAGCAATTGCCGTACGCAAGGTTGGAACTTTAAAAGAATTGACTGTTGGTTTAGAAAACGTTTTGTCATAAGGAATAAGGAGTGGTAGGATGCCAAAGTTAAGTGCAGCGTTACAAGGACAAGTAAATCAAAAATTAGATTCAATCGGGCCTTCAGGGATTCGGGCTTTTGACCAAAAAATTACGGGAATTCCTGGATTGATCAAATTGACTTTAGGCGAACCGGGATTTAACACCCCCGAACACGTCAAAGAAGCTGGTATCAGGAGTATCCAAAACAATGATTCTCACTACTCGGCACAAAAGGGAACGCCAGCGTTACGCCAGGCAATTAGCGGTTTCTTGAAAAAACGGCATAATCTTGATTATGATCCTGAGACTGAAATTGTGGCAACAATCGGGGCAACCGAAGCCCTAGCTGCCAGTTTGACAGCAATGTTAAATCCCGGTGATAAGGTCATTATTCCGACACCGGCCTTTGCCTTGTATGTCCCATTGGTAACAGTTGCCGGGGGGATCCCGATTGAAGTGGACACCTCAAGCGATAATTTTATTTTGACAGCCGAGCGCTTGCAACAAACGCTTGCCCAAGAAGGCCCAGCAGTGAAAGCTTTGATTTTAACATATCCTAATAATCCTACTGGTGTGGAATATTCTAAAGAAGAGCTGCAAAGCTTAGCTGAAGTGGTTAAAAACCATCCTTTGTTTGTCATTGCTGATGAAATTTACAGTGAACTTACATATGGGGTGACCCATTACTCAATCGCGTCAATGATACCTGAACAAACTATTTTAATTAATGGGTTGTCTAAATCACACGCGATGACAGGCTATCGAGTCGGCTATATTGCGGCACCAGCTGATTTTGTGAAAAACGCAGCGAAAATGCACGCCTTTTTGGTTACGTCACCGTCAAACCCTGCACAAGCCGCAGCTACCGAAGCGCTTGCCAATGGGATGGATGATCCTAAAAAAATGTGTGTGCAATACAAAAAGAGCCGCGACTTTGTTATTGAGAACCTTGACAAATTAGGATTTGAAACGGTCCCACCTAAAGGCGCATTTTACATTTTTGCTAAAATTCCGGAGCGTTACACTCAAAATTCAGTTGACTTCGCCACCGATTTAGCAGTTCGTGGTAAGGTTGGCGTTATTCCAGGAAGTGCCTTTGGTCCTGGCGGCGAAGGGTATATCCGTATTTCCTATGCGGCCAGCGTTGCAGATTTGCACGCAGCAATGGCAAATTTAACGGCTTTTGCAAATGCCGAAATTCCGGTAGTTTAAATTAAGAGGGCAAAATAATGAGAGAATATACTGTAGCAATTTTAGGTGCAACAGGTGCAGTCGGGACGCGTCTGATTCAACAGTTAGAACAGTCCACAATTCCAGTAAAGGCAGTTAAGTTTTTAGCTTCCAAACGTTCAGCTGGCAAGAAATTGATGTTTAAAGACCAGACGGTGACGGTCGAAGAAGCCACGCCTGATTCTTTTGAAGGGGTAGATCTGGTTTTGGCATCCGCTGGTGGCGCGGTTTCTAAACGATTATTGCCTGAAGCTGTCAAACGTGGTGCGGTTTGTGTAGATAATACGAGCGCATTTCGAATGGATCCGGAAGTCCCACTGGTGGTGCCTGAGGTGAATGAAAAAGCACTTGCACGACATCATGGCATTATTGCGAATCCAAATTGTTCGACCATTCAGATGGTGGTTGCCTTGGAACCGATTCGAAAAGCATTTGGGTTAAAACAGGTGATTGTGTCGACTTATCAGGCGGCTTCAGGTGCTGGCCAACAGGCGTGGAATGAGATGAATGCGCAGGCTCAGCAACATTTGAATGGCGAAAAAATGGAAAGTACGATTTATCCGGTTAAGGGCGGTGTAAAACATTATCCGTTGGCCTTTAACTTGTTGCCACAAATTGATGTTTTTGAGGATGGCGGTTATACCCATGAAGAGTGGAAAATGATTCATGAGACGAAGAAAATTATGTTGGATGATATGAATGCCAAGGAGATTAAGGTGACGGCAACGTGTGTCCGGGTGCCGGTTGGAATTGGGCATGGCGAGACCGTTTATTTTGAAGTAGCTGATGAGAAGAAGGCATCCAGAGAAAAGATTCAGCAGTTGTTGGCAAAGGCACCGGGAGTGGTGTTGCAGGATGATCCGGACCAGCAGTTGTATCCACAGCCGATTAATGCGGAAGGAAAGCGTGAAACGTTTGTGGGCAGGGTGCGCGCGGATGAAGAGAATCCGGGAAACTACCATATGTGGGTGGTCTCGGATAACTTGTTGAAGGGTGCGGCCTGGAATACGGTACAGATAGCGGAAAGATTGGTGGAAAAAGATCTAGTGGGCTAATCATTGCGTTAAGAAAAGGCCCCAGAAGCGTGGTGGAGGCGGGATCGCAATCCCGCAGGAACCATGCTTCTGGGGCCTTTTCTGCAATGATTAGCCGTCCTCAAACTCAGCGGAGAAAAAAAGGAAAAGGCGATGGAGGCGGGATCGCAATCCCGCAGGAACCATGCTTCTGGGGCCTTTTCTGCAATGATTAGCCGTCCTCAGACTCAGCGGAGAAAAAAAGGAAAAGGCGACGGAGGCGAGATCGCAATCCCGTAGGAACCATGCTTCTGGGGCCTTTTCTGCAATGATTAGCCGTCCTAGAAAAAGACGTTGTTTCGAACCTTGAATTGGAAAAGCCAATTTAAAGCAGAAATAGCGTTTTTTTGCGTAATTATTAAAAGAGTGAAAATAACAAGTCTACAAAATGATTTAATTTTTAAGTTTTATTCGGTTTGTTTATGGCTTTTTGTTCGTTTTAAATTGAATAATTGAAGTCCTAACATGAAGATTCCTAGTAAAATTAACAAAATAAAATCATGGCTGCTCCCCCGCGCGGTAGTTTGTGTAGCAGATAGGCCGTGAGCATGTAATTGACTGATCGAGATAAACGCAGCCATTAAAGAGGCGCCAATTGATCCGGCATATTGCTGAATAGCATTGAATGCGCCGTTGCCATCAGCTTTTAATTGTCCTGGCAGCTGTTTCATGCCATCCGTCAGTAAATTACTAAAGGTGAGTGAAAAGCCACCACTAAAAATAGCGTAAAAAAGCGTCATTAACGGAATTGTCAGGGATGATTGAAAGCCAAAGAATAAAAGAAGGGCTAAAATCATAGCACTAATGCCAGTAAGAATTGGCCATGCGGCTCCTTTTTTGTCTAAAATAATGCCACCAAAAGGCATCAAAACCAAGCGCAACAACGTTCCAGGAAGTAAAAGAAGGCCTGCTAACAACGCATTAGCGCCAATAACCAGTTGTCCAAAATTGGGGAGTAGAAAACTCATCCCAATGTTGATAAGTTGACAGAGAGCATAGGCAACAAAGCTACGGGTAAAGCGTGGATATTTAAAGATATGGATGTCAATAAGTGGTGTTGGTAGCCGCTTAGCATGATAGCCATAAATTCCGCCAGCTAAGAGTCCCAATCCTAAAAATCCGATGAACGAAAAACTTTGCTAACCAGACACAGCTGCTTCGTTAAAGGCGAGTGAAATAAAGATAAAAACAGCACTTAGCCACACAAAGCCGAGCCAATCTAAATGTGGTTTTTGCAACGACCGTGTTTGCTTAATGTTAAGAAGTCCTAAAATTGCGGCAAAGAGGGCAACTGGTAAGACAAACCAAAAAATTGCCCGCCAACCAAAGTGATACAAAACAAGGCCGCCATATGTGGGACCAATGGAAGCCATAGAAACGATGATGGCCCCCATTGCCATGTACCGTCCCAATTTTTTCACGGGAATGTCATAGTTGATTATTCCAAAAAGCAGCGGGGTTGTCATTCCGGTAGCCACACCGCCGATTAATCTTCCAAGGAGTAAAACGGTAAAATTCGGCGCGACCAAGCACAAGAAAAGGCCAATAAAGAACAGAATGACAGCCCAAAGAAAAATCCGTTTTAGTTTAAAGCGTTTATGTAAATAAGAGGCCAGGAGCATGACTAACGAGGCAATCAGGAGGTAGCCAGAAGTAATCCACTGAACAGCTGAAATGGAAACACCAAAAACGCGCATTAGGGTGGGAAAAGTCACATTCATTGCGGTTTCAAGTAAAATTCCACAAAAAGACAGGATGCCGGTTCCCCAAATGGCTAGAATTGTTGGCGTAGAAATAGGTGTATTTAATTGTTTTGTATCTGATGGCATAAAGCTAGCTCCTCTTTTTAGATTAAAGTCGTGATGAATTAAGTCTTAATAGACGCAAAAAGGCTGCGGAAATATGCTTTTCGACAGCCTTTTAGAAAATATATTAATTTGTAGTTTGTTTTTGAATGTGAAAATTCCATGCTTGCACAAGTAACATGGCAACGGACATGATTATGAGCAAAACAAAATCATGGGAACTCCCTCGGGCAATAGCGGCCTTGGTAGACAAGCCGTCAGGATGCATTTGGCTGATGGCGATCAATGTTGCCATTAGCGAGGTTCCAATTGAGCCAGAATATTGCTGGATAGCGTTAAACGCTGCATTACCGTCATCTTTGAGACGCAAAGGCAGCTGTTTCATGCCGTTGGCCAGGGTATTACTGTACGTCAGTGAGAAACCAACACTAAAGAAAACGTAGAAGAAGGTCATTAGCGGAATTGTCAAACTAGATAGGAAACTTAAAAACAGAACTCCCGAAATCAGGATAGCCGTAATTCCCGATAAGATTGGTAATGATGGTCCCTTGCGATCTAATAAATTACCACCCCATGGCATGATGAAAATTCGTAAAATGCTTCCAGGCAGAAGTAGAAAGCCGGCTAAAAGTGAATTTGCACCAATGACCAACTGTCCGAAGTTTGGCAATAAGAAACTCATACCTAAGTTTACTAACTGACAGAGAGCGTACGCAATAAAACTAAAAACAAACGGACGATACGTAAATATTTTAATATTAATTAGTGGAAATTGCACGTGCAGGGCATGCCAGGTGTATAAGCCCCCCGCCAATAAACCGGTAACTAACATCAGCCAAAAACCAGTGCTATTCCAGCCATGTGTAGAAGCTTCGTTGAAAGCTAAAGCAATTAAAATAAACATGGCAGCAATCCAAGCAAAACCCAAAAGATCAAGCTTGGGGTGTTGAGTAGCACGATTTTGTTTGATATTTAATATGCCAATTATGGCTGCAATTACGGCAATTGGTAGGACAATCCAGAAAATTAGCCGCCAGCCAAAGTAATAGGAGACAAGTCCGCCGTATGTCGGTCCAATAGTAGGGGCCATGGAAATAATAATTGCTCCAATTGCGGTGTATTGCCCTAATTTTTGGATGGGAATGTCGTGATTAATGATGCTAAACATTAGCGGGGTCGTTAACCCTGTTGCCACACCACCAATTAAGCGTCCAGCTAATAAAGTCGGGAAACTATTTGCAAAAACACATAATAAGAGACCCAAAATGAAAAGAATTACCGAAACAGTATAAATTGTTTTCAAGTAAAAACGCTTATGAATATAGGAGGCTAAAGCCATAACCAGTGCCGCAATGAGGAGGTACCCTGACGTAATCCATTGAACGTTAGAGACTGAAACGCCGAATTGGCGCATAAGTGTCGGAAAAGTAACGTTCATCGAAGTTTCTAGGAGTACGCCGCAAAACGACATCATGCCGGTACCCACAATGGCTAAAATTATTTTTTTTGAAACGTGTGCATCTTGTGTAAATCGATTCTCTTCCATAAAAATTCGCCTTTCATTTGAGATCATGATATCTATCATACCACGATCTCAAAATGAAAAGGGAAAGTTTCATTTCATGCAAGCTTACAAGAAGCGCCTTCGGGTAATGTTGCTCGCTTTTTTCCTTTTTCCGGTAAGTTTGAGGACGGCTAATCAATACAGAAAAGGCCCCAGAAGCACGATTCCTGCGGGATTGCGATCCCGCTTCCATCACGCTTCTGGGGCCTTTTCTTAACGTATTGATTAGCCCACTGCCCACTTTATGGCTTCACATAACGAAATCCCTGATCCTGTAACTGCGCAAGATCAATAATTCCCGCCGGCATCACCGTCACACCACTCGGCAACTGAGTCGCTTTGATTTGATGACCCTGCATAGCATTCTGGCAAGCATGAAAAGCCACGCTCGCGTGCGTTTCAATAAACGATCGAATCTCTGAGTCAGTATATCCAGTAATAGCAGGCCCATTTACAACCACAGCCATTTTTAAATCAGTTGAAGTCGTCTGCGCGTAGGTTAAGGCGTTTTTGATATTTGCCAAGGCAGATTGCCACTTTGCCAATTCGTCAATGTGAAAGACAATTTTCATAAGTTCACTCACTTCTTTGTACTTGTTCCAGTTTGATAATTAATGGTATAGCCGGTTTCAACATTAAAGATATACACATTAAAGTGTATGGCGTTACTACCTACTGACTGGCCCTCCATATGGATTCCACGAGCAACTAATTCTGTTCCTCGAAAGACAGGTGTCACCCGATAACGTACGTAATGCTGCTTACTTGCTTTAAGATAGGCCGCCACCTTATTTTCGTAAGTTGTCATTTCTGGATCGTTCAAGGAGCGGGTCCCGGTCATGAGGTTTTTAGCATTATTATTTTGCCCCGTTAGTTGATAGCCAATGAGATGGCAGCGATTATATAACCACCCGTTGCTAGTCTTTTTATTGTGCCAACCAGTTGGGTCGACATCGAGTGATTCGCGTTCTTCAGTGGGCATCAGGCTTTTATTGAGCAGGGCGTTAGCTGCAGAAACTCGGTTATAGTGGTCAAGGTTGCCATATGATTGCCAAGCGCCCTTCGCCGTTGAAAGATCGCTGGCTGAAAAATTCGGGTTATTCTGATTAAGCACGATGGTTTGTTGGCCCGTGTAATTTTTAGCAGCGAGTGTCGCTGTGGTAGCTTTCGTTTGGGGAGTCTGACTGCTTGTCTTGGCTGCATTTGACTGGTCCTTCGCAATGGAAAGATGCAGCTTACCGGCCTTTTTCTTTAATGAAGCTGATTTAGCAGTTAAGCTTTTTTCCAAACTGCTATTTTTGGCTTCTAAAGAGGTTGCTAATTTTTTAGCGCTGGAGTTTACCTTGGTGACAACTTTTGTCGACGTTCGGTCTTCCTGACGAAACGCTTTATGGCGGGCATAACTACCTGCTTGGTTCCAACTAAGCAGCAACGTGATAACTGCTAACAAAACAAACCAAATGCGGTCTTTACGCTGCCTGAAAGCCACAACAATTGCGAAAAGAGCAATGATTAAAAATATAATTCCAATAAACATATGTTAGGTTTCCTCGCTTATCTTTTGGCTTTGCGGTATCCGGAGGACTGTGCTTGTGCTTCCGTTTGGAAATAAACGGCATTCTTGGCGTTCATGTGATAGCCGGCTTGCCCAGGAACATGATAGATATGAGAGTTCTTATTGCCCACAATTTTACTTTGCTTAGCAGTGTTTAAATTGCCTTGTGAGGTGGTGTGGCTGGCCTGAGTAGTTGTAGCAGAAGAGCCGTTGTGCCGGCTGCTAGCGGCTTGAGAACGAGCTTGTGCTGCACTTTGCGAAGCTTGCTTATGCTGTTTACTTTCTGATGCCGCGTGTGTCTCTTTAGAAGCGGAAGCCCGCGAAGCAGATTTCGACGATGCCGTGGCGACAGATTCGAACCGTGACTCACTAGCTGAACTCGATTTTACGGCAAGCTTTTTCACCGATTCTGCCTGTGAAGATACTTTAGATGAAGTTTTTGCCAATTGATAGGCTTTTAGCTTGGCGGCAGTTAATTCTTTTTTGCCAATCACATCTACTTTATAGATGGTTTTGGCAGGAGGTGCTGCCGCTAAAGGTTGCGGATCAGTACTCGCATAACCAAATATAGCGACACAAAAAACGAGCAAACTGCTTAGCAAGGTTCTTTTTATGCGTAATTTTGAAAAATGAAAAAGTGTTTTATGCGTAATTTTTTGATAGAGGGTGACGAACCCGATTAAAATAAAGGCGAAAATACAGATCGTGATTAAAAATGTAAAAAAAGCATTCATGATAACCTCACTTCCCTTATTCATCATACCTAGTTCGTACTTGCAAAACAATAGCCTTTAAAGTTTTGCCCCAAAAAATTCGTGAAGCATATTATTTGTGCTGCGGAAAGGATACTGGTAAGATTATGTTAATGTGTTTTATTAGTTATTATTAAAGGCAAAAACTCCTTTCGTAATTAGCTGTGGGATACAAATTAATTAGCGTACTACGCTTGGAGGATTTTAGAATTATGGAAAAAGGTACAGTTAAATGGTTTAACCCAGATAAGGGATTTGGTTTCATCAATCGTGAAAATGGCGACGATGTGTTTGTACATTTCTCAGCCATCCAAGGCGACGGTTTCAAGACATTGGAAGAAAACCAATCCGTTACTTTCGATGTTGAAGATAGCGACCGCGGCCCACAAGCTGTTAATGTCCAAAAACAGTAAAACAGTTCACGACTGACTGACAAACGGACATTCAGCAAAGTGAGGTTTTGAGTTATTAAGTGTTCTGAAAAAGAATCTAAAACAGACAAAAAAACATTATTAGAAGATTTAGAAGCCGAATTTGGGGCTAATGTTGATGTTTACTAAAGAACATTAAGCTAAATCGACAATAAAAAAGATCGAGGGTCAGAAGACGTTCGATCTTTTTGTTTACTTTCGTTTTAAAGCGGGTCTCTGTCAAATTGTATTGGTGGAGATTTTTGAAAAGCATGTTCACTTCGGTGAATGTGCTTTTTTTGTTTACGCATAAATTAAACTGATACGAATGAAAAAGTTATGAATATTTTGAAAACCAAAACAGCTACGCTTTAACACCTTAATTTTACGATTTAGTCCTTCAATAGGACCGTTGGAATACGGATAACGACAACTATTGAGAACAGCAGGACCATTCTTTATTAAAGTTGAGATAGTAATATCCATTTGGTTGCCAGCCGCCTTGTAGTTGGCAATCAAGGTTTTAAATCCAACCGCATCTTTTTGTTGAATGGCTGTTAGAATTCCTTGATAGGTTTGATACACAGTTTTAAATTCTGGAAATTCATCTAAGGCTAGGTCAATGGCGTTCTGTTGGGTCATGTATTCGTTGATACCGTGTAAATAGATAAGTTTAGTATCATTGACCTTTTCTTCTGCCAAATGGAACAAACGCCATTGAGATTTTAGAATGCGATAAACTCGGGAATGCTTATCTTGAAAAGTATGGATCACACGTGTACGTTCGTTATCCAGTGCCCGACCGGCAAGTTGAATAATGTGGAAACGGTCAATGATGGTTATTGCCTTAGGAAATAACCGATGAATAAAGCCAGCATACTCAGCATTCATATCAACGGTGATTGTTTGAACTTTCATACGTTCTTGAACTGAATAGCGAGCTTCAAAGTAATCAATGATATCCTTACTAAGGCGATCCTTAAGAATCACGGGTCTACACTTTCTGGTATTGGTGAATAACTGATACCAGTTTTTATTTTGAAAAAAAAAAGGACATTTGCCCTCTTTGTGTTACGATTTAATCGCCAAATAAAATCGAAAAGAGGAAAAACAAATGTCCCTAACTAATTCTATCCTAAGCCTATTCGAAATAACAGACCCTAATTTAACTGTAACTGAGATTACTAAGGAACATTATCCCAATGGGCAACACGTTCATGTCGTTCACGCTATCCTTTCCTATCAACTTTTAAAATGTCCTCATTGTGGCCATAAATCTCTAATCAAAAATGGAACTCACATTGGCCATCTAAGATTGGGAACCTTATCAGGTGGACGTTATGAGATGCAGCTAAAACGACAAAGATATCAATGTAAACGGTGTTTAAAAACCTGTGGTGCTCAAACTAACCTCGTTAAACGTAATGAAACTTTTACGCATAATGTGAAACATCAAGTAATTGTTCTGGCTCGGGATATGCTGACCAGTAAAGAAATCGCTAAGATTTGTGGGATTTCACCAAGTAGTGTTCAACGCATTTTAAATGCGAATATTCACTTAGCTTATCGTGTTAAAACACTCCCCCAAAATCTTTGTTTTGATGAATTCCGTTCCTGTAATCATCTAATGTCCTTTAACTGTTGCGATGCCGTTAGTCATCGCCGCATTGTGATTCTTAAGGATCGCCTTAGTAAGGATATCATTGATTACTTTGAAGCTCGCTATTCAGTTCAAGAACGTATGAAAGTTCAAACAATCACCGTTGATATGAATGCTGAGTATGCTGGCTTTATTCATCGGTTATTTCCTAAGGCAATAACCATCATTGACCGTTTCCACATTATTCAACTTGCCGGTCGGGCACTGGATAACGAACGTACACGTGTGATCCATACTTTTCAAGATAAGCATTCCCGAGTTTATCGCATTCTAAAATCTCAATGGCGTTTGTTCCATTTGGCAGAAGAAAAGGTCAATGATACTAAACTTATCTATTTACACGGTATCAACGAATACATGACCCAACAGAACGCCATTGACCTAGCCTTAGATGAATTTCCAGAATTTAAAACTGTGTATCAAACCTATCAAGGAATTCTAACAGCCATTCAACAAAAAGATGCGGTTGGATTTAAAACCTTGATTGCCAACTACAAGGCGGCTGGCAACCAAATGGATATTACTATCTCAACTTTAATAAAGAATGGTCCTGCTGTTCTCAATAGTTGTCGTTATCCGTATTCCAACGGTCCTATTGAAGGACTAAATCGTAAAATTAAGGTGTTAAAGCGTAGCTGTTTTGGTTTTCAAAATATTCATAACTTTTTCATTCGTATCAGTTTAATTTATGCGTAAACAAAAAAAGCACATTCACCGAAGTGAACATGCTTTTCAAAAATCTCCACCAATACAATTTGACAGAGACCCAGAATCACAATGCGGCGATGACTAACGGCATCGCAACAGTTAAAGGACATTAGATGATTACAGGAACGGAATTCATCAAAACAAAGATTTTGGGGGAGTGTTTTAACACGATAAGCTAAGTGAATATTCGCATTTAAAATGCGTTGAACACTACTTGGTGAAATCCCACAAATCTTAGCGATTTCTTTACTGGTCAGCATATCCCGAGCCAGAACAATTACTTGATGTTTCACATTATGCGTAAAAGTTTCATTACGTTTAACGAGGTTAGTTTGAGCACCACAGGTTTTTAAACACCGTTTACATTGATATCTTTGTCGTTTTAGCTGCATCTCATAACGTCCACCTGATAAGGTTCCCAATCTTAGATGGCCAATGTGAGTTCCATTTTTGATTAGAGATTTATGGCCACAATGAGGACATTTTAAAAGTTGATAGGAAAGGATAGCGTGAACGACATGAACGTGTTGCCCATTGGGATAATGTTCCTTAGTAATCTCAGTTACAGTTAAATTAGGGTCTGTTATTTCGAATAGGCTTAGGATAGAATTAGTTAGGGACATTTGTTTTTCCTCTTTTCGATTTTATTAGGCGATTAAATCGTAACACAAAGAGGGCAAATGTCCTTTTTTTTTTCAAAATAAAAACTGGTATCAGTTATTCACCAATACCAGAAAGTGTAGACCCTTTAAAGCTTTATCAATTTGAGACAACCAGCGGGAAGGGCTAACTGCTTTATTTGGTGAAGTATTTAAAATAAGTTCATCTAAGCTTATTTCGTAAATGGCATGCAGTTGGCGCAGGTCATCGATACCAGGCTCTGTTTCGCCATGTTCCCATTCGGTTACAAGATCTGGCGAGATATTGAGTTCTTTTGCCAAAGCATTTCTGGTATAGCCGGCTTTCTTACGCTGTTTAATCAGCTGGTCTGCAAAAGTCATTGCGGGTCCTCCTTTGCTCAAGAATGACGATAATTAAAGGTGTTTGGAAACGTGGTATTGAGTACTGGTGTGCTGCTTATTCGAAGGGTCAATCGCGTCCTTAGCATAGAAAATAACGTACTCTTCATCGTTTTTTGGATCAGTGGCAATGACTAGTTCATGTGGCGTTTGGTCCTTATGTTTAAATAGCTGACCACTGCGAACAGCTTCATTGTAGTCGTGAAAATTCCCCAGCGAATCACCTGGATTAAAAAACACAATTTCATTTGCCATACTTAACAGCTCCTTTGAATAGGTATGCATATTCCAAGATACTCGCGGGCCTTTGATTAGAATAAGATGAAGCGAAACGAGTTCATTAGAATTAACTATCTCATGTAAAATATAACCTAAAACCTTAGTGAAAGCAAAGGTTTTAGGTTATATTAAAGCAAATTAATGATTTGGCGTTTGTATTGAAGAAATTCAGGACTCAGTTCAAAATCAGTTTTCTGTTTGAGCCGGGCGTCAATTTCGATTTCTTTAGTGACGGTCGCCGGTTTACCGTTTAAGATATAAATTCGGTTTGAAAGCAAAATGGCCTCGTCTACATCGTGCGTAATTAACAAAGTTGAGAGGTTAATTTTAGCCATCAGATCTAAGTACCAACTGTGAACCTGATGTTTCGTAATTTCGTCTAAGGCACTAAATGGTTCGTCCAAAAGGGTTACTGGCTTTGAGAACATGTAGGTCCGCAGCAAAGCCGCCCGTTGACGCATGCCGCCTGACAAAGATTTCGGGTAAACCTTTTCTGTCCCTGCTAAACCAAACACAGAAAAGAGGGGAGCTGCTTGAGCCTCAGCCTTTTTCTTAGGCACACCACGCATCAACGCTGGTAAAATCACGTTTCCCATGATGGTTCGGTAAGGAAGCAGTAAATCTTTTTGGAGCATATAACTGACTTTTCCCGGCACGTTGGTAATTTTTTGGCCGGCCAACATAACGTCACCCGCCTCAGGAGAGAGCAGCCCGGCAATCAAATTAAACAGAGTCGTTTTACCAACCCCACTGACACCTAAAATGCTCACCAGTTCGCCTTCATTTAAGTGAATATTGATATCGGTTAAGATTTGTTGATCAGCATAGTTTTTAGCCAGATGCTGTGTTTGTAAAAGTGACATTTAAAGACCTCATTTAGGTAAATATCGATTTGTAAAACCTTGATTTTTCTTTAACTTTGTCGAAACTAAGTGATTTTTATTTAGCCAACTGTAGAATCGATTCCAGCGTTGGGCGTTGATTTTTCCCCACTGATTGCTGCCTAACGCATACTGGTTCGACAAGTAATTTTGACTGGCATACACTAATTTACGGTTACTTTTAAGTTCCGGGACTTGATTCATCAAAATATTAGCTGCTCGGTGGGGATGCTTGCTGGCATACTGGTATCCCTGGGCAGTAGCCTTCATAAATGCCTTGGCAAGCTTAGGATGTTTCTGTAAAAATGTGTTGTTACCAATGATAGTCGGCGTGTAATAGTCAAAAACCTTGTTCAAAGAGCGGAAAGAAAAATAATTGATCGGAAAGTTTTTGATCCGGGCATTTTCACCAGCCCAGCCATAAAAGACCCAAATTGTATCGGCCTGTTTAGCCTTTAAAGTGGCGACCTCGTCTGTACTGTTATTAGGAACTTTCTTGACTTTACTGTATTGACCGCCATCATCGGTGACAACCTGTTTGATTGTAGCTTGTTCAATGGGTAAATCCCAAGTGGCGTATTTGGTGCCCATCATTTTTTTAGGCGAGGTAATCCCATCTTGTTTTCGTGACATAATTCCGGAAGTATTATGTTGAATGATACCGGCAATGGTGGTGATAGGTAATGGCTCCCTGCGAGCAATTGCGCCGGCGAAGGTGTCTTGTGCAGAGATGCCAATTTGCGCCTTGCCACTAGCAACCAACTGTTCAGCACCGTCTTTTGGGGGTTGCACAAATTTGACGTTGAGATGATATTTTTTGTAGTAGCCCTTTTGTTTAGCCACATACATCCCTGTATGGTTTGTGTTGGGGGTCCAATCGAGGACCACCGTAATCGTTTTAGTCGCCGCTTTATTTGATTGGGAAGTGCAGCCGCTAAGCCCTAAAAGCCCGAATAACAAGGCACTTCCTAGAATAAGAAATCGTTTAGCTGAAGTCATTGTCAATTTGCCTCCCAAGGCATCAATTTGTGTTGAATAAGGGTGACTAGCCAGATTAAAAGCAAGCTTAAGCCGGAAATTAAAAAAATTACCGCGAACATTTTGTCGTAGGCATAAGCTTTCATCACGCGGGTCATGTAAACCCCTAATCCGCTAAAACCGCCAACCCATTCTGAGATAACCGCACTTACAATCGCGTAAGAAACTGAAATCTTTAAACTGGAAAAAAAGTGATTTAGTGAATTCGGAAATTTGACATAGTAGTACAATTTCCATTTAGTGGCGCCCATGGTTCTCATCAGGCGGAGCAAATCAGGATCGGTAGATCGGAAGCCTGTCAACATGGCGACCGCTACTGGGAAAAAAGTTGTGACTGTAATCAGCACGATCTTAGGCAGCATGCCATAGCCAAACCAGAGAATCAAAAGGGGGGCTATCGCCACGGCAGGGACCGTTTGACTGATGACAAGTAAGGGATAAACGGCCTTGTAAAGGGGATCAAATAAATCCATAATAGTGGCAATCACCACACCACCACAGACACCAATGACAAGTCCCCAAAAGGCTTCAAGCAATGTCACCCCTGCGTTAGCAATAAGCGTCTTAAAATCGACTACGAATGCGGTGACCACGCTGAGCGGCGATGGAAGCAGATATGTTGGCACAATTTGAAAGGTACTGATTAATTGCCAAATTACTAACAGGGCAAAAATAACCAGTAACGGTAAGAAGTTAATGCTGATATTTGTCTGTTTTTTCATGAATACCTAAGACCTGGCCTTCTGATTTGTAGTCGATTTTGACGTAGGTCATTACTTGAGCAGCCCCCGCATCAGCTGCAATTTTGGTAATGTTCTTCACAATTTCCATCAATTGGTCATAATCGCCTTCAATTGTTGTTTCGAAAGCGCCAACGTCGTAAGTTACACCGGTAGATTGAATGTAAGCAATGGCTTTGTCCACAACGGCGACAACTTTGCGGTCGTCTTCTAACATTGGTAAAACTTGAATAGCAACACTTGTATTCATTTAAATTCGTCCTTTCTCAAATAAAAAAGCTGGCAACAACTTGCCAGCTTGGAAGACACATTTAATCAATCACTATCTGCAGTGTAGACTGCGATAGGGAATGAATTGTTATCTGAAACTTCCTGCGCTGGCATTATCCATATCAGGTTCGAGGGTCCAAAACCATTAGTTTTATCTCAGCCGGATTTGATCCAGCACCCCTGTATTCACAATATACTTTCAGTATAGCCACAAACTTATTTTTCGGCAACTTTTATTCCTTGCTTTTTTTGGTCTATACCCCTTGCATTTTAACCCAAGAGATTATATAATTGGGCTATACCAATAAAAGGGCGTTTAATGGCGCAAATGTTTATTCAATTTAAAAAGATAGGAGTGTCATCATGAATATTATTATTGTTAAAAATGCAGTTGAGGGCGGCCACGAAGGTTATAAACTTTTTGCTGAAGCCAAGAAAAACGGCGCACACGTTTTCGGCTTGGCAACTGGAAGTACCCCCATCACAACGTATCAAGAAATTGTGGCGAGTGATCTGGATTTTTCCGATTCTATTTCCATCAACCTAGATGAATATGTGGGCTTGGCAGCTGACAATGAACAAAGCTACAATTATTTCATGCACAAAAATTTATTTAATCAAAAACCTTTTAAACAATCTTACTTGCCTAATGGGTTGGCTGAGGATCTTGAAGCAGAAGCTAAACGTTACGACAAAATAATTGCCGATAATCCAATTGATTTACAAATTTTGGGGATTGGTCGTAATGGTCACATTGGCTTTAACGAGCCGGGGACACCGCAAGACTCAAAAACACATCGAGTTGCGTTGACCCAGTCCACGATTGATGCTAATGCGCGTTTCTTTGAACATGAAGAAGATGTGCCTAAAGAAGCTTTATCTATGGGCTTAGCTTCAATTATGCAATCCAAACACATCCTTTTGGAAGCATACGGAGAGGACAAAGCAGACGCGATTAAAGGGATGATTGAGGGACCAAACACCCCTGATTTACCGGCTAGTATCCTGCAAGGTCATGGCAACGTTACGGTGATTCTTGACGAAGCTGCAGCTAGCAAATTAACAAATAAATAATTTGATTTATTTAGGGAACTATTTTGTAAGAATACTTACAAAATAGTTCTCTTTTTTTATAGGCCAGTTCTTGAAGCAGAACTAAATTTATATATATGGTTTTATTGTTCGAAACAATAAGGTATAATTTATGTGAATAGCTATTGAGTATTTGATCAGAACGCTGTAGAGTAAAACTGAATCACTATAGAATGAATCTTGTTTGACAAAGACATAAGAGAATGCGAGTGGGGTAAAGTATGGGAAAAACAATTTCAATCAATGCTGGAAGTTCATCGTTTAAATTCAAACTTTTTGAAATGCCAAGTGAAAAGGTTCTGGCAAGCGGACAAGTGGACCGCATTGGAATTGACGGTTCGTCATTTACCATCATGTATGGAAATGAACAAAATATGCGGATTGAACGCCCGGTAAAAGACCATGAAGTAGCTGTCAATATGGTACTAGATGCGTTAATTGATTTGAAAATCATTAAAAGTTACGATGAAATTACGGGTATTGGGCACCGCGTCGTTGCAGGCGGTGAGATCTTTAAGGGTTCCGTGCGTATCACGGACAAAGTCATTAAACAAATTGAAAGTCTTTCCGAGTATGCCCCTTTGCATAATCCGGCCAATGTGATGGGCATTAGAGCAATGCAAGATGTCTTGCCCAATGTGTTGAGTGTAGCGGTTTTTGATACCTCATTTCATGAGACTCTGCCACCAAAAAATTACTTATACAGTATTCCTTATGAATATTATCAAAAGTATGGCGCACGTAAATACGGTGCCCATGGAACTAGTCACCAATCCGTGGCGCAAGATGCCGCCAAATTGTTAGGCAAACCGTTAGATTCTTTAAAATTGATTACCTTACATCTCGGTGCTGGCTCCTCAATTGATGCGATTTTACATGGCAAATCCTACGATACATCCATGGGCTTCACACCGGTTTCGGGAATTACGATGGCCACGCGCTCCGGAGATATTGACGTTTCACTGGTTAACTTCTTGATGGAGAAACTGCATATCACGAAGTTTTCTGAAATGATCAAGATCTTGAACACGAAGTCTGGTCTGTTAGGGATTTCTGGTATTTCGTCCGATATGCGTGATGTTTTGGAAGCTCGGCATGAAAGTATCCGTGCCCAGCTTGCTGTGGAAATTTTTGTGAATAACATCGTTAAATATGTGGGCGCTTATATCGCTGAGATGCGTGGTGTGGATGCGCTGGTCTTTACAGCGGGAATCGGAGAAAGTGGCATCTCGGTTCGCCGTCTCATTGCCAATGCACTTGATTACTTCGGGGTAAAAATCGACGAAGAGAAAAATCAGGTCCAAGGTGAATTATGTGACATTAGTGCACCAGATTCGAAAGTCAAAGTTTTGGTTGTGCCAACGAACGAGGAATTGGCGATTGCTCGGGAAGTTGAACGCTTCAAAGGCGAAGCTTAAAAACAGACAAGTCAGGTTTTTGTGAAAGGGGTTATCACAGTGGATTTATTTGAAAGTTTAAAACGTAAAATTAAGAGTCAGCAACGTAGTGTTGTTTTTCCGGAGGGCGAAGACGCACGCATTTATGCTGCTGCCGCGCGTTTGGCACAAGATGGTTTGGTTCAACCCATTTTGCTTGGCGATGTCCCCACAATTAAGGCTAATGCGCAGCAAGATGATGTGGCTCTAACCGGAGTAAAAATAATTGATCCGCAGTCCTATCCTCAGGCCCAAAAAGCAGCGATGGTGGATGCTTTAGCCAAACGCCGAGAGGGGAAGAATACGCGTGAAGAGGTTCAGCAAATGTTGACCGATGTGAATTACTTCGGGACCATGCTGGTTTATATGCATGAGGCAGATGCGATGGTTTCAGGAGCAGTTCATCCTACTGGTGATACGGTCCGACCTGCACTGCAAATTATCAAAACCAAACCAGGGGTTAAACGAATTAGCGGGGCGTTTGTTATGCAGCGCAATCACGAGCGCTATGTGTTCGCTGATACCGCGATTAATATCGATCCAGATGCCGCAACACTGGCAGAAATTGCGGTTGAAAGTGCCCATACAGCCGAAATTTTTGATATTGATCCAAAGGTTGCGATGCTCAGTTTTTCTACGAAAGGATCTGCTAAGGGTGAAATGGTAACCAAAGTTCAAGAAGCTACCAAACTAGCTCAAGAAAAAGCACCCCAGCTAGAAATCGATGGAGAACTCCAGTTTGACGCTGCGTTTGTGCCTGATGTCGGTGCCAGCAAAGCGCCTGATTCAAAGGTTGCTGGTCATGCGACGTTATTTGTTTTCCCAGAACTGCAGTCCGGAAACATTGGTTACAAAATTGCCCAGCGTTTAGGCCATTTTGAAGCTATTGGACCGATCTTGCAAGGCTTGAATGCCCCCGTATCAGACCTTTCTCGTGGTGCGAGCGAAGAAGACGTTTATAAAGTTGCCATTATGACGGCTGCCCAAGTCAAATAAGTTAAGTAAAGAAACTTAAAAACGGAACCGCGACAATATCAGAATTGTTGCGGTTCCGTTTTTTAGGTGTTTGTAAATGTAAAGGGTTGTGACGGCCGAAAAGCCTGATTTCGAGGCATCAAATGTGCTAATCACACGAGCTAAAGGTCACCTGGTCATTAGAATTAAAGCTGACTTTTAATCCCTTTTTGCATCTTACGAACGATTGGCCTGTTTAAGCTTTTTTTGACAGTCTGGACATAAGCCGTAGATCTCAAACAGATTCCCGGTGACTTCATAACCGGTTTGCTTTGCCGTGGTAGTTTCCATTTGATGCGCATCTTGTAAAAAGTGATCGTCAAAGACATCCGCAATGCGACCACAATTAGTACAGATTACATGGTAATGGGGCTTGCTGTAATAATCATAATGGACACCATCTTCGCCACTTGCCAATTCAATCACAATGCCCAGATCCACGAAAAGTTTTACGGTGTTGTAAATCGTCGCTAAACTCATATTGGGCGTTTTTTGTTTAAGGGCTTCGTGAATTGTTTCAACGGTGGGGTGGTTATGGTGGGTAACTAAATATGTCAAAATTGTCCGTCGCTGAGGAGTTATCCGAATGTGACGTTGTTGTAAATCTGAGAAAGCCTCATCGACTTCGCTTGTTGCCATAAATAGTCCTTCTTTCATTTTGTAAGTACATTAATTTAATCACTTTTCTGAGATTACTTCAACTATTATTCGCAGAATTTATCTTCACTGTCAAGCGTAGTTTACAACGATTAAATTGTGAAATACAATAAACTTGATTTAAAACGATTCTAATTTGGCAAAGATTGGGAGGAGTATGTATGGAAAAACAAACACTTTTATTTAAACGAGATCATTGGCGGCGAACCTGGTTCATTGCCGTACTGCTGGCAGGAGCTTTTACCATGTCAATTAGTCAATCTTCTTTGTCAACCGCCTATCCGACTTTGATGCGCTATTTTGGCGTGACGGCACCAACGATTCAGTGGCTAACAACGGGATTTATGCTTGTCATGTGTCTTATGATGCCGATTAGTCCGTGGCTATTGAATAATGTCCCTTTTAAACGGCTCTTCCAAGGAATTTTAGTGGTGTTTGATCTCGGAACACTCGTTATTCTGTGGGCACCGAACTTTCCGGTAATGATGGGAGGACGCGTGTTGGAAGCGATCGGCGTCGGAATTTTATTTCCGGCCTATCAAAGCGTGATGCTGACCATTACGCCGAGCAAAAAACGGGGCGCGACAATGGGAATTGCTGGTTTAGTCATGGGATCTGCATTAGCAGTGGGCCCGATTATTTCCGGTATTGTTTTAAAATTTACCACGTGGCAGGGGCTTTTTGTGGTCTTTGCTTTCGTCATAACGTTAATTCTAGGGTTATCAGTCAAATTTATTTCAAGTGTGATGCCGTTACAAGCTTCCCATCTGGATTGGCTTTCCGTTCTTAGTTCTTTAGGATTAATTGGGTTACTCATGGTTATTAATCAAGTTGGAAAAGCACATGTGAATTGGGAATTGCAATTCGGAATCTTAGGGATTAGTTTTGTTTTTCTAGGTTATTTTGTGTATCGTCAATTTCATCTTTCGGTACCCATGCTGGACTTACGCGTCCTAAAAAGCTTTAATTATGATTTGGCGGTCTTATTAACGGGTTTTTCTTATATTGCACTGATTGTGACGACCATTATTTTTCCGTTGTATTACCAAGGTGTGCTCCGCCTCTCACCATTTGCTTCTGGAATGGCCTTAGTGCCGGGAGCTGCCTTGTTAAGTCTGCTGAATCCCCTCACCGGTAAACTGGCAGATAAGATTGGCTTTAAACGGGTGTTACTTTTAGGGATGGGAATGATCACGGCTGGCTGGGGGATTTTAGCTTTATTTACCAGCCATTTGAATTTGGCTTTGATGATCCTGTTAGCCATGCTCATCGAAGGCGGCAATGCCTTTGTTATGATGCCGGCGACAACCTTGGGTGCCAACGCTTTGCCAAACCACCTGATTGCCCATGGAACAGCAGTGATTATCGATTACCACGGTTAGGCAGATTTTGGGTTCACTGGGAGTGGCACTAGCAACCATTATCTTAACTGCCGTGACTCAGCAACACATTGCGCAAGGAACGCCAAGTGATTTGGCTGCCAAAATGGGTTATCAAACTGTATTTATAACGTCGTTTGTGGTCGCACTTATTGGTATCTTACTGGCGCTTTTGATTAGAGATAGTGCAAATCACACGCCAGCTTAACAGGGCTTATTTTTGATAAGGAGCCTGAATTAACTGGTTCGCATAACAGTGAAGTGTTGTATACTATTTAAAGTCAAATAAAAATGAGGTATTTTAGAGATGACTTTAAAGAAGTTTGGTCATAAGTGGCGGACGTTCTGGCAGGGTTTTATGTTGCGTTTTAACCGTGCCGATGCCGCTAATAATGCCATTGTCCTGGCTTTTTATACGTTGCTGGCAATGTTTCCGGCGATTATCTTTATCGGAAATCTGCTGCCGTTATTTCACATTGATGTCACAACGGTCCTGGAATACATTGAAACCGTGGTGCCTAGCACAATTTATCAGATTAGTCAGCCAATCGTAAAGGACTTTCTGGAAAAGGGGAACGGTGAATTGATGTCGTTTGGTGCAATTTTAATGCTCTGGTCCGCCAGTCAAGCAGTCGCCGCATTTCAACGTTCCATTAATCGTGCCTATGGGGTGGCAAAATTTCAAAATCCGATCATTAATCGGGTGGTTTCCTTTTTATTTACGGTGTTTTTTGCGTTACTGATTAGCCTAATGATGTTTTTTTTCAGTTTTGGGCAAACGATTATTGCTTATTTAACGCCGATTTTAAACCTGCCACACAGTTGGTTTCATGTGGTCGGTAATGTGAAACTCCCTTCGGCATTGATTGTTATCTTTCTGAGTTTAGCTATTTTGTACTATGTCGTGCCTAATGCCCGGATTAAGTTTAAATATGTGCTTGTAGGGGCGGCCACGGCAACGATTGGTTTGATGGGGGTCTCCCAGTTCTTTACAGCCTATTTGCGATATTTTGCGCACTCGGTTAACAGTTATAAGACTTTAGGGACGTTCATTGCACTGATGTTTTGGCTGGACTTTTCGGCTCTCGTGATTATGATTGGCGGTGTCATTAATGCTACCAGCCAGGAATTACGATTGGGGAATCTGGAGGACACGACTAAAACCTGGCGTCTCCGGATTAAAAAATATTGGAAATGATTTCTACTGGCAACGACGATTTTTACAAAGGATGTTGCTTCGGCAAACTAAGTTCGGAAAACAATATGGTGTGAGAATTTAAAAAATGTTTCAAGGTAATTTTACCCTGAAACATTTTTTTGTTCTTTTATTTAGTTACGAGCCGAGCTTTTACAAACGGTTAAATTAATTGAAATCATTCACACCATGTAAAATGACGTAATCGACTTTGCGAATGGCATTCAGGGTTTTACCACCGGCATAAGAAACCGCTGATTGTAAATCCTGATGCATCTCTTCCAGAGTGTCTTGAATGTGGCCGCGATATGGCACTAGCATTTGACGGCCTTCAACGTTTTTATGTTGGCCTTTCTGGGTTTCGGAAGCTGAACCGTAATATTGCTTATAATTTTTTCCGTCAATGGTGATCATATTGCCAGGTGATTCTTGATGACCGGCTAACAGCGAACCAATCATGACCATGGTAGCACCGAAGCGTACGGATTTCGCGATATCGCCATTGGTGCGGATACCCCCATCGGCAATAATTGGTTTGCTAGCTGCTTTGGCGCACCAGCGAATAGCGGCTAATTGCCAACCACCAGTACCAAAGCCTGTTTTTAGCTTGGTGATGCAGGCTTTCCCTGGACCGATGCCTACCTTTGTGGCATCGGCACCGGCGTTTTCTAATTCACGAACGGCTTCGGGCGTGCCAACGTTTCCAGCGATAACGAAAGTTTCTGGCAAGAGCTGTTTGATGTGGTGAATCATTTTAATCACACTGTTCGCATGCCCGTGGGCAATATCAATAGTTATAAATTCTGGGGTGAGCTGCTGATCAGCTAAATCAGAAACAAACTGAAATTCTTCTGGTTTGACGCCAACACTAATTGATGCGATCAAGTCTTGATCATGCATCTTTTTGACAAAGCTTAACCGCGTTTCGGGAGCAAAACGGTGCATGACGTAGAAATAGCCATTTTTTGCCAACCAAACAGAGAGTTCCTCGTTAATGACCGTAGCCATGTTAGCCGGAACGACGGGAATTTTAAAGGTATACTTACCCAAAGTCGTTGTTGTATCTGCTTGAGAACGGCTGTCAATAATACATTTGTTAGGGATTAATTGAACATCTTCATAATCAAAAACACGCATAGTTCAGGTTCCTTTCTAAATTCAATGATTAGCTGTTCCAGCTGTTGATGAGCACATTCGTTTGCTCACGATCAGGACCCACCGAAAATGTGGACAGGGGAATGCCGACAAGCTCTGAAACCCGTTCTAAGTAATGACGGGCATTTTCGGGTAAATCAGCTAGGGTTTGACAATGGGTAATATCTTCTTGCCAGCCAGGCAGCTCTTCGTAAACGGGCACACAGGCCTCAATATCTTTTTCGGCTGCTGGATAGTGATAGATGGTTTTTCCATTAAGTTGATAAGCTGTGCAAACTTTGATTTGATCTAAGCCAGTTAAAACATCTAAGCAGTTTAAGCAAAGACTGGTCAAGCCACTAACCCGTGTGGCATGCCGTAAAACAACGGTATCTAACCAGCCGATACGGCGAGGGCGCCCTGTGACGGTGCCGTATTCATGCCCAGCTTCACGAATGAAATCACCCGTCTGATTCTCTTGTTCAGTTGGGAAAGGCCCGTCTCCTACCCGAGAGGTATAGGCTTTGCAGGCGCCCACAACTTGATTGATACGCCAGGGTCCAACCCCTGCGCCAACAGCAGCGCCGCCAGCAATCGGATTGGAAGAAGTGACATAAGGATAGGTTCCATGATCGTAATCCAGCATGACACCTTGTGAACCTTCGAAAAGAACTTTTTGATTCTGATCAAGGGCTTCGTTAATTAACACAGAAGTATCCGTTACCTGATCTTTTATTTCTTGCCCATATTGATAGTAAGTTTCGAAAATATCCTCAAATTTTAGGGGCGCAGTTTCGTATAATTTTGTGAAAAGTTGATTTTTAGTTGCTAAGTTAGCTTTTAATTTGGCAGCAAAGGTTTCACGATCGAGGAGGTCACAGATACGAATACCGATACGTTCGGCTTTATCCATATAGGCAGGTCCGATCCCCTTATGCGTTGTGCCAATTTTACCCGCTGCTTTGGCTTTTTCCTGTAATTTATCCAACAAAATATGATAGGGCAGGATTACCTGCGCGCGATCAGAGATTCGCAAATTATCAGTTGGAATACCGTTACTTTTTAAATAATGTAGTTCGTCGTGCAACGCCTTTGGATTCACAACTACGCCGTTGCCGATAACACTTAAACCGTTGCGATTAAAGATGCCTGATGGGATGAGTTGTAATGCGAATTTTTTACCTTCAAAAACGATTGAATGTCCGGCATTGTCACCACCGGAGAAACGAACGGTTAACGCAGCTTCATGTCCTAAAAAGTCTGTGATTTTTCCTTTCCCTTCGTCGCCCCACTGGCTACCTACAACTACGATTGATGACATAATAAAGACCCCCGACTTAATCTATTTTAAACAACCAAATAAGTGTAACAAGCTTTTTATCAGAAATCAAGTAAAACACGAATTATAAATGAATTGGTCCTTTAAAAAATACGTAAAAGAAGTCTAACTATCGGAAAAAGAGGTGCAAATCCACCTTTAATATAGAAAATCCGATTTTTATGTGCTATAGTTAGAAACGGAGATTTTTTGATAATCTGATTTAACGTGAAATGGGGAATATCCGAATGTTAGAACGTTATACACGTGAAGAAATGGGCAAAATCTGGAGTTTGCATAATCAGTATGCTTCCTGGCTAAAAGTTGAAGTTGCGGCTGTTAAAGCATGGGGCAAGTTAGGCAAAATCCCGGCCGCGGATGTCGCAAAAATTGAACAAAACGCGACTTTTGATGAAACACGAATTGCAGAGATTGAACAGGTTACGCATCATGATGTGATTGCCTTTACGCGCGATGTTTCTGAGTCTTTGGGAGCAGAAAAGAAGTGGGTGCATTACGGACTTACGAGCACGGATGTGGTTGATACGGCGCAGGGGTACCGTTTAAAACAAAACGCACTTATTCGCCAAGATTTAGCTGATTTTAAGGACACCCTGGCAAAGCAGGCGCAAAAGTACAAATACACCGTAATGATGGGGAGAACCCATGGCGTGCACGCCGAACCGATGACATTTGGGCTAAAACTTGCGCGCTGGTATTCTGAGCTCAACCGCGATATTGAGCGCTTTGAACATGCAGCCCGAGGCGTTGAGGCTGGTAAGATCAGCGGCGCAGTGGGGACGTTTGCAAATGTGGATCCGCGCGTGGAAACCTTTGTTTGCGAAGAACTGGGCTTACAGGCACAAGAAATTTCGACCCAGATTTTACCGCGTGATTTACATGCCGAATATATTGCAACTTTAGCACTGATTGCCACTAGTATCGAAGAATTTGCCACAGAGATTCGGGGGTTACAGAAATCCGAAGTTCGCGAAGTAGAGGAACATTTTGCTCCGGGGCAGAAGGGGTCATCGGCAATGCTCCATAAGCGCAATCCCATTGGTTCTGAGAACGTCTCAGGATTAGCACGGGTCATTCGAGGACACGTTCAAACAGCGTATGAGGACGTTAATTTGTGGCACGAACGAGATATCTCGCACTCTTCAGCAGAGCGGGTTATTTTACCAGATACCACGATTTTAGTGGACTACATTTTACAGCGCATGAATAAGATCATTGCTAATTTAACCGTCTTCCCTGAACACATGAAAGCTAATATGAACCGCAGCTTTGGTCTGATTTATAGTCAGCGGGTACTTCTCAAGTTAATTGATGCCGGTTTGTCACGCGAAACGGCTTACGATCGTATTCAGCCGTTGACAGCCAGGGCCTGGGATGAGGAGATCCAATTTAGGCCGTTAGTAGAAAATGATGCGGTAATTCAAAAATATCTGTCACCGAAAGAAATTGCAGATGCGTTTGACTATCACTATCATCTCAAAAATATTGATTATATTTTTGCACGGGTCGGCCTGGACTAATGCGTTACAAAATAAAATAAAAAGTGGCGGGGTTGAAAAAAATAGCCAGCCGCTTTCATTCTCCGAACGCTAATAGCTGAAAACGGGAATGAGAGCCTACCTTCTCTGCTTAACGACGGAAGCCGAACGATTCAAAGAATCATTCGGCTTCCGTTATTACGTGCGAAGTTAAAACACTTTGTTCTCACTTTCGCCACTTGTTTAGTTGGATATTATTAAATAGTTGTTTTGAATTTTTGGTCCAGAGCATCCGTCAAAACCTGGGAAACGTTAATCCCCGACTGTTTAGCCCAGTCATTTAGGTACTGGGGAATGGTCACGTTGCGACGAATGCGTTTGGTATTTTTACCTGCATATTCGTTAATGGGCAGCATGATGACGTGTTCGCCTTCGACCAAATGCGTGTTTTTCATATCAGAGGGCTCCGGCAAATGCGCTTGGGCTGTAATGAGTTTTTCTGCTTTTTCAGTCGCTTGCACTAAAGTTTCGCCTTCAATCATCATTCCTGGGAAATCGGGAATTAAAAGTTCGACAACGCCATTCTGGACGGAATACACGGCTGGATAAATTTTCATACACATTCTCCTTTAATCTCACGATTATTTCTATAATGTGTATTATACATACATCCTTTTAATAAGTAAACTCATATGATTTCTATAACTATTCCTTGTAAGCGAGTTTGATAACCTCACAAAGAATTGGGTCGTTTGTAGAGAAGTTACGATCAAATTTTTTCATCTGTTCTGTAAACTTGGTTAAGCTGCGTGCTTGCCAATCGGCCAGGGTCCGCTCACCTTCAGCTTCGTTATAGGCATGTTCGGCAGAAACCCGCAAAAATGGGATCAGTTCAGAAACCACGGTTTCAATGATACCCACGGGGTGCATTTCGGCATCTAATAGCACGTAATAATCCCCAGGTTGGGGAATTTGTTCACCTTCAGAAGCGTAGTAAGCTAAAGGTCTTGAAGTTGAAATTTTATCTTTGGCAAGAATTTTCGTTGTTAAATCGCGAATTTCTTCTGGATTTTCTTGGTCTCCAAACCAACGTGTTTGAAAAGTTTTGTCCGTTAAGTCATGGGCTTGTGCGTAAGTATTCCACATTTGTTCGGCACTTGTTGCCATAATAATCAGTCCTCACTTTTAGTATTTGATGACTGTAGTGTAGCACTTTGACGGGCTAAAGTGTAACCAAAACCCGCCGTTGCCATTTGGGGGTTAATTAAGGTAGTATAGAAACAATATAAAGGACAGGGACGTGATGAAGTGCGAGCAAAGTATTGGGCAGACTTCGGGATTGGTGTGGTTGTGGTCATTGGTTGCATCGTGGGCTGGTTTACGGGCTATTTTCAAAACAGCCATAATTATTCAGAAGTGGAAAAAATTCTCATTCTGATTCTTGCGTTTAGTGTCTTGTTTAGTTTACGTGTGGATATGAAAACAGCTAATCGCTTAGAAGCCGTTTCAGCAGCGTTTTTAGGGATAACCTTCTTAATTGCAGTTGTTTTACTCGTCTACTTATAAAATAAGCATTGCGGCCCCGGAAAGCGGCGGGTTACTGCAGTGCTTATTTTTTGGCTGATTTTTCTGTATAAAGCTGTTTTAGCGTGCCAATGTCTTGGTCAGACAAATTCATCGCCTGGTGGAAGTATGCGGTCATACTCCCATACGAGGTTTCGATGGCCTGTTTTGCTAGCCGTAAGCTCCGAAGACTGACATTGCGCGCTTCGTTCATGCGGTCAAGGGCGGCATTATTCGTCGATGGTGTTGCGATCGGTGCTTGTGTACCAAAAAGGACTTGATTTGATAGAAGATAATCTTCTTCAATGGTTTCTTGAGACACGCCAAGGGCACTGAGTACTAGAAAGGCTGCGGTTCCAGTTCGATCTTTTCCAGCGGCGCAGTGGAAAAGAACGGATTGGTTTGGTTGATCGTTTTTTAGTAAGACTTGGAATAGTTTTTTAAATGCACCTTGAGCGTGTTCGTCCAGAACCATTAATTCGTAAGGGTCGCTAAGTACACTGGGAGCTGGTGCAGATTTATGCACTAATCGCTTTAGCCAGGAAAAGACGCCCAATCCTTGGTGCTGACTAAAGGGATATACCGAAGCACGAATGCGTTGGACGGGTGGCATTAGCGGATCAGGATTGCGATTGATTTCATAGTCAGAACGTAAATCAACATCGTAGCGTAACCCGTAATTAACAAGGTAGCCTTGATCAGCCTTGGTTAAAACGGATAAGTAACCAGAGCGGAGTAGTTTTTGCCACTTAATGGTTCGACCATCGAAAGTGGGATACCCGCCAAGTTCGCGAAAATTTAAGCCAGATTGAATAGGTAAAATACGCCTTTTTTCCATAGTTGCCTCTTTACTCTAAATAAATAGCCCGTAAATCTGTTAAATCTGCTTCAGACAAATCCATAGCAGCAGTGAAGTAATGACCGTAATCACCATAGTTATCTAAGATTGCTTGATTGGCAACATCAAGCGTACTACCTTGAACTTGGAAAGTTGTGTTCATTTGATTCACGAATTTTTCTGCCTTATCATTTTGAAGCTTTTGCCGCAAAGCCTCTTGATCAAGCGTACTGTAAACTAAATTGGTGAGGACGAAATCCTGTTTAATTGTTTTGTAGGGAACACCCAGAGCAGTTAAGATCAAAAAACCGGCCACACCCGTGCGATCCTTGCCCGCTGCACAATGAAAAAGAAGTGATTTTTGCGGCTGATTATTGGCCAACAAGTCTTGAAAAAGCGTTCGAAAAGCTAATTGACTTTGCGGATTTAAAATCATTAATGCATAGGGATGCGCGTAATCTGCAGTGGTTTGCGTCTCAGAAAGTGGCGGCAAGTCTGAATGATCATTTTGTGCAATGGGGTAAACTGGATAGGAACGATAGATTGTGTTTTGAGGAATCCGATCGCTTAGCCAGCTGGCTTCTGAAGGGGAACGTAAATCAATGTCATATTGGAGGCCATAATCGGCGAGTTTTTGAACATCTTGTTTGGTTAACCGGCTCAAATCGCCGGAGCGGAGCAGTTTTTGCCATTTAATGGTCCGCCCGTCGTGACTTCGATAGCCGCCTAATTCACGAAAGTTCACACTGCCTTCAATATTTAATAAGCGTTCCTGTTTCATTACCATTATTCAGCCTCCAAACAACTTTTGATATTAAAATATTGAACTTGAATCTGAAACGGCTGGTTATACTAGCGTCGTAATAAGTTCTCCTGTCCTTGGAAACTTTACGGGACATGGCGTGATTCAAGCAGTATTTAGTAGCTGTTACTTTTAGTCCATTATACCAAAGACGAGGAAATTTCGATAAAATTCGAATTGGACAAAAAATGACCCAATCTGAAAAGATTGGGCCATTTTATATAGGGGAGTAGGTTGTTATCATGAAAAACAATGAAATATAGTAACTTTGGAGGAGTATGCTATTTTCATATAGATAGAGTTGTTTAACTTTTATCTATGTTTATAGATTACCTTTTAATTATGAAGATTGTGTGACGAAAAAGATAAAGCTTTATTAACATTAATTTTTCGAGCGTGTGGCGCGTTAACCCTGTGCATTTCGGCCAATTTATCAAGTTAGAAGAGACAAAGCGACCGGGAAAAGCTCCCGGCCGCTTCTGGTTTTCAAACTTTAATAGCCGTGATCAGAGACCAACAGCTCCCAGCTCTGATTAACGATGGAAGTTAAATGATTCCGAGCACAAATTCTGTGGCTTTCATTGGTCTGTTCACAGTTAAATCGCTTTTCCCCACCCTTTGTCAGAGAATCCTTTAGTTTAATCGAGCATTGCAACCCCAACAGAAAGATAAGTCGCAAAAAGGATCCAAACCAGATACGGAACTAATAAAAGCGAAGCCATTTTGTTAATTTTGAAATATTGCACGACACAGCCAAGGACAATTAAATCCAGTGCGACAACAACGACAACACCAAGCCAATAATAATTACCACCGAAAAAGATAATACTCCAGATGAAATTCAACAGGAGCTGAGCACCAAAAAGAACAAAACTAGTCGTCTTTTCGCCGCGAAACGCAATTGATTGGTAGATCAGATAACCGGAAACCGCAATTAAGAGGTAGAGTACCGGCCAAACGATGCCAAATAATGAATCAGGCGGTGCCAGTGGTGGTAAAGAAAGGGAATTGTAAATTTCTTTGATATTACCTGCAAAAAGCGCTGAAAGACTCCCAAGAATTTGGACACCCAGTACAAAAAGCAGAAAAGCTTTCCAATTAAATCGTGGCTTTGTTTCCATGAAGATTCCTCCTCGTCGTCAATTTTAGTTCTTATCTAAAGTGTAACAAGGCCTAATGAGGGGCAAAAGGGAAATGCTCAAAAAAGCGCTTTAAAAAAATTATCAAAAACCATAGACAAAACTAATTCATTAGTTTATAATTTTACTTATAGAATTGATAAGTTAATTTTAAAGGAGTGTTTTGCATGGAAAAGATTACGGTTTTATGGGGTCCAAGTTGTGGTTCAGCACGAAGAGCGTGTCAATGGTTGGATGAGCATCACCTTGACTACGATAGAGTCAATGTCGTTTCGCAGGCGCTCTCCTTAGATACATTGAAAAAAGTCTTATCATTAACAGAGTATGGCGCTGATGAGATTATTTCCGAGCGATCGAAAGCTTTTAAGAAATACGGTCGGAAATACATTGACTCACTTACGATTACCGAATTACATCGCTTACTCGTTAAGCAGCCAAGTCTAATCAAAAAACCAATTATTTTTACCCATAACAAATTACAAGTTGGGTTTAACGAAGACGAAATTCGCAGCTTTATCCCGCGTGAAACGAGACGCGTCTCATTTGCGCAAATGTTGCAAGTTTTACATGACGCTTAGGCGTAAACTTAAAAAGCTATCTTTACCGGTTGTTGCATGTCAACCTGTAAAGATAGCTTTTTATTATGGTTTAGCTGATTAATCATACCTTTATTAAAGTGAACGCGAAATTCTTTAACTTACATATATTTATGGATGAATTGTTGAATTTTAGCCTGGTAGGCCGCTGGATCAATCCAGAAGCTTTCTGCATGAGAAGCATTGGGTACAATCCAGATGTCTTTGGGTTCAGGGCAGGCTTCAAAACATTCATCAACCATGTAAGTGGGGACGTAAACATCTTTTTCACCATGAATAAATAAAAACGGGCGCGTATTTTTGCGCAGTTGTTTTACTGATGAAACGTCATCAATTGAAAATCCCATCCGGTGGTGATTGATCGCGTTAATGAGGGGCAAAAAAAGGGTCGGCGGTAAATGGAATTGTTGTTTGAGTAAGTAGGATAATTCAGAGCGTAAATCTGAATAACCACAATCAGAAATCATTAATTTGACCTGGGGTGGTAATTGTTCACCACTGGTCATTTGAATGGTCGCACCACCCATGCTGACGCCAAACATGATGATTTTGGAATCTTCACCAATCGTGTTAATCACATAATGTGACCATTCAACAAAATCGCGCCGATCAATCCAGCCAAAATTCATGTAATCACCGGAACTAT
This sequence comes from Pediococcus siamensis, assembly GCF_047220215.1. Lineage (GTDB taxonomy): Bacteria > Bacillota > Bacilli > Lactobacillales > Lactobacillaceae > Pediococcus > Pediococcus siamensis. The sequence goes on from NZ_CP178375.1 coordinate 327,815, forward strand.
TTCCATGAGCACGATCGTCTGGTAACAGGACGTTGTAACCCATATCGTAGAACATTTTGGCATAGTTGGACATGGTTTCACCGTTTCCCTTATAACCATGAGCAATAATCACTGTTGTTTTGGCCTCCTGTTGATCCGCTGCCGGAATGAAAGTTGCTTCCACCCGATTCTCTAGATCCGCTGGGTGCAAGGTCCACTGCTTGGAGGGTACGCTATGAAACCAGTTAACATAATTGTAATATGCATCAGCATACTTTTGTTTATCAGCAGATGTTTCGGGAACATAGTCCACGCGGCGAAACGCATAATCATATAGTTTGGCGCTGGCAGCTGTAATTCCGGAAATGCCGAGTGCCACGGGAGCAACAATTCCCAGCCCAATGAGATTTTTTCTCTTCATATTAGGTTCCTCCTCGTTTTGATAAGTTTATTCTAAGTAAATTTGTCGTAAGTCATGAATATCAGTTGTTGAAAGTTTTAAATAGTCATGTAGATAGGCGTCCATGGTACCAGATGTCTTTTGAATTTGATCCATTGCCGTATTGAAAAATGAGATTTGAACACTTTGCAAATCGCGCATACTTTGGATGAAAGCCGAAGAGGCCTGTTTAAGCTTTAGTGTTTTGACAAGATTTTCCAGTTTAGGCTTTGTGACTTTGTTCGTTAACAAATAATCAGCTTTAACGGTATCTTCATTGACGCCCAGAGCACTGAGAAAATAAACGGCACCCATCCCGGTACGATCTTTACCAGCGGTGCAGTGAAAAAGCAACGTACTGTCGTTGGCGTCATTTTCAAGCAGCACATCAAAAAATTGGCGGTAGGCCTTTTGTGAATGTGGATTTGTGATGATGTCTTGATAGACATGATGCATTTGCTGACGGCCAGTCGTGGGATCAGTTTCCATTTTCCGCTGCAAACGATCAGTTTGTTTAGAGTTCTGAGTTTCGTCAGTTGAAAAGACTGGCATAAACAGGTATTTCGTCTCAGAAGGAATGCGATCAGGTTCTTGGGTTCTTTCTGCAGGTGAACGAAAATCAACGTCATATTTAAGTCCGTAATTGTCTAAAAAATCGACATCGTGATCGGTTAGGCTCCCTAATGTACCGGAACGAATAATCTTATGCCATTTGACTGTCTTTCCGTCCGTTGTTTGATAACCACCGAGTTCTCTGAAATTGCCACCTTTTTGTAATTGAAGTACCCGTGATCTCACCATGATAAATCCTCCTATATTTTGATCGATAATGAATAACCTACAAGAAAAATGATAGCACAGTCGTCTGTGTCTTCCTACCAAAAGTGTTTAAATGTTCAAATGATGTTTGAGGGCAGGAAAGACATGTTGATCCGCCCAGCCCGTTACAATTCCCTGAAGAATAAAAGCTAAAATCGTGCCAATCCCAATTGCATAAATATGGCGGCTCACGATAAAAGTCAGGAGAATAAGTGAAATTGCGGGGATATAACTAATCCACTGAGCAGTTGCCGCTTTGCCATGCATAAACTTAAATCGAACAATATAGGTTAAATCATCGTTGGGATGCAAAACAATATTTGCGCGTTGGTAGATGGAAACGGCGATGCCAATCCCGACAATACCTAAAATATCAGCCACGACGCGGACGCTTAGGGGAAGATTAAGAAACCCATGTTGATCAAGTCCTGTGCTGATACTGCCGACGAGATATGAAAAAGGGATCATAAAAACAAGATTTCCTAACATGCGGTGCCAATCAAATTGTTTTAAAAGCAAAGCGTTAGCCAAAACGACGGCGATTCCTTCAACGAATAGAACCGCACCTAAAGAAAAATGAAACCATTCACTTAAATTAACAGAAGAGGCTGTCCAAATGGCGCTACCGCAGTGACTGGCAACGGTAAGTGCGTTGGACGATGCGTTTAAAACAATGGAAAGTGCTAAAAATAAAAGGCGTTTTTTAAAATCTCTGTTTTTATCCACAATGAAACTTCCTTTAATAAATAAGGTAACGTACCCGTTCATCATAGAATAATTTCGATCGGAAACCAAATGTTTTTCACGATCCTGACTTTTGATTTATAATGTAGTTATCATTGGACTGGAGGTTATATTTTGGCAAATTTAACAAAGTTAACAGATACCTATGAACTAAATAATGGAACTCAAATTCCGATTGTGGGATTTGGAACTTGGCAAACTCCTGATGGCGAAGTTGCGGAAAAATCCGTTGAAACAGCTATTGAAGCTGGCTACCGTCATATTGATACGGCTTTTGCTTATCAAAACGAAAAAAGTGTTGGCAAGGGGATTAAAGATAGCGGGGTGGCCCGTGATCAATTGTGGGTAACTTCAAAATTAACTGGTAATGATCATGGTTATGAGAATACTAAAAAAGCTATCGACACGTCCTTGAACAACTTAGGCTTGGATTACTTGGATTTATTTTTAATCCACTGGCCGAATCCAGTTGCCTTTCGTGATTCTTGGGAAGAAGCCAATGCTGGAACTTGGCGCGCAATGGAAGAAGCTCAAAAAGCTGGCAAATTGCGTGCCATTGGGGTTTCTAATTTTCGTCCTAAGCATTTGGATGCCTTACTAAAGACAGCCACGGTAACACCACAGGTTAACCAAATCTTCTTAAATCCAAGTGATTTGCAGCCAGAAGTGGTGAAGTATAATAAGGAACACCACATTTTGTCTGAAGCTTATAGTCCGCTTGGTACGGGAAAAATCTTTGCGGTTCCCGAGTTAAAGACATTGAGTGAAAAATATCATAAGACGGTTGCGCAGGTTGTTTTGCACTGGTCCTTACAACACGGGTTCTTGCCACTACCAAAATCAGTCCATAAAGATCGGATTATTGAAAATACAAAGTTATTTGACTTTGAATTGGAATCAGCCGATGTCAAGACAATTGATGGTCTGCGTGGCGTTGCAGGTCTGGCAACTGATCCTGATACAATTACATGGTAATTAAAAACGGAACTGAGAAATGGCAAAGTTATCTCAGTTCCGTTTTTTGTGTATAATGGTGAATCACGATTAGGATGATGACTAAAATCCGCTTGGGGTCTGTATTCACGAACGTTTACGGCAAAATTAAGCTTCTTTAGAAGTTGTTTTAAGCGCATTATTTTGTTTCATGGTTTCGTAAATCCGGGCACAATCCGCATCATTTCCGCGTAGTTCATAGTTGTCCAAGTAGGGAAAACCATAATCACGTGCATAACGTTTGGCAGTTAAGCAGTACTGTAATCCAAAGTTGCGATTACCGCTCCCAATCACACCAAGACAGAACTTGCGATTATCTTTGTAAGCGATGTACTCACCTAAAACGTTAGTCATCAATTCTTTGACGCCGTTATCGATTCCATTCCCACCATCCAAATAAGTCGGAACAAACGCAAAATAGGGAGCCGTCTCGCTCTGGAAGTCTGTTTCTTCGGAGATTTCCTTTAAAGAAATGAGGGGATTGGTGGCATCTTTTGCGTGTTGCGCTTCGGCATAGTCCTGAAGATCTTGAGTGAAAGAACGGGTATTACCGGCAACGGAAATAAATAAAATGTTAATAATTGACATGGTGGAACCCCCTTAAAATATTACTATTTTTATTGTACGGCATTATTCACATTGTAACACGATAATTTTTGGAAAAAATTATTTTTTGAAAATAACGGAAACGCTTTACCAAAGTAGTAAACTAGATTTATAAAAACGAAATGAAAAAAGAATTGAGGTCGTTAGTTTGGAACCCTATATTGTATTTATGGATATCGATGGTACGCTAATTTCACATAATCAAAATGTTTCAGTCATGACTAAAAGAGTGATTTCCCAACTGCAGGACCGTGGATTTATCTTTTATATTGCCACTGGTAGAATGCTTTCGTTGGCAGAGGTGATTCGCAAACGGATCAATGATAAGGTGGAGATCATTGCCTCAAATGGCTCAGTTTATCAAAAAGGGCATCATTTGCATAAAGATCACCTGGGATGGAAGGCCATTAGCACGGTTTATGACGTCACGACTGAGTTAGGGCTTTCAACCAATTTTTTTAGTACAGATCGGACGTTTTACACGCGAAGAAAGCCGTGGGATTTAAGCCGTTTGGCACGCATGCGGGTCATGCAGGATGGTGCCGGTAAATTTGAAGATGTGCATGATCGGGATCATTTAAGTGATGTGAGTGATCAGATTATTAATGGCATTGTGATTGCGCAGGGCAAGCAAGATAAGTTGGCAATTGCGCGTGAACGATTGATTGAGGCGAATGTGATGAATGTGTCGTCTTCGAGTCCAGATAATATTGAGTTGATCCCCAAACGGGTGGATAAGGCAAGTGCGGTGCGTGCAATTATGAACCAGTATGGGATCCCGGTGGAACGGACGATTGCGTTTGGAAATGACCGAAATGATTTGGGGATGTTGAAGGCGGCTGGAACAGGTGTGGCGATGGGAAATAGTGCGGATGAAATAAAGGAACAGGCGGATGTGGTGACGGAAGCAAGTGAGGAGGATGGCTTGCCAAGGTATTTGAAGAGAAGGTTCTTAGATTAGTGGGCTTGAGAATGCGTTAAAAAAGTGCCACCTAACTGTCGCGGATGCGGGATCGCAATCCCGCGGGAGCGATAGTTAGGTGGCACTTTTTGCATTCTCAAGCCGTCCTCAACAAAAAAGGAAATATCAGGTCGAGGATGCGGGAAGGATAGCTAATTTCTCCTTTCTGCTTTCTCGAACCGTCCTCAACAAAAGGAAGTATCAGGTCGCGGATGCGGGATCGCAATCCCGCGGGAGCGATAGTTAAGTTGCACTTTTGGTAATCTTCAAGCAGATTGAGCTTCTCCAATGCTGTGAATTTAGATCTGACCATACAAAAATCCCTCCATAATCATCAAATGAATTATTGTCTTTCATCTGACAACCATAAAGGGATTATTACAGATTGTGCTTGGTGATGATGCAAACAACTTATTTTACTCGTCTGCGTTTAACCGCTCATTTTCTGCGTGTTCTTGCATTTTTTTGAATTCGTCATCTGGAATGCGGGTGACGTGGAACCAGTCAATATGAGCGTTTTCGTTATCCAAAACTTCAAAATTGTATCGGTCAATGCGGACTTTATCATGAACCTGAATGTCAGGATGGTGATCAATGACATAACCGCCTAAAGTCACCACGTCCTCGTCTTCAAAACCAGGAACATCAATTCCAAAGTAGCGTTCGAAATCATACATGGTAGTTTTCCCACTGACATGATAGCTACCATCTCTTTCCTTATGAATATAATCACCGGAAACGTCATCAACCTCATCATTAATGGTTCCAAAGACTTCTTCGTAGATATCTTTATCGGTAATAATTCCGCTTGTTCCACCGTATTCATCCACGACAACTGAAATCGGGGTTTGTTTTTGCAACATTTTCTGTAACACATCCTGCACAGGCACAGTTTCTGGCACTGTGATGATGTTTCGCAATAAGCGACTGATCTTAATTTTACCATCCACACGGCTCTGGCGAATAAGATCGTAGTTATAAACATAACCCAAGATCTTGTCCTTATTATTATTGGCAACCACAGGGAAGCGACTGAATCGTTTCTGCAGATAAAGCACTAGGGCTTCATCAACCGTAGCATTGATATCAAGTACCACTAACTGTGTTCGATCGATCATAATGTCTTTAGCAACCTTGTCATTGAAGTCAAAGGCCCGCTGCATGTAAACATAGTCATTCTGGTCTAATTCACCACCGGTAACCGCGTTTTTGGAAAGGCTGAGAATCTCGGCCTGTGAAAAAACCTCGTTACTTTCATCGGCCGGCTGCATACCAACTAATTTGACAATCCCGTTTGCCGAAGCATTGAGCAGCCAAACAAAAGGATAAAACGCGGTATGGAACCAGTGAAGTGGGGTGACAACCATCATCAAAACTTTTAGAGGAATGTCGATACTAATATTTTTAGGCACAATTTCGGTTAACACAACTTCTAAGTATGTTAGTAGCAAAACGCCAATCACCGCACCAATTGCGTGCAATGATGCTGTATTAATGAGATGTGTGGCGCCGAAAAACCGAATAATAAAATATTCCACAAACGATTCACCAATCCAACCGAGAATAATCCCGCAGACGGATGTACCCACCTGCGTGGTTGAAAGGTATTCGTTTAGGTTTGAAACCATGTGGATCGCTCGGTTAATTTTTTTGAGCCGTCCACCAACTGCTGATTCCCGTGCTTCTTCCAAGGCACTTAGCCGACTTTCGACCAGTGCAAATTCAGCAGCAACGAAAAAATATGCCAGGATGAAGGTAATCAAAATCACAATACTATCGCTGATTATCTGACCACTGTCCAAGGAACATTCCCCATTTCTTTTGTAATTACATTATCTCTATATTATAGCGCGTCTATACAGAAAAATCTTTTCGAATTAAACAACAACTGCACTTATTTTACAATAAGTTTTCATTTGAACCTCGAAACGGCAATTAAACGCATCCGAAATTATGAAACCGTCACTTTTTTAGTCAAGGTCAGGTGATTCTTGGATTCTCCACAGGCCAAATTAATGGTCAGGCTTTTTTTAACCCGTAGCCATGTATGAAAAAACTTTGAAGATTTCATGATTGCTTATAAGACAGATAAGCTTTTCTTTGACATTAGTGTTGGGATTAGATATGCTATTCTTACCAAAAGTAAAACTTTATATATAGGAGGAATTTTAAATTATGACAAAAAGTTCTGCTTCGGACAGTAACGGCTACGGTGGGGAACTTAAAAAGGGGAAACCACCCCACCCGTACACGCAAACGATGGATGAGCTGTTAAGCATAGATAACATTAAGCTTAACGAAGGGTTGACAAGTGAGGAGGCGGACAAACGTCTCAAACAAAATGGACCCAATGCGCTGATTCAAAAGAAGCAAAGCAAGCTGAAACGTTTTTTCAAGCAGTTCAACAACAGTATTATCTATATTCTACTGGTTGCCGCAATTGCAACTTTCTTATTAAAAGAATATTCAGATTCTATTGTGATTGGATTAGTTGTGATTATCAATGCTTTGATTGGATACTTTCAAGAAAGTAAAGCTTCGGAAGCCATTGATAAAATCAAACAAATGCTGCAAGTTTCAGCCACCGTTGTTCGTAACGGTAATCGAGAAGATATCCCTGCTGAAGAACTGGTCACCGGCGACTTAGTTTTTTTAGAGGCGGGCGATAATGTTCCGGCAGATTTACGAATTTTGACGGCAGATAATTTAAAAATTCAAGAGTCCTCCCTTACTGGGGAAACCGACTCGGTTTTAAAAAATGATGAAACTTTAGCGGATCCCAAAACGCCATTAGCAGACCGACTCAATATGGCTTATGCCTCCACTGCAGTCACAAACGGTAGTGGCTTGGGGCTTGTAACAGCTACCGGAGCCGATACTGAAATCGGTAAAATTAATGCAAGTATGGAAAAAGTTCAGTCAAAAACGACGCCGTTAATGCGTGAGATTAATGATTTAGGAAAGTATTTATCTTACGCTATCGTGGCGGTGGCCGTTTTGTTAACCATTTTTGGACTGATTACGCACGTCTATTCACTGCCAGTGTTAATGATCGCAGTGATTACCATGGTTGTGGGTTCTATTCCCGAAGGATTACCGGCTAGTACTTCGGTCGTCTTAGCTATGGGTGTTAAAAAAATGACGAAGGCAAATGCCATCGTCAAGACACTGCCTGCCGTGGAAACTTTGGGCGCGGTAGATGTCATTAATACTGATAAAACGGGAACACTGACCAAAAACGAAATGACGATTGATACGCTGATTACCCAAAAGGGACAGTATGAAGTAAGTGGCTCTGGTTATCAACCAGAAGGCCAAATTACTTACAAGGGCCAGCCAGTCGTGTCTGGACAAGATGAAGCTTTAGACCGGTTATTGGTAACGGGGCATGAAGCTAATGATACCCGCCTGATTGAGACAGAGGGAAAATGGGAAATTAACGGTGAACCAACCGATGGGGCCTTTTTAACGCTTTATCACAAAGTCTTTCATAAAAATGAACCTGATCTCCGTGAATTAGATAAAATTCCGTTTGATTCCGATTATCGTTATATTGCCAAATTGGATGAAGATGCCGAGGGACAACGGGTAATTTTGGTGAAGGGGTCACCGGATAAAGTCTTTGCGATGGCCAAATCAGCTGATCCTGCCTTTGATATTGAAGCTTGGACGAAGCGGGTTTCGCAGTTGGCACAAAATGGAGAGCGCGTCGTGGCGCTAGGTTACCGTAAAGTTGCGAGTGACGTACACACTTTAACACACGACTTAGTTCTAGAGGGCGTTGAATTCTTAGGTATTGCGGGTATTATTGATCCCCCACGTGAAGAAACAATGGTCGCTTTAAAAGAAATGCGCGATGCTGGTGTGAAAGTTAAAATGATTACCGGGGACCACCCCGAAACGGCAGCGGCTATCGCCAAAAAACTGGGCTTGGATGAAAATGTGTCGGCCATTACCGGAGCTGAAATTGATGAATTGTCTGATGAAAAACTCAAACAGGTTATTCAAAACTATAACGTGTTTGCCCGGACAACCCCGATGAATAAATTACGAATTGTGGAAGCTTACCAAGCAAATGGGCTAGTCACAGCAATGACCGGTGATGGGGTCAATGATGCCCCCGCACTTAAGAAAGCCGATATCGGAATTGCGATGGGGATTAAAGGAACGGATGTAGCGAAAGAAGCGGCCGACATGGTGCTGGCTGATGACAACTTTGCAACGCTAACGACGGCGATAAAAGAAGGCCGCCACGTTTACGATAATATTAAAAAAACGATCCGCTTCCTGTTGCCGACAAGTTTTGCAGAAGGATTAATTGTGCTGATTTCCATTCTGCTCCAACAAGAAATGCCGTTAGTTCCAACCCAGTTGCTTTGGATTAATATGGTTTCTGCGATAACGATCCAATTTGCATTCTTGTTTGAACCGGCGGAAGAAGGAATCATGAAACGAATGCCACGTAAGAGCAACCAAGCTTTCTTAAATCGCAAGGACGTCTGGCAAATTGTGTATGTCTCCATCTTAATTGCTGGTTTGGGTATTGGCGCCTTTAAATGGTTGACCTTGCAAGGCGTTGCTTCAGTAGTTGCAAGTACCGTGACGCTCAACGTGATTGTGGTCGGAAAAATTTTCTACTTGTTCAATATTCGAACACCGAAACCAGCGCTGTCACGCGACATTTTGCGCAACCCAATGGCGTTTGTCATTATTGCGGTCTTGCTAGTGCTTCAAGCAGGAATCACCTACTTACCGTTCATGCAAACCATTTTTAGTACAGCGGGACTGGATTGGCATTTGTGGGTGCTACCGGTAATTGCGGGGATTATTGTATTGATAGTCACTGAGTTGGATAAATTGTGGGGACTGCACCGGCAAAAGCAGATGATAGCGTCCTGGCAAGATAAATAAAGCGCTTTTTCTTAACGATTTAAAAAAGTGGTGCTAAGATGAGGTCGTAAATATAATAAAGGAGATCTCGGAAATGGCAAAAGATGATGGCATTAAAGTAGAAACAGATGAAGAAAGAATTGCCAAAATCAACTTTGATAAAGAAGACGTTAAGCAAGCTGCAGATATGATTGCGGAAAAGGGGTTTGTGACCCGTAACGATTTCCCTGACATGAAAGATCGGCTTTGGAGTCAAGGATTCTATGAAAAAATTGAGGATGAATTTCATCATCGTGATAATGAAGATCCTTACATTTTTTACGAACGCTTCGATTTTATTGGCGGGGCCATTGAATCTATTATCTTCGATATGGACCAAGTCGAGACACGCGAGAAAGCCTTACACATTTTAGGGAGTGCTTTGGATTTGCAGGTTCAAGACAAACCAAATGAAACGCATAAAATTATCACATACTAACAACTAAAAGTTTAAGTTAAATAGGCTGATTCCAAGTGATTTTTACTTGAAGTCAGCTTATTTTTTATCCAAAAGATTAAAAAATAATGATAGAACAATTAAATTGCGGTAAAATGGATCTCAGGGATAAGTTAGGTGGAGAGGTGAGGTAACGTGAACGCCAAAAGAAATGTCTATATGCTGTTAAGCGGACGAATTGCGACCAATATTGCGGATAGTTTATTTTATATGGCCATTTTGTGGTTTTTTAAAGAAGAATTCAATTCGCCCTTCATCGTTGCCTTAATCTTTGCGATCGATTCGGGGATTGATATGGTCTCCTTTTCATTGGGACCGCTTATTGATCGTCTGTCTATTAAAAAGCTTTTGGTTACCTCGACGGCCATTCAAATCGTGATTAGTTTCTTGGCGTGTGGCATGTTGCTCAAAATCTTCTTGAATCCGTTTGGCATTACGGTATTGCTGGGATTATATCTGATATCCACAATCATTTCGGCATTTATTTATCCCTCGGAATATAAATTGCTGCCCATCCTGGTAAAAAAAACGGAGTTATTAAAGTACAATGGTTTGTTTCAATTATCTTACCGCACGCTGGATGTTTTCTTAGATGGCCTTACAACAGCCGTTATCGCACTTTTTAAAGTAAATCTAAGCCTTATTTTCTCGGGATTAATTTTCGCGTTTGCGCTGACTTGCTATCAATTGATAAAAATCGATGCCACGGCAAAGCTTGTTTTAGAAGAAGCGGCATACTTTAGCGGCAACTATCTAAAAGATCTACAAATTGGATGGACAACGCTGCGTCAGGAAAGCAACATCTTGAATCTAATTTTACCGTTAGCGGTCACCAATCTTTTTTATGGCATTTTTTCTGTGGGGTTACCCTATTTTGCACAAACATATTTGAGTCAGTCGCCAATCGGATATGGTGGACTGCTCATGAGTTCCTCAATTGGTAGCATATTAGGAACGTTTCTCATTCAAAAATTTGCATTTGGAAGAAACCACATGCGCACTTTTATTGTGAAGTGCTTCTGGCTAGCCGGTGTTTTTCGCTGTTTAGTTCCTGCTGTGGCGTCTGTTAATGTGCTGCTGATTTTTCTTTTTTCAGTGCTGTCGGCGATGGGAATTTCAATGATGAACACGAATTTTGAAGCACTCGTCCAAACCAGCTTTAGTTCCGCCGTTCTGGGACGGGTGCAGACAATTAATGACAGTTTAATTTCTGTGATGATCCCAATTGGGTCGCTACTTAGCAGTTGGGTAATCAAAGCCTGGGGATCCGAAAGTACACAGTATATTTACGGCATAGCACTGATTTTGAGTGGTCTTTACTATATGCTTTTTGTTAAAAGGGACACGTAGAAACCAAAAAAGTCCGAGTTGATTTTGCACTCTAAACATTAGAGTGCTAAATTCTTGCATTCATTTTCAGAAGGTCCTAACATATAGTTGTACCGAGGAAACGAGGTATTCTATTTAAGAAACTATATCAAAAAGGAGTCTTGAATTATGGCGAACGAGTTAAGGAACAGAGATTTTGATGATTTTGCACCATTTGATTTTTTTGATAATTTTGGGAAAAACTTCTTTAAATCGATGACTCAAAGTGGCTCAATGAAGACAGACATCCGTGAAAAAGAGAATGATTACGAAGTTGCAGCTGAGTTGCCCGGTTTTAAGAAGGAAAATATTGTGTTAAATTATGAGAACGATACTCTCACAGTTGAAGGCAAACACAATGTTGAAAAAGAACAGAAAGATGAAAAGGGTAATTTGATTCGTCAAGAACGCAGTTATAGCAATGTCTCACGTCAGTTCTATTTACCAAATGTTGATCGAGATAAAATTAGTGCTTCATATGATGGCGGTGTTTTGAAGGTAACCTTGCCAAAGCGCACTGAAAAGGTCGAACACCACAATCAGATCCCAATTGACTAAACAATAACGAAAAAATTCAAATCAAAACCTGAAAATAGGTTGAGTTTAGAGATGTTTAAAATGTAACGCTCTACCTACTAGAAGCAACAAAGGATAGAAGCGTGTGAAAATGGCGTGTTAACTTCGAGGATAATCCCAGAGGCCGAATGATTCATTCGTTGAATCGTTCGGCTTTTGTCGTTAATCAGAAACAGGGAGCTTTTTTCCCCGGATGGTGACTATTCCAGTTTCGAAGCCTGAAGAGGGGGGGATTTTTTTAGCCTCTTTTAGTGTCCTGACGTTAATCAGCTTTGGGTTAAATAACAGAATTGTAATCGCTGACAAATTAATGTTGTTTTCACCTGAAAGGTGGTAAGCTGGTAGTTGGAACTGAGAAATTTAACAGTCAAGGAGTGATACTTTTGAAACAGATAACAGTAGGTGGCAAGCGGGTTTCGAACGTCGCACTAGGGATTATGCGAATGGCGGCTTTGGAAACAAACGCAGCTACCAAAGTAATCGAAACGGCAATTGATAATGGCATTAACTTTATTGATACAGCTGATATTTATGGCGGCGGCAAATCAGATCTTGTTTTCCAAGCGGCATTAGCCCAATCTTCGGTTAAACGTGATGATTTCTGGCTCCAATCTAAAGTCGGAATTCGCAATGGCAATGATGATGGTTCCGGTAAACCTTACGGGAATCGCTATGATTTCTCAAAACAGCACATCATTGACGCGGTTAATCACGAATTAGAGAGTCTGCATGTAGATTATTTAGATTCGGTTCTTTTACATCGGCCAGATCCGCTAATGATCCCAGAAGAAATTGCAGAGGCTTTTGATGAGCTACAAACGGCCGGCAAAGTTCGCCATTTCGGCGTTTCCAACTTTAATCCGCTCCAGTTTGAAATGTTACAACGAGTAGTTTCACAAAAGTTGATGTTTAATCAGCTTCAATTTGGAATTATGCACACGAATATGATTGATTTTGGGATGCACACGAATATGCAAGATGATCGTGGCACCGATCATGATGGGCAGTTTTTGGAATATGCCCGGATCCACGATATTGTGGTTCAGGCCTGGTCACCTTATCAATGGGGAAACTTTAATGGTCCATTTATCGACAATCCCAAGTTCCCTGAACTTAACGAAAAGATGCAAAACTTGGCTGATCAATATGGGGTCACTAAAAATGCCATTGCCACTGCCTGGATCTTACGCCATCCGGCTAAGTTCCAAGTGCTTTTGGGTTCCATGAATCCACAACATATCAAGGAATCCTTAGCTGGTAGTGATGTCACCTTAACTGGACAGGAATGGTACGATATTTATTACGCTGCTGGTAATGATTTGCCTTAAAGTGAAAAGTAAGCCCAAATCGGGGTTGTGCTAACCAGCTTACTTAGTTGCCCCAACTTGAAGCTTCGGGCATAACCGTAATTTACGAGCGTCAAAAAAAGAGGAAATGAGACAATTTTGGTAGTTGTCCTGTTTCCTCTTTTTATTTAGGCGCAGTGTTTAGCATGGCGAATAAGGTTATTGAACGCGTGATTATGATAAGCTAAGGAACTCCCACAAAGGCTAAGCGTCAGTTGGTGGCGTATTGCCGAGTACCAACTAATTGGTGATGTGGATCGTAAAACTTCAGGAGTACGGGCGCACCATTTTTGACGAGTTCCCAAGAACCTTCTGCACGCACTTGTTGCTTTGGTTTGACTTCTTCAACAGACGCGTTTTCGAGGTCATCATCTTTGGTAGCAGCGGTTGAAAATGGGAGCGATCCTTGTGTAAGTTTAGTAGTTTTACCATTAATTGTCTGGGTAGCTTGAATATATTTATACCAAAGATCAGAAGAAACTACCTGCTTATGCCCCTTATTGGTAAACGTATACCGGAGGATAAAGACCAGTTTGTTTTTTGTTGCTGAGTTTGTGATGTGATGCGTAGTTAATTGAAAATCACCCTGGGGCAGTTGGAAGACCTGTTGTGACAGGTGAGCAGTTTTTTTAATAGGCCGCTTTTTGGTCACATGCTGCGTTAACGTAGCCTTGGAGACCGTTTTTGACCGCGATTGGTGACAGGCACCTAAAGAAAAGAGGAGGGTGACTGCCGTAAGCACCAAGCTTAATTTTTTAATCCACTTCAAGAGGTGTGCCTATTCCTTTGCCTGTTTGTTTAATTCACTGATGGTCATCGTCATTGTTTTTGGTTTGTCTTTAACCACGACAATAGTGCCTTGGCCTAAAAACTTCTTTTCGCCTTGGTAAGGAATGTCATATTCCTTGGCCACTGCCCCGGAATTTTGGAGGCCCATCACGTAAATGGTGTCGTCGGTGTAATCATCGCTAAATACGAATGCGACCACGGGAGAAACCACGAGTTTGTCAGTTTTCATCCGCTTCAGTGTTTTCCAAAGGCCTTCAATTACGGGTTGGGGAATAATTTTCTTCACTTCGTCGGTTACGCGTCTTTTTTTGGTAAATTCAAACAATATCATGTGCCTCAATTCATAAGTATTTTTTTAAGAATAGCACATTTTTACCCGATTCGTCATGGAATTGTGCCTTTGTAGTCAATCTAGTTCTAAAAACTAGTTCATGATGGTATAATGGCTGTAACATCTATGGACGAGGTGAACAACATGAATGAATTGGAATCGTACAATCATTGGTTGAAAATGGTTAGAGAAGTTAAGTTGCCGCATTGGGATGAGCTACCTAACTTTGATTTGTATATGGATCAGGTTGTGGCGTTGCTGACGGGGTATACGGGACCTTTAGGAATGGATCCGGTAACGCCAACGATGATCAATAACTATGTGAAGCAAAAGGCAGTAGTGGCGCCTACTAAAAAGAAGTATCAGGTGATGCAGGTGGCGGATATTTTGTTGATCACGTTGTTGAAGCAGTCGTTTCCGATTGGGGTGATTCGTTCAGGAATTGATCGGATTACGGCGACGGATTATCCTAAGCAGGCCTATGATCGGTTTATTGATATTGTGAATCAGAAGTTGGCGCGGATTGGTATGGAGCATACGACGACGGTGGCCAAGAATATTTCAGAGCAGTTGATGCAGGTGACATCGAATATGATTGTGGATCAGGTGCAAACGGCAGAATTAATAAGACTGTTGCAAAAGTCAAAGGAGCACAAGCCGACGGAGTTAAAGTAAAAAAGTGAGCTCGGCAAAACGGTAAGAGGCAGAAGCTAAGGGCATCGGAGGCGGGATCGCAATCCCGCAGGAGCTGGCCTTAGCTTCTACCTCTTGTTTTGCTTCGCGTTCTCAGGGTGAGCAAGTACGGAAAATTTACTAATAGTTTTTTATAGTCACTATCAACCAGAAAGGGGATAGGTTTTATGAAGCAGACACCAGAAGATAGTCACGACGGCTTATGATTTGGAGCGGTCCATTTTTTAATTGAATAGCTTTAGGAAAAGTGCGAAATCGACCAATTAAGGAAAAGTTTGTGAAGAAAGCGATTACTTTTTGTATTTAATTTCACAAACTGGATTCCTGTAGGAGTTCACGGCAAAATACTTTTTTCACAAGCTTAAAGCCTTTTGTTATCGTGCCTAACAATGATTTCTATCAGATTCAGATTATGTAAATGAATCGTATTTACAAAAGATTATCAGAAAGATACAATGATAATTGTGAAGCGAATAACATACTCATTCTGAGAGGAAGATATCATATGATTAAAGATTTGGGTAACAAGAAAGAAATTGATGAACCACAAGTCATGGTAAACGATCTTGTTAAGAAGGCTCATATTGCTTTGGATCGTCTCAGTGTCATGGATCAAGAACAAATTGATAAGGTTGTTCATGCGATGGCTGAGGCTGGCTATCATGCTCGTCAGCGCCTTGCTAAAATGGCGGTTGATGAGACTGGCCGGGGTGTTTATGAAGATAAGGTTATTAAAAACCAATTCGCTACAAAAGATATTTATAATGCTATTAAGGATGATCATACGGTGGGGGTCATCAGTAATGATCAGGAAAAAGGAATTATGAAAATTGCCGAACCAATTGGGGTGATTGCTAGTGCAACACCGGTAACCAATCCTAGTTCAACGGTTTTCCACAATGCTTTATTGGCGATTAAAACACGTAATCCGATTGTCTTTGCATTTCATCCATTTGCACAAAAAACATGTGTCGAGACTGGTAAAATTATTGCCGAAGCAGCGGTAAAGGCTGGGGCTCCTGAAAACAGTATTCAATGGATCACCAAACCTAGTATGGCAGCCACAACGGATCTGATGAATCATGACGGTGTGGCGACCGTGGTGGCGACTGGTGGTGCTGGCATGGTTAAAGCTGCCTATTCAACTGGGAAACCTGCCTTAGGTGTGGGTCCTGGTAATGTTCCCGTTTATGTGGAAAAAACAGCTAATTTGGATCAGAGTCTAGACGACATTGTACTTTCGAAGTCGTTTGATAACGGCATGATTTGTGCATCTGAATCGAATATGATTGTGGATGCAGAAATTTATGATGCTGTGAAAGAAGGTCTACAACAGCGCGGTGCTTATTTTGTCAAACCGGCTGACATGGCCAGCTTTGAAGCAGTCGTGATGAACAAGGAAAAAGAATCGGTTAATCCTAAGGTCGCAGGGCAATCAGCATACGCAATTGCCCAGTGGTCGGGAATTGAAGACTGTCCAAAAGATGCCAAATTCTTGGTTGCTGAAATGGCTGGATTAGGCGGTGACTATATTCTTTCGCACGAAAAGCTGTCGCCAGTCCTAACCATGGTTAAAGCTCAAAATCAAGACGAGGCGCTGCATCTTATGAAGCGTGGTCTTAATCTGGGTGGCTTGGGTCATACGGTAGGTTTACACACAGAAGATGACGCGTTTATCACACGTTTTGCTTTGGAAATGAACGCCTGTCGGATTCTCATTAACACCCCTACATCACAAGGCGCAATTGGTTACAAGTACAACAACGTCACCCCTTCCTTGACACTTGGTTGTGGCTCGTGGGGTAAAAATTCCATTTCACATAACTTGTCGGATTGGGATTTGTTGAATGTGAAAACGGTGGCGAAACGTTTGCCGCGGTTACGTCATGAAAGTTTAAACTTTTAAAAAGAGATTTAAAAAATGGCTCGTATTTCATGCTAGGAGTTGTAAGCTAGCGTGAATACGGCTATTTTTTTGGATAAACTTCTTAATCCGAGAACGCTTTCTGCTATAATCAAAGTAATCAAACAAGCAACACAGAGGAGGAATTTTATGTATTACTTTCTCAACACAACCATTCCATTGAATAAATCTGGAATTGAGCACGCCCAAATTAAACGGGTGAATCTCTTTAATGATTATGGAATCCCGAATAAGATTGTAACGCGCAACTTTGAAGTTGATCTGCATCATAATCTGAAAGTGGCGGGAATTGATGAAAAAAATCACATTAATCTATTCGAATTTTTACAAGGTTCAGAAAACTTTAAGCCACGTAAATTTACGGTGCGTGATCTTAAGCTGCCTCATGGTTGCCATTTAAAAGCAGAAAATGACTATTACGTGGCCAAAGATCTTAAAGGACGTTTAGCGGTGAGAGTCGAGGTTTGGGGTCAACACGATCCCCAGGTGCAAACGGTCAATTATCTTGATTATGCAGGCAACTTGCTGCGTCGAGAGCGCTATGATCACCGCGGTTTTCTTTCTATTGTGGAAATTCATAATCCGCAGGGCGGTGTCAGCAATGAGCAGATTTTTTCACCAGAAGGAAAATTGGTGTACGAGTCATTCTATTTCAAAGACGGTCAGGGAAAAATCCAAAATTCGCTGCTGCGGGTGGTGGACTTCAACGGCCATGACTATGAATTTACTGGGTTACGTGGTTTACAGCGCTTTTTCTTTGATCAACTCAACCAAGCTGATAACGGCCGGAATGTATTTATTGCAGATCGGGCAGTAGAAACGCAGTGGGCACTTTTACACATGAAGACTCCCGCCTATAAGGCCCTGTTCTTACATAATGCCCACACTGCGGATCCTAATAATCCGATGGACCGCGTTTTAAACAATAACTTTGAATTTTCGCTAAACAACTACACGGATTGGAATGCGATTATTGACTCCACTGAACGTCAGACCAAGGATGCTAAATTACGATTCGATGCTCACAAAACACCCACATTTACGATTCCAGTGGGGATTGTGTCTAATGAATTGATGCAAAAACAAAAAGTTCCGTTCTTGGATCGAACGGTGGGTAAAGTCATTGAAGTTGCCCGTTTATTTCCAGAGAAGCGGTTAGACCATTTGATTAAAGCCTTTGCGATTGTGCATAAACACCTACCGCAAGCAACTTTGGATTTATGGGGCTACGGGGATGGTAAAACGGATGAAGCTTTGAAGCAACAAGTTAAAGATGCCGGCTTACAAAACGTGGTGCAATTTAAGGGTTATACAACCAATATTGGGGCTGTGATGGATCAAGCCCAGGTGGCAACTTTAACTAGTCGTGTGGAAGGATTTGCCTTAGCCATTTTAGAAGCTCAATCGCATGGCTTACCAGTTGTGGCTTATGATATTCCGTATGGGCCTTCTGACATTATTGAAGATGGGTTTAGCGGGACTTTGGTTAAGGATGGGGATTACCAAGCTTTTGCCCAAGCTTTAATTAATTTGTTGGAAAACCAAGACAACTTACGAAAATACAGTGATAATGCGTATGTCAGTCGTGAGCGGTACAGTGAACAGGCCATCTGGAAGGCTTGGCAACAACTAATCCAAGACGCAGATCAGTTCTTTGATCGAATTGCACATGAGGAGGCGAATTAGATGGTTTATTTTTTGAATGAATATTTAATGGCTTTGAATTCTGGTCTGGAATATAACGAAATCAATCGCGTTCGGCTTTTCAAGAATAATCACATTCCAGCCAAAATTGTGACCCGGGATTATAACCAGGATCTGCATCGAAATCTGGCAGATTTGGGTCTTCAAGATGACGATGTGGTTAACATGTTTGATTTTTTTCAACACGCCGAACACTTAGAAAAACCGAAAACGCTGCGAACCATGGATCTCAAGTTTCCAAAAACTTATGAGGTGGACCAGGGAGCAGATTTTAGCCGGGTAACAGATGGCGATCGGGTTGTGGGCGACGTTTATTTTGCCAGTGGCACGTATGGTAAGGTGGCCTATGTCGATTATTACGATGCCTATGGCAACAAAGCTAAAACTGAATTTTATGATTGGCGCGGGTTTAAGTCGATGGATAAGTACTATACGCCGACTGGGGCACCAGCAGCCGAGTTTTTATTCAGTCCCGAAGGTAAATGTGTTTACCAATCTTACTATATGCAAGACGCAAATGGTAATCCGGTCAATTCGTTACTCAAACTCATCGACTACAAGGGTGAAGACTATAATTTTGACAATTTGGATGAGCTATTTACCTTCTTTTTAGATGAACTAAACCGGACGCAGGGAAGTCACCAGACGTTTATTGCTGATCGTCCGGCGCAAACCAATGTGCCGCTCTTAAATATGGTAACTTTGGCGCATAAGTACGTGTCACTGCCAATTGTACACACAGTTAATCCTAAAGAACCGGTTTCGAGTGATTTTGATGCGGCGTATACAACTGCGTTTGGCTCGCGAATTGATGAACTAGACGGCATTATTGTGATGACAGAAGCGCAAAAACAAGATCTAGCGAAGAAGTTGAATCATCCGCAAACGCCAATCTATGTCATTCCTGGAATGGCGGTCTTGAATGCCACCCGGAACGAGCCCCATGTGGTGCACCAAAGCAGGGTGGCTAATCGGTTGATTTTTGTGGGCCGGTTAACGCCGGAAAAACAAGTTGATCTGTTAATCCGCAGCTTCCAAATTGTGCATGAGAAAATTCCAACAGCTACCTTAGATATTTATGGTTATGGCGACGAGACCGAGGTTCATGCGCTTGAAAAGTTGGCTCAGGATCTAAAAGTTGATCAACAGGTAAAACTTAAAGGCTTTGTTTATGATCTCACGTCAGTTTATAATCAAGCGGAAGTGTTTGTCAGTGTAAGTCGTGCGGATGCTATGCCGTTGGCGATGGTAGAAGCGATGGCACATGGGGTTCCCGCCATTGCTTATAATAGTAATTACGGGCCTCGTGAGATTATTCAAGATCGTGTCAATGGTCGTCTGATTGACGTGGGGGATGGCGATATCTTCTTATTCAGCCGTGCCATTATTGACCTGCTCAGTGATCCAGATACGTTAGCGAAGTACAGTGAACAAGCGTACACAATTGGGGAACGCTATTCAGAAGAAAATGTCTTAAAAGCTTGGCAACCAATTGTGCATAAACAAGCTTAAAAAAAGAACTAGCCGATGTGAATTTACGCACATCGGCTAGTTCTTTTTATGGTGTGCATCTAAGTAGCACATCATAGCCCCTTATAAAACTGGCAGGATAAGTTGTTTTTTACATTTATTTTTTGGTGAAAGCTATTCGGTAAGGTCAGCAAAAGTTCCGTGAACCAGCTTTTTGAGGTCATTAGCATTAATTTTAACCGAACGGCCGATTTTGCCTGAGGATACGATGATTTCGCCCTGTTTTGCGGCAATGTCGGCAATGTAAATCGGAAAATGTTTACTTTCGTAAATACCAATGGGGGTGTTTGCGCCATGTTCATAACCAGTTGTTTGTACGAGCTCTTTTAGCGGAATCATGCCGACTTTTTTATTACCTGAAACCTTGGCCAGCTTTTTGTAACTAAGATGTTCGTCAATTGGCAAAACGCCAACCACCGGACCGGTTTTATTACCAGTTAGCGCTAAGGTTTTGTAGATGTGGTGCTCATCGGCATCTAAATGGTCAACTTGCAGCTGTTCAACGTCACCTTCCTGGTGGGTAGGAAAGACATATTGTTCATACTTTATGTTGGCTTTGTCTAGGATCTTTTCTACCAAAGTTTTATCAATTTTATTTTTCTTATGCTTTTTAGAGATAACGTTCACCTTCCTCGGCTATATTTTAGCATAACTCATCCGGGAAAGTTGAAGCTGAGAGTCTGTAAAATAAAAAAACGAGAAAAATGAGGATATGCTATAATTTAGAAGAATAACTTTGTGAAAAGACGGGGTGAGATCAGTTTGGCTGATTTATTATACAAAACAATTTTAAAAGATTTGGAGAAACGAATCTTTAACAATGAGTTTCCTGCTAAAAAATTACCAGATGAACGCACCCTCACCAATCAATACGGGGTCAGTCGCAGCTCTATCAAGCGGGCGTTAAATGTTCTGGCAAGTGAAGGAATCGTCTTTAAGAAGCGTGGTTCGGGAACTTTTGTCAACCCGTTATACTTGAAAAACCGTTCCTTGTTTAACTATGAAGGCTCTAACTTAGGCGTAACGGACAGCATGCGTTCGGATGGCAAAAAGCCAGGCATCAAAGTTCTCGATTTTTCGGTCATTCCAGCGACTAAAGAGATGCAAACAGATCTCTTTTTGGCCTCCGAAGACTTTGTCTATCAAATTCGGCGCCTGCGGTTATTGGATGATCAACCGGTGATGATTGAAACCGGTTATATTCCCATTCGGGTGGCACCAGAACTTTCGCGGACGATTGTCTCGGGTTCAATTTTCAACTACTTAGAAGATAAGAAAAATCAGACGGTTACCAAATCTTTTTTGTCGATCGAGGCTCAGCCCTCTACGAAAGAAGACCAAGAATTATTGGGTTTGAGTCCGCAAGAACCTGTAGGCGTGATGTCGGGAATCTTTTTCTTAGATGATGGCACACCGTTTGAACTGTCTAATATGCGCTTGCACTACCAATATATGAAGTACAATGCGGTCGTAGAACTAAAGTAAAGACCTTGAGACAATCCAGTTTAGATTAAGCGTAAAACTGAATCAGCAGATAGTCTGATTGTGTTCAAAGGGATTAGAACTAGGTAAGGATGTTTGTAACAAAAGAGATTCAATAATTGAAAATTCCAGTAAGAGCTGTGTAGAAAACTTACATAACTCTTTTTTTTGCGGCCTAAATGCCGGAATAATAGGCTTTTAAAAATTGGACCGGTTCAATTTTTAAATTAGTTGACCACGAAGGAAAATCGGGTTATCATAATAATGTATTCGGTAACAACCAAAGTTGAAAGATTCGAAAGGGGTCATATCATGACTGAGGATTATTCATCAAAGTCTTATTTTGAAAATTTAGATAAGTTTTGGCGAGCAGCCAACTACTTGTCAGTGGGTCAACTTTATTTAAAAGACAATCCGTTATTAAAACGTGCGTTAACCAAGGATGACGTCAAAGTACATCCAATTGGCCACTGGGGGACAATCTCAGGGCAGAACTATATTTATGCACATCTAAACAGAGTAATTAATAAATACAATCTCAACATGTTTTACATCGAAGGCCCAGGTCACGGTGGTCAAGTGATGGTCTCCAATTCATATTTAGATGGTAGTTACACAGAGATCTATCCTGAAATTACACAAGACGAGACTGGTATGAAAAAGCTGTTTAAGCAATTTTCATGGCCGGGCGGCGTTGCTTCCCATGCGGCACCCATTACACCTGGATCTATTCATGAAGGTGGCGAATTGGGGTATTCAATCTCGCATGGTACCGGCGCAATTTTAGACAATCCTGATCAAATTGCGGCTGTTGTTGTGGGTGATGGTGAAGCTGAAACAGGGCCATTGGCAACTTCTTGGCAATCCAATAAGTTTATCAATCCAATTAACGACGGTGCGATTCTGCCAATTCTAGATATCAACGGTTACAAATTGAGTAATCCAACCTTGTTTAGTCGGATGTCAGATGAAAAAATTAAGCAATACTTTGAAGGTTTAAATTGGAACCCAATCTTTGTTGAGGGGGATGATGTTGAAAAACTGAACCCTGAGATGGCAAAGGCAATGGATTCGGCGGTCGAACAGATTCAAGCTATTCAAAAGAATGCCCGTGAAAATAACGACCCAACATTGCCAACTTGGCCTGTCATTATTTTCCGTTCACCAAAGGGGTGGACTGGCCCTAAGACATGGGATGGTGCCGTAATTGAAGGCACCTTCCGCGCTCACCAAATTCCAATTCCGGTTGATCAAAACAATATGGCGCATGCCGATGCGCTGGTCGAATGGCTGAAATCCTATAAACCAGAAGAACTTTTTGATGAAGATGGCAAATTGAAACCTGAAATCGCGGCAATTGCACCAAAAGGCAATAAGCGCATGGCAGCTAATCCGATCACAAATGGTGGTGTAAAGCCACATGATTTGCGGTTACCCGATTTTCGCAAATACGCGGTCGATACCAGCAAACGTGGTCAAAATGTCAAGCAGGATATGATTGTGTGGTCTGATTACTTACGGGATGTTGTCAAATTAAACCCTGATAATTTCCGGATGTTTGGTCCAGATGAAACCATGTCAAATCGATTATACGGTTTGTTTGAAACAACAGCACGTCAGTGGATTGACCCCATTAAAAAAGATTGGGACGAAGATTTAGCACCTGCTGGTCGTATTTTGGATGCGCAACTCTCAGAACACCAAGCAGAAGGCTGGCTGGAAGGTTACACGCTAACTGGCCGTCATGGTATCTTTACAAGTTATGAGGCCTTCTTACGCATTGTTGACTCCATGTTGACGCAGCATTTCAAGTGGTTGCGTAAAGCCAGCGAATTGAAATGGCGGAAAGACTATCCTTCTTTGAACGTGGTTTCAACTTCGACGAGTTTCCAGCAGGATCATAATGGTTATACGCATCAGGATCCAGGGATCTTGACACATATGGCGGAGAAAAAGCCGGAATTTATCCGTGAATATCTGCCAGCTGATGCCAACTCGCTTCTGGCTGTCAGCCCACTGATTATGAACGATCGTGAAAAAATCAATGTGTTGGTCACTTCTAAACAGTTGCGTCCGCAATTTTACTCCATTGAGGAAGCTGAAGTGCTGGCTAAAAACGGGTTAGGTATTATTGATTGGGCAAGTACGGACCAGAATGCGAAACCAGATATTATTTTCGCAGCGGCGGGCACCGAACCGAACTTAGAAAGTTTAGCTGCAATCAATATTTTGCATCAGAACTTCCCAGACTTGAAAATTCGATTTATTAATGTGATTGATTTACTGAAACTACAAAGTCCAAAAGTCAATCCACGTGGCTTATCCGATGAAGAATTTGATCATTACTTTACAAAAGATACGCCGGTCATCTTTGCTTTCCATGGCTATGAAGATTTGATCAAATCAATCTTCTTTGATCGCCACAACCATAATATCCACGTACATGGTTATCGCGAAGATGGCGATATTACGACACCGTTTGATATGCGCGTCGTAAATAAATTAGATCGTTTTAATTTGGCTAAAGAAGCTATTGCGGATGTGCCAGCGTATGCTGGAAAAGGTGCTGAGTTTATCCAGAAGATGGATAATAAACTTATTAAACACAACCAGTATATTCGCGACCACGGCGAAGACATGCCAGAGGTTAACGATTGGGTATGGCAACCGCTAGATTAATTAAATTTTAGGGAAAAGGCTTTCAAGAGTAGAGAAAATCGAAATTGAAAGTTTTTTTTAACAAAAATTTAGTTATCCATATTGAAAAATAACCCTATTAAGTATTAAACTGGTTATTGTCACACATAGCAATACAGTTAAAGAGCAAGAAAACAAAATGGGGATGATAATGCGATGGTACCAATGGTAGGAAAGAAGTTCGGTCGTCTGTTAGTTTTACAACGTGCAGGTTCCAACCCCGCTAATGGCAATGCTAAGTGGTTGTGTCAGTGCGATTGTGGCAACCGCGTTACTGTTGATGGGTACGCATTGCGCAGTGGGCAAACGCGCAGTTGTGGGTGTCTAAAACGGGAAATCTCGCAACTCAGTAGCAAGAAAAATCCAGCCTTTCAAAAAAATGTGGGCAATGCTAAGAATTTGACTGATGAAAACGGAGTCAGTTATACCTCACGTGATCTTACAAAACGGAATAAAAGTGGTGTCATCGGGGTGTCATATGATAAGAATTCCGATTCGTGGTATGCACATCTGATGGTTGACTATAAGTATGTGTTGGCAAAGAGCTTTAAAAACTTCAACGATGCGGTAGCGGCACGCAAGGCTGCCGAAAAAAGGTATTACGGGCAAAAACGGAAGGCTGAATAAAATAAGCTTTAGAAAAGACAATTGAAAATCTTTTCTAAAGCTTATTTTTTGGTTTAAAGGTTTTAAAACAAATCTCAAGCTGGTTTTTTCGAAGTAGAAAGCTCCGGAACTAAGCTAACCTGTCATTTAAAGCGGAATTTTCCCTAAGAGAGCAGTTAGAAATTAAGAGACATCCGTGTGTTAGTTTTCAAAGAAGCCTTGGTTTTTTAGGACTGTCAAAATTTGCGAGCGTTTTTTGGGACTTAGCTGCATGTCATGAACAATATGATGCCGAAAAGTTTCCTCGCGATTATGGTTATTTCGTTGAGCATAATAAGTTTTAATCGTCTGATCGTAACTGTCAAGTATTTTTGGATCGGGCTCTTGATAAGTATTTTCAAAATGGACACTGGCTAATGGCAGGCGAGGTTTCAAATCAGGATGTTCATCTGGATAGCCGACAGCAATGCCAAAAACAGGAAAAGTGAGTTTGGGCAGCTGTAAAAGGTCGATCACGCGTTGGGCGTCATTTAAAATACTACCGAGAATAACAGCACCAAGGCCCAAACTTTCAGCGGCGGTAACGATACTTTGGCCAGCTAAGGTAGCATCATCAAAGGCGGCCAGGCTCCGATCCGCATCGTGCAGAAGCTGAGTTTTTGCATGAGCTGCGGTGCCAATGACCTCATTGCGATGTTGATCGGCAATCATAATGAAAAGATGACCATTACTTTGTGTAAATGGATACGTCGTAATTTCGGCGAATGCTTTTTTTAACTTTGGATCTGTCACGCTGATAATACTGTATTGTTGCATAAACACACTGGTTGATGTCCGCTGGGCGGCCTTTAATAACTGCTTGATAAGCGGTTCTGGGATCGGCTGCGCTTTAAAATGGCGGATAGATCTGTGATGGGTCAAAAGATGGAGGGTTTCGTTAGTTGGCAAAATAATCAAACTTCTTTCTATTCATTAATTGAAAAGACTCTGGCAAAGGAGCCACGACTTCTTTAATTTGTTGTGAAAATGGCAGTGGAAACTGTATTTTCCAGGAATGTAGCGCCATATGTTCGCCGGCCAGGTAACTCGGGTTGTACAGGGGATCCCCCATGATCGGATGACCTAGGCTGGCTAGGTGCACCCGAATTTGGTGGGTGCGCCCGGTCTGTAACTGGATTTCCACTAGGGAATGGTGCAGACTTTGTGCAATGATCTGATAAGTGGTCGTTGCATTACGTGCATCAGCACCATTTACAACGCGTTGACGCTGGTCGTAACACGTTTTGCCAAGCGGGAGGGTAATTATCCCTTTGCGGTTTACAAAGCGGCCCTGTGTAACGGCCAAGTAGGTTCTGCGAATGATTTTTGTTTTGATTAATTGGTTATAGACAGGAATCAGCGCCGGGTTCTTTACCACCAGAATAGCACCACTCGTTTGTTGATCCAAGCGATGCACATTATAAGGGTGCGCGGAGGTATTCTGCAAATACGCCGCGAGATGGTTCATTAAACTACCTGTTTCGTCAGGTTGATTAGCGTGGGTTTTGATGCCGGCCGCTTTATCCGCAATGAGGAGATCCTCAGTTTCAAAAAGAATTTTCAGATTAGCGGCGCTGTCAGGTACAAAGCTTGGAATGGGTGTTGAAAAATCAGCCGCATGAAAGGTTAGGTCAATCACATCATCAGCATGAACAAGGGTGCTCATAGGTTGATACTGGTGATTTATCAAGACGGCACGGTTAATGCGTAGAAAGTGCACCTCCTTGCGACTGAGTGACCAATTTTCTTGAAGGAGTTGCCGTAAAGTTACAGGATGAAAATTTTTAGGTAAAATACGGGAATAAGACCAAGTCATAGTTTTTTCTCCATAA
Source organism: Pediococcus siamensis (assembly GCF_047220215.1). Taxonomy (GTDB): domain Bacteria; phylum Bacillota; class Bacilli; order Lactobacillales; family Lactobacillaceae; genus Pediococcus; species Pediococcus siamensis. The sequence goes on from NZ_CP178375.1 coordinate 354,659, forward strand.
CAAAAAGGCCATCACGATTTGTGGGTGGCCTTTTGAATTTTAAGCAAGGATTATTTAGATTCAGGTTCAGGTTTGACAACTAAGACATCACAGACCGCATTACGGCTGACATAGGTTGCGACAGAACCGACCATAAGACGTTCTAAGGCGTTTAACCCGGTAGAGCCGATCATAATTAGTTCGTTATGATGATCTTTAGGGAACTCAGTGGCGATGACGGGTTTGGGATTACCAAATCGGACATGGACACTGACGTCTTTAACGCCGGCGTCTTCGGCCTGTTTTTTGAGTTCGGCAAGGCGTTTTTGAACATCTTCAGAGAGTTTGTAGATGACGTCGCCACTGACGGCACCACCATAGGTATCACTGAACTGATTGACTTCCAAGACGTTGAGGATGTCAAGATGGGTGTCATTACGTTTGGCGACCTCAATGGCTTTTTTCAAAACGGTGTCTGTAACTTTTGATCCATCAACTGGAGCTAGAATATTTTTGTATTGTTGTAACATGTTACTCACCTTCCATTCACATGGGTTCTTATGAATATCATATCATTTATTTGGAAAAATGTAAGCAATTAAGTAAAGTGGGTTTGATAAACCGGGATAAAGGCCCCATTTAAGCGCGGCGGATGCCCGATGGCAATCGGGCTGGAGGCGGGCTTAAATGGGGCCTTTATGGTTTATCAAACCGTCCTCAGACTCAGCGGAAAGTTGCAGGAAAAGGCGGCGGATGCCCGATGGCAATCGGGCTGGAGGCGGGTTTAAATGGGGCCTTTATGGTTTATCAAACCGTCCTCAGACTCAGCGGAAAGTTGCAGGAAAAGGCGGCGGATGCCCAAGGGAAAAACGCAATCTTTTATCTTTGCCATTTAATAGCTGAAATCGGGGAAAAAGGCTAACTTCTCCGCTTATCTACGGAAACCGAACGATTCAAAGGACGAATCATTCGGTTTCCTAGGATATGCTCGAAGTCAAAGCACCTTTTTTCCCACTCTCTGGAGGCGGGCTTAAATGGGGCCTTTATGGTTTATCAAACCGTCCTCAGAAAAAAAGATATAAAACACTTTACTGGATTTTTGGAAAGAATGCGATTACAATGTAGTTACATTGGTGATGGTGATACAGATACCACCATTAATTTTAGGCGTCTCGCTAAGTTAATTAGCGGGACGTCTTTTTTAAAAGGAAATTTTTCTTTAAGGTCGCGGTAAGTAAATGAAATGTAATTTGTAACTTTTCTCACAGATGGTAGACTAGGTAAGTAAGCTTTATCCAATTATGGGAGTGACAACGATGAAAATTCAAGCAACTGATTTATTAGCAGCAATTCGAGATGAAAACTTTGAACAACAAACCTTTAAGGTTACGAGTACAAAATTAAAGAAAGATCCCCGGACCGCACTCAAGGACGTCTTTGACTATTTACAGACGGCTTTGAAACAAACTGCGGTTGTGGAAGCTAACGTCACAATCCGCAAAGATGTTGTGCTGCGCTTCCAGACAAATGTGATTAATTTGCCGTATAGCTACCCAAACAAGATTGAACAGTTAACGGAACCAGAAACAGATTATGAAGTGCAACTATATGCCATTTTTGAAGCAGAGGAAATTAACCCTTCCCATCTGCGGATCGATTTAATGGGCAGTGTGGCTAACTTCTTAGCAGGAGACGCAGACGTTTTTCAAAATATTAATGATTGGGTCGCACTTCAGTTTGAAAAACTGGATGCAGGTAAAGAAAAGAAAAAATAGAGGTGTTTCATGAGTCGACTAAGTAAAATGCTTGCCGCTGCCGGCGTCTTGTTTTTGATCGTTTTTCTAATCAGTCTCCGGTTTCATCCAGCAACTGCCAAGGTGGAGAAAAAGAATCCTGATCAGGTTACTGTTTCAAATCTGCCGAAAGAAAAAAAGACGACCAAAAAGACAACCAAGAAGAAAAAGGCAACTCGTCCAGCCTATATGCGGGCGGTAAATTGGAAAAAATCTTCGGAAACCAAACCATATCCGGATCTGACCAAGTATTCTGATGTGTGGATTGAAGTTTCGATTGCCAAACAACGCGTGTACATTCGCAATAATAAAAAACGGTTATACACCATGTACGCCTCGACTGGCAGTAACAATTCAACGCCGACGGGGACGTATCACATACAGGCCGAAAGAGGGACCTTCTTTTATAATGCCGAGTCCAAGGAAGGTGCCAAATACTATGTTTCGTGGAAGGGACATGGTGTGTACTTGTTTCATTCTGTGCCCACTAATCAACAGGGGCAGTTTCTTGTCAAAGAGGCTGAAAAATTAGGTAAAGAGGCTAACTCTCATGGGTGTGTGCGGTTATCTGTACCAGATGCAAAATGGCTGTATACGCACATTGAAGAGGGAACTAAAGTGGTCATTCATTGAGGTTTGAACGATGGAAATTAAAATTCGCGATTTTTTAAATAAAAAAAGAAAATGGTATCAGGATGCTGGCATCAGCATTTTGTGTTTACTAGGTGCCCTCATTATTTATCGAGTCTTAGGCTATTTATTTGTCAGGGTCACATTTTTAACCTGGAAAACAATCCTGGGAGTCGTTTTGTTATATACGATTGGGCTTTTCGGGTGGCGTTACTGGCAAGTTAAAGAAAAATTGCGCTAATCAGGCCTTTTTGGTGTGAAAAAACCTAAAGAGTTGCTTCGTCAAGACCGGTAAAAGTGCAAGAATGAAGAAGATTAGCGTGAAGTATTTTTGCACAAACGGCGTAGAGCCTAAGTAATACCCTGCAAAACAGCAAGCACTGACCCACAAAAGGGCACCGAGGAAATTCAATTTATTGAATTGATGAAAGCTCATGTCAGAGTTCCCGGCAATGATGGGGACTAAGAGCCCTAAAAAGGGGACAAACCGTGACAAAATAAGCGAGCTTTTTTCGTTGCGGTGAAAAAAGTCTTTGGTTTTTTCCATTTGATCTGAAGCTTGAATTTCTTGCGTGATTTTAGAGCCTTCACTTAATTTTTCACCGCGGTGAAATTTCACTACGGAGCCGACAGTCGCCGCTGCTAAAAAGACAACAAATAAGACGAATAAATTGAGGTTAGAACGGGGACTGGCTGCAATTGTGCTGGTTAAGAACAATACCGATTGACCCGGAAGAAACGAGAAAATCACATAGGCTGTTTCTAAAAAGATCCAAATGAATAAAATTAAATAAACCCATCCATTTAATCGATCTGCAATGGGCACAATATAAGCCAGCGGATGTAAGAAGAAATTAAGGATTAAATTAACCATGTTGAAACTCCATTCCCATAAAGAATAGTTCAATCATATAATGAATTGCCCAAAAAGACTAGCATGGTGATTGGCAATTCTGTAATAAACGTGGTATTATCATGGTATGCGATGAGTCGAGAAGAATCAGGCAACTTCGGTTGTTTCACTTTCGGGTGACGAGTGATTTTCTTGGAACGGGATGTGTTTTTCCACCGGATTTTGTGGAACATTTGATAGCGCATGTGTGAACCGTGCAAAGTCTCTTTGAGTCATCAAGGACCGTTCGTGAGGTTAAGGCAGGTTTTGCCTTAACCTTTTTTGTTACACTTAAAAAAGCGCACGACAAGGGATTGTGACGTTCAAAAAAGACTTCCGTATGCAACCAATGAGTTGGGAAGTCAGAGTTTAGATTAGTGGATCAGGTAGACTTGGTCGTGGATTAAATCAAAATGCGAAAAATGGCGATTTAGAGTTTTAACTGCTTCGTTTTCAATATATTTAGCGTGTTGCCAAAATTGATGACTGCCGGAACTACCGAATTTTTCTCCAATACAAATTAGACGAACTGCAGGATTAGTTGCACGCATGGCTTGCAGTAGCTGCCAATCAATCGGTAATTTGTCTGGTGACCAGGATATGATCACATATTTAACCTGGTGCTGATACTTTTGCCAAGCTTGTAACGCATCTAGGGGTTCAATCAAAGTCAGCGCATGTTTACCGGTTTCGTTTTCTTGTGTCCAGTCCTGACTGTCCGTGGCAAAAACAGGTTGATCCAATTCTTTAAGACCGGCGGAAATAAGGCCGTTGCCAGCCATCACTTCTAAGGCAGGGGCGCCATTTAGGAAAGCTGCCAAGTCTTTGACAAATGGCGCAGAAATATAAGCCCACATTCCGTAGTGGTCTTCAAGATAGTCACGATAGGAGCGTAGTAATTTGTCCAGTCTGGGAAGTGCCGTGCTATAAGTATCCCAAAGCTGATCTCCACGGGGGTCGCCTAAGGGGTATTTTTTTAGCAGTGTTTGAAAGAGGACATCTTGAAAATTGTCCGGAATCTCAAGCATTGGCAGAGACTGTGGTAACAGGTCTTTAGCAATCAACCGATCACTTGCCAAGATATTATGCGTTAAAAAAGTGATCTGAGGAAAGTCCTGAAACATCTGGTCATAGCGACGAATCTCCTCCATATAGGATTCCGGATCAGGCTGTTTTTTATGTGTTTTACGGGCTTGTTTGCGCAGTTGGTTTAATTTTTTTGAATTCAAAAGTCTCATCCTATCAAAATTGGACTGTTAGTGTTTATTTTCATCCAAACCGAGATCCAGTTCTTCTTGTTGCTCATTATCTGGGTGTGTTGTACGACGGTTCTTACCATGTAGATAACCATCCATTAGCTGAAAAAGTTCGTAACGATCTTCACTAGTTAGGACTTTATGATTAAAAGTGAGTTGTTTGCCAGATAAAAATAATTTACTTAAGTCATACTCATCGTGATCAGCCTTGCCACTTATATAGTCCATGGTGACATCAAAATATTCTGCGAGTTTGCGAACCTCTACAAAGGAAGGGGTGCGGACACCACGCTCCCAATTACCGATTTGAGAAGAAGTGTTTGCTTTTTCGGCTGGCCCTGGATATTGTTTGTTTAAATCAGCCGCCAATTGTTCGAGCGTAATATTTTGGCCATGGCGGAGTGCACGTAATCGTTCAGGAAACATTGCATTACTTCCTTTCTGTTACGTTAATTTTAGCATAACCACGCACTGTTAGCTGCTTTTGATTAATTATTTCTGTTGGAAAGTGCGACATTTTAGATAATTTGTCACAGGGCGTTTGCATGCAGACCAAAATGGTGGTCAGATAAAGAGATAGCGGCGTTTTCGGTAGACCAATTTCAACTCATAAAGCGTTCAAGCTAATGACTGACTAGCTTTTGAAAAGGGAAAAGCGGTATACTTTTAAAATTGAAAGTTAAGGGATGAAAAATTGTGAAAAAGATTTGGAAATGGATTCTGGCAATTGTGGTTGTTTTAGTTGTGGCTGATATTGGGGCAGCTGCATATTTCTACCATGTGGCCGTGGTACCGGGACATAAGGATTTTTTAAGTAGCTCACAAACCTTAAAAAAAAGTGATCCGCTCTATAAAGAAAAATTGTGGTATCAAAAAGTTGCAAAGCAAACCTGGCACGAAACCTCCGCAACAGATAATTTGAAGCTTGATGCGTACTATATTCCTGCCGCGCATAAAAGCCAAAAAACGGCCATTATTGCGCATGGTTTTATGGATAATAAAACTAAAATGGGAGCGGCGGCTGCCATGTTCCATAAAATGGGTTACAACGTCTTAGTACCAGATGATCGCGGTCAGGGCGATAGTCAAGGCAACTACATTGGTTTTGGCTGGCCCGATCGGCTGGATTATATCAAATGGATGAAGCTGTTACTCAAAAGAGAAGGGCAAAATCAACAGTTAGTTATGTATGGGGTTAGCATGGGCGGTGCCACTACCATGATGGTCAGTGGTGAGAAGAGTGTTCCTAAGCAACTCAAGGCTTATATTGAGGATTGTGGGTATACCTCTGTGAACGACGAAATTACCTATGAAGCAAAAACGATGTATCATCTACCATACTGGCCGTTAGTTCCTTCCGTAAGTGCAATGACGCAATTGCGGGCCGGTTACAACTTCAAAGAGGCTAGTGCCCTAAAACAGGTGGCTAAGAATCACAAACCGATGCTGTTTATTCATGGGGATAAGGACACATTCGTACCAACGCGGATGGTCTATCCGTTATATAAAGCTGACAAGGGACCTAAACAGCTTTTAATTGTCAAAGGTGCCACCCACGCGAAATCAATGGCCAAGAATCCGACCCGCTACTATCAAACAGTTCGGAAGTTTTTAGCGAAATATGTGCATTAAGGATTGTGGTTGGCTCAAATGAGTGTGTTTCATCAAAGATAGTGAGAAAAGTATGTTAACTTCATACCTAACAATAGAAGTCGAATGATTCATGTTTTGAATCGTTCGGCTTCTGTTATTGAACGGAGTTTTCCTCGATTGCGGCTATAAAAATTTGGCGACGAAAAGCGGCTGAAAGATTTTTTTCAGTCGCTTTTCGTCGCCATTTGTGTAGGTCTAGTTTTGGTTTAAACGCAAGTTTATTGCTGGCCGGAACCTTAACTAATTTTGGCCGCCAACTTTTTATGCCAAGTCACTTAAGTCCTATCCGGTTTACGGACGGAAAATCTCCTAAATTAGGTTAGCTTGAGACCCAGAAAAACGCACGTTACAAACCAATATTAATCATAGATTTCATCATTTTGCATGTAAATTAATTCATCATTTGAAATTTGCTCGTACAGTGCATTGGCTAATTCACGCGTAATTTTATTTTCTGAAAGTTGGTTCTGCACAAAGTTATATTCAAATTGAAACGCCTTGATAAAGAGTTCTTCTTGAATTTCGTTGCTGTTAGAGTTGTTTTGATAACGACGATGGCGTTCACGATAGTAGCGCTGAACAATTGAAATGTCTGTGGGACTTTCCTTGTTAACTTTGGGACTTTGAAGATACTCAAAAACGCGCTGGGTAGTTTGACTTTCAATTTCGACCAGTAAGTCGTGTTTTGATTTGAATTTTTTAATAAGGTTAGGGTTATGTTGCAATTGCTGACGTTTTTGGCGAAACGCCTTACCGTGCACTAAAGACTTGAAGTGATAGAGAAAACGGTAGGAAAACTGTAACCAGAGGCTCCGAAAAATACTGTTGTCGAGATAAATATCTCGCGCTAGCAGGGTCCGTTTGTAAAGACGACGATCTTTTTCAGTGATTTTTTCATCTGCTACTAGTTCATCCAAGACCTCATTTTCGACGTCACGAGTTTGGGCAAAAAGCTGTTTTAAAATGTGGCGGTTTTTGACAATTTCAGGCTTGATTTGGCTGTTTAAAGTGGCCACGACCGCTTGCGTTTCTAAAGGATCTTCATTGAGTTCCGTGATTTTTTGGATGGCATAGGCAATCATTTCTTGCCGAGCGGCAGAAGCACCCGCCGGTAAAAAAGGATCGGTTTGCCGTGGCAGAAGAAACGGCAAAACCAGTGAAGGAACCAGCATACTTAGGATGATCACAATCGTTGCAATGAACAAAAGATCGTTTCGATAAGGAAAGGCAGAACCATGCAGCGTTAAAGGTAGCGAAAAGGCCATTGCTAAGGTAATGGTTCCGTGAATACCATTTAGGGCAATAATCCAGCAGTTTGTATTTTTATCTTCCGGGCGAACACGAACCGTAGCAAAATCCATCCGCAGCCATAGGTAACGCAATAGTGTCATCAACGCGTATAGCAAAACGCTAATGCCTGTCAGTAACAGTAAAAATGTGTTGTTTCGATAAGAGATGTCCGTAATGACGGTAGGCAGAGAAACCCCTAAAAGGACGAAAACAAAGCCGTTTAAGTTGTCAGAAATGACTTCCCAGGTAGTGTTGCTAACCACTTGAATTTTAGTCGAAGTGAGGCGTAAACGGCCCTGCTGAATGCCGTGGATCAGGCCGGTGGCGACAACGGCTAAAATTCCAGAGACGTGTACCAATTCGGCCACGAAATAAACAAAGAATGGCGTCAATATCCCTAAAGTTACGATGACAGAAGAGTTATCTAAACGATGGTTAATTAAAAATGTGCGCAGTGAAACGAGGAGACTCCCTAAAATTGCGCCAAGCAAGAGACCGCCCAAAAAAACATAGATAAAGTCAAAAAACCCGTATGTAAAAGAAAATTTTCCGGTCGTAAAAGCTTGTAAAGCAAGGTCAAAAATCACGATCCCAGAAGCGTCATTGAAAAGTGATTCATTTTTTAAAGTTTGCATCGCTTCTTCAGGCATGGCAATATTGGCCGTTACCGATGAAACAGCCACGGCATCAGTTGGCGTAATAATAGCGGCTAATGCAAAAGCTAGTGGCAAAGCTAATTCGCTTAACATAATATGAGCACTAATCCCAACAATACTAACAGTCACAAGTGCGAGGCCAACCGCCAACGAAAAAGTGGTCGAAAGCGAACGACGTAAAACTCGCATATTGGTATTAAGGCCTTCATAAAACATTAAGGGGGCTAGTACTACCAGCATAAAAAGGTTAGGATCCATATTATAGTGCCGATAGTAAGGCACAATTACGGCAACCACTAATCCCACACCAATTTCAATGAAAGCCAAAGGAACTTGTGTCAATTTGCTGGCAATGATATTTGAAATTAAAACAGCGATGATCAAGACCAACACTAAAACAACAATCTCCATGATGTTCACTCCTAAAAGTTATCTTCATCTAGTTTACCATAATCGCTAGTATTTCCACGAAGATACGCCTGATTGCAGCCTTGTCTCCAATTAAAAAGAAGTATAGTTAGCAGCATGTCATTTAATTTTACGGATTTAGTTTGAAAGCAAAAGGTGCGCACAAACTGGTTAAATCGGTCGTTTAGGACACAACCGTCTAAAAAACCGAGACGCTTTGCCAGCTGTCCCAGTTTTTGAAGTGACTTAATTTTGTTTAAAGAGTGTGGTTAAATACTGCATGAAGCGAGCTAAGTACTTTTCCTGATCTACGGTCAAAGCAACGCTCACGTTGGGAGCTTCTTCGGTTAAACGTGCCGGATCACCAATGGTGCGTCCCCACATGGCCTTAGTCGTATCGACAAACATATTTAAGTTCAAGGTCGAAACCAGACTAGGATCCAAAGTAACCCCAACGGCCAATGGATCATGCAAGGCACAGCCATGTAAGTGAGGACTGGTTATTTTATAAACATCAATATAGTAGTCCACAATATCAGCAAACTTGTTACCAGCAACGGTATCTAGTTCACGCCATTGCTGTGTTTCTTTCTTGGTCAGTAAAGTACGTAAAGTGACATCGAGACCGACCATGGTCAAATTGAGACGACTCTCGAAAACCTGATCAGCTGCAACTGGATCTTGGTTAATGTTTGCTTCTGCCACTGGCGAAACGTTGCCAGGCACAGTCAATGCACCGCCCATCAAAGTCACTTGACCAATCTCATCTTGAATTTCAGGCGCAATTTTAATGGCTTTTGCCAGGTTAGTTAATGGACCTGTGGGAACTACGATAAGATCCTGACGATACTGGTGGGCAGCTTCAATCAAGAAATCAACACCGGATTTAGCTTCGACTTGACGTTTAGGGGTGGGCAAAGCGACTTCACCAATACCATTTTTACCATGAATTTGTGCACTAATCGGCATCACGTCAAAATGATCGGTTGTCGAAGCGTGCAATTCACCAAGAAAGACCGGTACATCAAGACGTCCTAGCAGTTCGAGAATTTTCAGACTGTTTTGAGCAGCTAGCGGGGTTAAAACATTACCATATGAAGCCACAATTCCAATTAAATCAACATCAGGGGCTGCAACTGCATACGCAATTGCCATTGCATCATCGATACCAGTATCTAAATCTAAGATCATTTTACGTGTTGCCATGAAGTGCCTCCTAAAAATTATTTTTTAACAAGTTAATCATACGAAATAACGGGTTTAAATACAATTTAAATTTGTGCTTTTGCGCGGTTAAAAATCGCAACTCTAAAAAATCGTGTTAAAATTAAACAGTTATCTTTACAAAAAGAAAGAAGGGGCATTGTGGCTGAAATTTATGATATTACAATTATTGGCGGCGGACCTGCTGGCATGTTTGCCGGCTTTTATAGTGGGCTGCGAACTGCCAAAGTACAAATCATTGAAAGCCTTTCACAGCTGGGGGGACAAGTCAGCGCGCTCTACCCAGAAAAATATATTCATGATGTGGCTGGTTTTGCCGGCATCAAAGCTGTTGAGTTAATTAGCCAATTAGACAAACAGTTACGGCAGCTGCCAGTTGATGTTCGACTGAATGAAACGGTCACGGACTTGATTCAACAAGATGAAAATGGCTATAAAATCGTGACGAACAAGGAGACCTATCTGAGCAAAGCGGTAATCTTAGCAACGGGTGTTGGGGCATTTAGTCCCCGGCGTCTGGCCGTTTCGGGTGCGCAAGAACTGGAAAATAGGCGGATTTTTTACACTGTCGCGCATCCAGAACAGTTTCGTGACAAGACAGTCTTAATTGCGGGCGGCGGGGATTCTGCCATTGATACCGCCCTCATGCTCCAAGAGACAGCTAAACACGTTTATCTCATGCACAGACGGACACAATTTCGTGGAATGGAACACAGTGTGGAATTGCTGCAAAATTCAGCGGTTGAACTGTTAACGCCCTACCTGTTAAAAGAAATAACCTTGGATAATGACCAACTATTGCTGACAATGAAAGAAGTAAAGGGAGAACACCTCTTACAAAAGCGGGTGGACGACGTCATTGTGAACTATGGCTTTATTTCTAACAACAAAACCATCAGACAATGGCAAGTACAACCTAGCCAGGAACACCGGATGTTTGTCGTTGACCGCCAAATGAAGACTGATTTACCGTTGCTTTATGCCATTGGGGATGGCGTTGATTATGAAGGTAAGTTAGATTTGATTGCAACCGCCTTTGCGGAGGGACCAATGGCAGTGAGTGCTATTATGAAGCAACTCTACCCGGATCGTCGCGGGCCGTTACACAGCACTTCTATGGACCTTTAAACCCAATTCAACTGATAAAAAAATTCGTCATCGGCGCGCTTGGCCTGTGACGAATTTTTTGGATAAAATATGGTAAACCTCAGCTCATACACACGCTGTCAGTCACTGGATGTCATGGCGGATAAATTTGAGTGAAACGCGTGGTGAAACCTTTTGAATGGGTTAATTTCCAGAATTTGAATCTGGATTGGTAATTTGAATCCGATTATTTTCCGACTTCGAGTGGGTCGCTTCTGGAGCATCTGTCTTATACAGGCTTTCCAAAGAACGATCGCGGTTCTTCGAGTACATTGAAGTTGACTTTAGACCCAGTTTCTTTTGAATAGCAAGTTCCTTATTCAGCCCGTCAGCATAGTTATAAAGTTTAGAATTAACTGCTTTGAATCCTTTTGGTGTATAGAAACGCAGCAGGTTTTTCTCATTCAATGAATCGGACATGCTAAGCTGTGTATTAACTTTTTTCTGGTCTGCTTTAAGTTGTTTCTTCAGCGACCCGGTTGGCGTAATCACCTGACCGGTAGCGTTATTGTAGACTGTGCCACTGATTGAGGTGTAATTAGGCGTGATAAAGTCCTGATTACGGAACGCGACCACTTGGTCATGCTGTGAAGAGAAAAGATCAGTCCCAAACTGCATATATTTCTTAGAATTAATGCCTAGTAAATGCAGAAGGGTAGGCAAAACATCGATTTCGCCACCATATTGTTTTTGAATCCCGCCGTTTTTTACACCCGGAATATGAATCATAAACGGTACCCGCTGCAATTGAGTGTTATCCCAATCTGTCCAGTTTTCAGACGGATCCTTACCAAAGGCAGAAAAGTGACTAGAATCCTGACTAAAGGTTTTGGCGAGGGCTTCATTAGCAGAGTTAGAAATGCCGTAGTGATCGCCATACAAGATGATTACCGAATTATCATAAAGGCCAGATTTCTTTAAGAAGGTGAAGAATTCTTTTACAGCCTGGTCTAAGTAGTTAGCTGTCTTGAAATAATTGTTGACTGAGGTGTTACCAGTGTCCGGCACCTTGAAGCTGGAGTCTTCTTTATCTAGGTCAAACGGAAAATGATTGGAAACCGTAATGTATTTCGCATAGAACGGTTGCTGCAAATATTGTAAATACTTGATGGAGTCCTTGAACAACAGCTTATCTTTTAGCCCGTAGCCGGTAGATTTATCTCCCGAAGTATCATAGTAGCTGGCGGAGAAGAAATATTGATAGCCCATGTTTTTATAGACGTTGTTCCGATTCCAGAAGCTAGCGACGTTACCATGGAAAACAGCGGAAGTGTAGCCCTGTTCCTGTTTGAGAATGGCGGGAGCTGCCTGGAACGTTTGATCCGTACCTAATTGTGCGAATAAGGATCCCTGTGAGAGACCAAAGGTGCCGGTTTCCAGCATATTTTCAGCATCACTCGTCTTTCCTTGACCAACTTGGTTAAAGAAGTTGGCAAACGAGTAGGTACTCTTGCTGTGATAAATCTTATTTAAAAACGGCGTGACGGTTTGGCCTTCAACTTTATCGTCAATTAAAAATTGTTGGAAACTTTCCAAATGAATGACGATGACATTTTTGCCCTTGGCAATGCCGTAGTACTTTTTATTCGGCTTTGCGTAGTGACCATGGACATATTTTTCGACGGTTTTTAATTCACTCTTGGTGGCACTGGACCGCATTTTGCTGGTTTGTTCAGTCTTGGCGCCGTCATAAATGGTAAAGACGTCCACCCCTAAGTATTTAACGATATAAGTACGATCAAAGGTCCGTGTGATAAGTTGGGGCCGGCTCATTTCTGCAAACATGAGGTTAAAACCGAATAGGAGCACCGAAAGCGAAGTGACTTGAAATCCAAGCCGTTTGGGCAAGGCGTTTTGGTCAATTTTAATTCTGCGCATCAGCATTAAGACTAAGATGATGACGATATCTAGCCAAAACAGCAAATCATGCGGCTCGGTTAATGCCAGGGAGCTGCCGCTTAAACCCTGATCCACCTTTGAATAACCAAGCATGGTGTTAATGGTCATGAAGTCGGAGAACTCGCGGTAATAGATCACGTTTAAGTAGAGTAAAAGCGTATTGGCCGCATCAATAATTAAAATTAAAGGATAGAAAATTTTGGCATTTTTAACGTATAAAGCGAGCCCAAATAACAGAAAAGTTGTAGCTAAAGGGTTAATGAAAAGAATAAACCACTGAAAAAGGCTGGTTACGCCTAACGAAAAGTCAGCAAAGTAGGCCAGTAATGTTTTTAACCAGAACAGGAAGACGAGTAAAAAAAAGAATCCCATTCGTGTATGAACTTTTGAAATAAATTGTTTCATTTTAAGTGTTAACCTTCCCGTAAAAAAAACTTCATTTTGCTGTGCAACCGTGTTAGCAAACATAGAGTCATTTTAACATAACTTTATTAAGCAATTTCTTAAATTTAAGTAGTGTTTGTTTTTCAGACCTCAAAAAGTTTATAATGCAAAAATGAAAGTAATTACGAAATGGGTGATGAATTTGGAAATAAAAACAGCATTTGGCAATGCGACTTCGGTGTATCAAGATAGTATGAAAATCAGAACCGCCGTCTTTATTCGGGAGCAACATATTAGTGCGGCTCTTGAACAGGATGGGGATGAATCACGTTGTACATATTACGTTGGTTATGATAAGCAGATACCGGTGACGACTGCGCGTACACGTGTTACGGCAGATGGCTTACTTGTTCAAAGAGTTTGCACACTTGCAGCTTATCGCCACCAAGGACTATCCTCACAACTTTTTACAGCTATTGAAAAAGATGCCAAAAGTGCCGGTGTAAAGCAAGTTTGGCTCTTTGCGCAGGATCAAGCCCAAACATTTTATTTGAATAATGGGTTTCAGGTTGTTGGCGATCAGGTCATGGAGGCGGGCATTGCCCATCATAAAATGATAAAAGCAGTTTAAAGAAATGGGATGAATGGGTTGTGAGTAAAGTACAACCAAAATATCAAGTGAAGTGGCTGACAATCGTGCTTGTTGTTTTAGTAGGGCTGGGGCTTTGTTGGGCCACCCAGCACAATGCGGAACTGTATCGAACGCCAGTCGGTAAGGTAGTCCAAGTTACTAATCATAAACGCGTCAAACAAACCGACAATTTCCATAATCATGATTTTTCCCAGAAACAAACGTTAAGCGTGCGGGTACTGAATGGGAAGTATCATCACCAAGTCCTAAAAGTCCAAAACTCTTTTTCCGCATCCAATGCCATGGATCAGCCCTATCATAAAGGCCAGCAGTTATTTTTGCATATTCAAAAGAAGAATGGTCATTTTCAAACTTCCATTACAGATTTGAAGCGTGACACGGTGGTTGTTTTTCTGAGTTTTCTTGCAGTTGCGCTCCTCTTGCTCACAATGAAGTTTAGCGGTCTAATGGCGCTTTTGAGCGTTTTATTAAATGGCGTGTTATTCTTTTTAGCCATTAAGTTAGATGTCTGGCTGCAAGGAACCAATGTGCTAGCGATTTTTGGAACATTGGCATTCGTTTTCTCTGGGCTAACGCTGTTGCTAGTCCTGGGAAAAACCAAGCAAATGCTAGTCACGTTTGGGGCCACTATTTTAGGCACACTGGGTGCGGTTGGATTGACTTTATTAGTTTTAAAATTGACGCACGAGCAAGGCCTGCATTTTGAAACCATGGCCTATGTTACGCAAAATCCGCAGCCGGTCTTTTTGGCAGAAACTATCATGGGCTCATTGGGTGCGGTTATGGATGAGTCGACCGATATTATTTCAAGTTTATTCGCCTTACACCGCGAAACGCCTGATATCACCCGCAAGCAGCTATTTATGTCTGGACGCGAAATTGGTAAGTCTATTATGGGACCGTTGATCAACGTGCTGTTTTTGATTTTCATGGCGGACACGTTTGCAATGATGGTACTTTACTTGCGAAACGGTGATGGTTGGGGATACGCCTTTACGATGAATATGTCTCTAGGGATGGTACAAAGTTTGGTGAGTGGAATCGGAATTGTGATGGCCATTCCTGCTGCGAGTTGGTTTGCAAGCGTCTTGTTGAAAAGGGGGGATCACAGATGAATACCATTTTGGCCCTCATTTTAATTTTGTTAGCTGCCATGCTGTTAGTTGGTGGCTGGCAAGGCTTGAAAGCTTTTTTGAGTTTAGTGATCAATTTTATACTGATATTTTTAACCGTTGTTTTAATTGGTCTAAATTTCCCAATTTTAGGCGTGACGCTTCTGAATGCTGTCATTATTTTGGCTGTAACCATTTATCTCGGGGATGATGATCCCCTAACTACAGAAACGGCATTTTATGGCTCGGTCCTCGTGATGGCCTTAGTGGTTTTACTTATCATTCCGGTGGAACACTGGGCAGTGGTTCAAGGGTTCGGAAACGAGAACACGGAAGATTTAGAAGGTCTGTCTTTACTTGTGGGCATCAAGTTTGTGGATGTCGCAATTGCAACCACTATTTTGAGTAGTTTGGGGGCGATTGCCGAGGCCGCAATTGCCATCTCAGCTGGTTTGGGTGAAATTTTAGCTCAAAACCCAGAGATCCCTGCCAAACGGCTATTTGCAGACGGGATCGCGGTCGGAAAACAAATTATTGGTACCACCTTTAATACGCTATTTTTTGGGTTTTTCGGCGGCTTTTTAGGCTTATTTATTTGGTTTGTTCGGTTAAATTATTCGTGGGGTGAATTTTTAAATAATAAAATTTTCGTTTCTGAACTAGTGATGATCCTAATTTCTTTTATTGGGGTTATTTTGACCATTCCCGTGACAACCTGGGTGATGCAACTTAAAGTACGTTATCAGCGAACTAGAAAAACACATTAAAAAAGAATCACGTTTAAAGAGCAGTGGCCAAGAAGCAAGATTTACCTGGCCTTTAATACTCATGAAACGTGATTTTTTTAGTCTTTTGAAGTTGTTTTTCGATAGGTTAATTGGGAAGCGGTTGTCAGACCGAATGGCAGGCAAATTCCGCAAATAACCAACATGATGAGCACACTTAAAGCTAATTGAATGAAGGATAATGCTTCGGTAAAACTGAGCGACAATAAGAGAATTAGACTGAATAAAGAGCCTAAAGTAAGTCTAGGATCGAAAGTGGTTAATGTTGTCTGTAAGCTTTTTGCCACTGCTGGGTTGACCTGAAGAACAAGCGGCGTCCCCATTAGGAACCCGATTGTCAAAAAGATGAGGGTCGCAAGCAGTGGCACGGGAACCAGTAAGGCCGATTTGAAAAGGATTTGTGACAACCAATTAGCTAAAATTAAGCCTACGGTTGCAGAAATGAACAGGCCAAAACTAACGTAAAGCGAAAATAGGGAGCGCGCTAAGATAAACAGATAGAGACCCACTATAAGTAGCATTATAGGTAGCAGCCATTTGATATCTTGACTAAATCGGTGTCGTTGCTTACTTACTTGGACGGTTTCACCATCAAATTGTGTCTGACTATGTGCCAAAGTGGTGGTACTTAAGGTGGCATCCGTCACAGACTGTAATTGGGAAAGAGTTGTTTGGGCCGCACGGGTTGCAGGCGCGGTATTTAAGACAATTACAAACGTGGTGGTCTTATTTTTTTGCTGATTAAATTGGCGCAGTGCCGACTTCATGGGGCCCGTTTTTAAATCATTGTCGGTCATATACAACGTGTTAACGACTCCTGATTTACTAAGGTCATCCAAGTAACGGCGATCGCTAGCAAGGTTTTGCTGTGCTGTTTGAACGTTTTTACTATCTTGGGTCAAGGCCGTCTTAGTTGCCTTTAATGCCGAATTTGCTGCTTTAAAGTCACTCAGGACAGCCTGTTGATCGGTTTCTACCTGGCTGATATTTTCGGCAATGACGTCATTATTCGAACTGATGACTTGAATATTCTCCCGTAAGACTTTAAGATCATGTACCAATTTTTTTTGGTGCATTGTGAGGGCAGCGGCAATGCGTTTTGTTGAACGGGAGGCACCCAGCAGTTGGGTTATGTCAGTTTCTTGCGCTTCAATCGTCTCGATGTCCGTTGTTAAAGCGGAGGCTTGTGAAGCAACTTGTGAGTTTTGTGTCTGGATTTTAGTTAAATTGCTGTCATTTTTTGAAAGCTGTTTTAAAGAAGCTGATAATTTGAGCTTGGACAGTTGCAAACGGGATTTCTTGAGCGATTTTTGCGTATTTGCTAAGTTCAAATTGGCAGCGCTAAGTTGACTGGCTTGCGTTTGCAATTGGTGATTGACGTATAACTGGGTTAACGCAGTGCCTCCGGGTTGGGTCAATGAGTACACGTTAGCAACTCGAGGAACAGCTTTTAACTTTTTCGTCAGTTGATCAATCACAGCTAAACGTTGTGCAGCAGTTAATGGTTTTTTAGCAGTTAATTTGAGTGTAATTGGTGCTGATTTACCGTTCGGGTAGTGACTGGCAATGGCCGCGTTACCGGTTTTGGCTTGGCTTGAAAAGGAAACATCAGCGTCAGTTGCCGAATTGAGGGTGGGCCGAACAAGCAATAGGCTGGCCCCCAACAAAAGGAAAAGGCACACAAGACCGATAGCGGCATGTCGGCGGCCTAAATGGGCAATGCTTTCCCAAAGGCGTCCATGGAAACGGGGTTGAAACCGGTTTTCAGGCCAAAAGAGAAGATCATCCAAAAAGGCGGTTAAGGCCGGCATTAAGGTGTAGAAAACTAGCCACGAGGACACAAGTGCGACGCCGAATCCCCAAAGTGAGCTTAGCAGCAAATTATGGGCAAGTAACCCCATAAAGCTAATCAAAATGACCGGCAGTAAACTTAAGCAGCTGATGAGCCATGTCTCACGATAAAACTGGGCCGCACGGCGCGCATAAGCACGTTGCTGACGGCCGAGAGCTTGGTAAAACAGCCCAATGGCAATTGGGAAAAGACCAAAACAAACAACGATAAGACCAGTGTTAGAATAGCTCGAATACGGGGTTTGCAAAAAGCGGGTGGCGAGTAAGATGCCCGAAAAGCTCACCAGATAACTAATTCCAGAAAGCAGCAGGGCAATCAACGGTGCCACAAATGAACGAAATATGCCGCCTAAGATCAGTGCTGACAAGATACAACTAATGATAATCGCGAGTTTGTTAGCGGCTTGGACCGATTGAGCACGTGCCACAGTAAGGACATCACTGCCGGTTATGTATGTTTTAACACCCGCTGTTTGGGCTAAGTTATATAGTTGCGGAATTAAAATATGAAATTGTGATTGTGATTTTTTAAAGTGCAGAATGCTCAGTTCAGTGGACTTATCCGCAGAATTTAACCGGTGTTTAGCATTCGTATCATTGCCGCTTTCTAAAGAACGGAATCCGAGAAATTTCTGGTTTGCGGCAAGTTTATTTTCATTAGTTTTGATAGCCTTTTGTTGTTTGGCTGTGAGGGGCCCATTGGGATTAGTATAGACAATGGTGGCCGTGGCCGCTTTCTTAGTTGGAAGTTGCTGACTGTACGTTGCATTCCAATTCAGCGTAGTGGGCAGCATTACAACCATTCCGATTAAAAGAATTAACCAAGTCGCTAAACTCGTCATTTGGAGGGTATTGTTTCTTTGCATAATAGATTTCATTCCTTAATTGTTGCCCGTATTTACTATTTTGAGTTTACCACATGTCTTGCCGAGCAAGCATTTGGTTTTTCAAGGCTAAAAAGTAAATACGCTTTTTTTAAACTACTTTTTGAAAAAATTATTTAAATTTAAAACTAGTAAGACGATGAGAATCAAGATAATGGTAATGAAAATTGTGAATTCCCAGCCCATGACAGAATGCTGAAACGGGATCAAAACATTTTGTCCGAAGAAGCCAAAAACGATGGAAGGAACGGCTAAGACAATTGAAAAGACCGTTAAAAACTTCATGGTGTTGTTGAGGTCGCTATCCAAAATATTAGAATTTGCGTTGGCCACGCGTTCAATAATGTCAGTTGCTAGCTGGGCCATTTCTTCCCCCTGTTGAGATTCGACAATGACATCTTCCAACTGTTCGTGTTGTGCTTTGGTCATTTTGATATCCGGACGCCGGCTCAAGCTGGTCAAAAGGGCGTTGTTTGTCTTCAAAGAGGTCAAATAATAAACCAGACTGGTTTCAAGGTGGAGCATGTCAGAAATGGAGCGGCGTGAAATGCGTTTAACCATTGATTTTTGAATTTGCTGCCGCTGACGATTAATGTTCGTCACGGCATCAAAATATTGAACGGATAGTTCATAAAGGGTGCGAAAAATAATGGTTAGCGGCGAAATTTTATTTTCTTGCCGTTGAGCAATCCCTAAGTATTTATCAAAGATGGTATTCATAAACTCAGTTGATGACCGGGTAAATGTTAAAACGTAATTATTTGCCAACATAATCCCAATTGGCTCCGTACTGCCGCTGTCCGTGATATCCTTAGAAAGAACATCAAAAATAATCAAAAAAATATTAGCATCATGGTCAGTTTCGATTCGCGCCCGTTCGTTTGGATCGGTGGCATAACCTAACATTTCTTCGGTAACGTTGTACTGATGAATAATGCTTTGAATCTCATTTTCAGTTGGATTATTAACCGTGATCCATGTGCTTTGTGAATTAATTTTTTTTTCAGATATCATTAGGGTTGCCTCACTGGAAAAATATAAAAACTTGCTTAAGCTAAGTTTAATCCAATGCCGGCGTCACGTCTATGTACGAAAGTTAAAGCATGTCATTTAAAATTGTTTCAAACAATGACAAACAGCGCATCGCGGTTAAGAAATTTGGTGATGTTGGTTTTTGACTCATCAGAGGCAGCAAAAAAGGAATCGGGCGCGTTAACGCGATTCCTGATTTGGATGAGCAATATATGCGAATAAAAATGAGAGATAAAAGGAACCTACGCCGTTTTGGTGTGATTGTGGTATGATTTTAGCACAGAAGGGAGCACCGCTTAATGCAACTAATTTCAAAATTATACGGACCGTTTTTTGATCCTCATAACTGGGAAACGGTGGTCACATCTAGTAGCGATTGGATGATCATTCTCTCGCTAGTCATGATTGAATGCCTGCTTTCGGTTGATAACGCTGTGGTTTTAGCCACCCAAACACAAGTACTAACTAATTTAAAAGATCGGGAAAAATCATTGTTTTATGGTCTCTGGGGAGCTTATGTCTTCCGCTTTCTGGTCATTGGGATTGGGACTTACTTAATTCATATTTGGGAAATTAAAATTATTGGCGCACTATATCTGCTGTATATGGTTTATCGCTATTTTGCGCCCAAAAAGAAAGGTGCAAGCCAGAAAATAACCTCCCCGAAAGTTAAAAAAGAACGACATTTGTCGTTATTTTGGTCAGTCGTATTACAGATTGAAATGATGGATATTATTTTTTCGGTTGATTCTGTTTTGGCTTCATTAGCAATCTCTTCTAATCCGGTGATTGTCCTCATTGGCGGAATGATTGGGATTCTTTGCATGCGTGGAATTGCCGAAATTATTATGAATGTCATGCGCAAGATTCCTGAACTGGAAACGATGGCCTATGTCTTAATTGCGATTATTGGAATTAAATTATTTGTATCCATTCCGCTTATTGGTTGGGAAGTTCCTTCAGGAATATTTGCCTTAATTGTGGTATTAGCAGTTTTGATCACCTTAGCGATTCATTTTTATCGCGTGAACAGACAGACACACTAGCGTCCAGTTGAGGAAATCAGGATAGCTGTTGATGTCGTGGCAAACCTGTCTATGCTATAATTCACACATAAAGGAACAAAACGGAGGGAAAATAATGGCTGTAACCATTACAAGCTATAATATTGAAAAAGAAACGGCAAAAGGGCTGACTCTGGTCGATTTTTGGGCGCCATGGTGTGGACCGTGCAAACGATTAGAGCCCATCCTTGATCAACTTGAGCCCACCTATGAAGGACAGATTAAATTTGGCAAGTTAAATGTGGACCACCAACAAGAGATTGCTGAGAAGTACAAAATTATGAGTATTCCGGCGTTAGTTTTATTTCGGGATGGTAAGGCGGTTGAAAAAGTGACGGGCGTCTACCCGAAAGATAAATTAGCAAAGTACTTAGATTCCAAATTGGAAACTAGGTGAAAAGATGAAAATTGCAATTGTAGTGGATAGTTCCGCCAATGTGCCAGCAAACTTGGTGCACCAATATCATTTGTTTGTTATTCACCAACCGATTTTATTTGGAAACCACCTTTATCGTGAAGGTGTTGATCTGTCTGCGGCAGAATTTTATGAGCGGTTGCGCACCGATAAGACGGTGCCGACCGCCTCGCAGGTTGCGATGACAGAAATGCAGCAGACGTTTACCGAATTGGCCGCCGCCGGGTATGAAGCCGCCATCTGTTTTGGCGTTTCGAGTGGTCTGAGCGGCTTCATTACCAATCTAAAGGCGTTTGCGCCATCTGTGAAGAATCTAGATGTCTATGCAGTGGACTCTAAGTTAGCATGCGCGGCGGAAGGGAACCTGGCGCTTTTGGCGGCTAGCTTGGTGAACCGCCATTATTCAGTGCACGCAATTTTGCAGCAAGTCATGAAATTACAGGAAGCCACTCAGTTCTTATTAATTGTGTATAACATGCGTGCGCTGTCTAAAACAGGACGAATCATGAGCCGCTCGCCGTTAATTGGGGCAATTTTGGGGACCCGGACACTATTAACTTTTAATTCTGCTGGGCGTCTGGAATTAGTTACGAATGCGCATCATATGGATAATGCGTTTCGTAAAGCTAAGTTACGCATGGATCGTGATTTGTCTCAGAGTAAAGGCAGCCAGCGAATTAGTGTGCTTGATGCAAATAA
The DNA here is from genome assembly GCF_047220215.1 of Pediococcus siamensis. Lineage (GTDB taxonomy): Bacteria > Bacillota > Bacilli > Lactobacillales > Lactobacillaceae > Pediococcus > Pediococcus siamensis. The sequence goes on from NZ_CP178375.1 coordinate 376,363, forward strand.
TGCGGAACTAAATAAGCAGTGGCGCAGTGAGCTTGGCAGTCGTTACCAGAATGCCACAATAGAAATGGGCGAAATCGGTCCGTTTATGGGCGTTCATACCGGTGAAAAATCAATGGGGTTGGTCTGGGCACCAGATTGGCGAACCTTTGTTGCTGATGAGGTGCAAGCCCCAACAAGTGAAAAATAGCGCTGCAGATATTGGGAAGCGAATTTGTGCTAAGATAGAGTAGTTGAATTTATAAATTGGGAGATAGAAACATGATCACATTAAAATCAGAACGAGAGATTAAGGGTATGCAAAAGTCGGGTGCTGTATTAGCAGGCATGCATATCGGGTTACGTGATATCATTAAACCCGGAATTTCAAGTTGGGATATCGAAAAGTTTGCTTTACGTTATTTAGCTGAACACAACGCTAAACCGGAGGAAAAGGGCTTCGAAGGGTATGAATATGCAACGTGTGTCAGTGTCAATGATGAAGTCTGCCATGGCTTTCCGCGTAAAGACCTGCTGATTAAAGAAGGCGATCTGGTTAAAGTGGATACAGTGGTCAGTGTCGACGGTTATATGTCTGATTCTTGCTGGGCATATGCAGTTGGAAACGTTAGTGATGAAGTTAAGAATTTAATGGCAGTGACTAAAAAAGCCTTGTATCTAGGCATTGATCAGGCGGTTCCGGGCAATCGTATTGGTGATATTGGGCATGCAATGCAGCATTATATTGAAGACGAACATGGATACGGTGATGTCCGTGAATTCGTTGGTCACGGAATTCAGCCGACAATGCACGAAGATCCGATGGTACCAGGCTATGGTGATGCTGGGCGTGGGTTACGCCTCAAGGCTGGCATGACGATCACCATCGAACCCATGGTAAATGTGGGCGACTGGCGTTGTGATACTTCTGCGCCAGATGGTTGGACAGTTACCACGATGGATGGTAGTTTAAGTTGTCAGTATGAGCATACTTTAGTTGTCACAAATGAGGGCCCCAAAATTTTAACTTCGCAAGATCCCGAGTTTGATGCTAAATATTTGTTGACGCCGGATTTTGATGCAAAAATTTTAAAATAATAAGAAATTCTAGTTGGCCGAAGTCGGTGCCAACTTTTTTTGTAACAAATTTGTGAAAACTGCTTTGCTCGTAGAAGTTGGTTGTGAAAACTGCTTTGCTTGTAGAAGTTGGTTATGAAAGCTGGTTCTACGTGCCCCCGAATTGGCAGACTTAACTATCAGTACTTCTTTGAATGGGATGGTATTGTGTAGAATTTGGTGCTTGTCGGAAGGAATCCTTGGACAAATAGTTAAATTCCGGTATGATAGTACGCGTGTGGAGATCAGAAATTAAAAATCATAAAATTGGTGGCAAATATGAATAAAAGAAATCTAAAGGCAAAACGACTGGTAATTAAGATTGGGACCAGTTCGCTACTTTATCAAAACACTAATCGGTTAAATTTACGCGCAATTGAGCGTTTGGCTTTTGTTCTTAGTGATTTAAAGAATCAGGGGAAAGAAGTAGTCTTGGTGTCGTCAGGTGCCATTGGCGTTGGTATGGGACGGCTCGGGTTATCTGTTCGACCCGAGACTATTCCTGAGCAACAGGCAGTGGCTTCGGTTGGGCAAGGTGAACTTCTAGGCATTTATGAACGTGAATTTCAGCACTATGGAAAATCAGTTGCTCAGATGTTATTAACACGCGATGTGCTGGTTTATCCCCAAAGTAAGAAGAACGTCTCGAATGCATTTCAGGAACTATTAAAAATGAATGTCATTCCAATTGTGAACGAAAATGATGCGGTATCAGTTGACGAGTTGGACCACAAAACGAAATTTGGGGATAATGACCAGCTATCGGCTATTGTGGCAAATTTGATTGATGCCGATTTACTGATTATGTTATCTGATATTGATGGTTTTTATTCAAACAATCCGCTGGCTGACCCTAATGCAGAAATGTATCATACGGTAACGAAAATTGATGCCAACATTATTCAAGCAGCGGGGGGCCGTGGCACTCAGTTTGGCACCGGTGGGATGATTACCAAACTCAAAGCGGCAAAACGCATTCTGAATAATCATCAAACAATGGTGCTGGCTAATGGCAAAAATCCACGCATTATTTATAACATTCTGGCGGGAGAACCGGTTGGGACACTATTTACACCAAAAGAAATGAGCACGAAAGAAGGCCTTGCATAAATGACATTAACAGAAATGGGTAAACAGGCACAGGTCGCAGAAAAACAACTTTCACAGCTGACAACACTTAAAAAAAACCAAGTTTTGCGGACTATGGCGGCTTCTATTCGGAAACAGACAGCTGAAATTTTAGCGGCTAATGCGGTTGATATGAAAGATGCTGAAAAAAATGGTGTTAAGAAAGTCATGTTGGACCGGTTAAAGTTAGACGAAAGTCGCGTCGAGAACATGGCAAGCGGATTGGAACATGTCGCTGAACTACCGGATCCAATTGGCGAAGTTGTGAAAGGCTGGACCACCGAAGCGGGTTTAGCGATCTCACAAGTCAGAGTGCCACTCGGCGTCATTGGGATGATTTATGAAGCGCGACCGAACGTGACGGTAGATGCGGCCGGTTTAACATTCAAAGCCGGAAATGCGGTCATTTTAAGGGGTGGCAAGGAGGCCATTCATTCTAATCAGGTGTTAGTAAACGCCTTAAGAGCGGCCTTACAAGCTGAAAATGTTGCGATTGACAGCGTCCAGCTTATTACGGATACTTCCCATGAAACGGCAACCGCCTTAATGCAACTAACGACCTATTTGGATGTGTTGATTCCACGGGGTAGTGCCCAGTTTATTCAAATGGTTGTCCAAAAAGCCACGGTGCCTGTTATTGAAACGGGCGCGGGAAACTGTCACGTGTACGTTGATGCAGGTGCTGATCTGCAAATGGCAACGGATATTATTGTGAATGCTAAAACACAGCGGCCTTCAGTATGCAATGCCATGGAGAAACTGGTGGTAAATGAAGCTGTGGCCGAAAAATTACTGCCGATGGTTGCGAAGGCCTTAAAGCCATACAATGTCGACTTACGTGGCGACCGGCAAGCACAGGCTATTTTGCCAACCATCACGCTGGCAAGTGCAGCGGATTGGGGTACAGAATATAATGATTACATTATGGCGATCAAGGTAGTGGCGAATCTTGATGAAGCGATTGCCCATATTAACCGCTATAATACCAAGCACAGTGAAGCCATCATTACCAACGATTACGCCCATAGTGAGCAATTTACCAAAGAAGTGGATGCAGCTGTTGTTTATGTGAATGCTTCGACTCGGTTCACAGATGGCTATGAATTTGGGTTCGGAGCAGAAATCGGCATTAGTACTCAAAAATTGCATGCAAGGGGACCAATGGGATTAAACGAAATCACTTCAACTAAATATGTGGTGCGTGGTAATGGTCAGGTAAGAAAATAAGTAAATTTCGGATAGTTTTAACGTGTTTTAGAAAATTTTTTTCCTTAGTCGCAAGGCGGGGAAAAGTGGTACCTTAACTTTGCATATCCGATGGCAGCTATGTATCTAACATGCTAAAACGCTAAGTTGCTATGGCAAACAGGTAAGCCGAATGATTTGTTCTTTGAATCGTTCGGCTTTCTTAGTGAGACAAGTAGTTCATGTTTTCCCAGTTTTGACCGTTAAGTTTCGCAGGCAAGAACAGGATGGAAATTTTTCTGTTCGCGTACTTAGCTCTTTTAGGGCAAAACAAATGAATGCTTTCTTAAGATGTGGGTGTAGACTATCTTTAGATAAGCACAGAGGGAAAAGCAATTTAATGCGCTGCGCATAGTTTTTTTACTGGCGACTATTCAGATTTGGAGACAAAAAAGACTGAGAATTTTTCTCAGTCTCATGCTTAGCACTTTTTGCAATGGGTGATTGAAAGGTGTTGATTAAATGATTCGGCCTTTAAAGGGGATCTGACTTGGACTAATAATTACTAATCTCAATCAGGTTGCTATCGGGGTCGCGCACATAAACGGAAGTTAAGTTACCGTGTGCGCCAGTTTTTTGTACCGGTCCTTCAATAATAGTCACATAGTAGCTTTTGAGGTGATTAATGACAGCTGGCATCTTATCCTTAACCACGATGCATAAATCAGCTGAACCCGGAGTGGGCGCTGCGGCAACCGGTTGATGCGGGTGATCGGCAAGTTGAAAGTTAATTTTTTGTTTGCCGCATAGCACGGCTTTTCGATCACCATCAAAAGTTAAGATGGGCATGTCGAAAACCTCGTGGTAAAAGCGCAAACTTTTTTCGATGTTACTTACCGTCAGAACAATATGGTCAATTTCACGTACATTCATAGTTAAATGACTTCCTTAAATTTAGAATCAGATTTTTATGCTTAAATCTTCACTAGTATAGCATATTCTTTAAGGAGATCGCTGTAGTTGACGGTATTCAACCCTTTGTGATACGGTTGTTATTAGTCGTTTTAGGAACGAACGGAAAGTGAGAATTATGAGTATATTAGCAGTAGAAAACTTATCCCACGGATTTGCGGATAAAAGATTGTATGAGGACGCTAGTTTTGATCTGAATAAACAGGACCACATGGGGATTGTGGGACAAAATGGGGCAGGGAAAAGTACCTTGATCAAGATCCTCACCGGAACCATTTTACCAGATCAAGGAAGCGTAAAGTGGCAAAATAAGGTGACTTATGGGTATTTGGACCAATATGCCGATATTCCGGCAGGTGATACCCTGTATCAATTTTTAACGACCGCCTATGCTCATTTATTTGAGTTGAAAGCGCGTATGGATCAGTATTACGCAGACTATGCAGAAAACCTAGATGATCAGTTGCTGGAGAAGGCGGGTCGAATTCAAGAAACACTGGAAGCTAATAACTTTTATGAAATCGATACGGAAATTGCGCGGGTAATGTCCGGTCTGGGTCTCGATGATATTGGTAGAGATCATATTGTCAGTGAAATGAGTGGTGGGCAGTGTTCTAAAATTATTTTAGCTAAGTTGCTTCTGCAAAGTCCCGACGTGTTGTTGTTGGATGAACCGACGAACTATTTGGATACGGCTCATATTAACTGGCTGGAAGATTATTTAAACAACTTTACGGGCGCCTTTATTGTAATCTCACATGATTATGACTTTTTACAGGCCATTACAAACTGTATTTGTGATGTGGCGTTTGGAAAAATTACAAAATATCGTGGGAATTTCAAATCTGCAATGCGGCAAAAAGATGCCCGCAAAGAGGCACAACTAAAGGCCTTTGAAAAACAACAGGTTGTGATCGAAAAGGCGGAGAAGTTTATTCGTAAAAATAAAGCGGGTTCGCATTCAACGATGGCAAAGTCACGTGAAAAAATGTTATCGCATATGGAACGCATTGACCCACCAAGTGAAAACTTACGGGCCCACTTTGATTTTCCATACCTAGAAACGGGTTCGCAAAATGCCGTAGCCGTGAAAAAGTTGGCGGTTGGTTATGGCAAACGGCAATTACTGGAACCCGTGACGTTTAGCTTAACAGCTGGCGAAAAAATTGCGTTTTCAGGATTTAACGGGGCGGGAAAGTCAACCTTAATTAAATCGATTTTGGGAAAAATCCCGGCACTGAATGGTAGTACTGTATTTTCTCCTTCTGCGAAAGTGAATTACTTTAGTCAGGAGTTGGTGTGGGACAATCCGGAGTTAACGCCCTTACAAACAATTCAAGAACAGTATCCGACGATGTTGCCCAAAACCATTCGAACGAAGTTGGCAAAATGTGGCATTAATGCAGCGGATACACAAAAACCGATGCATATTCTCAGTGGTGGCGAACAAACGAAAGTTAAGCTTTGTTTATTGGAATTGGTGGAGTCTAATTTCTTGGTTATGGATGAACCTACGAACCATCTTGATGATGAAACCAAGGCGGCATTGAGTGAAGCGTTGCAGCGGTTTAAAGGTAATTTGATTGTGGTCAGCCATGAAGATGGCTTTTATACTGGCTGGATTGACAAAGAACTAAACGTAGAAAAACTACGGATTGATAAATAACTCAAATTAGGAGTTTCAAGTGCATCACCAACTTGAAGCTCCTTTTTTGGTTCTAGGGGACTGGAAAAATTCCGATTGAAAAAGCGTAAGAAACTGGCTATTGACCAATTTTCTTACGCTTTTTATGACTTTTTAATTAGTTATGAAACTGTCCGCTTTCAACATCCCGCAGATAATCCGCAAGGTGTTTGAAGTAAACTGGCGCATTATCAATCATATGATGATGACCACCATTAGGCGTTGTGACTAAGCGGGCATTGGGGATTTCTTGTGCCATACGTTGGGCAGATTTTAGCGGCATGGTTTCATGCTCGCCAAAAGTCAGTAACGTTGGTACCGTAATTTTGTGAATCTGATCCCGAATATCCCAGTCCTTTAGTTTGCCGGTGACAACAAATTCATTGTCACCTTGGAAGGCATTATAAACAGGAACGGCCATTGTATCAACTAAATGAGAAATTGCCGGTGGCTGTTTACGATCCACATAGCCCTCGTTCAAAACTTCCACTAACTCTTGATAACGTGCATTGTGCCAGTCACCATTCTTTTCACAATCCCGCATGAATTGAGCGTCGGCCGGTGCTAAGGCCTCATCTCGAATGGCATCTTGATGTTCCAAGTACTCATCGATGTTATCAACCATGCTTGAAATGATGGCGCCCTTAAGGTGTTCACCATATTTCAAAGCATACAGCATGGTTAAAGCACCACCCCATGATTGGCCAATGAGATAGAAATGATCAATTCCTAGCTTTTGGCGAACTTCTTCAACTTCATCTAAAAAGTAGTCATAGGTAAGATATTTGTCGGCAATTTTGGGGTCAGCATAATCAGGCTGGTCAGAGTACCAGGAGCCTAATTGATCATAGTAATGAACCTGTACATCCAAACCTTGTTTTTTCAGTTCATCATGAAAATTTTCCCAGTATTCGTGATTTCCACCAGGACCACCATGTAAGGCGAGCAAATGAATCTTACTGTCTTCGCCATCAGTATGTGTCCATAAATGATACCCATTATCTAATGTGATAATTTTTGTTCCTTGTTTCACCAGATCACCCTATTTCGTTTTAGTTAATCCTTATTCTAGCAAAAGTTCGCCAACTACTCAATGTTCTGATCCTGATTCGGCAAGCGTTTACGCATACGTTTTCGCCAAAAACCGCCTTTAATGAATTTGGGTTCATAAGAAATGATAAAAGCGTCCGGATTATTAGCTTCGATAAAATTATACAGATGCTGTTCGCGTTTACGCGGTGTGAGGATTTCAAATTCTAAGCGCGCGCCTTCCCGGCCTTGCGCATTTTTAACGGTGACCCCGTAACCTTCGGAGCGAATTGTTTCGGCAAATCCTTTGCTTTCCGGCGTTTTAGGAAGAATGACATTGACGTCCAGGAGACCTAAGCGTAACTTGTCCTCTAGCCACGTCCCAAAATAAATACCGGTCGCATAACCTAACGCATAGGCGGCAATATTGCTAATATTATTGAGTTTGCTGAGAACTAAGCTTAAGCCGACAACGTAGGTCACAATTTCAGCAATGGACAGCAATGAGGCCCAGAATTTATAACCCTTCATTTCCAAGAGGGTGCGAATGGTATTCATGGTAATGTAAGCGAAACTGAGTGTGAAGATAAGTGCAATTAAGCCAAAGTTCATTGTGATGCAAACCTTCTTTCCTGATTAAATTTTCGTCAGTGCGCTGAGCAAACTGAGATGCTGGCGATAAAAAATACTTTATGCGCCTTATGTTTTAAACGTGATCTGGTAGCCTTCCTAATTTTTGATCCAAGCGGTTCGAAATAAATAAAGGCCCGCCAACTCTGTTAACCTTGCGGTATAATTTAATTTTGTATTAGCAAAGTATAGCAGAGAAAACTTAGTACCGGCAAGCAGTTCAATTCGTTTAAATAAAAGCGATTTAAAAAAAGGCAAGGGGATGTTGAGAATTAAACTCGATGTTAAGCTTATTCAACAAAATTTAGATCAAGCGCATATTTCTGCTCAATTTCACTATTACGAACAACTTGACTCCACTAACTTGCAAGCCAAACGGACCGCACAACAGGCAGTTCCTTTAACGCAAGCACATGTATTTGTAGCTAATCAACAAACAAATGGGTACGGGCGTTTAAATCGTGATTTTTACTCGCCGCAAGATACCGGGCTGTATATTAGTTTTTTAATTCCAATGAAAACAGGCATTCAATTTCACCCGGGATTATTGACAACCATGACGGCTGTTGCCAGTTTGGAAACTATTGAAGCCTACTTTCCAGTAAAACTACAAATCAAATGGGTTAATGATCTGATTTTAGACCAGCACAAAGTCGGTGGCATCCTTGCAGAAGCAGTAACGGATCCTGTGTCTAATCAATTGAAAGCTATTGTGATTGGCATTGGCGTTAATTTAGCGACGAAAATTTTTCCAAAAGAACTTGAAGACATCGCAATTTCCTTAAGTGATCAATCCCATGAGCCGCCTCAAACTGAATTTGTAAGTGCCTTTATACAACATTTTTTTGAACGCCTAAAAACGTATTCCACCGGCGATTTTATGCCCGTTTATCGAAAACGTTCATCTGTGATTGGTCACCATGTCGAAGTCCAATACCAAAATCAGACCGTGACCGGGCAGGTGCTCGATGTGAATGATGAAGGGGCGCTGGTGTTAAGGACCGCTAAAACAATCTTACAAGTCACGAGCGGTGAAATTATTCGCGTGCGCACAGTTTAAAAAGAGAAGCGGCTGACGAGTGGGGCTCACCGCTTAGAAACGGGATTTCGATCTCAATCGCAATCATCATGGCAAATAAAAACTGGGACAAATTGAGCTTTGTCCCAGTTTTAGTGTTATTTAAGGGGTCTACACTTTCTGGTATTGGTGAATAACTGATACCAGTTTTTATTTTGAAAAAAAAAAGGACATTTGCCCTCTTTGTGTTACGATTTAATCGCCTAATAAAATCGAAAAGAGGAAAAACAAATGTCCCTAACTAATTCTATCCTAAGCCTATTCGAAATAACAGACCCTAATTTAACTGTAACTGAGATTACTAAGGAACATTATCCCAATGGGCAACACGTTCATGTCGTTCACGCTATCCTTTCCTATCAACTTTTAAAATGTCCTCATTGTGGCCATAAATCTCTAATCAAAAATGGAACTCACATTGGCCATCTAAGATTGGGAACCTTATCAGGTGGACGTTATGAGATGCAGCTAAAACGACAAAGATATCAATGTAAACGGTGTTTAAAAACCTGTGGTGCTCAAACTAACCTCGTTAAACGTAATGAAACTTTTACGCATAATGTGAAACATCAAGTAATTGTTCTGGCTCGGGATATGCTGACCAGTAAAGAAATCGCTAAGATTTGTGGGATTTCACCAAGTAGTGTTCAACGCATTTTAAATGCGAATATTCACTTAGCTTATCGTGTTAAAACACTCCCCCAAAATCTTTGTTTTGATGAATTCCGTTCCTGTAATCATCTAATGTCCTTTAACTGTTGCGATGCCGTTAGTCATCGCCGCATTGTGATTCTTAAGGATCGCCTTAGTAAGGATATCATTGATTACTTTGAAGCTCGCTATTCAGTTCAAGAACGTATGAAAGTTCAAACAATCACCGTTGATATGAATGCTGAGTATGCTGGCTTTATTCATCGGTTATTTCCTAAGGCAATAACCATCATTGACCGTTTCCACATTATTCAACTTGCCGGTCGGGCACTGGATAACGAACGTACACGTGTGATCCATACTTTTCAAGATAAGCATTCCCGAGTTTATCGCATTCTAAAATCTCAATGGCGTTTGTTCCATTTGGCAGAAGAAAAGGTCAATGATACTAAACTTATCTATTTACACGGTATCAACGAATACATGACCCAACAGAACGCCATTGACCTAGCCTTAGATGAATTTCCAGAATTTAAAACTGTGTATCAAACCTATCAAGGAATTCTAACAGCCATTCAACAAAAAGATGCGGTTGGATTTAAAACCTTGATTGCCAACTACAAGGCGGCTGGCAACCAAATGGATATTACTATCTCAACTTTAATAAAGAATGGTCCTGCTGTTCTCAATAGTTGTCGTTATCCGTATTCCAACGGTCCTATTGAAGGACTAAATCGTAAAATTAAGGTGTTAAAGCGTAGCTGTTTTGGTTTTCAAAATATTCATAACTTTTTCATTCGTATCAGTTTAATTTATGCGTAAACAAAAAAAGCACATTCACCGAAGTGAACATGCTTTTCAAAAATCTCCACCAATACAATTTGACAGAGACCCTATTTAAGTGGCAGACTCAGCTGACACTGATTGATTTGGAGAGAATATTGTAATTCCTGATTTCCGCGAATCGTGGTCCCAAAGTCCGTAGCATATACCACTAAGCCAAGTTGGTGACCCTTGAGTAAATGATAAAAAGTGGGTTGTAATTCCAGCGTCAGGTCATAAAAATCATTAGGCTTGAGTTCATCAACTTGATAGTTATTGTGCCGGTTTTGCAGATTGATGTGGCCGTTGGTAATCATCTTCCACGGCGTACTTTCTTTTTGACGGGTAAATTCACGCAAATTGTCACGGCGCCAATCATAGGTCCCGCTTAGTGACTTCGCAGCCAAAACTGTAGGACTGACCGTCAGCCGTTGGGCATCGCCATAATCTACGAGCTGAAAACTTAACATGCCAAACGGTTCGTTAACAGCAACCCGGATTTTAAGTTGGACCCGGCCGTCAATATAGATATCTTGGTCGTACTGACTGGTTTTGAAAATCAAACGATTATCGCGCAATCGGTTCTCGCCGGTGGTGTCATGGTTGGTAGTCAGCAGGTCTCGTTGCCAAACCGCAAGATGCTTTTTATAAAAATCAAAGGTTTCATCGTCCAAATGATCACTAAATGAGGCAGCGGCAGAGCGAACCGGAACGGATTCAGGCACTAACTCTTTGGCCTCAAAGTTAAAGGTTTGCCGTTTAGCTTGTGGCGATTGCCAATCCTCATAAGTGCGCCAGGTTTCTGGTTCGACATTATCCTGGATTAAGACGTCAGGGAGAAGCTCTTTGGCGTGGTTTTCAATACCAAAGAGTTCGTGACTAAACCAAAGGTTCATCATGTCTGTGAAATCTAACGAGCGAAAAGCATTTACATAAATATGTTGTCCCTGATGTAAAATCAGTTTTTTAGTGACCGGCACATCTCGTAAAGCATTCCATAGATTACCCACATTGCGAGGCTTTACGTTCCAGTCATTCAAACCATGAACCATGATCATGTCAGCTTTAATTTTAGAGACATTATTTAAGTAGTTGCGTTCATCCCAATAACGACTGTAATTACCAGTTTCCCGGTCTTGATCTTTGGTCATGACAGCTAAAACTTGGTTAAAGAAATCTTTAATCTTCAAGTAATCGCCAGGATTTTGCATCCGACTAAAGACTTCGGTAGCCAGTACATCCATGTCTTCGCCTTGGAACGTATCGGGCGCAGCAACCAAGCCCCCGTCGCGGTAGTAATCATACCAGCTTGAAATCGCAGCTTCAGACACAACGGTTTTTAAGCCGGCAACCCCAGTAGTGGCGGCAGCAGTCGCTAAGGTACCTAAATAAGAGCGGCCGGTCATAGCAATTTTGCCATTTGACCACCAGGCTTTGATGGCAATGTTATCGGTTTTGTTGGTGAATGCAGTTCGATTACCTGCCAGCCACTCAATCACGGCAATGGTTGATGCCGTTTCAGCAACGCCGCCCGTATCACGAATGCCATCAGAGTCTTTGGTGCCAATTCCAGCTGCATAGACGACGGCAAAGCCCCGGGTTAAAAAGTAATCGTTTAACGTGTACGGCGACTCCATGGCAAAGGTTTCGTCGGCTTCTTTTTGTTCGCCTTTAATCACCCGCTTTTTAGGAAGCTCAGGAGTTGGCTCGTGGTAGCGAATCTCTTCATAAGAAACGTTACGGGGCTCTTTTGCTTTCAAAGGCACATCAACGTTATGCATCATCTTACTGCCGGCTTCGTCGTTAATCCCTTGGTTGTAGGGACTTGCTGTATACAAAACAGGTGCTTGATAGCCCGTTTCAGTCTGTTTTGGACGTAAAATTTCGACTTTTAACAGGTCACGTTGACTATCCTTATCAGTATCTAACGGCGCTTCTACGTAGACTACATCACGTATCAGCTGGTGAGGATCAAACACAGCCTGCGCTTTTCCATTAAAGAAGAGGGGGGCAGTTGTTTGGGCATAGAAAGGCATAAAGTAACCGTCCTGTGCCAATTTGTCTAAGTAAGTCTGGCCGTTTTTGGTATGCGTGCACAGTAACAGGTACCACGCATGGAGCAGGTCTGCTTTGGTTTGAATGGGTTCCGACACAAAAGTAAGTTGGATTTTCTTGAGGGCAGCTAACGGGTCATTTAAATCAAAGTCGCTATCCACATCAAACTCAAGGAGTTGCAGGGCAACCCGGTAGAAGATTTCGTTGGTGAGTGCTTCGTTGCGCTCAAAAAAGTCGCCTAAAGCTAGCTGGGGAGTTGCTAAATAATTGTTTAATTTTTGATAGAGAACCGTTTGGTTTTTGGCTTGTAAAAATGTTTTATCTAGCAAAACCTGCCAGACAGCCACGGGGTCGGTGAGCTTATCAACGGTCTGGTCAATAAAGTGGATGGCGCGTAATTCTTTTTGCTCGGTCGCCTTATCCACAGTTTCAATGGCAAATTGATTGTTTTTCATAGTAAATCTAAACCTCCGGAAAAGTTGTATGGCACCAATTATACGCCAACTCAGGAAAACATGTTCTGTAATTTGTAGCGAATATGCAAAATAAACGCCCGAGCTCGTACTTGGCAAACAGCTAGTGTCTTTTAGGGGCACGAATAGAATAAAAAAAGCGTCGTTTCAAAGCTTTTAGCCTCAAAACTACGCTTGAATGAGCTGACTTCGGTAGTGCAGCTGTTTCTTTATTCTTTTGGTTGATCGGACTGTGCGAGCTGACTGTGGTGAATGCCATACGTGAAATAAATCAGCAGGCCAAAAGCAAACCAAATTAGTGAAGCGATCCAAGTTTCCGCTGATAAGGTTGTCATTAAGAAAATACACAGCAAACCAGAAATAATCGGCAGAACAGGACAGAAGGGAACTTTAAACCCATGAATAGGAATATCCTTGCGCTTTCGCAAAGGAATAATCCCAAAAGAAACGACCGTAAAGGCGATCAAAGTACCAATATTGACTAAGTTGGTTAATTGATCTAAAGGAACAAGGCCGCCTAGAATTGCGATCACAATCGTCACGACAGTCATGGCATGGAGCGGCGAATGATTGTGAGGACTCACTTCACCAAGTGTTTTAGGCAATAACCCATCACGACCAGTTGAATAAACTAACCGTGAGCTACTGTAAATCATGGTGACCATCATGGTGGTCATTCCGGCTAAAGCGCCTAAAGAAAGTAACCCAGCCATCCAATTCTGATTAACAGCTTGAAGGGCAAAGGCCACTGGGTCAGCCACGTTTAGTTTTGTGAATGGTACCATTCCAGTTAAAACCACCGAAACGCCAATGTAGAGCACCGTCGCAATAATCAGGGTGCCAATAATTCCAAATGGCATATTGCGATCAGGATTTTTAACTTCGGCAGCCGATGAAGAGACAGCGTCAAAGCCTAAGTAAGCAAAAAACACGGTTGAAGCGCCTTGGAACATCCCTTTAACGCCAAACGGTAAAAATGGATGCCAATTAGTGGGTTTCACGTAGAAAGCGCCCACGATTAAGAAAAGCACAATGATTCCGATTTTGACAATCACCATGGCATTGTTAATGCGAATGGATGATTTTAAGCCCTTCGAAAGGAAGAAAGCAATCAAACAGACAATAATAATGGCGACCAAATTAATATAAGTGCCGTGAGCAGGATCAAACGGACCGGATAGCGCTTTTGGAATTTTTAACCCGAACCCGGAGATAAACGAGCTGAAATAAGCAGACCACCCAGTTGAAACGGCGGCAACGGCCAGCACATATTCTAAGATTAAAGCCCAACCTAAAATCCAGCCGATTAATTCGCCAAAAATGACGTTGCCGTAAGAATAGGCACTGCCGGCGACCGGAAGTGCTGAAGAAAATTCAGCGTAACACATCGCGGCGACAGAACACACAATCGCAGCTACCACAAATGAAAGAATAATAGCAGGACCAGCTTTAGTAGCAGCTACGGTTCCGGGAAGAATGAAAATTCCAGTTCCGATTACAGCACCGATTCCTAGGGCAATTAAGTCGCCACCAGAAATTGTTTTTTCAAAACGGTTATCACGTTCGATATAACGATCGCGACTTTCTTTACGGAACAAACGTCCACGTAATGATGACATACACAACACTCCCAAATTTTTGAAAATCAAATAAGAACAGCTTATTAGACTATATCTAGGAAAAGATTAAAAGTCAATGAGAAAAGGCAAATCCTCACAATAAAATTGAAAGAATTTTGGAAGGCCTCGTGGTATAATAAAAAATATTTTCTAAGGAGGGCTGCGCATGCCACAAACTTTAATTGTTGAAGACCTATCTTCAGTGGGGGCGGTCTCATTAAGTATAACGTTGCCCGTGTTGACCGCATTTGGAATGCAGCCGGCTAGTTTTCCCTCGTTAGTCTTATCAACGCATACAGGCGGTTTTGGACAACCAGCCACCGTACCAACTGCGCCGAGTTTTGAAAGTTTCCGTGAACACTGGCAAAAAAATAAGATTCAATTTAACAGTGTTTTGGTGGGCTATTTGGGAGCAGATCCGCAAATTTTTGCCGTTTTAATGAAATTATTGGCCGAAAATGCTGCGGCTTTGGTTGTCATCGACCCTGCGTTTGCGGATTCGGGTCATTTGTATGCGGGAATGACACCTGCTGTAGGAACTGCCTATTTAAAACTCTGTCGATATGCGCAAGTATTACTACCTAACCTGACAGAGGCCGCTTTTTTGAGTGGGGAACCAATTCCTCAAAAAAACGAGGATCACCAAATTGAAGTCATCTTAAAAAAACTGATTCAAAAGACAGGTATTCAACAAGTTGCCGTTACCGGAATTGTGCATGGCGAGCAAGTCGGCACAGCCTTTTTAGTACACGGGAAACTTCACTACAGCTTTGCTGAAAAAATTCCAGGTAACTACGTGGGAACCGGAGATCTGTTTACCAGTGTGGTGACGGGATTGTTATTGAAAAAAACGCCATTTACGAAAAGTTTAGAACTAGCCAATCAGTGGACAAGCCAGGCTGTGGCTGAGACTGCAAATCAGCAGCTACGGGATCCGCGGATGGGGATTCAAATTCAGAGTGTTTTCGCAAAGGCGCTAAAGTATAGGAGGGAGCAGAATGCGTAATCAGCAATTAAGAAGAATCGTCCTCACAGCCCTGTTTGCGGCCATTATTTTTATCGGAATTTCCGTTTTTCAAATTCCGATTCCAGCAATGATTGGCCGCCCGTTTGTGCACTTTGGAAATGCCCTGACCGCTCTCGCAATTCTATTTTTGGGGTTTGGTTATGGCGCCCTTGCCGGTTCCATTGGCTTAGGGTTATTTGATGTGACACATGGGTATGCCAGTACTGCTTATTTAACGATTTTAGAAGTCATCATCGTCGCGGCAGTGGTCACCTTAGTTTTTCGCAGCCTACACCGAGATGATACACACAAATGGCATATCGTGGTGGTGGCGTTTGTTGCCGGCCTAACTAAAATTTTCACCTCATTTGGTAATTCGGTGATTGAAGGGGTCTTTTATCAAGGGATGCAGTGGCATGCGGCAGTTGTAGGTGCGCTGGCCAGTGAACCGGCCACAGTGGTAAATTCGATCACAACCTTTATACTGGTCATGATCTTATATTATCCGCTAAAGAAGGTCCTAAATCGTTCTCAAGGATTAGATTGAAAATAGCCATCAGGATCTTAAATTTGATCCTGATGGCTATTCTTTTGGTTTGTTTTCCAAATGGGTGTTCAACAAACTTAAGCCTCCCGCAGATTACCTTCAATGGCCATAATGGTTTTTAAATTCTGCACAGCCGATTCAATCGTAATCCCAGTCGCTTCAAATTCAGGATTGGTTTTGTCATTGGCGATAAAAATTTGTTTCTCTGTATCCAGTGCAATAGTGAACCAGTTGTGGCTGTAGTTTTCAAATGTCATAATATTCAAACTCCTTGTATTTTTTCGGTTTGTAAGCCTTTCAGAAAACTAGGAAATCGCTTACATATAAGTTTATTTTTTTATTCTACAGCATGTTACAATAAAAGACAAATGATATTACTATGGAGTGGAAAAAATGTCGAACAAAATCATCGTCATTACCGGTGCAACTGGTACTGGTAAAACAACTGTCAGTGATTATTTAAAAACTTATTATCACATCCCTCAAGTTATTACGCACACGACCAGGCCCGCACGCAAGGGGGAAGTGGACGGTAAGGATTATTATTTTGAAACGGAACGCAGTTTTTTTGAGAATCATTATCTTGAAAATGTGGTTTATTCGGGGTATCATTATGGCTCCTCCTATGAGGGACTGCAGCGTGGTTGGCAGCATAATCCGCTTGCCAGTATCGTTTTAGATACCAAGGGTGCTATTACCTATGAAAAAAAATTAGCGGATCAGGTCGTTGTTTTCTATTTAACGGTCTCTAACCAAGAAGGACTGATTCATCGCTTAAAAAAACGTGGGGATACTACCGAAATGGTACGTCAGCGCATTACCAGTAAGGAATATCAACGTGATCTGCAATTGCCAACGGAACTAGCTGCCAAAGCGCATGTAATTTTAAATGATGATTGGCAAGCAGCCCGTGTTCAGATTGATGCAATTATGAAACGGCTTATTCAAACGGTGGCCAATCAATAAGCTGTTCTATTAGAAAAGTTTATGCTAAACTTTTTCTAAAGCGTAATTGTTACTATTTAAATTAGAGGAAGTATAAAAATGGATGTAAAAATCACACAAGCAATTGGCATTTTACAACAAAATCATTTTAAAATCACAAAACAGCGGCAAACTTTAATTGAGATTATGGCACAGCATGAAGATAACTATGTGGATGTGACCAAAGTGGATGAACAGATGCGTGCCGTTTTTCCCAAAATGAGTCACAATACAGTCTATCGAAATTTAAAAGAATTTGAACAAATCGGGTTAGTTGAACAAATTATTAAAGATGAGCATGCACAAGTTAAGTATCAGTGCGATGTCACACAGCAACACCATCACCACTTTATTTGTACGAATTGCGGTAAAGTTGAGGAAGTTGAGATGTGCCCCTTGGATTTCTTTGAACGCCAGTTACCTGGATACGAAATTTCGGGGCACCGTTTTGAATTGTACGGATTATGCGCAGATTGTGCACAAAAACAGCGTGCCAATTGATAAAGTTTAGAAAGTTTAAAGAATTAATATGGTTTTAATGTTTCTTCTGTAAACTAATGTCAGATTTGTTAAAATCTAACTAGTCAATATAAAGGAAACGGGGCACATTATAAAGCAGCCAAACTGCCGTGTGTCAATTAAAAGGGAGGAGCAAGCATGGCATATCGTACGCCACCATTTATCACACCATTTGCAATCGTCAGTATCTTAATTGCGTTAAGTGCAACCAATGTTGTGGTGAATAAGGTGACCGGCACATCTGAAGGTGGTTCTGTGAACACGAGAACAGAGACTGTTTTAAAGACCTCTTCTTCAGATGCAAGCAAAGATTCATCTAAAAAAACCAGCTCAGATGATAAGCAAAAGGACAAAGACAGTAGCTCAAGTAGTGATGAAAGCTCAAGCGTCTCTTTTGAAGACAGCAGTTCTGTAAGTTCAGATGACACGACGCAAGCAAGTTCGACGGATGATACTTCTTCAACGGATACTAGCACTAGCAGTAGCGCCAACACAACTTATTCAAGCAGTGCTTCCACAGCTAAGAAAGCAAGCAGTTCTAGTGCTGCACAGTCCTCTAGTGCAACGAGTTCTGCGGCCGAAGTGAGTTCTTCAAGTAGCACCACCACAACGCAAGACGATACTAGTGATTAATTCGGAGAAGGGGTGAGAGAAGTTGTTTACGATCATTGATATGATTAACCATTACTTAGGGTATATTAATGTCAATTTGAAATTGAAGAATCGCATTTATATTATCATTGGGTTTATCGGTAACTTTTACATGTTGTACCTGTCCTACCGCTTTTTTGAGAATGGGCGGTGGGTGCGCGGATTAGGATTTATTGCGGTCTTTTTGATCTTTTTATATTTCTTGATTATGAACGCTTACTATTACTTTACAACGAAGCCGGCACCGTTTGATATCTCACCTAAAATTGAAAAATTACTGGGTGGAAAACCACGGGAAGCGGCTGAAAACGAAAATTTACGACAACGATTAAATCGTTCTGAGCGTGGCCGTCAAACGATTGTTCCCTCGACGGGTATTTTCGAGAAAAACACTATCTTACCGGCAACCATTCAGTCTAATCAGCGTGAAATGGCTAATATCAACCAACTAGCAGAGCAAATGATTCAAAACAATTTTGCGATGGCTGATTATGAAGGTCTGACGGATGATGAAATCCTGACGCATCTGCAGTCCACTGAGGCTACTTCTTTTTATGCGATTGGTGAAGGTATACCGTTCCCATACTTTGAATTACGCGAAGAAAATGGTGAGGCCAATATTTATGCGGGCATGAACCAGATGAATTTAGTCCAGATAGGTCGTGTGGCAAGTGTAGGACTATCGAATTACTTTGAGGCCAAGAAACAGTATCAGCTTTATTTAGCACAGGTTGTTTTGATTGGTGGTCAACGTAAATTTGCCGGTCGTTCTAGTTTAATGACGGAAGACACGCCTTATCGGGCTAAAATTCAAATGGCTTATCAAAAACGTGAGGACACAGCACAGCCGACACGGCGCCGCTCGTACTAAATGCACAGTTTTCAGACTTGTGACACTGTGAGTGATTGAAATTTAAGACGGGTCCGGTTCTGGCACAGCCTGAAAATAGTGCGCTAGAAATTTCGAGGGAACCTGACTAAACAATGAAATAATCATGAGAAAGAAACTATCAAAATCATTAAATTTTGACAGTTTCTTTTTTCTCAATTAGAATTGAAATAATGGATTTTTGTATTACATTTAGGGTTACAATTAAACTAAGGGCTTTAGAAACTTTTTGACCCTCTGTTTGATGGTGTAGTACATAGAAAGAAAACGAGGTAAAACTTATGTCAATGATCGAATTTCACAATGTTGAAAAGTACTATGGAAGTTTTCATGCTTTGCATAATATTAATTTGACGATTGAATCAGGCGAAACGGTTGTGTTAATCGGGCCTTCTGGTTCAGGTAAAAGTACTTTAATTCGGACCGTTAACGGTCTGGAATTGATTAACAGTGGTCAGCTAATCGTCGATGGTTTCGATTTAGCAGATAAAAAGACGGATATGAACAAAATTCGTAAAAACGTCGGAATGGTTTTCCAACATTTCAATCTTTATCAAAATAAAACGGTTTTGGAAAATATTATGTTGGCACCAAGAATTGTCTTGAAACGCGACGAAGCTGAAAATAAAAAAGTTGCCATGGAACTTTTGGACCGGGTGGGGTTAGCAGATAAAGCAGCTAACTATCCCGCACAGCTTTCTGGAGGACAGTCACAGCGAATTGCAATTGCCCGCAGTCTAGCCATGCGTCCAAAATGCATTTTATTTGATGAACCAACCTCAGCGTTAGATCCCGAAATGATTGATGACGTTTTGAACGTTATGAAAGATATTGCTCGCGATTCTAGCATGACAATGTTGGTAGTGACGCATGAAATGGGCTTTGCCCGTGAAGTGGGCGATCGGGTTATCTTTATGGCCGACGGCAGAATTCTGGAAGATGATACTAAAGAAAGTTTCTTTGACGGCCAGCCAAGTAATGAACGAGCACGTCAGTTCCTCAGCAAAATTATTAAGCATTAAAAGGAGGCGCACGCATGAAGAAATTAATACGATCTTTGGGACTGCTGGCCTCGATGGTTGCGTTGCTCCTTGTTTTAAGCAGCTGCGGAACCAAAAAAGCTTCCAGTCAAAGCGTTTTAACGCGTGCTAAACAGACCGACACCATCGTTTGGGGCGTTAAAGCCGATACAAAATTATTTGGATTAATGGATGTTAAGGATTCGCAGATTAAAGGATTTGATGTGGATATTGCCAAGGCCTTGACGAAGCAGATTTTGGGGTCTAAAGGCAAAGCCAGTTTTATTCAGGTTTCCAGTCAAACACGAATTCCGTTACTGAAAAATGGGAATATTGATGCCGTAATTGCGACCATGACAATTACGCCTGACCGTCAAAAAGTGGTTGATTTTTCTGATCACTATTTTAATGCGGGACAATCGCTGCTGGTTAAAAAGGGCAGTCCGATCAAAAGCGTGAAGGATTTGAACAAAAGTGGGACACAGGTTTTGGCAGTTACCGGTGCAAATTCGGTAGCTAATTTTGAAAAAGTAGCGCCCAAGGCAAAAGTCTTGGAACTTCAAGATTATGCGCAAGCGCTGCAAGCCCTTAAATCCGGGCAAGGCAAAGCACTTACAACCGATAATGGCATTTTGCTAGGGATGGCAGTTGAAAATCCCGGGTATCAAGTTGTCGGGGGGACCTTTACGAAAGAACCATACGGAATTGCCGTTAATAAGGGACAAAAAGCTTTCGTAAAGAAAATTAACCAAGCTCTCAAAGAAATCCGTAAGAACGGTGAATATGATCGCATCGTTAAAAAATGGTTCGGAAATATTGCTGGCTTTGACTATAAGGAGGCAGAAAAATGATTAGTATTATCACAAATCATTGGCAAGACCTTCTTTATGGTCTAGGCCAAACACTATTATGCAGTATTCTGGCATTGTTTTTCAGTTTAATTATTGGCTCATTTTTTGCAATTTTTGAAGTTGTACCAAGTAAAACGTTGCGAATCATTGCCCGCGTTTATATTGAAATTTTCCGTAATATTCCGTTATTGGTTATTACCATGTTCTTTTATGTGGTGATTCCGATGTTCTTTGTTAAAGTCAATGGGTTTACTGCCGGCACGATCGGCCTAACCATTTATACTTCGGCATTTATTGCGGAAACAGTCCGGTCAGGGATTCAGTCAGTTGATCCAGGTCAGATGGAAGGCTCGCGGGCAAATGGAATGACATTTTCCCAGGCGATGCGTTATGTGGTCCTGTCCCAAGCGTTTCGGATTGTGATTCCGCCGCTAGGAAACCAATTTATCAACTTGGTTAAAAATTCATCTGTGCTGGCCTTTGTTGCGGGCTTTGATCTGATGTATCAGGGCAACACCATCGCTTCAACCAGTTTTGATACGTTGAATGCTTACTTTGTGGTGGGAGTTTTGTATTTGATCATTACCATGCCGCTCAGTTACTACATGCGTTATCTTGAAAAACGTTTGGATTAGGGGGTGAAGAAAAATGCAAAACTTTGTCAATGCGTACTCATGGGTGAATATCCATTATCTATTAGAAGGACTGTGGATTACAATTGAAGTTTCCGTTGCTTCGATTGTTTTCAGTTATATCCTAGGGGCAATTTTAGGCCTAATTCGGTACATTAAAATCAAGTACGTTTCGGCGTTTGTCGGGTTTGTGATTGACTTAATCCGTAATTTGCCGTTACTGTTAATCATTTTCTTCACCTACTTCGGCCTTCCCAATATCGGGGTTCGTTTAAATCCGATTTGGTCTTCAATTTTGGCACTCAGCATTTTCGAATCGGCGATGCTAGCGGAGATTATTCGCAGCGGGATCGGTGCTGTTGATTCTGGTCAAATGGAGGGCGCGCGTGCCAACGGCCTTACGTACTGGCAGGCAATGTGGCACGTTGTTTTACCACAAGCACAAAAGAAAATGATTCCAACGATTGTGAGTCAATTTATTTCTTTGATCAAGGATACGTCGCTGGCCACCATTATTGTGTTACCGGATTTGATGTACCACGCGCAAATCATTTATGGTCAGAATAGTAACTATATTCTCCCGATGTTCTTGGCGTTAGCAGTGATGTACTTTGTGGTTTGTTACTTACTTTCAATTCTTTCGCACTATTTGGAACGACGTTTGGCTTGATTAATAGCAAATTGAATCAAAATTTAATAAAACAATCTAAGATTAGTCAAGAGCTTATTTTAGATTGTTTTTTGATTTAATCCTAAACGTATACAATACAAGACTTTCGAACTTGAATGCTCAGATACAGAAAACTTGTATTGTAATAGTTCAATTTATATGTAGAATTGCAAAATTAATGTTATTTTCATTGGAATACTGGGCCGGGTGGTAAGGAAAAAATGATATCCGTAGTCGATATGTAATATGCAAAATTAGTTCATTGAACAAAAAAAGTGTAATAGATTTTAACCTATCACACATAAAAGTCTAGTGCAAACGTTACTAAGATATATTGCTCTTCTCATATAGATTTGCACGAAATTTTGTGGGGTATAATTTTAGTCATGCTTAATTGCGTCAATGATGGGGTGCGTTGCTACTAAAGTAAGGAGCAGAAGAATTATCCCATTACATATGAAGACTATACTACCCTTTTGACTGAATTGGAAAATAAAAGTAAAAAATAGAGTGCCCAATGGCATAATCGATGTATTTACAGTTGTTAAAGTTGAACTGACACGGCCCAACATATTTGTTGGAACAGTTTCTTGCAAATAAACCTGTACAGTTATATTCAAAATGACCAACATAAAAGCAATAATTCCCATTATTAAACAACCTATAACTATGCTGAGGTTAGCTTCAAAGAACGAAAAAGTAATACCAAGTAAAACGATTTGCAAGTCTAAAATTATTAACGGAATCATAAGTTTGTAAAATAATTTCTGTGAACCAGAATCCGGGAGAATACTCAGAAGTACACTACCTAGTAGCATGCCAATCGCGCTTCCAGTTTCGAGCAAACTAATAGAAGTGTTTCCTGTATGTAATTGATACTTAAGAACAAATGGAATACCAATCGTTAATGCAGTGTAGAAAAAGTTAAGACTAACACTTAGAAGAATTAAAATTTTTATTAGATTTCGGGATTGCATATATTTTAAACCTAATTTAAATGTGGTTAGCTGGGATTTGACATTCAAAGGTCGATGTTCTTCTTTAGTTGGACCGTTTAAATAGTGAAACCTCATCGATAGCATGATAAAAAAAGAAATGATAGTGGCAATTAATTCAATCGATATAAAGCCAGCAAAACCCAGTAAACTGTATAGGCCAACCCCTAAAGTGGGAGATAGTATCGAGGATATTGAGATTGCACTTTGAGTTAAGGAACTTAATCTTTGGATTTTTTGGGAGCTAATTAGTTCATGAATAGATGCTGAATAACAAGTGTCGTTAAGATTTGTAGAGATAGCATCAATAATCAAAAAAAGAATGATTGGAATCAGTTTGTTGTTTCCAGAAAAAGAATTAATCACTAAAGCAAATATTGTGAGTGCCAAGATTCTCACAGACATACTGGCAATGAGGATATTTTTATGTTTATAAGAGTCAACAATATTCCCAATGGGGACTAAAAATAATATTCCAACTGTTGGAGAAATAATCATGTTTATACCAAAGCTAAGAGCGGATCTAGTTTGGTCCAATAGCATTAGTCCTAATCCAAAAGTGAACATTTTTCCGCTTAAGGAATTAATAAAATTACTGGAAAAAGACTTAGCTATTTGAATATTTGATTGAAAGTCGCTAATTTGTATTGAACCTTCATTTGTCTTGTTTATCGTTTTCATTAATTAATTCTCCTTAATTATAGAATTTATCCACAAACTTCACAGTTTGGATCCTTTTTTACTTTTTCCCAATCTATTTTCAAAGTATTGATATCTAAGAAGGCTTTTTGATTTATCATAATGGGGTACTTAATCTTAGTAATGACGCGAACCGCTTCCCAGGCTTGGGTGTTAGCGATTATACTGGAAAGGAAAACAATTGTTCCCGAGCTTTTTCGAGTGTTTAGTAGAATTGTGAAGATTTTTCCTTCTAAATCATTTTTATACTTCCTTTCAAAGCATGTCAATCATTTTTGAAAATGTCCAAATTTTCGTTAAACATCAGGTGCAGGTTTTCGTACCTGATGTTTTTTCCTTTACGCATGGTTAGCATGCATCATCGTATAGGCGAACTCTTTATTCCCATTCTCTTTTTTTATTTTAATATTAATGACTTGTATACTAAATAGCTTCATGTTAGCAACATTGCTGCTATATAACGAATTCTTTGCGATAATAATCGTCAACAAAAGTTGCAAAAGATTAAAAAAATTAAAAAATAGCATTGACATTAAATTTAGATGAACGTATTATTGAAATAATCTCATAAGGCTTACAGGGTAATGGAGATAAAATTTAATGTAGGGAGTTGAGCATATGAAAGTGAAAAAAGGATGGTTGGTCACTACTTTCCTTGTTAGTGCACTTTTATTAGGTGGCTGTGGTAACAGCAAACAAGCAAGCAGTTCTAACAGTAAACTTGCTTCAAGTTATAATTATGTTTATGTTCAAGATCCAGATAATTTGGATTATACTGTTTCGTCGCGGGCAACAAACAGTGATATTTATTCAAATTTTGAGGATGGACTCTTGGAGCGTAATGCTGAAGGCCAGTTGAAAGGCGCACTTGCGAAGTCGTGGTCAGTAAGTAAAGATGGAAAGACATATACATATCATTTACGTAAAGGTGTCAAATGGGTTGACAGTGAAGGAAATGATTATGCAACAGTTAAGGCTCAAGACTTTGTTACTGGGTTAAAGCATGCCGTGGCTGCAAAGTCTGAGACGTTGTATGTTGTTCAAGATAGTATTAAGGGACTTAACGATTATGTAAACGGTAAAACCAAAGACTTTTCAAAAGTCGGTGTCAAGGCATTAAATGATTACACCGTTCAATACACGTTAAATCAACCAGAAAGTTACTGGAATTCTAAATTAACTTATGGTGTAATGTTCCCAGTTAATGCAAAATTCTTAGCTCAGAAGGGAAGCAGTTTTGGAAAAGCTGAGCCGGACGGTATTTTGTATAATGGACCGTTTGTATTATCTAACTTCACTTCAAAATCAGTTATTGAGTTTAAGAAGAACAAGAGTTATTGGGATAAGAAGAACGTCTTTCTCAAAACAGTTAAGTTAACCTATAACGATGGCAGTAATCCTGATGGACTTTACAAATCATTTAAGAGTGGTGATCTTACTTCTGCTCGGGTATATCCTAGTTCTGCAGGGTACAAAGATGTTGAAAAAGAAAGTAAGAATAACATCGTGTGGTCTGACCAAGATGCTTCAGTGTACAACTTTACTTTTAATTTAAATCGCCGTTCATATACAGCAACTTCTAAGAAATCTTCAAAAGCTCGTGAGAACACGCGCAAGGCTATTTTAAATCGTGACTTCCGATTGGCCGTTCAATTTGCATTTAACAAGACTAACTATACTGCTCAAATTAATGGTAAATCAGGAGCAACCAAAGCCTTGAGAAATGAAATGACACCACCTTCATTCGTAAGTATTAACGGCAAGAATTACGGGTCACAAGTTGAAAAGGACTTGTCTCAAAAAGATTCAGATGCCTTCGGAAATGTAAACTTGGCAGATGCTCAAGATGGCACATACAAACCAGCTAAAGCTAAAGAATATCTTGCTAAAGCACAAAAAGCATTGAAGGCACAAGGTGTGACGGGAACTATTCATTTAGATTTACCTGTCGACGAAAAATCACAAACCAGCTTGAATCAATCAAAATCATTCAAGAACTCAGTTGAAAAGACATTAGGTAAAAAGAATGTGACGATTGATCTTCAAATGCTAAATGAAGACAAATATAACGCAGTTACTTACGCTGCTACAACTGGAAAAGCAAGCGATTTTGATATTAGTAACGCTTCTGGATGGTCACCAGATTATGATGATCCTTCGACTTATCTTGAAATCTATAACCCTACAACCGGTTCAATGTTACAAAAATTGGGACTTGATGCTAGTGCAACTACCAAGAATGCTTCAGATGCAGCCGTTGTAAAGACAGTTGGATTAGATCAATACGCTAAGTTGTTGGATAAAGCTGAAGCTATTTCTACAGACACAAACGCACGTTACAAAGCGTTTGCAAAAGCAGAAGCATGGCTTCTCAACAGTGGCATCCAAATTCCAGTATATTCACTTGGTGGTTCACCTTCGGTTACAAAGGTGGTTCCATATACAAAACCTTACGCACAATCAGGTTTAGGTTCGGCACGCTATAAGTTCATGAAAGTACAGAAAAAGGCCGTTACAGTTTCTCAATATAAGAAAGCTAAAGCTGCTTGGAACGCTAAACGTGAAAAGATTGCTAAAGCTGCTGACAAAGATTAATAGATTTAACGCTTAAAAAGAGGAAAGGCTAGCGGGTAACTAGCCTTTTTTCTATATATAGAAGATGTAAGGAGGAATAAGTTTATGAAGAAATATTTATTATTTCGAATTATTAGATCTATTGTCAGTATCTTTTTAGTTACAACGCTCACGTTCATTATTATTTATTCCTTAGTACCCAGAAGAGATGTTTTTAAATCAGATTCGATGATCAGCAAGTTAAACTCACAACCTGATAAACTGATTGACTACAAAGATAATGCGTATAATAAAATGAACTATATTGAGTATTTAGACACCAAGTCCCTGATTACGCGAATGGAAAAATCTGGCAAACAGATTACAACTGCGCATACAGAGAGAAACAAAAATCTGATCCAAAACTGGGCTAAAGACCATGGATTCGAAGTTCATCGTTATCCACAAAGCAAAAATTACTATGTGACAAGAGAACTACCACTTTGGGAACGTTTAGGAAAGTTTTATGGGAATCTGATTCAAATTGATACACCGTGGGCAGTTCACGACGCCAAGAATCCTAATCTGCCACGTTATCTTAAGATTACAAAAGATAAAGTAGTAGGTTGGGCGCTTGTAGGATCAGGAACGAAATATAAGTACCAAGTCTATTTCAATAAGGCCTTTCCTTACATTCACCAAAATATAATTCATATTAATTTGGGCACTTCTTATCCTACCTATGCTGGTATTAGTGTCAATAACGTTATTGGAAATCGACAGGGCGAAGCAAAAAGTAGTGTGTATACATTTCCGAATGGTCAAAAATTGAATAGTTCAGACAACGTGTATACCAGACAGTATCAGCCAACCAAAAAACAAGATTCAATGGCTAAAGCACGGTATGGTGATCATTACACCTATACGGAGCAGCAATATCAGGATCCTTCGATGATAGGAACTTCATTCAAAGCCGGACTAGTAGCACTTCTTATCTCGTACGTCATCTCGATACCAATGGCAATTTTGATGGCTCGGTATAAAGGGCAGTGGTTTGATAAGATTGGTACGGGGATTGTTACGGTATTAATTGCGGTACCAAGTCTTGCCTTTATCTATGCTTTCCGTTACTTAGGAAGTGCGGTCTTTGGATTCCCAGATTCATTTCCAACTAAGGGTGCCGAGGTTCTAGCTTCTTGGATTTCTCCGACAATTATTTTAGGATTGCTCTCTGTTTCCGGCCTTATTATCTGGTTCCGGCGGTATATGATCGATCAACAGTCATCGGACTATGTTAAATTTGCTAAGGCAAAAGGATTAACCGATGGCGAAATTTATCGAAAACATATTTTTAAAAACGCGTCAATTCCAATTGTTCAAGGCTTACCAGGTTCCATTATTGGATTAATTAGTGGTGCAACGATGACTGAAACAATTTTTGCAATGCCTGGCATGGGGAAGATGTTACCGGATGCTATCCTAGCACACAATAATCCAATCGTAATTGCCTTGGTATTCATATTTACTACAATTGCCGTATTCTCGATTTTATTAGGAGATATTCTAATGACTATTGTAGATCCACGAATTAAATTATCAGCGTCAGGAGATGATTAAGATGGCAGATAACAGTATAGAAATCAAAGATGAAGATTTTTCCCTTGTTAAAATAGATGATAAGGTAACTGAAAAGATTGATACGCCTAAGTATTCATACTGGAAATCTGTAGCAAAAGTCTTTTTTTCAAATAAAATCACAATTGCAATGTTTATCTTAATTGTCATTATATTGCTTATGTCGTTTATTCAACCACTTTTTAGTGGATATAATATGATGAATGTAAGTAAAATTAATAATTTTGGGGCCCGCTATAATTGGCCTAGTGCGAAGTACTGGTTTGGTACAGATGCGGATGGAAAGTCATTATTTGATGCAATTTGGGCTGGTGCTAGAACATCGATTTCAATTGGTGTCATTGCTTCATTAATTACAACAATCATTGGTGTCATTGTTGGCGCATTTTGGGGAAATTCAAAGCGTTTCGATCGCTTAATGCTCGAAATCTATAATGTATTTTCAAATGTTCCAACGTTGTTGATTATTATTGTTTTATCCTATACGTTTGGTAATGGTTTTTGGAACTTGATTTTTGCTATGACAGTTACTACTTGGTTAGGAACAGCTTATTTTATTCGTGTTCAGGTAATGATGAGACGTGATCGGGAATACAATATTGCGTCCAAAACTCTAGGAACGCCAACGCAACGAATGATATTTAGAAATATCTTACCGTATTTGACGTCTGTAATTGTGACCCAGTTGTCTCAACTACTACCATCCTTTATCTCGTATGAAGTCTTTCTATCTTTTTTGGGGGTAGGTTTAAGTTCCAATGTGCCTTCTTTAGGACGTTTGATTTCGCAGTATTCGCCATACATGACAAGTTACCCCTATCTATTTTGGCTACCGGTACTAGTTCTTGCTCTAATAACTGTTTCTCTGTATATCGTCGGTCAAAATTTGGCAGATGCATCTGATCCACGCACACACATGTAAGGAGGTAGACAGAAGTGGAAAATAAGACAATATTATCCGTCAAAGATCTTTCTGTAGACTTTCAAGTTCGTGGTCGTCAGTTAAAGGCTATAAGACATGTCTCACTTGATTTGAGAGATCAAGAAACTTTAGCAATTGTCGGAGAGTCGGGTTCCGGAAAATCAGTACTCACTAAAACTTTCACAGGAATGCTTGAAAGAAACGGAAGAATTACTAATGGAACTATCCAGTATGAGGATAAGGTATTAAGTGACTTTAAAAAGGATAGCGATTGGAATGGTATTCGTGGTAAGGGTATTACCACAATATTTCAAGATCCTATGACATCATTAGATCCCATTCGGACTATTGGGTCACAAATTTCCGAAGTTGTCGTCAAACATCAAAAGAAGTCCCCTAAAGAAGCAAAAAAAATCGCGATAGACTTGATGGAACGCACGGGAATTCCTAATGCAAAAGAACGCTATAATGAATATCCTTTTGAATATTCTGGTGGTATGCGACAGCGTATTGTGATTGCGGTGGCACTAGCTTGTCATCCAAAAATTTTGATCTGTGATGAACCCACTACTGCTTTAGATGTAACC
The DNA here is from genome assembly GCF_047220215.1 of Pediococcus siamensis. Classification (GTDB taxonomy): domain Bacteria; phylum Bacillota; class Bacilli; order Lactobacillales; family Lactobacillaceae; genus Pediococcus; species Pediococcus siamensis. The sequence continues at coordinate 405,940 of NZ_CP178375.1, forward strand.
ATTCAGGCTCAAATCCTGGAATTAATAAAAGATCTTCAAAAAGAATACCACTTTACAACTATTTTTATCACCCATGATTTGGGTGTGGTTGCGTCAATTGCTGATCGAATTGCTGTTATGTATTCAGGACAGATAATTGAATTAGGAACTTGTGATGAGATCTTTTATGACCCTCGCCATCCTTATACGTGGAGTCTTTTGTCTTCACTACCACAATTAGCAACAAAAGATGCAGGTTTGTATTCTATACCCGGTACACCACCTTCACTTTATAAGGACATAGAAGGTGATGCGTTTGCGCCGCGTAATTCAGTTGCGATGAAGATTGATTTTAAAAAGGAGCCACCAATGTTTCGCGTTTCAGATACACATTGGGCAAAAACTTGGTTGCTAGATCCAAGAGCACCAAAAGTTGAAAAGCCGGCTTTGATTCAGAATCTTCATGAACATTTTGTTGAAATGATGAAAACTGAAGCAACGATGAATTTTGAGGAAGGGGGAGCCACAATTGACTAGTAGTAATGAAGTTCTACTTTCTGTGAAGAATCTTGAAATTGCATTTGGATCTGGGAAAAAAGAATTTGTTGCGGTCCAAGATGTAAATTTTGATATTTACAAAGGCGAAACCTTTTCGCTGGTGGGTGAGTCTGGATCTGGTAAAACCACTATTGGGCGCGCAATTTTAGGAATTAACCCAACTAAAAACGGTACGATTACCTTTCATGGTAAACGCATAAATCAAGCTATGGCGGTGCGGGAAAAACGGGAAATTACGCGTAAAATTCAAATGATCTTTCAAGACCCTTCTGCATCCTTGAATGAACGTGCGACGGTTGATTACATTATCTCAGAGGGATTGTACAACTTTAATTTGTTTGCATCCGAAGAAGAACGGATTAACAAGGTAAAGTCCATGATCGAAGAGGTAGGATTATTGCCTGAGCACTTGTACAGATATCCGCATGAATTTTCAGGTGGTCAGCGGCAGAGAATAGGAATTGCACGAGCATTAATTATGCAGCCAGAATTAGTAGTAGCAGATGAACCTATATCTGCACTAGATGTTTCTATCCGTGCTCAAATTTTGAATTTACTTAAAAAATTTCAACGAGAAAGTAATCTGTCATATTTATTTATTGCCCATGATCTTTCTGTTGTTAGATTTATTTCCGACCGAATTGCGGTTATTCATAATGGTAGAATTTTGGAACTTGCCAAAACAGAAGAATTATTTTCCAATCCGCTACATCCGTACACGAAGTCGCTATTATCAGCAGTTCCGATTCCTGATCCCATCTTAGCACGCAAGAAAAAGCTCTTAGTGTACGATGCATCTATGCATCACTACGAAACTGATAAGCCTAGATTTATTGAAATTAAACCTGAACATTTTGTTTACGCTAACCAAGAAGAAGAAGCCCAGTATCGAGAATTATTGGCTAGCACTACTAAAAAATAAATAGGTCACTTAAAAAATTGGCCCATCACTTCACTTATCAAGGTGGTTCACCCAACCCCGAATTGCTTTGATGAGTGACGCGATGGGCCAATTGCTAAATTAAGCAAAAAAATAAGCTGCACGAGCTTTGTCTCGGGGAGCTTATTTGTATCGATGTAAAGCTATAGAAAAATGTAAAAACCCATTTTGAGGGAAATCTTGCGATTTTCTAAAGAGTAGCCACAATGTTCGTTTTTCTGCTTTGGTTCTGTGCACCGTTCTTGTTAAGAAAGCGATAGTGCACAGAAATTTTTAGGCTGAATGATGATTGTGCAGATAAACGAGCAGACCAATCATTAAAATGGCGGTCAGAACTAGGGTTGCTAACCAAGCCAGCGAGCCCTTTACGAGCGGTAAATGCATATTCATGCCATAAAACCCACTTACAATTGGTGGCACGGCCAGTAACAAGGACCAAACGGTCAAGAACCGCATAATATCATTTAAATTATTATTAATAAGACGATCGTACGTGTTGCTGAGCTGTTCCACGTTTTCGGAAATGAGTCCGATCATCCGGCTGGCCTGATTGGTTTCCAGCTGAACGTTGTGTAGTTTTCGTGAACATTTTTTATCAAAGGGAATATCTGTATTTTGGGAAACCGATTTAATTTCATCAAAACAGCTTGAATTCTCCTGGACGGCAGCCCGAAGATAAATTGCATCCTGATTCACAATCGTTAAATCATCGAGGTGCTTCATCCGACTCCGCATGCTCAAATTGCCTTGCAACTGATTAGCCCGGTACTCAAGACGTGAAATGCGCGCGATATACTTACGAACAATCGGTAAAATTAAATCCAAGATAAACGCCATCCGTTTTTCATAGGCGCTTTTCCATAACTCAGCAATTGTTTGGTTAACAAACACCATTTCTGAGCTCGTAAAAATGAACAATTTTTCATCATAAAAAATGATAGAAATGGGCTCTGAGTGGGAAGTTTCCTTTAATGGTGCCCAGAAAACCATAAGGACGTAATTACTTTCAGAGCCAATCTCAATTCGTGCCGGCTCATCTTTATCGTCCACGTATTCAAGCAAGACGGGAGGGATGCCAAAAGTTCTGGCTAAATCCTGCTTTTCTGACTCACTACAATCTTGTACCAAAGTTAGGTCAAATTGATGTTTTTGGTCTGCCGAATAAGTTTTGATCAAGCTTTCCGCCTCCTGTTTTATTGCTGATAGTGACGCTTACAGTAATAGTATACTGGAAATCCAATCAAAACAAAAACAAAGGAGAACAAAACGCCCAGAAGGTCTGACTGAATTTCACTAATAATCACAAACAGGGATCCCAGAATGGCCACAATCGGCGTGATGGGATAAAAAGGCGTGCTAAATGGTCGTTTTAAATGGGGATTACGCTTGCGTAAAAGAAACACACCCACAAAGGTCATGACATAGAAACAGTAGACAGTAAAAATACATAGTTCAGAAAGGCGATCCGCATCAAAAAAGAGGATCATAATGGCGGAAATTGCGACGGTCGTCAGAACTGAAATGATTGGAGTTTGGGTACTGCGATTCAGATAAGACAGTGGTTTGGCAAATGGTAATTCGTGATCACGAGCCATCGCATACATAATCCGAGGGAAGGTCATAATTTTACCGTTCATACAGCCCACAATTGAAATAATGATGCCGATGCTCAAGAGCTTGCCACCAATTGCACCGAAATCTTTTTGGGCTATGTAGGGGATGGCACCGATGCCTAACTTATGAATTTGTTCTGCTGGCATACTGCGGAAAACGCCAAAGCTAACAAGTAAATAAATGGCGAGAACCAAAATAATTCCAAACGTGATGGCTTGGGGAAGGCGTTTTTCCGGATTCTTAATTTCATCACCTAAATTAGCCACTAAAATCCAGCCGTCGAAGGCAAATAAAGTTGCTAAGATGGCCACACCAAAATTGCCGGCCGACTGGTGAACACTCGTAAAACTTTGCGCAAAGGCATTTTCTTTGCCGTAGAAAAGACCGAACCCAATCAAGGCAATTACCGGAATGAGTTTGCAAAAGGTTGTGATAATGGCAAAGGTGGCGCCATAACGATTGGACAAAAGGTTCAAAGCAGCTACCGAGACAACGGTGATCAAAGCGATTGGAACTGTCCATCCACTTGGAATATCAAAGAAGTCCACTAAAAGGATGCCAAGATAAGCAGCTAATGAAGCGATCATGGCTGGTCCATAAATAATAATTTGCATCCAGCCGGATAAAAATCCCCAGACTTTCCCATAGATTTTTTCCATATAATAGTAAAGACCGCCTGTTTTAGGCATTTGAGAGGCAATCTCTGCAATTGTTAGGCCCGCGGTCAAGGTGATGACCCCACCCGCAAGCCAAGCTAACATCGCATTTGTCGTCGAACCCGCATCATCTAAGACCGCTGCTTGGCGGACAAAAACGCCAGAGCCGATGATGGTCCCGATGACTAGTGCCAGCGCGGACCAAAGACCAAGAGAACGATTGAGTGTCACTTCATCTTTTTCATTGTTCATTAAGATTACCTCCTCAAAATTTAATTTAAGTAATATTGTAACTTAAATAAATAACTTGGACAAGTTAGTATCCTCACGCAAAGATTTTGTTTGGATATATGTTTATTTGCGAACGCTGTCAACAAATTATTAACAGTAATTTTAGGTTGAGGGTTAGACCTTTGCTTTTTTCTAGGTAATACTTCTAATAAGATCTTGTAAAGCTATCTGATAACTTAAAAAATTCTAGCTTCTATCTACCTTACAAACGAAAATTGCCGAAATCTGGAAGGCTGATTTCTCCGCATAAATACGGAAGCCGAATGATTCGCTCTTTGAATCATTCGGCTTCTAAGTCTGCCATAGTAACTTATCGATTTAGTGATCCTAGTTGCATGGATAAGTAGGCTACGCGAGGTTAAAGCAACTTTTTCTCGCACTTCGTGTTATTCGACCGTACCCGCAACAAGATAGTTTTCATAGCGGTGATAATCTTCACTGCTTAATTCAGTAGTGATTTCGGTACCGGTCTCTTTATAGTCTGTTTTTAACACATTGGTATGTTGATTCAAGTAATCGACAACTTGTCCTTGATCAAATGGGATTAAGAAGGTGGCCTCACGATAACCTGTGAAGACTTTTTGCTTAATCATATTTGCTAACATGACTAAGGAACGTTTGTCGCGCGCCGAATAGATTAATTCATCGGTACTCTCAAAGTTAGGATAGGTTACGTCTGCTAAATCGGCCTTGTTGAAAGCCACAATCATTGGCACCTTGGTCACACCGATTTCCTGCAACGTTTCATTAGTGGTTTCGATCATTTCCCGAAAATGAGGATCAGAAATATCCACGACTTGGACTAATAAATCTGCTTGAGCGGCCTCGGCTAGAGTTGAGCGGAACGCTTTGATCAGTTGATGTGGTAAGTTGCTGACAAATCCAACCGTATCGCTTAATAGCAGTTGCTTTTGATCGGGGAAAGTTAACTGACGAACACTGGTATCCAAAGTTGCGAAGAGCATATTCTTTTCAAAAACCTGTTTCTCATCATTTTTCCCGTACATACGGACTAAACCATTCATTGTTGTTGATTTGCCAGCATTTGTGTAGCCGACGAGGGCAACACTTGGTAAGCCAGCCTGGTCACGTTTCTTGCGTTGGACAGCAGTCGAGGTGGTCATTTCCTTGAGCTCGTGGGTGAGGTTATTGATCCGTTGCTGAATGGTACGCCGACTCATTTCCAGCTTCGTTTCACCAGCACCACGGTTGGTATAGCCGCCACCGGCATCACCGGCTGACTGTTGGTCTAAACGCTGTGAAGAACTTGTCCGTAATCTGGGCATTTGATAATTTAGTTTGGCAATTTCAACCTGAAGTTTTGCTTCACGAGATTGTGCCCGATTCGCGAAAATTTCTAGAATTAAACCGGTTCGATCAATGACAGAGAGTTTAGATTCCTGTTCCAAATTACGGATCTGACTGGGCGAAAGTTCTGCATTAACGACTAGTGTTTGGACGTCGGTCGCTGTACCCAATTCATGAAGTTCTGTGACCTTCCCGGTACCAAAATAGGTGGCAGGGTTAGGACGTTCTAATTTTTGGATTACCTTCTCAGTTGCTTCCATGTTGTTGGCTTCTACCAGGGCAGAAAGTTCCTCCATAGCGTAATCCAAATCTTGATTGGGCAATTCAAGTCCGGCAATAATAACTTTTTCAGTCATGTGAACACCTCGAATTCTTCTTTAATGACCTCAGTATAGCATAGTGGTCACACGCGCTTAAGTATTTCGATTGACTCTAAAAAAGTTCACAATTTTGCTGAGATTAAGAAAACATGCAGTTATTATGAAATGATAATTAAAATAATTAAAAAAAGATTAGTGTTTACCATTGAATTTCATTTTCTTCTAACTTATAATGAGGTCGTTTAAAAAAGAAGGCCCCGATCGGTTTTCCAAAAATGGAAAAAGGAGAAATTGCTTATGGAAGTTAAATCAGCGGTGAAGTTGGGCGTCGTGGCCTTAGCCTCAACATTTGTTCTATCTGCTTGTGGCGCTAAAGGTAGTAGTACTGCTAAAAAACAGTCAGTGAACTTTATGGAGTCGGCAGAAATGTCAACCATGGATACTTCGAAGGCGGATGATGTCGTCAGCATGACCCAACTTGCCAATACTAATGAGGGCTTGTACGCTTGTACCGATTAGGGAAAAACAGTTCTGTACATAACGCATTAGCTACAAGTACCAAGGAATCTAAGGATGGCAAAACATGGACGTTTACCATTCGGAAAAATGCACACTGGAGCAACGGTGATAAGGTGACGGCGCAAAACTTTGTTTACTCGTGGCGTCGTACTGTAAATCCAAAGACAGCCTCCGAATATGCTTATCTGTTCTCAGGAATCAAGAATGCGGATCAGATTATGGCTAACAAAATGAACTATAAGAAGCTGGGCATTAAAGCAGATGGTAAATATAAATTGACAGTGACTCTTGACCGGTCAATTCCATATTTTAAGCTGTTAATGGGCTTTTCCGTCTTCTTCCCACAGGATCAAAAAGTAGTGGATAAATATGGTTCTAAGTACGGGACCGCTTCAAATCGATTAGTTTACAATGGGCCATACAAACAAGTGGGTTGGACTGGCACTAACCTTAAATGGAAACTGGTTAAGAATAACGAGTACTGGAATAAGAAGAATGTGAAGATGGATACCATTCATTATCAAGTTGTCAAAGATTCTTCCACCGCATTGAACTTGTATAATAGTAAGAAACTTGATGTCACGACGATTACAGGGACGCAAGTGGCTCAGTACAAGGATAATAAGGCTTATGTGCTTCGCAAAGAGGCTTCAACCTTCTATCTGCAACTTAACCAAAAGAAGGATAAGTTCTTCAGGAATAAGAAGATTCGGCAGGCCATCTCCATGTCAATTGATCGAAACCAATTGACGAAAAAAGTGTTAGCCGATGGTTCTACAAACGCAACCGGATTGGCATCCAGCGGATTGGCTGAAAATCCTAAGACGGGTGAGGACTTTGCCAAAGAAGCCGAAGTCAAATCAGCTGCTACGCAAAACTTGACGAAAGCACGTCAACTTCTAAAGGAAGGCCTTAAAGAAGAGGGCATGAGCAGTTTGAAGTTTACTTTAATGGCTGATGACACGACAACTGGTAAAGCCACAAACGAATTTCTGCAGTCGGAAATCCAGAAGTTGGGGAGTAACGTCAAGGTCACCGTTCAAAATATCCCATTCAAGACGCGTTTGACAGATTCTTCCAATGGTAAGTTTGATGCTGTCATCACTGGTTGGGGTGCCGACTTCTCTGATCCAATTTCATTCTTACAACTCTTTGTAACTGGTAATGCCCAAAATAATGGCAGCTACAGTGATAAGCAATATGATAAGTTGATTGAAGCTTCCAACACAACGGATGCCAACAACAAGCAGAAACGTTGGAATGATATGGTGAAGGCTGAAAAATTATTGATGAAGGATCAAGGAATTGTGCCGCTTTATCAACAAGCTACTTCACAACTTTGGAATACCAAACTAAAGGGTGTGGTTTATAACACTGCTGGTAACGAGTTTGATTACTCAAAACTTTATCTCCAAAAGTAAAATGATAGACTTTGAAGAGATTGCAAAAAAGCAATCTCTTTTTTGATGAGTAAAAATTAAAAAATAATAATCAGGGTAGAACGCGTTAATCTGCGCGAGATTGATGGACTTTTGGCGAAAATAGATTAATGAGTTTATGCCATAAAATTAAAATTAAATAACAAAAACCATTGTATTTAATCTTAATTTAATGTAAGATAATATCAGTTTTAAAAGCGCAAACAAATTAGGATAAAAATAGAAATGGAGTTGTCTTTTATGAAGATGAAATCAGCAGTCAAGCTTGGTGCGGTTGCCTTGGCTTCGACGTTCGTTTTAGCCGCCTGCGGTTCGAAAAACAGCGATACGACAAAAAAACAATCTGTGAATTTTATGGTTGCTTCTGAAATTCCAACTATGGATACTTCAAAAGTTACGGATACAATTGGGTTGACACAGTTAGCTAATACGGAAGAAGGACTTTATCGCTTAGGTAAAAATAGTTCAGTCCATAATGCATTAGCTACTAAGACAGTTGTTTCCAAGGATAAGAAAACATACACCTTTACGTTACGTAAAGACGCTAAATGGAGCAATGGGGATAAGGTGACGGCTAAAGATTTCGTTTACTCTTGGCAACGAACTGTTAATCCTAAGACAGCTTCTGAGTATGCTTACCTCTTCTCTGGTATTAAGAATGCCGATAAGATTTCTGCGGGGAAAGTTAATTACAAGCAATTGGGTGTTAAAGCAGAAGGAAATTACAAGCTGGTCGTGACCCTGGATCGTCCAATTCCATACTTTAAGTTATTAATGGGCTTTGCACTCTTCTTCCCACAAAATCAAAACGCGGTTGAAAAGTACGGCTCTAAATACGGAACCGCTTCTAACAAGTTGGTTTACAACGGTCCTTACAAGTCGGTGGGTTGGACAGGAACTAACCTTAAATGGAAGTTAGTTAAAAACAAAGATTACTGGAATAAGAAGAATGTCAAGATGGATACGATCAACTATCAGGTTGTCAAGGATTCTTCAACGGCATTGAACCTTTATAATAGTAAGAAACTCGACGTCACAACTATTACAGGGACACAGGTTGCTCAATATAAGAACAACAAGGCTTACAAGTTACGTAAGGAAGCTTCGACATTCTACCTGCAATTAAATGAGAAGAAAGATAAGTACTTCCAAAACAAGAAGATTCGTCAAGCAATCTCTATGGCTATTGACCGTACACAGTTAACGAAAAAAGTTTTGGCTGATGGCTCACAAAATCCACTTGGATATGTTTCCGCTGGCTTAGCAGAAAATCCGAAGACCGGTGAAGATTTTGCGAAGGAAGCACAGGTCAAATCTGCAGTGACGCAAAACCTGACCAAGGCTCGTCAATTGCTTAAAGAAGGTTTGAAAGAAGAAGGCATGACAAGCCTCAAGTTTACATTGATGGCTGATGATACTGCTGCAGGTAAAGCGACAAACGAATTCTTGCAGTCACAAATCGAAAAATTAGGCAGCAATGTTAAGGTCTCTGTTCAAAATATTCCATTTAAGACACGTTTAACAAACTCAACAAATGGTAAGTTCGACGCTGTCATTACTGGCTGGGGTGCTGATTTCTCTGATCCAATTTCATTCTTGCAACTCTTTGTAACTGGTAACTCGAATAACAACGGAAACTGGAGTAACAAAGAATATGACAAGTTAATCAAGGCTTCTAGCACAACGGATGCCAACAATGAAGAAAAACGTTGGGATGATTTGGTTAAAGCCGAAAAGATTTTGATGCAGGAACAAGGCATTGTGCCACTTTATCAACAAGCAGCTTCACAATTGTGGAACACTAAGTTGAAGGGTGAGGTTTACAACACTGCTGGTGTGAACTTCGATTACTCTGGTCTTTATCTCACGGACTAAAACAACAAAATAACTCAAAGAATTAAGGGAAGGCGTTTCGTTTAGGCGCTTTCTCTTTTTTTAGAAATGTGAGGTCTCTAAGAATTATGGGTCTCTGTCAAATTGTATTGGTGGAGATTTTTGAAAAGCATGTTCACTTCGGTGAATGTGCTTTTTTTGTTTACGCATAAATTAAACTGATACGAATGAAAAAGTTATGAATATTTTGAAAACCAAAACAGCTACGCTTTAACACCTTAATTTTACGATTTAGTCCTTCAATAGGACCGTTGGAATACGGATAACGACAACTATTGAGAACAGCAGGACCATTCTTTATTAAAGTTGAGATAGTAATATCCATTTGGTTGCCAGCCGCCTTGTAGTTGGCAATCAAGGTTTTAAATCCAACCGCATCTTTTTGTTGAATGGCTGTTAGAATTCCTTGATAGGTTTGATACACAGTTTTAAATTCTGGAAATTCATCTAAGGCTAGGTCAATGGCGTTCTGTTGGGTCATGTATTCGTTGATACCGTGTAAATAGATAAGTTTAGTATCATTGACCTTTTCTTCTGCCAAATGGAACAAACGCCATTGAGATTTTAGAATGCGATAAACTCGGGAATGCTTATCTTGAAAAGTATGGATCACACGTGTACGTTCGTTATCCAGTGCCCGACCGGCAAGTTGAATAATGTGGAAACGGTCAATGATGGTTATTGCCTTAGGAAATAACCGATGAATAAAGCCAGCATACTCAGCATTCATATCAACGGTGATTGTTTGAACTTTCATACGTTCTTGAACTGAATAGCGAGCTTCAAAGTAATCAATGATATCCTTACTAAGGCGATCCTTAAGAATCACAATGCGGCGATGACTAACGGCATCGCAACAGTTAAAGGACATTAGATGATTACAGGAACGGAATTCATCAAAACAAAGATTTTGGGGGAGTGTTTTAACACGATAAGCTAAGTGAATATTCGCATTTAAAATGCGTTGAACACTACTTGGTGAAATCCCACAAATCTTAGCGATTTCTTTACTGGTCAGCATATCCCGAGCCAGAACAATTACTTGATGTTTCACATTATGCGTAAAAGTTTCATTACGTTTAACGAGGTTAGTTTGAGCACCACAGGTTTTTAAACACCGTTTACATTGATATCTTTGTCGTTTTAGCTGCATCTCATAACGTCCACCTGATAAGGTTCCCAATCTTAGATGGCCAATGTGAGTTCCATTTTTGATTAGAGATTTATGGCCACAATGAGGACATTTTAAAAGTTGATAGGAAAGGATAGCGTGAACGACATGAACGTGTTGCCCATTGGGATAATGTTCCTTAGTAATCTCAGTTACAGTTAAATTAGGGTCTGTTATTTCGAATAGGCTTAGGATAGAATTAGTTAGGGACATTTGTTTTTCCTCTTTTCGATTTTATTAGGCGATTAAATCGTAACACAAAGAGGGCAAATGTCCTTTTTTTTTTCAAAATAAAAACTGGTATCAGTTATTCACCAATACCAGAAAGTGTAGACCCAGAATTATTTCGCTTATTTAACCCCAATTGAGTGTACTTATCCAAAAGCGATGAGTAATTTGTGAGTAATTTAAATTTTGTAACATAAACCGCATACATTAAGGGATTCCCGACCTTTTAAACTTGTGATTTACGGAAAAAATAACGGTTATTCACGATAAAATTAGAACAAGCGATTGAATTTAATCTTCTTCTAATATATAATGGAAACAACTTTTGTTAAGAAAGTACACACAATGAAGTCAGTTAAGATTTCACAAAGGGGTTGGAAATAATTATGAATGTTAAATCAGCTGTGAAGGTTGGAGTGGTCGCGCTAGCTTCAACATTCGCATTGGCTGCGTGTGGTTCCAAGGATAGTAGTTCTTCCAAGCAATCGGTGAACTTTGAAGAAAGTGCTGAGATTGCAACAATGGATCAATCCAAGGTCACAGATGTTGTTGGTTTTACGCAATTAGGTAATACGCAAGAAGGCCTTTACCGTTTGGGTAAAAAGAGTTCGGTCCACAATGCATTAGCCACAAGTACGAAAGAGTCTAAGGATGGTAAGACCTGGACATTTACAATTCGTAAAAATGCAAAATGGAGTAATGGTGATCCTGTGACAGCTAAGGATTTTGTTTATTCTTGGCAACGTACAGTTAATCCGAAGACTGCTTCTGAATATGCATACTTGTTCTCCGGAATTAAGAATGCAGATAAGATTATGGCAGGTAAGGTTAACTACAAGCAACTTGGGATTAAAGCAGAGGGCAATTATAAGTTAGTGGTTACACTTGATCGTCCAATTCCATATTTCAAGCTCCTTATGGGCTTCCCAACATTCTACCCACAGGATCAAAAAGTTGTTGAAAAGTATGGTTCTAAGTACGGCACAGCTTCAGACAAGTTAGTATACAATGGCCCATACAAACAAGTCGGCTGGACCGGAACCAATTTAAGTTGGAAACTTGAAAAGAACAACAATTACTGGGATAAAAAAGATGTCAAGATGGATTCTATCCATTATCAAGTTGTCAAGGATGCCAGCACTGGTTTGAACCTTTACAACAGTAAGAAACTTGACGTGGCTAACATCACAGGAAACCAAGTTGCTCAATACAAGAACAACAAGGATTACATTTTAAGAAAAAAGTCTTCAATGTTCTATTTACAATATAATATGAAGAAAGAAAAAGTTTTCCAAAATGCTAAGATCCGTAAAGCTATCTCTTTAGCAATCAATCGGAAACAATTGACGGGTAAAGTTTTAGCAGATGGTTCTGGGAACCCTAAGGGACTGGTTTCAACTGGTTTAGCAAGCAATCCTAAGACCGGTGAAGATTTTGCTTCAGAAGCAGAAGTTAAGTCAGCTGTTACACAGAACTTGACAGAAGCGAAGAAGTTAATGGCAGAAGGTCTGAAAGAAGAAGGCAAATCCAGTTTATCATTCACTCTTCTTGGTGATGATACAGCTTCAACAAAGCAAATTACCGAATTCTTACAATCACAGATTGAAAAAATTCCAAATGTGAAAGTTAGTCTTCAAAACGTACCATTTAAGACACGTTTAACAAACTCATCAAACGGTAAGTTCGATGTTGTCCTTTCTGCTTGGGGTGCCGATTTCTCTGATCCAATTTCCTTCTTACAACTCTTTGTAACCGGAAATGCTCAGAACAATGGTGGCTTTAGCAACAAGCAGTACGACAAGCTGATCAAAGCTTCAAATACGACGGATGCAACTAATCCTGAAAAACGTTGGAATGATATGGTTCAAGCTGAAAAGATCTTGATGAACGAACAAGGCGTCGCTCCAGTCTTCCAGCAAGCTCAATCACAACTTTGGAACTCTAAGTTGAAGGGCGTTGTTTACAACAGTGCCGGTGTTAACTTCGATTATAAGAATTTGCATTTGACAAAATAAAGTTCCATAAATTAGCGTTAATTTTGGACAGAAGGGTAAGAGTTCGCGTAACGGCTGGCTCTTACCCCTTTGTTATAAAGGCCATAGTGGTTTGAGAAACAAATGATAGGGAGGAATATTAATGGCAAGATATTTAGGAAAAAGAATTTTTTACTTGGCATTAACGCTGTTTTTAATTGCAAGTATCACCTTCTTCTTGATGAAGCTGATGCCCGGGACACCGTTGAATAATCAGGCTAAGTTAACTCCACAACAAATTAAAGTAATTTATGAACATTATGGCTTGAATAAACCAGTTTGGCAGCAATATGTGAGCTACATTGTGGATGCTGCTCATGGGAATTTTGGGTTATCATTCCAGTTCAGTGACCAACCAGTTTCTTACTTGATTTCCAGCCGAATTGGACCATCCATGCAATTAGGTGGCCAAGCAATGATCGTCGGTGTTTTTGTCGGAATTATTGTGGGCTCAATTAGCGCCATTCGCAAAAACACTTGGATTGATGGAACTTCAACATTTATTTCCATCTTAGGAATTTCAATTCCAAGTTTCGTTTTAGCTATCTTACTTCAATATTATCTAGGTCTAAAATTACAATTATTCCCAATTGCAGACTGGGGCGGTTTCTCATATACCGTACTCCCAACCTTAGCACTGGCGGTTTCACCATTTGCTGAAACTTCACGTTTTGTACGTACCGAAATGGTCGATGTTTTGGGGAGCGACTACATTGAATTGGCACGTGCAAAAGGGCTCAGTCGAATGGGAATTGTTTGGCACCATGCTTTGCGGAATAGTTTAATTCCGCTGGTTACTGTTATTGGACCGTTAACTGCGGCTATCATGACAGGATCAATGGTTGTTGAAAACATCTTCTCTGTGCCTGGTATTGGTGAACAATTTGTTAAATCAATTTTGGTAAATGATTACCCAACGATCATGGGTGTCACGATCCTGTATTCTGCATTATTGTGTGCAATCTTACTTTTAACAGACTTGGTTTATGGAATCATTGATCCACGAATCAGAATTACTGGGAAAGAGGGGTAAATAAATGGAAGAAAAAATGAATTTGGCTCCGGATGCTTTCGAGCCGGTTTCCAAAAAAGAAGCGTTAGATGATGAAAAAATCGTGGCGCCTTCGCGAACTTTTATTCAAGATGCTTGGCGGCGTTTAAAACAAAATAAGGCTTCTTATGTTTGTTTATGGATTTTAGTTGTTATTGGGATCATTGCGTTTACATCTCCATTAACAGCTTCACATCCGAATACCTCTCATCCAAATTATGCAAATTTACCACCTAAAATTCCTGGTGTAAATATTAATGGATTTAATGGGACATCAGTTGTTGCCGGCAAACGTGTGGATGCCTACAAACAAAATAATGTTCCAAGTAATGTGCATTATACTTTGGGAACTGACTACTTGGGTCGTTCCTTAGCACAACGTATTCTTCGAGGAACTTTGGTATCATTGTTGATCGGACTTTTTGCGACCCTGATTGATTTAATTGTGGGGGTCGGGTACGGGGTAATTTCGGCCTGGAAAGGGGGAATGACCGATATTGTCCTCCAGCGGATTATTGAGGTCATTTCTTCCGTCCCAAATATTGTTATCATGGTGCTGTTAATGCTGGTTTTAAAAGGTGGGATGTTACCAATTATCCTAGCGATTGCCTTTAACGGGTGGACCACAATGGCGCGTTTAACGCGTGCCCAAACACTGCAGCTAAAATCTCAGGAATACGTTTTGGCTGCTCGGACACTTGGTGAATCCACGTTTAAGATCGCGCTAAAACATTTACTGCCTAACTTATCAAGTGTGATTATCATTCAAACCATGTTTACAATTCCGTCAGCTATTTTCTTCGAAGCATTCCTAAGTTACATTGGTATCGGGATTCAAGCCCCAACAGCTTCACTAGGAACGTTGATTAGTGATGGACAAAAGAACTTCCAGTTCTTGCCATATCAAATGTGGTATCCCGCAATTATGCTTTCTGTAATCATGATTGCTTTCAATATTCTTGCTGATGGTTTGCGGGATGCATTTGATCCGCGGACAGCGCGTAGATAGGAGGAAGAGACAATGGAAAATGCAGAAGAAAATATTCTCGAAGTAAAAGATTTAACCATTGACTTCCATACTTATGCAGGAACGGTTAAGGCAATTCGTGATGTTTCGTTTCATTTAAAAAAAGGTGAGACACTAGCTATCGTTGGGGAGTCAGGTTCTGGTAAGACGGTTACAACAAAGACCGTTATGGGCTTGCTTGCCAATAATGCCGAGGTGGTTGAAGGAACCGTTAAGTTTCATGGAAAAGATATTTTAAAAATGTCTCAAAAAGAACTAGAAGACATTCGAGGAAAAGATATTGCCGAAATTTTCCAAGATCCCATGACGTCACTTGATCCAACAATGCGGATTGGTAAACAAATTGCAGAGCCTTTACGTATTCATAAAGGCTATAGTCGGGAGAAGGCTAACAAGCAAGCTTTGGAGATGCTCAAACTAGTTGGGATTACCAATGCTGAGGAACGGATTAATGATTATCCGCACCAATTTTCAGGTGGGATGCGTCAACGGATCGTCATTGCGATTGCCTTAGTGTGCTATCCAGAGATTCTTATTGCTGATGAACCTACGACTGCCTTGGATGTGACTATTCAGGCACAAATTTTGGACTTAATGAAGGAATTGCAGGAAAAAATTTCCACTTCAATTATTTTCATTACCCATGATTTAGGCGTGGTTGCCGGAATGGCTGACCGTGTTGCCGTAATGTACGCGGGAAAAATTGTCGAATATGGCACGGTTGACGAAATCTTTTATAATCCACAACACCCATATACATGGGGACTTTTGAACTCCATGCCCACTTTGGATACAGCTAAAGGAAAACTGGAGTCTATTCCAGGTACGCCGCCAGACCTATTGGATCCGCCTGCTGGTGATCCGTTTGCGGCACGTAATCCTTACGCTATGAAGATTGATGAGCAAAAAGAGCCACCGTTCTTCAAAGTCTCGGATACGCACTATGCCGCTACGTGGTTGTTGCATCCGTATGCTCCTCATGTTGAACCTCCAGTAGAAATCAAACGGCGTCAAGAGGTCTACAAGCAGCGTCTCGAAGAAGGGACGATTAACAAAGGTCATATTCACTCAACTGGGAATACGCGCTTTGGTAACGATGACGACGACGCAATTGGTGAGTAAAGGAGGCTAATCATGGATACACGAAAGAAAATTTTAGAAGTAAAACATTTAAGACAATACTTTAATGTTGGTAAAAAAGATGAAGTCCGTGCGGTTGATGATGTCTCCTTTGATATTTATAAAGGTGAGACCTTTGGATTAGTTGGCGAGTCTGGTTCTGGAAAAACCACAACTGGTCAAGCCATTATCCGTTTGTTGGACCCAACCGATGGTCAAGTTATTTTTAATGGTCGTGATGTGGCTTCATTGAAAAGTAAATCAGACATGATGGCTTTTCGGCGAGAAATGCAGATGATTTTCCAAGATCCCTATGCTTCTTTAAATCCGCGAATGAAGGTTAAAGATATCGTCGCCGAAGGAATTGATATTCACCATTTAGCTAAGAATGATCAAGACCGGACTAACCAAGTTGAGGACTTACTTGAAACAGTTGGGTTAAACCGTGACCACTCCAGTCGTTATCCTAACGAATTTTCTGGTGGACAACGGCAACGAATCGGAATTGCGCGCGCTTTAGCGGTACAACCAGATTTTATCATTGCTGATGAACCAATTTCAGCCTTGGATGTTTCGATTCAAGCACAGGTTGTGAACTTGATGAAAGAACTTCAGGAACAAAAGGGCTTAACCTACTTGTTCATTGCTCATGACCTTTCAATGGTTAAGTACATTAGTGACCGCATTGGGGTTATGCATTACGGTAAGCTATTGGAAATTGGACCAGCTGAAGAAGTTTATAATCATCCTCTTCATTTGTATACCGAAAGTTTGGTTTCTGCGGTTCCCCAACCCGACCCAGAATTCGAACGTAATCGTCGACAGATGGTTTATGACGCTTCCCCTGAATTTGACGGGAAGAAAAGACAAATGGTTGAGATTTCTCCAGAGCATTTTGTACGTGCGAGCGAAGATGAGCTTGAGACTTATCGCAAACGTGCAGCAGATGCAGGCTTAGAAGTTCTCTAAAAATAAATGGGTCTCTGTCAAATTGTATTGGTGGAGATTTTTGGGTCTCTGTCAAATTGTATTGGTGGAGATTTTTGAAAAGCATGTTCACTTCGGTGAATGTGCTTTTTTTGTGGGTCTCTGTCAAATTGTATTGGTGGAGATTTTTGAAAAGCATGTTCACTTCGGTGAATGTGCTTTTTTTGTTTACGCATAAATTAAACTGATACGAATGAAAAAGTTATGAATATTTTGAAAACCAAAACAGCTACGCTTTAACACCTTAATTTTACGATTTAGTCCTTCAATAGGACCGTTGGAATACGGATAACGACAACTATTGAGAACAGCAGGACCATTCTTTATTAAAGTTGAGATAGTAATATCCATTTGGTTGCCAGCCGCCTTGTAGTTGGCAATCAAGGTTTTAAATCCAACCGCATCTTTTTGTTGAATGGCTGTTAGAATTCCTTGATAGGTTTGATACACAGTTTTAAATTCTGGAAATTCATCTAAGGCTAGGTCAA
The DNA here is from genome assembly GCF_047220215.1 of Pediococcus siamensis. Taxonomy (GTDB): domain Bacteria; phylum Bacillota; class Bacilli; order Lactobacillales; family Lactobacillaceae; genus Pediococcus; species Pediococcus siamensis. The sequence goes on from NZ_CP178375.1 coordinate 423,561, forward strand.
TGGCGTTCTGTTGGGTCATGTATTCGTTGATACCGTGTAAATAGATAAGTTTAGTATCATTGACCTTTTCTTCTGCCAAATGGAACAAACGCCATTGAGATTTTAGAATGCGATAAACTCGGGAATGCTTATCTTGAAAAGTATGGATCACACGTGTACGTTCGTTATCCAGTGCCCGACCGGCAAGTTGAATAATGTGGAAACGGTCAATGATGGTTATTGCCTTAGGAAATAACCGATGAATAAAGCCAGCATACTCAGCATTCATATCAACGGTGATTGTTTGAACTTTCATACGTTCTTGAACTGAATAGCGAGCTTCAAAGTAATCAATGATATCCTTACTAAGGCGATCCTTAAGAATCACAATGCGGCGATGACTAACGGCATCGCAACAGTTAAAGGACATTAGATGATTACAGGAACGGAATTCATCAAAACAAAGATTTTGGGGGAGTGTTTTAACACGATAAGCTAAGTGAATATTCGCATTTAAAATGCGTTGAACACTACTTGGTGAAATCCCACAAATCTTAGCGATTTCTTTACTGGTCAGCATATCCCGAGCCAGAACAATTACTTGATGTTTCACATTATGCGTAAAAGTTTCATTACGTTTAACGAGGTTAGTTTGAGCACCACAGGTTTTTAAACACCGTTTACATTGATATCTTTGTCGTTTTAGCTGCATCTCATAACGTCCACCTGATAAGGTTCCCAATCTTAGATGGCCAATGTGAGTTCCATTTTTGATTAGAGATTTATGGCCACAATGAGGACATTTTAAAAGTTGATAGGAAAGGATAGCGTGAACGACATGAACGTGTTGCCCATTGGGATAATGTTCCTTAGTAATCTCAGTTACAGTTAAATTAGGGTCTGTTATTTCGAATAGGCTTAGGATAGAATTAGTTAGGGACATTTGTTTTTCCTCTTTTCGATTTTATTAGGCGATTAAATCGTAACACAAAGAGGGCAAATGTCCTTTTTTTTTTCAAAATAAAAACTGGTATCAGTTATTCACCAATACCAGAAAGTGTAGACCCTTTTTTTTAGAGATGATGGCGTTGGATCCGGATGGCAAAAGCGTCTAAAAAGATCCGCGTTAAGATCTGGAGTGGCAAACGTGAGCGGATTTCGTATTTGGGAAAGTACGATTCCGCTGATTTTACACCTAAAAAGATCAGATCAGAGTAAGGAATAATTTGACCCGCGTTATTACAGGTAAACGTGATGGTTGTCACTTCATTATGTGCTAAAGATTGAGCCGCATTCACTAATTCAGGAGTATTGCCGTTTAACGTTAAGAAAAGAACCACAGTGTCGCTACCCGTAATTTGTTTGCTTAGGGTCTTAATGATATTAGGATCGTCATGAAGCTGAACGTCTTTTCGCAACAACTCAAATTTAAGTAGGATATCTTCGCCAATCAACTTTGAAAGTCCCCGCGCAAAAATGTAGATATGCTTGGCATTATTAACCTTTTGAATGGCATCTTCCATGACGCCAATATTTAAGTTCTGGATGGTGTTATCTACCTCATATTGATTTTTAAGGATGGCCGTTCGAATTTCGTGATCGGTGTCCTTCAAAATATCATTGTGGTGCGTTTTGTCCGCTAACTTTTGAATGATTTCTTGACGAAAAGGGGTGTAGCCGGAGTAGCCCATCTTTTTCATTGTACGCACAATTGTGGCCGTTGAGACATTTGCTTTTTCACTGAGTTCCACAATTGAATTGTTGACAATCTCGGTTTCATGCTCCTGAACATACTGCCAAAGGTATTTTTCGGACGTGCTGAGTGCTGGTTGCACAAGATAACCCCCATTTTGTAAAGAATTTTTCAAGCCTGCATTCATAATAGCATGTTTTGAAAACATTTACATTTGTGAGCATGGTATTCTAAATCTAAAGAATAAGAGGGGTGCAAGCAGATGATTTATACATTAACTTTAAATCCGGCTATCGACTTGTTCATTGATACGAAAGCAATGCAACCAAATGTGGTAAACCGGACAGAAAATTATGAAATTCAAGCGAATGGGAAAGGCGTAAATGTCTCCTTTATTTTAAAACGGTTAGGGATTGAAAACTGTGCATTAGGAATTGGCGGTGGTTTTACGCTGAATTATATTGAAGAGGTGCTGAATGCCGCTCGGATAAAAAATGAGTTTGTCCATGTAAAGGCTCCTACCCGGATTAATGTGTTTACCCATGTCCAAGATGAAAACCAAGAATATAAGTTGGTTAATAAGGGACCACGCGCAGATCCTGAGCAAATTGAGGCACTTTTGACGATCCTTCGTGGTTTGGAGTCAACGGACATCCTTTCGCTGTCAGGCAGTTTTTCAGAAGGAATTGCACCCACGATTCTTGTTGAAATTGCACAAATAGCCCAGGAACGGCGATTTAAATTAGTCTTGGATACCAGTTATCAGGAAGTCATGGAAACTTTAATGTATCATCCTTACCTTATCAAGCCTAACGACCATGAACTCGCAAGCTGGTTTGGCTTAACAACAATTCCTAAACGTGACGAGTTGATTGAACTAGGCAAAACCTTGGTGACCAAGGGTGCTGAAAACGTCTTGATCTCGTTAGGTGGTGAGGGCGCGTTATTCATGAATCACCAGCAGGTTTTCTATGGTAATGCCGCGAAAGGAACAGTCGTGAACACCGCAGGATCCGGCGATACCATGTTAGGAACCTTCTTGGGTGGGTTAATAACGAAGAAGGGTGCAAAAGAAAACCTACGTCGAGCATTAGCGGCGGGCAGCGATACAGCTTTTCAATCATGGATTACGGATTTTAAACGGGTACCTGAACTTGAAAAACAAATTCAGGTGAAATTAATTGAAGAATGGGGGAACTAACTGATGGGAAAATATCAAATCATTGCGGCAACCGGGTGTGCAACTGGAATCGCACATACTTATATGGCTCAAGAAGCTTTGGAACAATCCGCAAAAAAATTGGGAGTCACTATTAAAGTAGAGACCCATGGACAAACTGGTGTGGATGATCCTTTAACCCAAGCGGAGATTGATGGTGCAAGTGGTGTCATTGTGGCATCTGATATTGATGTTGATGCGGATCGGTTCGCAGGCAAGAAATTAATTCGCGTTCCCGTTGCGCAAGGTATTCGGGAACCAGACAAACTTGTGGATCGTATTTTAAATGACAAATCAGTTCCCGTTTATAAGAGCCAAGCAGTTAAAGAAAAAGCCAAATCTGATAGTGGTACGAGCAAATCTGGCAGCAGTTTGTGGAATTCGATTTATGTATCATTAATGAACGGTGTTTCCCATATGTTGCCGTTAGTGGTTGCTGGTGGGGTGCTAGTGGCGGTTTCCTTTTTCTGGGGAATTAATTCAGCCGATCCTAAAAGTAGTGAGTATAATTATTTAGCCTATCTTTTAAACACTATTGGTTCGACGACCATGAATCTAATGGTTCCGGTATTATGTGCCTACATTGCGGAAGCCATCAGTAAACGATCGGGATTGGTAGTGGGATTTGCAACCGGGATGATTGCTTTTAACACCGGAACCGGTTTTTTAGGGGCCATTGTCGGCGGCTATTTGGCAGGTTACACAATTATTTTATTACAGCATATTTTGAAACCGCTACCAGATAAACAATTTCGAGGATTGAAAGCTATTTTCCTCTATCCCGTTTTAGGTGTCCTGATCTCTGGAATGATCATGTACTTCATTTCTCTACCAATGAAAGATTTGAATACCGGAATGATGACATTTCTAAAGGGAATGGAAAATACCAGCCCGATTCTCCTAGGATTGATTATTGGCGTGATGGCGGCGTCTGATTTCGGGGGCCCAATTAATAAAGCAGCGTACTTAACGGGCACCGCATTATTAGCTCAAGGTAATTTTTATTTTATGGCCGGTGTTTCGGCAGCTTGTATCGCGCCACCACTAGCTACCGGATTTGCCGTGTTGTTCAATCCCAAAGCGTATTCAAGCAATGAACGCAGCGCGGGGTATGTTAATTTTCTGTTGGGTTCAACCCATATCACAGAAGGCGCAATTCCCTTTGCGGCTAAGAATCCACTGTTAAATATTCCTTCATTTATGGTAGGTTCCGCGATTGCCGCAATTTTAACGTATGTCACAAGAATTCAAGTTCCTGCGCCGCATGGCGGTTTTATCATTTTACCGTTAGTAATCCATCCATTCTTATGGGTTCTGTGGATTGTGATTGGCGCGCTGGTTTCCGGTGTGTTGTTAGCGATCGTCGCTGGTCGTCAGGCCAAAAAACATGCGGTGGCCGATAACGCGGGCTCGTTTGATGTCTTAACTGGTGAAACGACTGCCACACCGGAAACACCGGTCAAAAAAGCTCCGGCAACGATGGACAAAACGTTTGATCCTGGAGAAATCTTAGCACTGCAAAATATTGAATTAGAAGTGACTGCAGCAGATCAAGACGCGGTTTTAAAGTATTTAGCTGAAACGGCGGTCAAAAATGGTCTGGCTGACGATGCAAGTAGAGTACTAGCCAAATATCAGAAACGTGAGGCAGAGGGCTCGACTGGCATGCAGGATGGGATTGCGATTCCACACGCACAGGATGCCACTATCCATCATTCGGCCATGTTAATTGTCAAACTCGCACAGCCAGTAGCTTGGCAAACATTCGATCAAAAGCCTGTGGATACGATCATTTCCTTCTTGATTCCAGAAAATGATAGTGGTGCGCATTTGAAGTACCTTTCCAATACAGCTAAATTATTAACCCATCCCGAATTCGTGAGTCAGCTACGCAATGCCAAGTCGAAACAGGCAATTTTGCAGTTAATCAAAGCGGGTTAGATTTTTTTAGAGTCCCCCCAAATGATGTATAGACCACTGTAAGCCAGAAAATAGAGAGTATTGGTTGACAAGAATTGGCTTAATCTCACATAATACACTTGAATGGGTTTGAATTGTGTGAGAGGGGAGCTTGGCACATGTATAAACATTTAATCGCAACCGTTGTGATCAAGGACCAGCAGTATGCTTATCATTTTGTTTCACAAGATCTGCAAGCGGTACAGGCAAAAAAACGTTTGTTGGAAACTCAGTTGGCAGATAAAATGCTAAAGACGTTGTATCGAAGTACAATTGTCACGTCTGCTGACCGTGAGCTGCAGACCGCTGCACCTGGGCAAATAGATCCAGCTTCACTAAAGCTTGTGAAAGATGTCGAGGCGTTTGTGAAGCTGGTTAATGATAAAAAATTAATTACGATTGCTAAACGGTTAGAAGACCGTGAAATGAACAATCCGGATCAACTAACGGAATGGTTTAGTGGAGATTAAAAGGTAATTTTTAAAGAGTTCGTGTTTTTTAACGAGCTCTTTTTTTGTTGAAAAATATTGCGCCATAAATCAGAAAGTGCTTTAATTAAAGAGAGGACACATAATCAGAGAGGGGACGAGATAGGAATGGCAAAATGGATCTGGTATCATGGTGATTTTGAAATTTATCAAGCCATGAAACAAAACTTGGATCGTGAGGAACGCGGGATGAAGTGGCCCGCATACTGGTACACATCTGGGTGGAATCACAACGTATTTTTTTCACGAACTTTTTCTTTTGCGACACCGCAGACTTTTTCGGTCCGCGTTCAAGGGGAAGGTTACGGGAAATTTGTGGATCTTGATAGTCAAAAAGAGACTAAATTTGCTTTTGCGGCGGCAGTTACGTGCCCAGCTGGTAAGTATCGGATTGAAATTTATGTGGCTAATCTGGCAGGTTTGCCTTGTGCCTATCTTGACGGACAGCAGGTGCAGAGTGACGAAAATTGGCAAGCATCCAATTTTCTGGGTGAACCAGTCAGCGTTGGGACGAGTAGTCTGTTCCGACAAGCAGACCAAAATCCGATGGAAGTGGATTATCATCACGAAATTCGCCAACCTCAAAAAATTGAATCGGTGAATGGTGGTGTATTATTAGATTTTGGCCATGATCTCACGGCCAGAACGCGCATTAAGTTCAAAAATGGCTTTCAACAAGTCACCATCAGCTATGGTGAAAGCCGAACTGAAGCTTTGGATGTTCAAGATACCTACTTAAAACACACGCTTCAAGCACAAGACGATCCATTTGGCCATTATGATACCCAAAAAGCAGTTTTTGTAACTAAGCTGCGGGCTTTTCGCTATATTTACCTCCCCCAAATTTCTAAAATGGAAGATTTAGGCATACTGGAAGTGGATTTCGAATCGCTTGAATTTCCGCGCATTGCCAAATTTTCGTCACATGATGAGCAACTTACTAAAATATGGCAAGTCTCTGATCGGACTTTACGCTTGTGCTCTGGCATTTTCTTTATTGACGGCGTTAAACGGGACCGCTGGGTGTGGGCCGGGGATGCGTTTCAATGCTTCTACATGAACCGATACGACTTTTTTGATAAAGAAATTGTGGAACGCACTTTATTAGGATTACGCGGCGAACTAGATATTAAACAGCACCTCGACACAATTGTTGATTATTCGATGTACTGGATAATAAGTATTGAATTGTATTACGACACGTTTGCGGATAAACATTTTGTTCAGAATGTGTATGCAAAATTAAAACGGTTAATGGACTTTTCTCTGGAAGCCACGGATGAGCACGGCTTTATTCGGGAACGCAAAGGAGATTGGATCTATATTGATTGGGCCGACTTTGACCACCAGGGACCGCTGGCTGCTGAACAAATGGTTTTGGCGCGCGCCCTGCAAAGTATGGTTCGTGTATCGAAGCTCTTAAATCAAGATGCACAAAAGTATGAACGGCATTACCAGAAATTGCGGGAAAATATCGACCGGTATTTCTGGGATCCTACGCAGCAAGCTTATATAGATAGTTATGAATCAAAAAAACGTCATGTGACACGACACGCAAATATTTTTGCGATTTTGTTTGGCTATGTGGATGACGCCAAAGCTAAACAGCTTGTCCAGCGAGTATTGATGAATCCAGAGATCCCGGAAATTAAGACCCCTTACTTTAAATTCTGGGAACAAGAAGCCTTTGCTAAGATGGGGCATTATGATCAAGTGTTAGCGACAATCAAGGCTTATTGGGGTGGTATGTTAAATAACGGCGCCACAACGTTTTGGGAGTACTTTGATCCAGCAGAGAAGGGCGCTGCTCGATATGCCATGTACGGTGATAAGTATGGAAAGAGCCTTTGCCATGCCTGGGGAGCCAGTCCATTATACCTTATCGGACGCTATCTAATCGGGTTAAAACCAACGCAACCAGGTTATCAAACCTTCGAGATAAAGCCTCAATTGGAGTTGCTAGGTGATTTTCAAGGCAAACTGCCATTGAGTGCAAGTGGAGATTATGTCGAACTTCACGTGAAGGACAATGTTTTAACGGTTCAAGCAACTAAAGCAGGTGGGATTATCCGTGTCGGACAGCAAAAAATCGCCATTCCTGTCGAAAAGGCGATTACAATGACAGTTTAAAACTGGTTTTGTGAGTTTGAACCACGCATAATAAGTGTTTACAAATGATTGACAGATACTAAAAACCCCAATCCTTGGGAGGAAGGATTGGGGTTTTAATTTACACATCTTCTAGATTTTTAAGACTTCTCTTAATGCAAAGAAGGTAACGATTGCCTGAAATAGGGATGCCCAAACATTATAGTGAGTAAAGGAAGCAATCCAGGATACTGCGATAACAACTAATGCCCATAGGATCGTCTTTCTAATTTTCTCTTTTTTAGTTTTATCATCCAATTTTGGTCTTTCATTCATTTTGTATTGACCTCCTTTGCAAAGATTCATTCAATCTAGTTTTCGTTATCTGCGAGTTCTTTAGCGTAGATAGCGTTACGTTTCTTCATTTGACGTGCGTACCACCAGAATACTAAGCAGTATGCAGCAAGACCGATAACAGCGTAAAGAACAAATTTAATTTCACCAGTAGATGATTTACCAACTGCGTAAGCTAAGAATTGTTCGATAGGACCTTCCTTAGTAGATTCAGCAATCATTGTTCCGCTCTTAACACCTGAAGGGAATGCCCCAACTTGTTTAGCAACGGATGTGATGAATGGTGCACTTAATGTGCCGGCCCAAAGGAAGATAGGGAGTTCAACGGCACCGATAACGATCATACGAATGATACGTCCACGAGTAACAACTAACAAAGCTGGTGTAACACCCATAGCAATGATTCCGCCTAAAGGAAGAATATGGTTGCCAGGGAGAACAAGTGATTCGAGTAACAGGATAGGAGCTAAAACATTAGCAGCTGCCCACATTTCGGAACGACCAGCGATAAATGGCCAGTCAAGTCCGATATTTAACTTACGTCCTTTTAAGTGTTTGTTAGCTAAGTCAGTAACACCTTGTGATAATGGTTCAACAGCTTTGATGAACCAAGAACCAATAAGGGAGAATAACTGCAAGCAGACACCACCGGTAAAGGACAATGTGAAGATTGATTCAACACCTTGTTGACCAACTAAACCGATGAAAATACCTAAGTAGCAACCAATAGCGAAGTTGCTTCCCCAGAACCCAATTTTTTCATTTAGTTTTGCGGAATCAAAATCAAAACGGTCTAACCAACGGAACAATAAATCGTAAATCTTGTTGAGCACCATGATGACAGGATTCATCATGTAGTTCAAGTGAGTTGTGGTCATTGGGTTATCTTGATTGCCAAGCAAATCGTTGAAAGTTGGTTTCATTAAATCTGAGTTGACAATCTTCAAAGCACCAATCAAGAGAACTAACAATGTAGCTACCCAGAAGTTAGCTCCAAAGTAAATGGCCATCAAAGCCGTGAAGGAAATGTGCCAAATATCGAAAATATCAACATCTAGCGTGTTGGTCCATTTGAGGAACAACATTCCGACGTTTAAAAGTACCATTAACAGTAAGAAGAATAGGGTATATGGAGAACCCCAAGTGATCGTTGCTAATGGTGCCCAACCAACATCGGTAATGGAAAGTTGGATCCCAGTCGATTTAACGAACGCTGCTAAGGCTGGTTGGTAAGTTGTAGTAAGAATATTAATAATAGCACTAATACCAGTCAAAGCGATCGCTAATCGAATACCACCTTCGAGGGCTCGGAAGAATTTAACTCCCAAGGCCCAGGCAATCAAGGTTAGAACAATTAACATAACAGGCGCGGCTCCCAAATCAATGATTGGTTTGAAGACCACGTTGGCAAAATGAATAATGGTCTGCATTTTGTTCACTCCTTTTGAGTTTATTAAATTTTGTTACCAAAGTTTAGGTGAAGCTGTCATTTTGTAATATGTAGCAGAAGAGGAGACCTCTTCAAAGCGTATTAACTTAAATGATTCTTTTTAATGGCATCTTCAATCTTGTCGTATACTGGAGCAGCCATTGCAGGCATCCGGTAGAGGATCGCACCAGCGTCAATTTCAGGAACTGTAACCTCAAAGCTCAAATCTGGTTTGTTAATAGGTAAGAAGATTTGAACACCCTTCATTGTTTCTGGGTTAAGGTCCTTAATTTGGATAGCTTCAACGTTGACTTGGTAGCCACGTTTCTTCATTTCTGCTTCCACAGCATCCTTAATCTGATGGCTTGAATTAACACCAGCACCACAAGCAGTTAACATCTTAATCATAATAAATTCCTCCTTAGGAAATTTTTTTAAAATTTATTACCAAAATTAATTAATGAAACAATACCTAGAATTTGGATTCCAAAAATGAATAAATCGCATCCTCCGATGTACTCTTAAAGAATGTTAAGAGCTGGTTTTGAGGAGTTTTGTTAATGAAATCCATAATTTGCGCTAAAACATTTGATTGTCCTTCTGGATCGTTATTCAGGATCATAAATAAGAAGCTAACTTCTAATTTTTGACTTGGATCAATCATGTTATTGAAAGCAATGGGGTGCTTCAATTTAATTGGCACCACTTTACGTTCTTTAACAAACTCAGCTTCCGTATGCGGAATTGCGACGTTCGGGTATTCAGGAGATACCACAGACAAATCAATTCCGGTCGGGTACTTATCTTCTCGTTCGTTTAGATTCTTTAAGAAATCCTCAGTTACATGACCCTTCTTATAAAGATCTTCGGCAACTGTCTTAAAAACGTCAGCCCGTGAAGTTGCATCACTCACGTAGACTGTATTTCTATCAAAAAGAGAAGTCTCAGCTATCTTATCTGACATAAAATTCACCACCTCAATCACAAATGTGAAATAATGTTCACTTTTGTTTGATATCGTTTACAAATTTGTTATATAACAGCGCTTTCAAATGTCAACAAAAATTTATAAAATAAAAATTAAGCCGTGGGTATTGACTTTTGGCGAATGTTCGTCTATTCTATAAATCGAAACATAAATAAACAAAAACAAACATTTTTGTTCCCAAATTAATAAAAAGGAGGGAGGTCAATGCTGAAAAATGAACGAGTTGCTACCATTTTAAGCACAGTCAATCAATCAGGCGTTGTGACCGTCCAAGAATTAGTTGAAGATTTAAACGTTTCTTCTATGACAATTCGTCGTGATTTGGATGAACTCGAAAAAGAACACCGCATTGTTCGTATTCATGGCGGTGCCCAGAGCATTCATCAGCCAGATCAACGGGAAGCTTCCTATATACAGAAGCGCAAGTTGAACATTATGGAAAAAAGCAATATTGCAGCGCAAGTTGCTGGCATGATTGAAGAGAACGAAACGGTTTTTCTGGGGCCCGGAACGACAAACGAGCTAGTTTCTAAGTATTTGAAGCTGGCTAACTTGCGAATTGTGACGAATAGTTTACCTGTTTTTGAACGTTTTCGAGATGATCACAGTGATTATGAGTTGTGCCTAGTTGGTGGAACGTATCGTGAGCGTAGTGGTGCCTTTATTGGAAGTTTGGCTAATGAGTTGTTGAAAAACATTAAAATGCACAAAGCCTTTGTTGGCGTAAACGGGATCAATGGGGCCAGCATTATGAATGCCAATGCGGATGAAGGGCAAACGCAAAATATTGCCCTTGATCAGGCGCAGTTAAAGTACGTGGTTGCCGATCATTCCAAATTAGATCGCAATGATTTCTATACATTCTATCAACTAGATAAATGTGATGGCTTAATTACCGATCAAGCAATTGATCAGCAGCTTTTAAAAAAATATCAAAAGTATACCCGCGTTTACGCAGGTACAGCTAATAAAACAAAGGAGAGATTTGCATGAAAGTCGTAATTGGCTCAGACAAACAAGGTTTTAATTTGAAGGAACAGGTTAAAAAGTACTTATTGGATCATGACTATGAAGTTGTGGATGTTAGTGAAAAGCCTGCCGAAGATTTTGTTGATTCTTCTCTAGCAGTGACTAAAGAGGTTTTAGACGGTAATGTGGACAAAGCAGTTATGTTCGATGAATACGGTGTTGGTTCGGCAATGGCAAGTAACAAAGTTAAAGGCATGGTTACGGCTAACGTTGTTGAAGAGAACACAGCACATATGACTGCGATGCACAACGGTGCCAAGGCAATTGCCATCGGTAGTGGTGTCGTTGGTGAAAAACTTGCTTATAATATCGTTCAGTATTATTTGGATACAGAATATGCTGGTGGCCGTCACCAAGTTCGTTTGGACATGTTAAACAAGATGATCTAGAAAGGTGTCTCGGAACCATCTCAGGCATGAGAGAAACTTAATATTTTTTTGCTAGATTATGAAACCGTTTTAAATAGAAACTCTAATTTCAGGGAGGAATTGTAATGATTATTTCGATTGGTAATGATCACATTGTTACAGATGTTAAAATTCAACTTTCAAACTTTTTAAAGGCTCAGGGCCATACTGTTATTGATGAAGGAACTTATGATACGACACGGACCCACTACCCAATTTATGGGAAACGGGTTGCTGAAGATGTTGCTGACGGCCGTGCTGACTTAGGTGTTGTCCTTTGTGGAACAGGAATTGGGATCAGTACCGCTGCCGATAAGAACGAAGGGGTTCGGGCAGCGCTAGTATCTAACCTCGTTGCCGCACGTTACGCTAAAGAAGAACTCAATGCCAATATCATTGGTTTTGGTGGTGCAACAGTTGGAGAACATCTTTGCGAAGACATCATCTCCGTATTCTTAGATTCAGAATACAAAGAAACACCAGAAAATAAGAAGTTAATCGATAAAATCGATAACATTGCGACACCAAATCCAGAACAAAAAGACAACCCACACTTCTTTGATGAAGAAAATGAAAAGTGGGCAGAGGGCGTTTATCACGACTAGTTGTCAATTTTTGACAGCCGCCTTATAATGTAAGCGTTATTGAAATAAATCATGAGAAATCATGAAAAACAAAAGGGGTAATCATTTTATGTTGAAATTAACACCAGGTAAGGAAAAAGGAATCAAAGCTTTATCAAACAAAGATGGTATTATTGATGCTTTAGCCATTGACCAACGTGGCTCACTCAAAAAGATGATCGGTGCTGCTAGTGGTAAAGAGGCTGGCCAAAAAGAAATTGAAGATTTCAAAGTGGCTGTTTCCAGTGAATTAACACCATATTCAACAGGAATTCTGCTTGATCCACAATATGGTTTACCAGCTTCTAAAGTACGTGCTGATGGTGCAGGTTTGCTATTGGCTTACGAACGTACAGGCTATGATGCTACTGAACCTGGTCGTTTCCCAGACATTTTGGATGATTGGTCAGTACGTCGTTTGAAGGAACAGGGCGCAGATGCCATCAAGTTCTTACTTTACTATGATGCAGATGAAGGCGGCGACATTAATCATCGCAAGCAAGTCTTTATTGAGCGTTTAGGTAGCGAATGCAAGGGCGAAGACATGCCTTTATTCTTGGAATTAGTTTCATACGATGCTAATAACGATGACGCGACAGGTAAGGAATATGCTAAGGTAAAACCACACAAAGTTATCGAAATGACAAAAGAATTCTCCAAACCTCAATACGGTGTTGACGTATTGAAGCTGGAAGTTCCAGTTAACCAAGCATATGTAGAAGGTTTTGCTAAGGATTCAGCTGACGTCGTTTATACCCGTGACGAAGCTTTGAAGTATTACAAAGAACAAAGTGATGCCACTAACTTACCATTCATCTTCTTGAGTGCTGGGGTTTCAGCAGAATTATTCCAAGACGAATTGAAGTTTGCTAAAGAAGCAGGCTCAACTTTCAATGGTGTCCTTTGTGGCCGTGCTACATGGCGTCATTCTGTAGAACCATTTGCCGGTGAAAGCGAAGAAGCAGGTCGTAAATGGTTACAATCAGAAGGCCGTGAAAACATCGAATCTTTGAACAAGGTGTTGTTCTCAACAGCAAGTTCTTGGTATGACAAGGTTGAAAAATAATTTAAAAAATTAGTTATTTAATCGGGGCATGAGAAGCCCAAAGTACAGAAAATTCCACTGAATTTCGAATTGGAAACGGGCTTTGCAGCAGAAATAAGAGTGCTTACAGTACTTTAAAATTCTGGCTGCGCTGCTGGTTATTTTGAAATTTGGTGGAATTTTTATTTTAATCACAAACTAAAACGGAGATAATTTATGAGTAAACTCGACGAGATTCGAAAAGCTAATCCGGACAAGACCATTTATGATGTGAATAGCGAGGCGTTTGCAGACTTTGGGCTGGTTTACAAACAATATGATTTAAGTAAGGTAACGGCTTATATGGATTCACACATTGAAATCCCCACGGATCACAATGACTATGTCCCTGATGATGAGACGCTAGAAAAAGATGCAACCATCCAACAAATTGCTGCTGATGTTTATGCGGGAATGCCGATTTCAGCAGGTCCATGTGTGGGTCAGAGCACCTCATTTTCTGCGATTGAATTTCATCAAGGAAGTGAAGTCAATATTGCATTTACCGATGTGGTGATGGTGTTAGGCAAACGCCGCGATATTCATGACTATGAATACGACGCTGAAACACATGCTAAATTGTTCTTTGTGCCCGCCGGTACGGTGTTTGAGATGTACAGTGATACTTTACACTACAGTCCTTGCAAGGTTGACGAAAGCGGATTTAAAGTCATCGTAATGGTTCTACAAGGCACCAATCAACCGCTGCCAGCAGGATTTAAAGCCACGAACAAGATGATTGTCAAACAAAATAAGTTCCAAATGGCACATGCCAGCAGAACGGATAAAATTGCACAGGGCATTCTACCTGGTGTCAAAGGAAAGTTAATCGACATTAAGCCAATTCAAAACTAAAAGAGGTAACGAGAAATGGCTGCTACAGAAAAGAAAACATTAACCAAAGAAGAAAAAAAGGAAATTGACGAGACCGAAGTTGTGCAACAACAAATGATCAAGGAGCAGTTAGCTGAATTTCCAATTACAAGAGCTTAGTTAATTTTTTAAAAAAAGTATAAAGACCACCTTTGAAGGAATTTGGGGACGGAATATTAATCCAGACTCAAGATCCCCCTCAAAGGTGGTCTTTTTTGTTTAAACGTGGGCTTTGATCCAGTTGTCTAGATCAGAAAAATCATTAGCTTCTTCTAATTGTCTCAACATAGAATCGAGCGTAATTGCAGTCATGGTTGACTTCAAAGTATCTTCAATGTGATCCATAGCTTGTGAGACGGCACAGTTTTCCACTTCCGCTTTACTAATGTCTAAGACGTTCGCGAGGATGTGTTGACTGGCAAAGACCCGGCCACGCCCCTCAATGGCGACAAAGACGTTATAAAAATTAATATCTTTTAACGGTGTCGCTAGGGAAAAACCACCAGATTTACCAGGAGAAGATTTTACCAGTCCCTCGTTTACTAACGTTTTAATAATCTTTTTTAAATAAGAATGGGAGACGTTCAGACGTTCGCTTAGTGCGAGTGAATTAATTGCTTTATTCTCAGGCAGTTTTGATAAAATGAGCAAAACGTAGATCGATTGTTCCCAACCTGATGAAATTTTCATTTGACTTTCCTCCTAAACAGTACTATCGTATGTATTAGGGATAAACGGTGTATCTAATATAACTTTTACCCCGAAACAACTCAACTATACCACAAAAATAAACACTCTGCATCTCAGGGAGGTGGCATGCGAAGGCTTAGATTGTGGTTATGCGTGTGGGTTGCGTGCAATACATAGCTTTAACTATTCGAATAAAAATAGCGTGAACTATGAAACTTTTGATAGGAGGCAACTAAAAATGGTTGTGAAAGTTGGTATCAATGGTTTTGGTAGAATTGGGCGGCTGGCATTTCGTCGTGCCCAAGATGTTTCTGGTGTGCAAATTGTTCAGGTTAATGATTTGACAAACCCCACCATGTTGGCGCATTTGTTGAAATATGACTCAACGCAGGGCAAGTTCGATGGAAGTATTGAAGTCCAAAAAGATGGCTTTTTGGTGAACGGGCAATTCGTGAAAGTTACCCAAGAGAAAGATCCTGAAAAAATTGATTGGGCAAGCGCTGGCGTAGAAATTGTCCTCGAAGCAACCGGATTTTTTGCTACTCGTGAGAAGGCTGAAAAACATCTTCACACCAATGGCGGTGCCCAAAAAGTTATTATTACTGCACCAGGTGGAAATGACGTAAAAACAATTGTGTATAATGTCAATCACGAAACACTGACCGGTAAAGAGACCGTCATCTCACCAGGATCATGCACAACAAATTGCCTCGCGCCAATGGCTAACGTGCTGGATAAACAATTTGGGATTAGAGTTGGGACAATGACCACCATTCACAGTTACACAAGTGATCAAATGCTGTTAGATGGGCCACATCGCAAAGGTAATTTACGCCGTGCCCGTTCTGCCGCAATTAATACAGTACCGACAACATCAGGGGCAGCAAAAGCAATTGGACTGGTACTTCCTGATTTGAATGGAAAATTGCAAGGCCACGCCCAACGTGTTGCGACGCCAGCCGGGTCATTGACAGAATTAGTGACGGTTCTAAATAAGAAAGTCACTGCCGAAGAAGTAAACGCCGCAATGAAGGCAGCAGCCAATGAAAGTTTTGCGTACAACGAGGATGAAATTGTTTCCAGCGATGTCATTGGGGATACCCACGGATCAATTTTTGATGCAACGCAAACGGAAGTGACAACATCGGGTGACGATCAAATTGTGAAGACCGCGGCCTGGTATGATAACGAAATGTCGTTTACGGCACAGTTAGTACGGACGCTTGAGTATTTTGCAAAGATTGCAAAATAAAAGGAGGTAAAGGCAATGCGTGTGGCAATTGGATCGGATAAAAATGGTTTTGAATTAAAAGAACACATTAAGAGATATTTGCTGGCACATGATTATCAAGTCATCGATGTGAGCGAAAAACCGGCCGAAGATTTTGTAGACAGCTCGCTTGCGGTAACCAAGGAAGTTTTGGCTGGCAATGCGGATAAGGCGGTCATGTTTGATGAATATGGTGTTGGGTCGGCGATGGCCAGCAGTAAGGTAAAAGGTATGGTTACGGCAAACGTGGTCGAAGAAAATACGGCGCATATGACCGCAGAACACAATGGTGCGAAGGCAATTGCGATTGGGAGCGGCGTTGTTGGTGAGAAATTGGCTGAAAATATTGTGCAGTATTATTTGGATACGGCGTACGCGGGAGGAAGGCATCAGGTCCGCTTGGATATGTTGGAAAAGATGATTTAAAAGGAATAGTGCGCTTTTCTCCACGGGATTTCCCGAGCATAGTTTAGCGTGACGCGAGATTCGGGCTGTGAATCACGTGTCATGCGTTACTAGGCGGAAGGAAATGTGGAGAAAAGCGGTCCCCACAAAGCCGAAATCGAAAGTGACAAACGGTTGGGAGGCACAGTTGTTGCTGGACGCATTTAAATCATTTTGGAACCGCTTTAATAATTTGACACGTAGGAGGTAATTGTATGATTATTTCAATTGGCAATGACCATATTGTGACACAAACGAAAATTCAACTCTCTAATTTTTTGAAAGCAAAAGGCTATACAGTTATTGATGAAGGTACTTATGACACTACTCGCACACACTATCCCATTTATGGCAAACGGGTTGCCGAAGATGTTGCTGACGGTCGTGCAGACTTAGGTGTTGTTCTGTGCGGTACGGGAATTGGCATCCAAGTTGCAGCAGACAAGAATGAGGGTATTCGGTCAGCTTTAACCCCGAATTTGGTTACCGCACGGTATGCGAAAGAAGAACTCAACGCAAATGTGATCGGGTTTGGCGGGGCCACTGTTGGTGAGCATCTTTGTGAAGATATTATATCCGTTTTTTTGAATACGGAATATAAAGAAACACCGGAAAATAAAAAATTGATTGATAAAATTGATCAGATTGCAAAACCAAATCCGGCGCAAAAAGACAACCCACACTTCTTTGATGAAGAAAATGAAAAGTGGGCCGAAGGTGTTTATCATGATTAAAGGAGCTTAAAGACATGGGCAAAAAATTAACAACGGAAAAGAAAAATGAAATTGACACCGCCGAACAGTTGCATCAGCAGATGATCAAAGCACAATTAGCAGAATTTCCAGTTACCAAAGTAAATCTTAAATAAAAGAATAATGGTCTGCAAACTAAGAGCCACTAGTATTTCTGATTGAGAATACTAATGGCTTTTTTTAGACAATGGAAAAAGATTTGACTATTTATTGGAAAAAGGTTAAGTTAAAAACGTTAGCTTGCTAACGAAAAAGGAGAGTGAATATGGCAAAAGAATTTCCCTTGTATGGACGAATGGTTAAGCAGACAACCAATGTTTTGAGTCGCCGTTTAGATGCGTTTGCGGCCCGTTTCGGCTTAACCGGCGTTTCAGTTGTCGATGATCGATTTTTTGGCGCGTAAACCGGGGCAGATTGCGCTGCAACGGGATATTGAACAAGAATTCATGATTCGGCGTTCAAGCGCAACTACTTTACTTCAGCGGATGGAACAAAACGATTTAATCACCCGGACAGTCGCCGCGACGGATGCGCGTCAAAAGCAAATTCAGCTAACCACTAAGTCACAAAAATGGGTTGAAATTGTCGATGGTTACCTGCGCGACCAAAAGAAAAGATTAGACGCCAATTTTAGTTCAGAACAGTTACAAACATTTGAAACCATCTTGCGCTTTTTGAGGCGTGATGAAGCAGGAAAAAATTACGGAAAGGAAAGTGAAGCATAGCTTTTATGAATAAACAGAATGAATCTATCCGTCCCCAAGTCATTGCCGCGGTGATCGCTACCGGTCTCATGTCCTTTAGCGGGGTCATTGTGGAGACAGCCATGAATATTACTTTTCCCACTTTGATGAAAGAATTTGGCATTACGACTAGCGTAGTGCAATGGTTAACTACGGGCTATTTGCTGACCGTCGCGATCATTGTGCCCTTGTCTTCCGCGTTAAAACTGCGATTTAGAACTAAAACCCTTTTCATCACAGCAAATTTGTTGTTTTTGACGGGGCTATTCTTAGATACCATCGCGCCGACTTTTTCCCTTTTGCTTCTGGGGCGAATTATTCAAGGATGTGGGACCGGTATTGCCTTGCCCCTTATGTTTAATATTATTATTGATCAGGTGCCGACAAGTAAAATTGGGATGATGATGGGAATTGGAACGCTGATTACAGCGGTTGCACCCGCTATTGGGCCGACATTTGGAGGAGTCGTAGTTGCGAGTTTAGGGTGGCGGTTTGTTTTTATCCTCTTAATTCCGTTGCTTTTAATTTCACTGTTTACTGGTATTAAGACCATTGAACAAAAACAGCCTACACAACCCATTCGGTTTGATCCGTTGAGTATCCTTTTAATTGCAGTGGCGTTTATCGGCCTTATTTTGGGATTCAGTAATATGGGTTCCCAGTCGTTAGTCAGTTGGTCGGTGGCTGGACCAATCGTCATTGGTTTAGTTGGCTTAGGCGGTTTGATTTATCGAAGTCTACATATCGCGCAACCGGTGATTGATCTGCGCGTGTTAACAAACCATGCCTTTGCTGCGCACGTGTTTGTTTTCTTTGCCCTACAATTGATTTCACTTGGGATGTCCTTTATTTTGCCTAACTATATGCAGCTGGTTAACGGAGCCTCTTCGACGGTGGCCGGATTGGTTGTTTTGCCCGGCGCGGCTTTGGGAGCGATGATGTCTCCGATTGGAGGGCGGATTTTTGACCGCTTTGGACCGAAACGGCTCTTACTTACGGGAAGCTTTATTGTTCTCCTAGGGTTGGCTGTGTTTACCGGTTGGGCGTTAAACATTAGTAATAGTACGATCTTGGTAGTCTATATTGGGTACATGTTTGGAATCGGGTTGATCTTTGGCAACGTCATGACAAACGGTTTATCAACTTTGCAGGATGCGCAACAAGCTGATGGCAATGCTGTCTTAAATACAATTCAACAATTTGCAGGTGCTGTCGGAACATCAATTGTCTCAACCATCATCGGGGCGAGTCAACTGGGGCAAAAGGGCAGTGAAGCGCATTTAACGGCGCTCGGCTCACAACACGCTTTGCTGGTCTTAACACTGTTAATGGTCCTTGCAATTGTTGTTTTAATTTATGCCATTAATGCAGCTGCTAAACAAACGAAATTGAAAAAATAAATGTGAAGATTGGGGCACAGTGTACGCATGCAAACACTAGGCTTAGTTCTGATATGAAATGAGGTATGATGATTTCATATCAGAATTTTTTGGTTACGCTGAAAAAACGCTCAACTTTAAACTTTAATAGCCGAAAACGGTTAGCTTCTTCGCTGAACAACAAAAGCCGAACGATTATTCAAAGAACGAATCGTTCGGCTTCATAGGTGTTGTCTGAAGATCAGGGTCTACACTTTCTGGTATTGGTGAATAACTGATACCAGTTTTTATTTTGAAAAAAAAAAGGACATTTGCCCTCTTTGTGTTACGATTTAATCGCCTAATAAAATCGAAAAGAGGAAAAACAAATGTCCCTAACTAATTCTATCCTAAGCCTATTCGAAATAACAGACCCTAATTTAACTGTAACTGAGATTACTAAGGAACATTATCCCAATGGGCAACACGTTCATGTCGTTCACGCTATCCTTTCCTATCAACTTTTAAAATGTCCTCATTGTGGCCATAAATCTCTAATCAAAAATGGAACTCACATTGGCCATCTAAGATTGGGAACCTTATCAGGTGGACGTTATGAGATGCAGCTAAAACGACAAAGATATCAATGTAAACGGTGTTTAAAAACCTGTGGTGCTCAAACTAACCTCGTTAAACGTAATGAAACTTTTACGCATAATGTGAAACATCAAGTAATTGTTCTGGCTCGGGATATGCTGACCAGTAAAGAAATCGCTAAGATTTGTGGGATTTCACCAAGTAGTGTTCAACGCATTTTAAATGCGAATATTCACTTAGCTTATCGTGTTAAAACACTCCCCCAAAATCTTTGTTTTGATGAATTCCGTTCCTGTAATCATCTAATGTCCTTTAACTGTTGCGATGCCGTTAGTCATCGCCGCATTGTGATTCTTAAGGATCGCCTTAGTAAGGATATCATTGATTACTTTGAAGCTCGCTATTCAGTTCAAGAACGTATGAAAGTTCAAACAATCACCGTTGATATGAATGCTGAGTATGCTGGCTTTATTCATCGGTTATTTCCTAAGGCAATAACCATCATTGACCGTTTCCACATTATTCAACTTGCCGGTCGGGCACTGGATAACGAACGTACACGTGTGATCCATACTTTTCAAGATAAGCATTCCCGAGTTTATCGCATTCTAAAATCTCAATGGCGTTTGTTCCATTTGGCAGAAGAAAAGGTCAATGATACTAAACTTATCTATTTACACGGTATCAACGAATACATGACCCAACAGAACGCCATTGACCTAGCCTTAGATGAATTTCCAGAATTTAAAACTGTGTATCAAACCTATCAAGGAATTCTAACAGCCATTCAACAAAAAGATGCGGTTGGATTTAAAACCTTGATTGCCAACTACAAGGCGGCTGGCAACCAAATGGATATTACTATCTCAACTTTAATAAAGAATGGTCCTGCTGTTCTCAATAGTTGTCGTTATCCGTATTCCAACGGTCCTATTGAAGGACTAAATCGTAAAATTAAGGTGTTAAAGCGTAGCTGTTTTGGTTTTCAAAATATTCATAACTTTTTCATTCGTATCAGTTTAATTTATGCGTAAACAAAAAAAGCACATTCACCGAAGTGAACATGCTTTTCAAAAATCTCCACCAATACAATTTGACAGAGACCCGAAGATCAGGCACCTTTTTGTATTTTTGTTTAAAATCACTCTTTTTCGGGAGTTAATTTTCTTGGCTGAATGCCTAACTCGACTAACTGGCGGTTGACCAATTCATCATGGATGCGGTCTAATCGATCCTGTTTGACCTTGTCTTTTCCAGTCGGTTCTATTAAGCATGCCGGCATATCAGTTTGTTTTTTATCAGTCATTTTGCCACCTGCTTTCTGCTGTTATTATCTCATGAGTAGAAGCAAAATGAAATTATCTTGATTTAAGTACAGACCAGTTAAAACAAGAACTATGCAAATTCAATGCCGTATTCAAATGACTGTGTTTCACCAGGTTCCGCAAAATTATTGCCTTTCTTGTTTGCCCAGTCGGTTGGCTGATCACTAGCTTCATCTGGCAACCCAGCAAAAGGTTCGATGCACAGGTAAGGTTCTGTGGCGTTTTCCATAGTCCAAAGTGTGATGTAAGGGAAATGTTTGACGTTCAGTTTGATTTCATGAGCTGTTTGATCAGAACGGAGCGTGACGGTCTCGATCTTTTTAGCATCTAAAATAATCAGGCCGTCATCAAACGTCTCGTGATTTAATTTCAAAGTATTGTGGTTATCCAAAGCACTAAAGGGTGCCTTGGAACCATCGCGAAATGGTGCCGGATTGATACCTAATTTTTGAATTTCTTTAGCATGAGGGCCAAAAGTCAAGGTGTAATCCTCAAAGACGCCGTCATCATCGATGGGAACATTGAAGCCGGGATGAGAACCTAGGGCATAAGGCATTATCTGCTTGTCATTATTTGTCACACTGTACTTGGTCAGCAGTTGATTGCCGACGAGTTTATACTCCACCTGAAGGGTAAATTCAAATGGGTAATATTCTTTTGTTTTGGGACTTGATTTTAACTGAAGTAAAACCTGATCATCGGCCTTACGTACATTTTCCCACTGTAAATCGCGAGCAAAGCCATGTTGAGGCATTGGATAAGTTTGACCGTCCACAACATAGTGATCGTCATTAGATTTCCCGATCGCCGGGAATAGAATAGGAGCGTGGCGTTTCCAAGCTTTTCCATTCCAAATATAATCAAATTGGCCCTTTACATCCACCACGTGGGTAATTTGGGCGCCAAGTTGGTCAATTTCAACTGCAAGTTTGTTGTTTTTAATCGTAATCATTCAGATTGCCTCTTTTCAATTTATTGGGTACAGGTATATGATGGAACAGTTAGTAGATAATGTAAAGGCTTTCTAAACCAAAACTACAGATCTTAAAAATTCTTTCAACTTACTGAAATTTTTTTGCATTTGGCAGTCTTTACGGTAAAGATAAAGGCGGGAGGTCAGCTTAATGATTAAAATGATTGCGTTAGATTTAGACAATACACTCTTGAATTCGCAACGTCATATTAGTGAAGCAAATACACGAATTCTAAAAAAATTGCATAAGCAAGGCAAAGAAATTGTTTTGTGCACGGGAAGACCCATTAATGCGATTTGGGCGTGGTTGTCACAACTGGGATTAATGAATGAAAACGATTATTCGGTCAACTTTAATGGCTCGTTAGTTATTCATAATGTAGATAAACAGCCGTTGATGGCAGACGGCATGCAGAAAGGACATTTTGCAAGCTTGCATGAGTTTTGTGCCGCACATGACTATCCACTTGATATTTTAGATTTTAGCGGCGTGTACCCCATCAATGATTTGCCGTTGTCTGGTTATGAAAAACGGTTGGGAGGTAATATGCATTTCTTACATATTCCGTTTAGCAAGCTCCCTGACGTTGATTACAGTAAAGCGGTAATTTGTACAGCACCGCGCGTTTTGGATCAGATTGTTCAAAATCTACCAGAGAAGCTGAAACACGACTTTCATATTGTCCGCTCGCAGCCCATGATTTTGGAATTTTTAAAGCCTGGTGTCGATAAAGGCTCAGCACTGGATGTGTTGTTAAAACGTTTCGGCTGGACCCGAGATAATTTGATGACTTTTGGAGATGCCCAAAATGATTTGGAAATGTTAGCCAGTGCAAAAGTGGGGGTCGCCATGGCAAATGGCACACCCGCCGCAAAACAGACGGCCAACGCGGTGACTGAAGTAGACAATGATCATGACGGGGTGGCGCAATTTTTACAAACCTACTTTGCTGATGAAAATGTATAAAAATGAGAAAATTGAACTTGCCTTGAAGTGCACTTCAAGGTTTATGCTTACCTTGTCAAATAAATGAGGGAGATGTTCTTTTGAAAGCAGCAGTATTTATTGAACCTGGAAAAATGGAAACACATGAAGTTGAAAAGCCAAAAATTGAAAAACCAACGGACGCACTGATTAAGATCGTGCGTGCCTGTGTTTGTGGTTCTGATTTATGGTGGTACCGGGGGATTTCTAACCGGGAACCGAATTCCTTAGTAGGTCACGAAGCAATCGGTGTGGTTGAAGAAGTAGGTGCCGACGTTTCTGATATTAAGACTGGAGACTTTGTGGTAGTGCCATTTACCCATGGTTGTGGACATTGTGCAGCCTGTCTAGCTGGTTTTGACGGGGATTGTTTAAACCGTGAAGCTGGTGGCAACGGGGGCTATCAAGGTGAATATTTACGTTACACAAACGCTAACTGGGGATTAGTCAAGGTTCCTGGTAAACCAGCCGATTATTCAGATGAACAGTTAAACTCACTTTTAACTTTGGCCGATGTGATGGCAACCGGTTATCATGCAGCTGCCAGTGCCGAAGTTAAAAAAGGTGACACAGTTGTTGTCATGGGTGATGGTGCCGTTGGGTTATGTGGCGTCATTTCGGCTAAGTTACGCGGCGCGAAACGCATTATTGCAATGAGTCGTCATGAAGATCGTCAAAAATTAGCGCGTGAATTTGGGGCAACGGACATCATCCCAGAACGTGGGGATGACGCAGTTAAGAAAGTTATGGAATTAACTGGTAGTGGTGCCGATGCGGTTTTGGAATGTGTTGGTACGGAACAATCCGTTGATACGGCTGTTAAGGTTGGTCGTCCTGGCGCAATAGTTGGTCGAGTTGGGGTTCCTCAAAAAGCAGAAATGAACACGAACAATCTTTTCTGGCGAAACATTGGCCTGCGTGGTGGTATTGCTTCAGTTACAACCGATGACAAGGCAGTTTTGTTAGATGCTGTTTTAAGCGGCAAGATCAATCCTGGGAAAGTCTTTACGAAACGTTTTGATCTGGATCACATCCAGGATGCTTATGAAGCTATGGACAAACGCACGGCTATTAAGTCTTTGTTGATCGTGAGCGAAAACTAAAAAATGAAATGCTAAATTTGGTGCATGAAGTAAAAAAGCATCCCGATTTTTCGGGATGCTTTTTGTTTGTTATGGGATCGAAATTTAGTGATTAGCTGTATGCTTGCGGGTTAAGATTTTGAATACAATTTGATAAACGATAATGAATAAAACCACGTTTAAAGCCCAACTGAGAATCATTGTTGCAATCCCGGCACCCGTCAAATGTTGGGCGAGGATAAAGCCGACAATCACAAAGACAATTAAAGCGAGCGGCGTTGATAACCAAGCTTGTTTGGTCAAATGTTCGCGGCCAATTTTTGCCATGTAAGGTAAAACGGCAGAGAGGGCAATAAAGATGATGGGAATCACAATGTTTAAAGTGAGTTCCTTCGTATATAAGACCGTTCCTGGTGTTGCATCGGTTGGCCGAATACCAAGAATGGAGAACGTTAAGGTGATCACCAAGCACCATAACCCAACTAACCAAGCGAAACGGTCATTTTTGATGAACTTGTATTCCGAAGGGTAATCCTTGCTTTTGGCACGAATTCGCATAAAGGCATAGAAAACAAAACTCGTTACAAATGGCGAAACGATTCCATTAATGTTTAATAGCCAGTTGAACATATCATTAATACTTGGCAGCCAGTTACTGAGGAACAAGACCAGAGAAACAATGGCCGTGGTTAGCCAGTAACCGTTAATCGGCAGGCCGTCTTCGTTCAGTTTGGTTAATCGTTTTGGCAAGTACTGCTTTGCTACATTGGAAATGAAAATACGAGTGCTGGCATCCAAAATGACGGCCAGCTGCGCGCACATGTAGATAAATTGCGCAACTGCAAAAATATACATCAAGGTGTTACCAATCCCGAACTGATTACCAAGGGCCTGAAAAGCATAGTAGGAACCATTCATCTTCAAATCATAAGGTAAATGGTGCGCGTTGAAGAAAACACCTAACGAGAAGGAACCAAAGACGGTTAGAAAGCCAGTCATAACTAATAACATCATCATGGCTTTTGGAAAATCACGATTACCGTGCTTCATTTCTTTGACGTACGGACCAGCCAACTCAGCTCCGTTAATGGCAAAAATTAACAGACCAAATGTGGAAAGAAAATGACCATTAATTTTAGGGATGAAAGCACCTAAGTTAAATGGTTGTGTTTCAATATGGCGTCCGTGAATTAATGCGGCAACGGTCATCACAACAAAGAGAATTGTCATGACAAACATTGCACCACCGCCGATTGTGCTCATGATTTCAAGGGACTTATTTTTAAATAAATGCTGGAACCAGATAAAGCCTAAAAACACAATGGCTGTGAAAATGGCAAATATGAAAGTTGACATGTATTTATTGAGATCGCCGTTACCTTTAACCAACCAACTGATGGAGACGACCACAGAGTTGGCAACGTCAACCACATAAGGCAGACCGGCAATCCAATAGAGAAAGGCCACCATATATCCGGCAAGATCGCCGTTGGTCGACCGAATCCATGAAGAAAGGCCGCCGCCTTCATTTTGGAAAGCTGAACCAAGTTGACCAACCATCATTTCGTATGGCCAGACAAACAGGATTAACATGATGATCCAAGTGGTCACAATCGCGAGTCCTTGGTTATGGAAGTTGTAAATCAGGTCATCGAAGCCGATAACGGTCACAAAATCCATCAAGGCCACAACTGGCCAACTGATAAAGTGCTTATTTGTATCTAAGGGTGAGGTTTGCATAATAAAAATTCTCCTAATTTATTTAATTATCTCATCGTTATCATTGAAATAATCAACAGAAATTTGAGAATCTTGAATGGTTAGTTTTGTGACGCTGCCGTTGCTGGGACTAGTCGTAATGTCGATGTCAGGAGCGTAACGGCCGACGATACTGCGGATGGTTGTTCCGTGGGAAACGACTAAAATTTTGTCATGATCATGACTGTGGGTTATCAAATATTGGAACCCTTTATCTAGTCGTTTCCAGAAATCAAAGTGATCTTCAGCATCATGGAACGGATCAGCTGCTTTCACAGCATTTTTAGATTCGCTGATATCGTGATGTAATAAGAAATCATGGAAGTTGCGTGCCTGACTAACGGGTTTTAAAACTTGAAACCACGTTTGTGCAGAATCTGCACCTTCAAAATAACCATAAAATTCTTCTCGAAATTCTGCTAATTGATGAACGGTAAGCCCAGGAGATTTATTACTATGCGCGATGGTCTTAGCGGTATTAAATGCGCGGGTAGTGTCGCTTGAATAGATAGCATTAAGTTTGATGTCCGCAAATTTTTGGCCCACTTTTTCTGCATCTTGCCAACCTTTTTCGGTAAGCGGAGAATCCGACCAACCTTGCATGCGATTATAACGGTTAAAGAAAGTTTGTCCGTGACGCACAAAATAAACGTCAAATGTTTTCATGAAAAAGTCCTCCTTTCTGATGAATGTCCGAAAGTTATTGTATCACAGAGAAACCGCGGTTTATAGCACTTTTAAGGAATGTCACAATGACAAGGCTTTCATGATCAATGAAAATGAAAGCTCCAAAACATAAAATCAGCTTATCTTATAGGAAGAACAATCTTTGAGTTGTGTGCAAAAAAGTGGTATCATATTAACTTAATTTATTGGAAATCTTCGCGGCGCCGAACCGGGTCTGAAGTTTCCGTTTTTGAGTCACTGATCATCACGTTATGTATTTGGAGGGGTTTCATGACAGATTCAATACAAAAGTATGAACAAACACACCTTGATGAGGTCATTACAAAGGTTCAGCAAGCCATTCAAAAGGCAACTCAAGATGTTAAAACAGCGGAGACCGACTCCAAGAATATTGATAAAAATTTCAGCAATGAAGTTCGCGTGAACACCAGCACGTATTCCGGCATGATGGATACTGCCATTTCCGTGCGCCAGCAGCAACAGCTTTTGGCAGAACGGCAGAATAGCTGGCGGCATGCGAGCCAGCAGTTAGACGTTTTAAAACGCCTTGAGAAACGTCCTTATTTTGCGCGGATTGATTTTCACGAAGAGGGCGAAAAAAAGGACGAGACGATTTATATCGGCCTGGGATCTTTTTCAGATACGCCTGAACATTTTTTGATCTATGATTGGCGGGCGCCGATATCCAGTGTCTACTATGATGGGAAATTAGGTAATGTGACCTATGAAACACCGGATGGCACCCAAGAAGTGAATGTGAAATTAAAGCGGCAGTTTACCATTGAGAATGGCAAAATTGTCACCATTTTTGATACCGATGAAACCATTGGCGATCAGATGCTCCTGCAAGCGTTGGGAAATTCTTCCGATACCAAAATGAAGAGCATCGTGTCAACTATTCAAAAAGAACAAAATCAGATTATTCGTGATACGCATTCCGACTTATTATTTGTGCAGGGGGCGGCAGGTTCGGGAAAAACGGCCGCTATCTTGCAACGGGTTGCTTATCTGCTTTATCGTTACCGCGGTAATTTGACGGCCAGTCAGGTTATCATGTTTTCGCCAAACCAAATTTTTAATGATTATGTGGATCAAGTTTTACCCGAATTAGGCGAGCACAATATGGTGCAGATGACGTACTATCAGTTTACCAAACGGCGAATTCCAAATATGGAAGTTGAAACGTTGCAGCAGAGATTTGAAGGTAAAACGGATCCAGTTTCCAAGAAAATTCGGCGTCTAGAGAATAGTCTGGTCTACTTTAAAGCAGTTGGTAAGTATGCCAAGCATCTTGAATCAGCCGACATGAAATTCCGCAACCTTATGTTTCGTGATAAACCGTTTGCTGACCAAGAAAAAATCAGTGAAATTTACTATAGCTTTAATGAAAACTATCATCTGGGCAATCGGCTGGATGCAACCAAAGAGATGCTGTTAAAATCGTTAAATCATCGCATTGGCGGCGAAGTGCGGTCTAAATGGGTTGAAAGAGCCGTGCAGGCCTTAAATCACGAGGATTTAGAAAAGTTGTACGGGGGGGAACCCCGCGAATTTGATGACAGTGACAAAGAATTCAAATTCTTGGCACGGAAACTGGTCATTAAGGCCTTACAACCAGTGCGCAATGCGATTGTGCATAATCGTTTCTTGAATATCAATGCGCAGTACGTATATTTCTTACGTAGTGTTCCGCATTTAGTTCATTTAACTAAATTTGGGTTAACTGAAGATGACTGGCGAACATATGTGGACGAGACGATTGAAGGCTTAAAGCAGCACCAGATTTCCTTAAACAATACCTCGGCCTATCTGTATTTGTATGATCTGCTGGTCGGCAAAAAGGGCGAGCGGGAAATGCGCTACGTGTTCATTGATGAAATTCAAGATTACACGGCCTTTCAATTAGCTTACTTGAAGTTCAATTATCCGCGTGCCAAGTTTACTTTGCTAGGTGATTTGAACCAGTCCATCTATAGTAATGAAAATACCACAACGTTGCTTGCCGAGTTATCCACAATGTTTGATAAAGATAAAACGCGTGTTATCCAGCTGGAAAAATCCTACCGCTCAACACAGCAAATTACCGATTTTACTAAAGAAATCTTGAAAAACGGCGAGGCAATTGAGGCCTTTCAACGAGAAGGCGACCTCCCTGAAATTAGTGTGAAAGCAACCCAGGATGCGGCCGTAAAACGGGTTCAGGCCCAGTTAGCTAAGAATCAGGCGGATGGTGAGACAACGGCAATCATCGGTAAATCGGTGGCCGATTGTGAACAACTCACAGAAGCACTACGTCAAGCAGGCGAGCACGTCACCTTGATCCGAACGGAGAATCAGCGTTTGGCTCAAGGTATCGTTGTGGTGCCGTCGTTCTTAGCAAAAGGGCTGGAGTTTGACGCGGTAATTGTGTGGAACGCTTCCGACGCTGCTTATCATGATGAAGATGAACGTCAATTGTTGTACACGATTTGTTCACGGGCAATGCACCGTTTGACCATTGTGGCGACAGCAAAACTTTCCCGTTTGTTTACACGGGTAGATACCAAACTATACGTTCGCGAGTAATGACTCGCCGAGGCACACAAAATGATAAAAGAAGATCAAAGTTATTATCGATTTTTAAAAGAGGATTGGAAAAAACTGGCTCCAGAAGCAAAACTGCCCTTGTCGGACCAGCAACTAAAAGCCATTAAGGCGCTCAATGATCAAATTTCTTTGCAGGATGTACAAGACATTTATGTCCCACTCGTGCACATGTTGATCAAAAAGTTTCACAGCTTTCAAGATTGGCAAGCAACCAAGACTGACTTTTTGCAGTTGCCGAAAAAACGGGTCCCGTTTGTGATCGGAATTTCTGGGAGTGTGGCAGTTGGGAAGAGTACTACCGCCCGTTTATTGCAGGTGCTCTTAACACATTTCTTTCCCCAATTACATTCCCAGCTGATCACCACGGATGGTTTCCTGTATCCGAATGCCGAATTGAAACGACGGAAGATTTTAGATCGCAAGGGATTTCCAGAAAGTTATGATATGGGCAGTTTGCTGGCGTTTATGCGTGCAGTGAAAAATGGCGATCCGCAGATTAAAGTACCGCTATACTCGCACCAAAGTTATGACATTGTACCCGATCAGTTTGATATTGTGGATAATCCAGATATTTTAATTGTGGAAGGCATTAACGTCTTGCAGCTGCCGTCTAACCAAACGATTTATGTGAGTGATTTCTTTGATTGGTCAATTTACGTGGATGCAGATCCGCAGCTCATTGAGAAGTGGTTTCTAGAGCGCTTTGGTATTCTGTTAGATACGGCATTTCACGATCCGAATGATTATTATTATGCCTATGCACAGTGGCCGCGTGAGAAGGCCTTTGCAGAAGCTAAAAAAATTTGGCGGGCTGTAGATTTGCCTAATTTAGACGAATTTATTTTGCCAACCAGATCGCGGGCAAACTTGGTGTTGCATAAGGTGGAACATCATGAAATGGATGCCGTTTATCTGCGAAAATACTAACCCAATTTTTAAAAATAACGGCTGGAAAAATTTTCCAGCTGCTTTTGGTAGCTACACCTTAATAGCCGAAATCGGTGAAAAGAAAGGCTAATTTCTTCGCTCAATGCTGGAAGACGAACGGTTTTAAGAACGAATCATTCAGCCTCTATTGTTATACGCGAATTTAAAACGCCTTTTTCGCCACTGCCTTTACTTTAATCGGCAGAATCAGTAAAATTAAAGCTAGATGTGTGACAAAGTATCAATTGCATAATTGTGGATGATGTTTAATAAATATAGGGAGTAAATGAGGTTGCAACAGAAGTGACCCACTCCAATTTAATGAGGTGAAAGGCTTGGCTAATTTAGATTTGTCGCAATTCGACAAAATCATCGTTTTAGACTTTGGAAGTCAGTACAACCAACTAATCACACGCCGAATTCGTGAATTTGGGGTTTATTCGGAATTGCTTTCGCATAAAATTTCAGCGGACGAAATTCGTAAAATTAATCCTAAGGGGATCGTGTTTTCTGGCGGACCGAATAGTGTGTATGATGCAGACGCTTTTCGAGTAGACCCAGAAATCTACAAGTTGGGTATTCCAATTTTAGGAATCTGTTATGGGATGCAATTAATGTCTTATAACCTGGGTGGTAAGGTTGAACCAGCCGACAACCGGGAGTATGGGCATGCGGATATCGATGTGACTGATGCGCAAACACCGTTGTTCAAGGGCTTACCAAGTCACCAAACGGTGTGGATGAGTCACGGTGATTTAGTGAAACAGGTGCCAGAAGGCTTTACATCAGTGGCTACCAGCAGGAATTGCCCGATTGCGTCAATTGAGGATCCTGACCGGAAGTTTTATGGCATTCAGTTCCATGCTGAAGTTCGAAACACCCAGTATGGTAATGAAATTTTGAAACATTTTGCGTTTGACGTCTGCGAAGCACAAGCAAACTGGTCTATGAATGATTTTATTGACCTGCAAATCGCCAAAATCCGTGAAGAAGTTGGCGATCGTAAAGTATTACTCGGACTTTCGGGCGGTGTTGACTCTAGTGTGGTTGGCGTTTTATTGCACAAAGCAATTGGCAACCAATTAACCAGTATTTTCGTGGACCACGGGCTGTTACGAAAGGGCGAGGCCAAGCAAGTGATGGACAGCCTGGAAGGCAAGTTCGGGTTGAATGTGGTTAAAGTTGATGCGCAAAAGCGTTTCTTGGATAAGTTAAAGGGCGTGACCGATCCTGAAAAGAAACGTAAGATTATCGGAAATGAATTCATCCAAGTGTTTAATGATGAAGCCCAAAAATTGGACGGCATTGATTTTCTGGCGCAGGGCACGCTTTATACCGATGTAATTGAAAGCGGAACTGATACTGCTCAGACAATTAAGTCGCATCATAATGTCGGCGGATTACCCGAAGATATGCACTTTACCTTAATTGAACCCTTGCGAACCTTGTTTAAAGACGAAGCACGTGATTTAGGTGAAAAATTAGGGATGCCGTCTGATCTAGTTTGGCGACAACCATTCCCAGGTCCCGGTTTAGGCATTCGGGTACTCGGCGAAATCACAGAAGACAAGCTGGATATTGTGCGCGATAGCGATTGGATTTTGCGTGATGAAATTAAGAAAGCCGGCCTCGACCGCGATATTTGGCAGTACTTCACCGTTTTACCCGGCATTAAGAGTGTTGGCGTGATGGGCGATGGCCGGACATACGATTACACGGTTGGCATTCGCGCGGTTGATTCCATTGATGGCATGACGGCTGATTTTGCCCGCATTCCATGGGATGTTCTGCAGAAGATTTCAGTTCGGATTGTAAACGAGGTCGAGCACGTTAACCGTATTGTGTATGACATCACGAGCAAGCCACCAGCAACGGTTGAGTGGGAATAATTGATACATGTTACTTGAGGTGAAAAGGGCGGTATAAAGGCATTTTGGATTTTCTGAAATGCTTTAAAACCACTCAAATCACCTTAAAAATAGAAGGTGCTCCGCCGCAACTCCGCCGAAAACAGGGCGGACAACTGCTAGTAAAACTCAAATAAATCACCATCCGGCAACATTCTCGGATGTGTAATAATCCCTTTTTGGTTGTCAGATACAACACAATAATTCATCTGATAGCCATGGAGGGATTTTTATATGCCAAGATCTAAGTACACAGCCATAGAAAAGTTGACCCTTTTAAGGGGATTCAATTACTCAAAAATGACACGAAGTACTTCTGCCCAACAATATGGAGTTAGTAAGAACCCATTTTCGTAAATGGATCATGCATTATGAACGAGATAGAATTGATGGGCTTGAGGGGACAAAAAAAGAATGATCATTGTTCCAAGGAACATAAATTAATGTTGGCACATGCATATCTGTATGGAGAAGGTACCTTTGAAAAATAAACAAATAGATTTGTGCTCCGAAATAGGTCACAAGCGCAAAAACGAATCAATATTATAATAGGAA
The DNA here is from genome assembly GCF_047220215.1 of Pediococcus siamensis. GTDB lineage: Bacteria > Bacillota > Bacilli > Lactobacillales > Lactobacillaceae > Pediococcus > Pediococcus siamensis. The sequence continues at coordinate 456,413 of NZ_CP178375.1, forward strand.
TAAAGAATAGTATTGTTAGAAGGCAAAATACCTATACACCTAGCTTTGATTGCGATAAGGTGATCAAAATAGCAAGAGATAGTGTTGCTTCCTTGCCAGAAATCCTGCCAAGAATTGCTTGGCAGGGTTTTTGTTTTTTTTACGGCGTTATACCAATGTTTTGGGTGCTTTTGAATAAAGAGATTTTGTGATTTTGAAACAGACTTAATAGGTACTGGGGCACGTATTTTGTGCTGCTATTCAAAAATTGTAATTTTATGATATCCGTAAACCGAATTAATGCTTATTCTACAACGATACGAAAGCCGAGACGATTTTTGAAATTAAAATCATCTCGGCTTTTGTCTTCTTACGGATTTGGGGCGCGTTCGGCGATAAGTTCTTCTGTATTAAAATAGAAATGTATTCAGACCGGATCCTCTTCATTTTTAGATAATATATTGATTAACTCAAGGATGTGTTTTGAAGTTATTTTTCGTTGATCGTTAGGTAGTGAGGTTAGTTTGCTAATCAATTCCACGGTATAAGGATCCAAATCAGTGTCGGTAAATAAATCAGATAATTTCAAACCTAAGGCTTTTGCAACATTGTTTAGTTTTGAAACGTGTGAATCTTTTACGGTCCCTAATTCTAGTCGGGAAATATAACTATCTGATACTCCTGCAGCTTCGGCCAAAGTTGCAATGGTTAAATGCTGTGCAACACGATGCTGATGAATAATTTTACCAATTGACTCAATCATTTGATAGCCCCCTTTTTTCTATATCCCAATGAAAACGATAAAGAAAATTTAGAGCTATCAACATAGCACGAATGACCTATTTTTTGAAATAAAATACCTTTTTTGTGACTTGAACGTGTATAATAAATGTTAATAAGGAATAATACTATTTAAAAGTCTCACAAAAACTCTTATACATGAAACATTTTGAAGAATTATTAAACGGTCACAGGCGTTTTGATCCACCTAAAAGGTATTTTGTGTAAAAAAAATAGAATCTCATCACAGACGAGATTTTATTTCAATAATTCTAGTATAGCTTTGGCAACTTGAACACGTTTTTCTGTGTCCATTTTTCTGAGTCTAGCGACGACTTCTGGTGTGTAAACATCATTAAATTCGTTGCTGATTAAAATATCGGTTAGATCTAAATCTAATGCCGTTAAGATGGCCTCAAGTTTTTTGGTACTTGTATCATCCAATTGACCGCGTTCAAGTCGAGCTAAGTAGCTAGCTGATACATCAGCTTTTTCGGCTAATTCTTCAATTGTTAATCCTATCTCTTGACGTTTCATTCTAATGAAATTTCCCGCAAGCTTAATCATAGTATGCTCCTATTTAATCTATTTAGTTACACGATAGATTAAAAGAAACCCACAATACAGATTTTAAAATACCAAAAATAGAGTTAAAATGGGTATTATAAAGTATAAAACTTGTATTAAAAAATCTTAAGTATTTTTTCTTAGGGGGTAAGGTTGTGACCAAATATAAAATTACATAGAAATATATTTGCCACGAGATAAGCTTATCGTAATTCCATAGCTCGCATTTCTAAATGGATATTTGGATGCGATTATAATTTTGTAAGTGGAGTGGATAATTTTTGTGTTATTGTAAAGTTTGAGTATTAGACAAACGAGGTTATGAAATTATGAGTGCAAAAAAAGAAGATCATACTCTCAAAATATTGGGTGAATATTTTCATAATAAACGGGTTGGCCGCGGAGTGACATTAAAGGAAGCTAGTGGTAGTTGGTCATCTGCTACACTATCGAGATTTGAACACGGCGAAGTTGATATTAGTGTTCAAAAGGCAATCGACTTAATGAATAGACTTGGAATTGAGGATACTGATTTACTGGATCTGTATGAATCAGATTGGACAAATTTTCCATTGGCGGCACAGATAGAAGTTCAAAACAATGATATTAAAACCCTAAGAAAGAAAAAGAAGGTCTTTCTTGAAACTCACAAACACAATGAGCCAATATGTAAATTGGCAAGTATTCTTTTTGATGCTGGTCAATATTGGCCAGATAGTGAATATAAACTTAGTCCTAGCGATGAGCAGATCTTGGCAGATTGTTTTAATATTCCTGAGATACACGATCTACTTGAGTCAGAGTTTGATAAGGCATTTGTTGGCGCTGCTAGCCATGAACTGTTAGATCTTCTCTGGCAGAGAGCACAAAGCTTGCATGGTGAATGGAGAGAAGTTTATTCGGGTGAAGTTATGATGGTCTGGCTAGGTGCATTAATGACTCGCGATATGGCGTTAATAGATGATATTCAAGTTAATTTAGAAAGGGAATTTTCACAAATTCGAAACTATTCATTTGCGCTACAGTACATGTCGAATTGGAATTTCGGTCGTGCCGTTGCAACATGGATTCGGGATCCTAGTGAAAGAAATGAAAAAGCTGTAACAGATATTATTGAAGATCTTACGGCTATGAGTGATTTTGAAGATGCTCGTTGGTTTAGTAAAATGTTTGAGCATGTAAAGACAGGACATATGCATCATAATTACGATTTGATTGATCACCCACATAAATTTCGAGTTGAACACAGTGCTAGTGAAGTTATCAGATTTAGGCGCGAACGTCTCGGTGTAAAAGTAACGGATGTGGATGTTGGTATCAGTGCCATGACTTTGCGTCGGTTTGAAGCTGGGAAAACTCAGTTAGCTTTTGCCAGCCTAGTGAAGCTTTGTGGGGAACTTGCGATTATGCCAAGTCAAGTATTAGCTATGATTGATCGGTCTAGTCAAAACGTGTTGGGAAAAGGCAATTTGAAAGCCGCCTTTTTAAAAATCGCTATTGATCCAGCCCAAGGTGTCACAAGACCGGATCCTCATTTGATAATACAACAACTAATAGAGCAATCAAAAGATAAGCCAAGTTTAATTTTAGCGTCACAATTATTTGTTCTTAATGATGTGGCCAATCTTAAGCAAGACGAGACTTTAAAATTAGCTGGGGGCACTGATAAAATTTTAAGCAGATTATTACAAATGAATCAATGGGGCGCGTTAGAAATGCATATTGCGCAAGCGTTGATTGATTGGTTAACTCCTGATCAGATAGTCTTATTGTTTAAAAAAGGATGTCGAGTGATTGATGAGTATCCATTAACAGTTGGTACAAACTATTTTTATTTTGGTATAAAAAAGCAATTGAGCAGTCAATTGATAAATATCCCACAGAAGTTACAAAAGAATTTTTACGACATTTTAGTACTTTGGTACATATTAGCGATGCACTACCTGGTAGATGGAATGCTGTAGCAGCATGGAGTGCCGTCACTTATCTCATTGAGCCAAACAAGGTAAATTACGAACAATTAGCAACATTTGTTAGGAGGGCCATGTGCGTTGGTCATCCTGATACAGTTGAAAGTTTGAAGGAAAGTTGGGGAGAAATGCTACCAAAGCAACTTTTCAGTAACGTAGAGTCAAATTGATTTAATAGCTTGTCTTTGAAATTAATATCGAAGGCAAGCTTTTTTGATGCATCTGTTTAAATTCCTCAATCAATCCGTATTTATATTTTCCATTAGTTAAAATATTGTTTTAGTAACAGATATGCAAATATGGATAATTTTCGTAACAGATATGCAAATTTGCTTAACGAAAGGGTTATCAAACAATATAATTCCTAAGTGTAAGTAGCTTTTTACATATTTGAACATAACAGGAGGAGATTCCCATGTCAGAAAATTCACACAAATCACGTCACGTAACGCTTGCCGCGGCAACCGCGGCAGCAGCGGTTGTGGTCGTTGGCGGTGCCAATGTCCACGCTGATACTGTTAACGCCGATTCGACATCGACGACCTCAGCGGCCAGCACATCAACTCAGAAGACAGCCGTCGAAACGGCTCAACAAAACGTTACTTCCGCTAGCGCTAATCATGCTAGTGCCGCAGCGGCTCAAAGTTCCGCCCAGTCCGACTACAATTCAGCAGCCGCCAACCAAAGCAGTGCCAGTTCCGCAGTTTCCAGCGCTAACACCAGTGCGGCAACCGCTAGTTCTGCCGTCACAAGTGCGCAAAATGCCGTATCCAGCGCCCAAACTAACGTTGATGCGGCGCAAGCCGCTAATGATAAAGCCACCAGTGCTGCCATTTCTTCGGCAGCTGATGTGGTAGTCACTGCGCAAACCGATGTCGAACAAGCCGCTGATGATGTTAACACGGCGCAAGCCACGGTAGCTGATGACAAAACTGATGTTACTGATGCCCAAAGCGCGGTCTCCAGTGCGCAAACCAATGTTGATCAAGCTAGCGCAGCGGCCAGCACCGCGGATGCCAACGTTGCCAAAGCCAGTTCCGCGATGAACTCCAGTGCCGCTTCCAGTGCGGTCACCAGTGCGCAAACAGCCGTCGCTAATGCGCAAGATGATGTCAAACAAGCTAGTGCCGCGCAAGCCAGTGCGCAAGCCGCTAAAGACACTGCTGACACCAACGTGACAACTGCTCAGACCGCTGTCAATACCGCCAGTGCGACGCAATCTAGTGCCGCCACTGACCTAACAGCTGCCAAAACGGCTACCAGCACCGCTCAAAGCGCCGTCACTACTGCTCAAGCCAACGTGACTGCTGCCCAAACCGCCTTAAGTAACGCCAATACCGATTCAACAACCACTACCGATAGCATCACGTTGTCCAGTGACTATATCAAAGCCTATAAAGCTTATGCGGCTGCATATAACACATGGTATCAAGCAGCAATTAATGATGCTGGTGATGCTAGTGAGTTACAAAACAAAATGGATACTGCAAGAATCAATTTAGAAAGTATTGCAATTAAATCATTCAGTATTTTAAACAGCGGACCGCGACAAACTTTCACCGCTTCTGAAAGTGACAAAAACACTGTCGTTGGCAGTTACGCCAACTTAACCGAAGCTGAGAAAGAAGAACTGAACAGCTATGCGGTTGAACTTATTAACAGCGCTCGCTCTCAATTAGGTGATAATGAAGCCTTGACTTCAAAAGGTGCACTTAAATATAGTGAAACCGTTGTCAAAGGTTACGATGATGATGACTGGAGTTTCGCCGAAAAAATGAACGCCGGCTTATACGCACATGATACTGCAGCTTTAGACGCTGCTGACGCATCAAATGGCACTGACGAAGATGGTGCCGAATTAACCTTTGTCGAAGCTGGTGCTGCTATGGGATTCACATGGTCAAAATCAACCACTATGGCAGATTTAAAGCAAGCAATCTTTAACGCTGTTGGTGGCTGGCTCTTTGACGATTCCGCTTCAAGTCTTGGTCATTTAGATAACGTTCTCGGTACGGGTGACTCGGAAGCTAATTATGTTGGGGTTGCTATCGACAGTCTTGGTCAAGTGCATCTGAACACGGTTAACGTTTCGGACACCGCTGACTTCCCGTCATTTGATACCACCGCTTTACCAGCAACTAGCTCCAGTTCTACGGATACCGACACGTTACAAGCCGCGGTCACCAGCGCCAAAACTGCTTTGAGTAAGGCACAAGCCAATTTGACCACGGCTAAAGCAACACAAACGGCAAAACAAACAGCTTATGATGATGCCACAACGGCCCTCACCACGGCTAAAGCAGCGTTAACCAAAGCACAAACCGCGCAGACCACCGCGGCGACTAACGTCACGAAAGCTAACACGGCGCTTGCCACCGCCCAATCGGCTTTGGCTACCGCTAACGATGACCTCGCCCAAGCCCAAGCCGTTTATGACGCGAGTCTTGCTGATCCGGAAGCTAAGCAAGCAGCTCTTGATAAGGCAAAAGCTGCCCAAACCACGGCGCAAACTAACTTAGCCAATGCCCAAGCGGCCTTAACGACCGCAAAATCGGCCTTGGTCACGGCGCAGAATCAATTAACGGCTGATCAAGCCGTCCTTGATGATGCCAATGCGACCTTAACTGCAAAACAGCAAGCCGTCACGGATGCCGAAGCGGCATTAAAGACGCTGGAAGACGCGCCGGCTACGCTTGCCCAAGCTAAAACTGACTTAGCCACGGCGCAAAGCAATCTCACCACGGCAACTGACGCCTATGATCAGGCCAAGACCGCGGTCGTCAGTGCGCAAGCAGCCTTAGACGACGCCACTACCAACACGGCTCAGTACCAAGCCATCTTGGCACAAGCCAATGCCAACTTAGCCAACGCGACCGCAACCTTGAAAGCGGCCCAAGCTAACTTAAAAGCGGCTCAAAAAGCCGAAACAGTTGCAGAAAACGTGGTTGCTGAGCAGCATCGCTTAACGTCACAAACAACCGCTAAAACCGCCGGCTATCATGTGGCTGGCAATCAAGTCGTTGATCGTCACGGCAATGCCGTCGCTAACTGGACGGTCGCTAACGGCCAAATGGTTGACGAATATGGCAACGTGATTAAAGTTGCTTCAACCACAACGAACAGCACCGTCACAAAATCAACAGCAAGCCAACAAGCAACGAACCAAAATGTCGCTAACGACACGGTTGCTGCCACAATTGGCACAAAACGTGGCAAACATTTCGCCAAAAACGTTACCAAATTGCCACAGACCAACGAAACACAAGCCAGTGCAGGTTCAATGCTCGGTCTTGCTGCAGCGAGTCTCCTCGGCATGTTTGGTATGGCGCGGAAACGTCGTCGAAATTAAAGTAGCAATAAAGTAAATAAAAAACGCCCCTGGAGTGAGGCGTTTTTTGTACATATGATAAGAGCTGGGAGTTAATTCAAGTTGCTAACGAAGGAGAGTCCAATATGGCCATGGATACATCAGGTTCTAAATGGATTATAAAAAAGTATTAAAAGAGGGCAAGATAAGTGAAAAAAATTTTCTTTAAAAAGATTTCTTGGGAGAAAATTCCATGGAAAAAGATACTTAAGGTTGTGAGTATAATCGCGCTGATAATAATTGCAATTTTGATTATTTATCATCTTATCCTAGGGATAATATATTTGGTAGAAGTGGCAGTTAGCTATGCCATCTCAGGATTAGAATGGTTAGCAGGGATTGTTGTGTTCTATTATCTTGCTAAACATATTGTCTTTGGTAGCGGTGGATCATCGCATTCTATGAAGCGAAAGAAACCGTATTTTATGTCTGATGCTCGTGATGGGGTTCCAGATGCCCGTCACCAAGTTCATGACGCGCGAGATGGGGTTCCAGATGCACGAGACAATGTGGCCCATTCGGTCAAAAATGAACGAGATAGAAGACGATGGTGATTAATTTATAGGAGGAGATGTAAGTAATGCAAGGAAAAAAGTTTAAATTCGCGACGATATTAGTGATTGGATTATTGATTTTAACGGGTTGTGGCTCAACAACAAAGTCGAGTAAAGCAGCTAATCATAAAGCCACAACTAGTTCGGTTAAAAAGAATAGTAACAAAAAAAGTATCAGTAAGGATGGATCAAATAGTTCTAGTACTTCATCAAGTAAAAGCAGTGTTGTAAGCACGAAGAAAACTAGCACGCTTTGGAATAGTGCCAAGGATAAACAGTTGGAAACCTTCATTAATAAATGGGCTCCCACAATGAAACAGTCGTATGTAAAATATGACGGTAAAAACTCGATCAAAACGTCAACGGGCACTCTTTACCCAGATGATTTGGATAAAGTGCTAGTTAATGGAGCAAAAACGTCAATTGGTTGGAGTAAAAACGGTGACGGTAGCTATAGTTATAACGTGGTGGCAATCTACAATTATAATGGTACGGAACCGCCATTACCAAATCATATTACTTATTTCTTCACCTTTCATGATGGAGAGCCAGTAGCATTAGTAGATCAAAGTAATAATGGCACACCGAGTTTAACAACAACAACTAATACAAAAGTGCAGTCTAATTTTTCTCAAATTGCCGGTGGTACGTCGACAATTAGCACAGCAAAATCAACTTCAAGTAACAGTTCTGCCAACACTACAAAAATAGATGATAAGACCATTGGCGTACTTGTATCGCTCCTGGCTAATTCAGACTGGTTTAAGGAATACGTAGATAACACAATGTGGTATGGTACAAACTATGGTAGTGGAGACGATCAAGTTAAAGGATATAGTTATATGACAGCTCACGGAGATCCAACCAGTTATATTTATTATAAGGTAAGTGGTAACACGGTAACTTATAAGGTGTGGATGCCCCGAGATTCAGTTGCAAATGGCTACTTTAAAACTAAGACAACTACTTTAGCTCGACTTGAAAATGATTATTATAGTACAAGCTCACAAAAATCTGAAGTCCAAAATTATGTGAATAAAGTCAAACCGGAAAGTAGTTATAGTACGGGAAATTAGCAAAAGTAGTGTATTTTTTTCATTAATTCCTAAGGCATAAGCTTGGATAATTAGGATTTTGTGATTTTAGGTTTAAGGGCTTGGTAAAACCTGACAAAGTTAGGAACGTATCGTAAAAGTATAAACAAAGTTGTGAAGATTCCTAGTTGATTATTATTGATGAATCTTTTAAAGTTCTAATCATTTTGTGATTAGGACTTTTTTGTTTTGACCCTAAGCGCATATAAAACCCGAAACTTGAAACGGAAAAAACTGTGATGTCTGTAGCTAACACGTTTAATGATTTCAATTTTATTATTTGAGTCTTTTAATGGTTCATTTGTACAAGACGTCATAATTGTATTAAAAAAAATTATGATGTTATGTATTTCTTTGGCACAGACCTCTAGATACCAAAGAGCAGCATTATAGTTGTTCCGATTTTTTGATGAAGGGCAAAGTGAGCGTTATTTAGGGTTTGATATGTCTGCCCCACTTACATTGAAAGCTTCAGTACTTAAGTTGTAACAGCACATTATTTCCTAAAGTTCTCGCGAGTCGGACGTTGGTATTGTGCCAACCATAATTAATAATTTGGCCTTCATTGAGAATACTAAAGTGCGGACAGGTCTTTGGACGGTAATCTGTTCGGCCTTGGTAACGGATGGTGTCATTAATTTCTCTGACACCATTTTATGTGTTTATTTTTCATGCTTAACAGTAATTTAGTAGTATGTTATCCATAAGGAAATTTTCTTTTTTCTCGGATCATGATTGGTTTGGTGGTTAGGCAGGAAATATCCTTTTTTATTTACTCCTAAGTAATATATAAAAAATCTGTCGTCAATAATAGTTAAAATTCTATTACCAACAACAGATATTGTAGAACCGAATTCAAAGCGATTTTTAGTTGGCTCGTATTCCATATCAGCACCATTCTTTTTGTTTTGTTCCACATTTTTTATAAAAATAGAAGTAAATTTCACTAGAACACGAGCCAATGTGGAGGATACTACCCTTAATCATTTTGCTGTCTTCTGTATTCATTTTTCCAGAATCTGTGCTTTCAAATTGACGCATGATTGAAATACATTCGGTGTGCTCACATTTGCGAACTAATTCTGGTATATCAAGCATACCATCAGTATCGTTAACGGCCAGATCAATTCGTTTGAAGACCGCTTTTTCATGAACGGCAATCGCGGAAGAAATCAAACCAAGTTAAATTATTGGCTAAAAGTACACTTTCAAATTCACGACCGACTTGGCCCTTTAATTCTAAGAGTGTGCCAAGTTCGTTGTTTAGTGTGGAGAGGAGCAATTGAATGTGCAAGAAATAAAGTTGTAATGTGTAACCATAGAAGCATCAATCTTCATCTAGCATATATTCCTTTTTAAGATGTAAAACCTGATTAACAAGATGATCAACATCATCAGTTGGAAAACGAATCCGGATATTATCAAAGATGAGATTTAATTCAGGCTCATCTTGTCAATTATCAAAAATCCGATCAACTTTTTTATAGCGAAGGACTAGGGGAAGTTTTACCATTTTCAATATTGCTGATATGTTTACGAGTAATACCGATTCGTAACGCCAGCTGATATTGGGTAATTTATAATTGACGACGTTTAGGCCTGAGTTGATTTGATCATTCAGATATAGATAACCTCCTTGACCATATAAAAAATGTAACCTTACTGTTCCAGGTTACATTCATGAATAGATGGATATTTAGTTGTTAAATTAACATTTATTGCTCGCAGTCGTTGTTGGTATTCTCATTATTACCCCCCTGTTAGATACGGGGGGGTAATTGGTCGGCTAACGCCGACCAATCCGCTTACACGCCTTTCGCGTTGCACGGCGCGTTGCGGAGAACTTTATGACCATTTATCTTGAAATGTGAGAAATGGTAACGTGGCTATACAGCTAATTTGGGAATTTACGAGACTGCTAAGTTCCCAATGCTGATCACTATAAGAAATCAAAAATTCTTTTTTTGCTCTGGAAAAGGCAACATAAAATTGATTTACTAATTTACGTATTTCATCATCATTCACACCATTTGGCTGTAGTTTGTTACTTGAATCAAAATTTCCGATCCCTTTGACTCCATAATAATTAGGAAATTCATTTTGCTCAAAATTTGCTAAAATCACACGATCCCACTCTAATCCCTTTGAGCCATGAATGGTGCTGATAACAACATGAGAATCGATATTATTAATACTTTGTTTGAGAGAAATAGATGCAAGTGTTGTTAAAATAACCTCATTCCTATTTTCTGGGCTGAAGTTCTTAACTGTTTTTTGTAAAAAGACATAAAGTAATTTTAGCAATGAGCTCTTATATTCATTCTTTCTTATCAATTTTGAAAAGTCAGTGATAAAAGACCGTATATCTTGTGTGTGTATAGTACGTTCTGAAAATCGTGTTTGGTAGAATTCTGATGCTCTATTATGAAATAAGATAACGTAGTCATCATCTTCTTTGAACAAACCATTAAAGATTTTAGGCTGATTATTCTTGACAGAATTCAGTAATTCTCTTGTTGTTCGTGAATTTTGTGACACTAATATTGCAATTTTATCATCCGGATATCGGTTAATATATTCATTTAGCCTGGTTGCTTCCTTAAAAACATTTGATTCGTGAATTGCTTTAATATGCGCGATTGGAAGCCTATTAGCTTTTTCAAAATCCTCCTCGTACGAACGAAGATTTGTATCAATTGTTCTCATATCTAAATTATTACTAAAACGGTAATTTGTTTTTAACCGGATATATTCAAATCCTAATTCAAGTTCTTTATCGATCAGTGATGGAATTGCTCCAAGAAAGTGATAAATTTGTTGCATATTATCACCGAACGCAATGATTCGAGTTTTGTCTGTGGATAAATGATTAATCAAACTTAATCCTAAGATATTCGTATCTTGAAATTCATCTATACAAATTGCAGAATAATAATATTTATAAAACTTTTTTATTTGAGGATGATCTTCAAGTAATTCAAGAACCAATGTTATGAGATTATTAAAGGGTAACAACATATTAGGCAAAAGGTATTTTCTTGCAATAGAATTATATTTTTCAATACCCTTCATTAGTCCTTCATCACTTATTGTTGCGTCTTTAATTTTATCATCAAAGTTCTTGACGAAATCTTTTTCGATTGGCGGTAGTATATCTGTTTTGGATAGGTCAATATTTTTATAATCATTGACTGGCACATTGAGTCCAACAAGACTCCCATATTTTGAAAGTATACTTCGACATAATCCGTGAAAATTTGTCGCGTGTACATAGTGGATCAACATTGCGCTGGAGTCGCTATTGTTGACTGAATTTTCAATACTCTCTTTCATTCTATTTGCAGCGCTCACGCTGAAGGATAGACACAATACTCTTTGATAATTTTTTATTTGATCGGTTGCAAACCAATATTTAATCATGTTTATCATTGAATATGTTTTTCCAAAACCGGCCGGGGCTTCAACTATTAATTTAGAGAACTGATTGGTAACAACCAAAGTTTGTTCCTTATCAGATTTTATGTTGTTTAGAATATTGGCAGCTAATTTTTGATCTTTCATTGGATTGCTGCCTTGATTGCATCAGAATATACTGTCGGTATTATTGACAACGAATCAGCTATGAGTTGACCATTTACAATTGATTTATTCTTCATCACAGTTTCCATAAATTCAGTAGAATTCAGAATTTTTGCTTTATATTCTCTTTCTTCGTCGGCGGATAGGCCGTCAATTATTTTATTAATTGAAGAAAATTTGTCCGGTGAATTACCAAGAACTTTTTTCAACTCACTGTTAAATATTTTAAACCAGAATCTGCCATCATAATCTTGATTTTTAATAATCTTATTATATGATTTTAGATATGTGTTCAGATCAGAAAGGCTCATAGCGTCAAAGCATTCTTCTTCAAAGCTCTTTTTGGTTGTTGTAAATGAGTTATCATAGTTCAAAATCCGTTTACCGTCATCACGGTCTGATATTAGAACAGTGCTGATATTTAAGGAAAAAAATAGGTCATGAAGTGAGGGTATACTCTCCACACCATCAGATTTTACTATATTTACGTTATTGTCTATCAAAGATTTATTCATCTTGTTGGCAAAAATTGGAAGAGCCGCTAGTTCGGAATCACCTTCAACAATTATAAGTCGATCAGAAAATAGGGCATTTGCAAAATACGGGAATTGTCGCTCAAGTTGTTTATTAACTTTCAGATCAAAATTTAAAGTGGATCCTGACGTAACTTGAACCACATCGTCTGTTGTAAAAAAGCGTATAATTTCATGGTAATTTGACGATAAAATATTAGGTGAATGTGTGACCGCAAAAAATTGTCCATGTATATAGTTTATGTTAAAAAGTTGTTTGAGCAATGAATTAAACTGGGTATCATTTCCACTTAGAAGTGTTCTGATATATTTCATTAACTTAAGCTGGAGATTTGGATGAAGATGTACTTCAGGTTCGTCAATACACAAGATTATGTTGAGACATAATTTCCCATCATCATCTTCGATTAGATGCTCGGTTAATTTTCCGTATTTGTTCCATGAAATTATCATATCAATAATTTTTAAGGGTATTAAACTACTGAATTGTAGACCATAACCGAGATTTGAGAACTTTATTCCTTCGTTATCGGTTAATGATAATGATCTGGTAATAAGCTCGCCATAGTCCATTTCGAAACCAACAGAAACACTGTTTTGATTAAATGCTTTAATTTTCTTAAGGTTTTCGTTTAGAAATGTTATTAATTGTTGATTGTAGTCGTTCTCTGGTAAAGACATTGGTTGATTTGATGATATATAATTTTTGACCAATTCAGGTATAAGTTTATAATCTCCGTAATTTACGGTTAAATCATTTTCACGAATTGGTTTAATATTTGAAGAGTATTCTACAAAGTTTGATTTTCGGATTTGTTTAGACGTTACTACAGAATTAGAAAATTTATCGGTTATTTTTATGCGGTCATCAGGATTTTCTTGCACAAAATGCAAGGTGATTTCATTGGCATCATCTGGTGAGAAATTGTCATCAAAAATTCCAAACTCGTACTTGCTTATACTCAGTGTTAAATCAATAATTATTGGTTTTTGGGGATCACCGAAATCATTTTCCTTAAAGTCTTTTCCTTGAAGAAGAGTTGCTATTAATACTAGAGTACTTGTTTTTCCAATGTTATTTTTTCCTACTAAATAGTTACCATTCATATCGAAGCACATTTTTATATTGTGGAGCATACGATAATTGTTCACAAATAAGCTTTTGATTATCATTACCCTTATCCCTTATTTTAACTTATTTTGTTGGATGTATTACTTTTTAATTATAAAAGAATAGTTGAATATGTTAAAGCACTTACAAAAAATAATTATTGTTAGTTTAACAGTAGACACAAGAGTTTATGATTTTTAATAGTGTAAACGAAAATTTAAAAACACCATTAATTAGGTCATTAAGTTCAGTAAGCCTTATTTAGCAGCTAATCATTAAATGAATTTGTGTTTTCTCAGTCCCAGCGGCGCATAAAACTCACTAATTACACCAACACCAGTGTCCACATAACCACGCCCTTTTATTGGTTTCTGGAAGAAGTCCTTATCAGTTTCACCAAACATCATCGTGTAACCGAGATCAGACATTCTACCCAAAGCAACGCGGAACATAAACTGATCACGAAACCCATCACCAAGATATTTAGCATCTGGTCTTTGGCAAGCAAGGATAAGGAAGAATCCTGATTGACGGCCTAACATGACAAACTGTTTGAGTTTACTCATGACTTCAATTGAATCTCGACCTAACATGTCCATAAAAGCCACGTATTCATCAAAGATTAAAAAGTGTGCAGGTAAACCTAAATAGACATAGTTTTCACCAGTTTTATAATTAAGTATTTGTTTCATCTCGGTATTGCGTGCCATCATATCTTCATAAAAGTCATTAAGCGCTGCTAACATATCTTCTTTTTGAAAGTAAACATCGGGTAATACGTCGGCTAAGTCTGCATTCTTCGGATCAAGAATTGTTAGCTTTGCATCTGCTTTTGCCAGAGCTTCAATAATTGTGAGAATAAAGTAGGTTTTACCACCGCCAGTCCCACCAGAGATAAGCATGTGCGGTAATGAATCATATTTCCAGCTGCCAGTTTTCATTAATTTGAGTTCACCGTTCTCTCATGTTACATCGTCAATGCTAATTCGATTAGCAATCGTATACAGAGTAGAGTGTATTCGACATATGAATCGTTCAGGATTTTATCGACAACCTCACAGAATAAACCAGATTCTAATTTCTTTTCCAGATGCAATAACTGATCTTGATATGAAGATAAGACAATCTCAAGTTGAATATGAATCAGTCCAATGGTGACGGCCGAATGCTTTTGCGTGCCAAGTTGAGATCCAGTTGCGACTTTAACGTTATTCGCATCAGCGGCAAATGCTTGAGCAGGTGCAATGGGGATAGAAAAAAGGATAGTCATCAAAACGTAGAATACAATAATAGGGTCTTAGATTTTACTAACCGCCTTCGAGGTGATGGAATTGACGCTAATGTTGATCAATTTGTTGATTCACCAGGCGAAGGATGGCAAAGATGGATGAACAATCAAATACGCACTGCCGATTTTGTCATTGTAATGAGCAGTAAGGCATATCTTGATAGATCTAACGGTGACGCTGCTGGTGATGGAACTGTTTGGGAATCAGGACTTATTATGACAGAGTTGTCAGAAACCGCTTTGCATAATCAGAAATATATGGCGGCTTTTTTTGACGTGGGGAAAAAAGAATTTATTCTTTCGTCACTAAAACTATACATGTATTACAATGTTTCTGATGATGATGAATATAAAAAATTAGTCAATAGACTATTAGGCATACCCAATAATATAAAAGCTAAACTGGGCAAGCCTGCACCATTGGAAGAAAAAGAAGCGAAGACTTTATTTGTTTCCAGTCCAATAGATATACCTACTTGGAATCGTGCACATTGGAGGGGAGCACTATATATATTTCAAAAGGGATATGTCCCTATTCTTGCGTTAGTATTTAATGACTTTGTTGCAGGAAAGAAAATATTTGTTGACTGGAAAAATATTCTCCAAGATCAATCAGCAGAGAACATTATGTCTATTAGTTTTATAGCACCTCCGTTTCCTTCTGACAATTGGATCTATAAATCCAAGAAACAAAATTTAGGAGCAGGTTATTTCATCTTTATTGGTCCTAATATTGCTGAATCAAAAAAGCGAGCAGAAAAACTAGGACTTAAACACGAGGATTCAAGGTTTGCCACCTTTTCAAGATATCGATGGATGGATGAAACCCAAAACTCAAAAAATAGATCTATTTTCAAGAAATGGTCGAGGGCGGTAGTGGCTTTTATCTTGTTGCAACCGAACAGCCCAGAGTAAAGCAAGGTTTGTTACTCAAAGATATAAAATTGGATTGGGAAGATCGTTTGTATTTTTCCACTGCTAAGTTTTTAACAGGATCAGAGCTTAAGAACAATGATCTTGAAACTGGTGTATTAGAAAACATTGAAAAAGAAAACCATTAAAAAAGTAGACCAATTTTTGATCTGCTTAGTAGGTAACGTATCAATTAATCAGAAATGTCTTGGCGCTAATTACACACCTCGTTCTCACTCTATATGAGTTTTTACTTTTGTATACGATTTATACAGATTCATAATGCTTAATACTCAACGATAGGCTCTAATATTGCGATTGCTGGAGATGAGTAGGAATAATTGATACATGTTACTTGAGGTGAAAAGGGCGGTATAAAAGCATTTTTAATTTTCTGAAATGTTGAAAAACCACTCAAATCACCTTAAAAATAGAGGGGCTCAGCTGCAACTCCGCCGAAAGCATTCTCGGATGTGTGTTTTTTTTGCTATCTAAATTACGCCGGAATTAATACCGTGATTTTTTCGGGATATTGAATTTCGTTGACTGAGACTTGATTAAATAAGGGGGTTATTGATGCTGCTCAAACGTGGGCTTCTTTATTGATTGCAGTATTTTTGAGTACAATTTTCCTCGTTCATTTGACAGTCAAAATTGGCATGATATCCTTGAATAAAGCGTTACCAATTCTGGAATTGGAGTGATTTGATGGAGGATTCGCTGTTACCAAAAACAATGCCGAAGAAGATTATGACCGTTTGGCGGTTAAATTATTTGATGTGGTTGATCGGCCTGTTAACTTTATGTGCGGCAAGTTTTGTGGCATCAATGTCTTATTGGTCAGATGTCCAATGGCTTAAGTGGACAAGTTCTGCATTGCTGGTCATGATTGGGGTTTTCTTTTTGGTCCAATTTAAACTAATTCCTTACCGCTACAAATTTCATCGCTTTTCAATTACTGACGAGGATATTGCAATCCAAGATGGTTATTTGATCAGAAATATGACATTTGTGCCGATGAATCGAATTCAACATGTTGAGACGAAACAAGGGCCATTTATGCGAAAATATGGCTTGATGGAAATTCACATCCATACTGCGGCAACGACTCACGTAATCGCGGGTTTAGACGTGAACGATGCGGAAAAATTACGGCGACAAATAATTGAGCTAGTGAAGGTGGCTAAAGTCGATGTCTGAGATGCGGCGGTTTCATCCACTCGCGATTGTGATCTATTTTATTAATTATTTACGGACTTGGTTTTTTCTGATTGCCATTTCATTTTTCTATTTCCAGAAAAATATTGGCTTATTTTGGTTGGGATTATTTGCCCTGATGGTGCTACTACTGGGAATAGCAGCGTTAAAATATCTCACCTCGAAATATGAAATATCCGAAGCTCAATTGATATTTTCAGCTGGACTTTTCAACAAAACCAACACGACGATACCCTACGATCGCATTCAGACTTTGAAAACGAATCAATGGGTCTATTTACGGCCGTTTCATCTGGTAGACATCTTGATTGAGACTGCTAGCTCAGGCCCCGTAGAACCTGAGATAACATTAACTGCTGTACCAGAAAAATTGGTCGAGTTGATTGAACGGTATCGAGTATCTGCACCAAATGGGAACCTCTTACAACCTGAGAAGCAACTAACTAATCAGATTGTGGATCAACAAGCGGCTCAATTGGGCGATTTAGAAGCAAATCAACCGAAATTGACCAAATCCGAGGTTACACATCGCTTTCAAGTCTCACTAGCACAAATTCTATTGTTCGGTGGCACAGACTTGCATGTTTTCATCGCCGGTATGGCTGTTTTGGGGACTCTCGGTCAATATATTCCAAAAACATGGGAAAATTTTGCTGATCAGCAAATGAGAGTGATTTTTGAATTGGGTTGGCTAGTGGTCACCGTTTTTGGGGTTTTTGTGATTTTGTTACTGGCTGTCATTTCAATTGGGCGGACATTGATTCAGTATTTCCATTTTACAGTTCAACGGGTAGGCAAACAGTTGACAATTGAAAAGGGCTTATTAAATCGTCATATTCAAAAAGTTCCCCTTGATAAAATTCAGGGTATTGTGATTTCGCAGCAACTTTTACGTCACGTCTTCAAACTTTCGAGCGTCCAGCTGATTTTAGCCGGTGGTCAAGGCGATGAAGATGCCAACAGTAGTCAAATTTATTTATTACCAATTATTAAAGATCAAGAGCTTGACAGCACACTAACAAAAATATTACCTGAGTGGAATTATAAGATTCCTACCTCTAGAACACTCAAACAAGCAAGTCCATGGTATTTTATGCGTTGGAGCCTGGTATTTGGGGCAGCTTTAACTGTGATTGCTGCGTTTTTCAATGGCTATGCAGCATTGGGGGTAGGGATTTTAGCGGCATTTTTCGTTTTCACAAGTTATCTCGATTACCGTTCGCAAGCTTACGTGATCCAATCACCAAGTCGAATCTGGTTACAAAATGTTGTGTTCCTGACCAAACGCCAATTTTTCATCGAACGGCCAAAAATTCAAGCTCTGACTGCTTCGACAACCATCAATTTGCAGAAAAAACATATCAGCCATATTAAGCTGAAAGTCAAAGAAGGCATTGGAGATTTGACTGTGAAACTGCGGTACCTCGATGAAAGTGAGATTGAAAAGGTTCGTGATTATTATTTGCAAGGACGAGAGTTTTAGGAGCATCAAAAAAGTGGTTTTTGTTAACTGCTGTTGGTGAAATTTTTAAGGTTCTAATCATTTGGCGATTAGGACTTTTTTTGTTTACCACTAAATAATATATAAAAAATCTGTCATCAGTAATAGTTAAATTTCTATTACCAACAACAGATATTGTAGAACTACTTTTTGTGTAGAGATTTTAAAGTCTAGTTAGACTAAGCATATGGAATTCATAAACTGCCAATTAAATAATTGAATTAATTTTGAGTTTAAATTATAATTTAGATAGAATTAAACTTTACGCTAGTAGAATAGCGGCAAGATGCTGGTGATAAAATGGCTATAAGAATGGAAGATATTGCGCGGTTAGCACATGTATCCCGTTCATCCGTCTCGATTGCGGTTAACGGGAAACCTGGAATAAGTGATGAAGTTCGAAAAAGAATATTTAAAGTGATTGACCAAACTGGTTATCATGTTCTCAGAAATCGAAGAAAAAATGATAAGCGGGCGTTGGCACGTGTCAGATTATTAGTTGTTACCAGTAAAAACGGAATGATTGGCGCAAATTATCGTTCACTTCCCTTTTTTGATAATTTAGTAACGGGGCTAGCTGATTTATGCGCAAAGACTGATAGCTCGTTTAAAATAGAAATTTTGAACATTAGTCAGTTTGATGAAAAGCTCAATAGCATTGTATCTGAAACGCCTGATATTCCGACAATTATTTTGGGCAGTGATATGACATCTGAACAAGTCCAGCAAATGAGGAATAAGATTACATATACAATATTTGTAGATACTTACTTTCCTGATTTGACGGCAGATTTTGTGACGATGGATAACTATAAAGGCGCTTACAACGCAGCCAAATATATTATCAGTCGTGGACATACAGAAATCGGGTACATTGCCTCACAAGTATGGATTTCAAATTTCCAGGAACGACGACGTGGTTTTTATGCGGCTCTCCATGAAAAAAAGATAGAAATAACCGCTGATAATTACATTACGTTCTCGCCAACGACTTTGATGCCAGATCATAATGAAGAGATTGAAAGGCTCATTGATCGTAAAAATAGACCGACAGCAATTTTTTGTGAGAACGATGTAATGGCAGTTCATTTAATTAAAGAGTTACAAATAAATGGGGTTAACGTACCAGATGAGATTGCTGTTATGGGTTTTGATGATATTCCAGAAGGGCAGCTAATTTCTCCGGAATTGACAACTATTCACGTGCCAATTAAACAAATTGTGAATCAGTGTGTTCAGCAATTGGCAGCACAGGTAGCATGGAAAAAATGGAAGCCACAAACGGTATTGGTTTCAACGGATTTAGTAAAACGAAATTCATTATAAAAGAGTTTTGTTACTTAATGGCAAGTAACGAAACTCTTTTTTATATCAATCGTCACTATTCTAGCTGTATTCTAGTAGAATTGTGTTGACGTTAATTCAAATAAATTTTAATATAATGGTGTTCCATAAAAGAAAACGATTACAAAACACCGGTGAAAATTGTAATTGGCGTTTAAAATATAGGAGGATTAAAAATGGCAAGTTCATACAACAAACGTGCATTAAAAATAGGCTTGTTATCCATTGCGCTTACAATGCAAGCCTCTAGTGCTGTTTCAGCAACAGTTCCAAACATGGTTAAGTATTTTTCAAATCAGTCTACGACATCTGTACAGGCATTAATTACGATTCCTTCATTTTCGGTTATGCTTTTTATTTTGTTAAGTACTTGGATCGTTAAATTGATCGGTAAAAGAAATACAGTTCTGTTAGGTCTGAGTGTGTCTCTTATTGGTGGCGTTATTCCAGCCTTTACTGACAACTTTACAATAGTTGAGGTTGGTCGATTCTTATTTGGTGCTGGTACCGGGATGTATACGCCATTAGCAGTTAGTTTAATTGGTGATTTTTTTCACGGCGACGAGCAACGTAATCTTCTTGGTATTCGTTCTGCAATTTCGGCTTTTGGAAGTAGTGTTGCAACGTTTATTGCGGGATTACTATTAGTTTGGGGATGGCATAGTGCATACTTCGTCTATTTGGTAATCATTCCAGTAATACTGTTATTTGTTTGGGGATATCCCAAAAAGAGCGAAACTCTATATCAAAAAGAAGTTTCAGAAGAAGTGGAAGATAAGAAAACAAAGACAGGAAAGGTCTCACCAATTGTTTGGATGGGAATCTTGATGCTCTTTGTATACTTCAATGGCATGATGGCGACGTATACTGGTTCAGGCTTAGCTATCCAAGAATTGAAGCTGTCAAATCAAGGATTTTTATCAACTTCATTAGCCATTGGTGGAATTCTTGGTGCAGCCATCACCATGTTCTATGGTCCAATTTTTAGAGTGTTAAGACATTATACTCCAGTTGTTGTCATGATTATTGGTGGCATTGGAATGATAGGAATGGCTCATTCAGCAAACATGTTTATGTACACGGTGTTTCTCGTTTTAACTTCTTCAACAGCACTTATTGTACCCTATGTTTATGGCGCGATCATGGATGATGTTCCTTCCGCATCAAAGAATTTAATTATTTCGATTGCTATGGCTGGTAATAATGTGGCGTCATTTTTATCACCATACACTATTGCTCTCCTTGGAAAATTAATTGGAAAAACAGATTCAGTTACGAGCTTTATGATTGCTGCTGTTTTGTTCTTATTTGATGCAGTTGTGTTTACTTTCATGGCACTTGCTCGGAAGAAACAAAGTAATCCAGTTGTCATAAAACAGGATAGATAATACGAAAGGGAAAAAATGAAAAAAATAAAAAAATGGCGTCAATATGAATTGATCTTGAGAGGGCCGTCCAATGGGAATCCATATACAGAAGTGGAGCTAAGTGCTATTTTTAGACAAAATGAGCACCAAGTAAAAGTGCGTGGGTTCTACAGTGATGAAGGCGTCTATAAAGTACGTTACATGCCTTCTTCAGAAGGAAGATGGGAAGTTAAAACCATTTCAAATGTTCCGGAATTAAATAATCAGACAGACGTGTTCGAATGTGTAGGACCTGAAGAAGGAAATCATGGGCCTGTAATTGTTAGTGGAAAGACACATTTTAGTTATGCAGATGGTTCTGGATATATTCCTTTTGGGACCACTGCCTATGAATGGGCTCTCCAACCAAAAGAAGTTCGTAAGCAAACACTGAAATCTTTGAAACTTACTCGGTTTAATAAAATAAGAATGTCAATTTTCCCTAAAAGTGCGAAGTTCAATACGCTTGAACCCGAGATGTATCCTTTTGAAGGCAAGCCAACTGTAATCACTGATGGTCTCTTTGATTACTCTGAATGGTATCCGAAGAAAATAGGATTTGATTTCACGAGATTTAACTCCGTTTATTTCGATCAATTTGAAAAAAGCATACAAGCGCTTGATCAGTTGGGAATTGAAGCAGATATTATTTTGTTTCAGCCTTATGATCACTGGGGATTTGCTCGGATGGGCAAAGAAAATAATATTCGCTATCTGCAGTATGTTATTGCGCGTTTTGCAAGTTATAAAAATGTCTGGTGGTCAATGGCCAATGAATACGATTTGATGGATAAGGTTGGTCAAATTGATTTAAAAAGTTGGGACAGTATTGGCCAAACCATACAAGATGAGGATCCTAGTGGTCACTTAACATCAGTTCATAATTGGTATGATCCACCCGTACATAAGGGGAATAGGACCAATTGGTATGATTATAGCAAACCATGGATTACACATTTAGGTGTGCAGACAGATGAAGTTTTCTTTGTCCCACAATGGATTTCTGAATATCAAAAACCGGTCATTGTTGATGAAATGCGTTATGAAGGAAATATTGATTATGGCTGGGGCGACATGACTGGTCAACAAATGTTTGATTTGTTTGCACGTACAATACTTCGAGGTGGCGGTGCAACCCATGGAGAGGTCTATATTGATAAGCCTGATACTTTACGACCAATTTGGTGGGCACACGGTGGAAAACTGTATGGTGAGAGCTATAAACGCATTAACTATCTTAAGGATCTCATGGACAGTGAGGGCTTTAAATACGTTATTCCGCAAGCCATTACAGGTCCACATTGGGAATTAGCAGCCGGGGCACGGCCAGATAAGAAGAAAATTTTAATTTATTTTGGTCAAAATCATTCGGAATTTGAATGGCTCGATTTTTTGCCTGATAAGAAAAAATATTCGGCAGAATTAATTGATGCTTGGAATATGACACAAAAACATTTTTCAGACGTAGTTACTAATGATACTTATACGCACTTGCCTATGAAAGAATATCAAATGTTGTTGCTAACCGAAAAAAATTGATTTGATGTTTAAATGTGGCTTGAAAAAGCCACATTTTTTATGGAGGTAAAAATAAGATGCAAAAGAATTTTCTTAGTATAGATATTGGTGGTACCAATCTTAAGTATGGTGTTATTGACCGCTCAGGTAACTTACTAAAAAAGAAAAGTTTACCCACACCAACTAAAAATTTGGATGAATTTTTAAAATGCTTATTTAGTATCATTAATCAGAATATTTCTTTAATTCGTGGAGTGGCAATTAGTTGTCCAGGAAAGATAGATACAAAAAAGGGGATCGTTCATTTTGGTGGCTCCTTACCTTTTTTAGATAATTTAAATTTTAAAGAAGAAATCAGAAAGAGATATTCTTCCTTAATAATTTCAGTTACAAACGATGGGAAGGCAGCAGCCTTAGCAGAACAATGGTTAGGGTCACTTAAAGGCATCGATAATGCTGCCGCAATTGTACTAGGAACAGGTGTTGGGGGCGGCATTATAGTAAATGGTCATTTGTTACAAGGAAAGAATTTTCAGGCTGGAGAACTGAGCTTTATGGTGACAGATATGAAGCAATCAGGATTAGATCAATTGGTTGGTTTTAATGGATCTGCCGTTAATTTGATTTCAAGTATTGCTGATAAATATCCAGAAATTCAAAAAAATGATGGTATTGCAGTATTCAAAAAAATTAAAAAAGATCATGTTGCCAACATCTTATTTGAACAATATTGCCGCCGTATTGCATATCTAATTTTAAATATCCAATCGGTTGTTGACCTTGAAAAATATGCTATTGGTGGTGGTATTAGTGCAGAGCCGATTGTTGTTCAAACGATTAATAAACAATATAGCCAATTATTAGAAGATGTACCTATACTCTCTAAAACATTGACAAAACCAGAAATAGTTAAAGCGTATTTCGAAAATGATGCTAACCTCTATGGTGCCCTTTATGGATTGTTACTTGAACTTGACAAACAAGAATGGAGTCCGAGTAAAATTGCTGTTAATGAGTACTTACAATAAGAACAAAAATTATTTATCATGAAACTTATTTAGAAGATAAATAATTGCTGTAAATCACCTGAAACGTAATGAGGAATACTACGAAAAGAGCTATTTACGTTAAAGTAACCTTGCTGCTGAATGCTAAATGAATGAACGCCAAAATGGGTGGGATTAGAAAAATCATTTCTTTTGTGTTCGACCTTAGATACAGCTAGTCCAAGCTACTGATTAAATTTAATGATCTTCAAAAAGACGTGTCTTGTTTATTGTGTTCTATTTTGAGATAGAGGTTCTTGGCATGAGATCGTTACATAAATCTTGTTTGTTCAAGATTTCTTGAGATACGAATGACTTTAAAGATTTTTCTATTCTCGTCATGCTGATTCTGTATACGCTAATTGAAGTAAAACTGTAACCATTTTGAGAAAACATAATTTTAGTGATGTGTTCTGAAGATAAAGTAAGGAACTTGTCCATTTCTTCGCGGATTTCCAATTTGGTTCCAATCTTTATGTTGCAGGGTAATGTGAACGTTATTTAGAAATTGGTATGGTCTGTCTGAGTTCTGGATCAAGAGATAAAACATCCGTAGCCGTTATCCAGTAAGGAAAATTAGTCCATTTATGAAAATGTTCGAAATCTAATTGGTTAGCCAGCACTAATCACAATTTCCAATGCCTCAAATCTCTTTTCCCATTGCCAAATCGTACTTGGCGAAGATAAGTTAAAGTGTAAGGCGGTTACTGGAAGCGAGGCCCGATTTTGTTTTCTCCAGTTTCATACATCAACTTTAAACTGGCTAGTGTATTCTAAATCCATGGCTTTTGGCTGAAGTCCTTTAATACCAAATCTTTCAAATCGCTGAATCCAAATTGAAATGGTAGTACAGCTACCAATTTCATACTTTCTTGCTAGTGAATATGCTGCTTGACCACTTAAATATTCGGTAACAACTTTAACTTTAAAATCGAAATTATA
This sequence comes from Pediococcus siamensis, assembly GCF_047220215.1. Taxonomy (GTDB): domain Bacteria; phylum Bacillota; class Bacilli; order Lactobacillales; family Lactobacillaceae; genus Pediococcus; species Pediococcus siamensis. The sequence goes on from NZ_CP178375.1 coordinate 481,122, forward strand.
TTTACTCATAACGAAACCCCCAAGATTGGATTTTTTCTGTCCAATCTTGGGGGTTCACTTTACAGTCTCGTTTTTGTGGCACTAATTTTTTAAATTTCTAATATTCTACCGGATCTCGCAAAATTGGGCAGGTCATACAGTGACCCCCGCCACGACCACGACCGAGTTCTGCACCTCTGATCGAGATAACCTCAATGCCAGCTTTACGCAAGGCAGTATTGATTTGAGTGTTGCGATCATACGCCATGACAACTCCCGGTTTGAGAGCCACAACGTTGTTTCCACTGTCCCATTGCTGGCGTTCACCCAGGTACGCGTTACCAGCAGCTTCAACGGTATGGAATTTCTTCAAATTTAACGCTTTCGCGACAACAGTAAGGAAAGATTCTTTTTCGGTAACCACAGATGCCTTGCCAGAATCATCGTCTGGATAAATGGAATAAGTTCGCAAGTTATCCACAATTTGCGGGTAAACTGTGACAATATCCCGATCTGCAAAAGTGAACACAGTATCCAGATGCATTGCGGATCGCAGCTTAGGCATTCCCGCCACAATCACGCGCTGCGCCGCCTTAGCTTTAAAAAGAGCACTTGCCACTTGGGTAATAGCTTGGCGAGAAGTCCGTTCGCTCATTCCAATAAGTACTACGCCATTACCGATTGGCATCACATCACCGCCTTCAAGGGTTGCTTTTCCCCAATCTTGCTCCGGATCGCCCCACCAAATATTGATTTTTTCATCTGCAAATTGAGGATGAAAGGTATAGATCGCTTTCATGAGTAACGTTTCGTCACGCCGTGCTTGCCAATACAGCGAATTATAAGTCATGCCATTATAGATCCAACAAGTAGTGTCTCGTGTATACAAAGTATTGGGCAGAGGTGGCATGAGATATTCCTCAAAACTAGCAGAATTTTGCGCCAAATCTAGGTAACTAGTGCGATAATCACTGGGAAGTTCACGAGTTGAAAGACCACCAATCAAGTATTCGGCTAACGTTTTATGATCTAAAGATTCAAGAAATGCGCGCGTGCCTGTCACGAGGCCGACACCCACTTCATTTGCAGTAATTTTTCGATCTAGGAGCCATTTTTTGGCTTTGGGAACGGCCAAAGTTTCTTGAAGGAGGCGGTGTAGTTCCAAAACTTCAATTCCCTGAGCCTCCATTTTGGAAACGAAATCAAAATGATCTCGTTGGGCCTCTTGAACCCACGGCAGATCATCAAACAATAATTCGTGCGTATTGGAAGGCGTTAAGCGGTTATGTGCGAGCCCTGGCGCACATACCAGCACCTTACGTAATTGTCCGACTTCTGAATAAACACCGAATTTTTTAGATTTGTGAGTCATCATTGTTTACCTCCTTTTAAATAGCAATCCAGCCAGTGGACAAGCCGAAAATTGCAGTAATTGCGCCACTGACTAAAATAATAAAAATCAGTTTTTCATATAGTTTGAAAAGCAGGACGTTTTGTTCACGCCTTGCGAAAACATAAAATAATGTCGCAGGTGCAAGCAAGAGACAGGCCAGGAATAAATATTCTAATCCGGCCGCATAAATAAGGTAGGCAGTGTAAATCGCGGCAATGCAAGCAACGATAAGTTCGAAGCGCCATTTTTGCACAGATACAGTCAAATAGCCGTCGCGGTTCAAAGCAATTTTGACAGCATAAACAGCCGTCAGGAAAAACGGGAGAAGGGCTAATGAACTGGTGAGGTCTAACGCAAAATCTAACGCACCTTCTGCAGCATAGGTGGCAATGAGAATGAGTTGAGTCAAAGCGGCCGAAATCAGCAGGGCGTTTTTGGGAACACCTTTGGCCGTTTTTTTACCGACGAATCGCGGCATATCTCGATTTTTAGCTGCTGCCAGTAGCACTTCTGCTGACATTAAAGTCCAGGCAAGGTAAGCGCCTAAGACAGAAATAATTAAACCGGTGCTAATTAGGATGCTGCCCCACGTACCGGTAATATTTGCCATGATCTCCGCAAGCGAGGGCTGCCGTAACTGCGCAATTTCTGCACGTGGCATTATGCCGTAAGAAAGGAGCGTGACGAGTGCAAACAGAGCCAATACAGAGAGGAAACCTAAAACGGTGGCGTGGCCGACTGCTTTTCGATTCTCTGCATACCGGGAATAAATACTAGCGCCTTCTATGCCAAGGAAAACAAACACAGTGATCAACATAGTTGCGTTAAGCTGCGTAAACAAGGTTTCGTTTGTTCCAGAAAAAGTCCCCATCAGATTTTCCACAAAAATAGCCGGCTTAAAAGCAAAGACAACAAATAAAACAAAGGTGATAATTGGCACCAGTTTTGCCACGGTGGCGATGGTATTGATGATTGCAGCTTGTTGAATCCCACGCAAAATTAAGCCAACGAAGGCCCAAATGAGAATTGACGAGCTAATTATGGCAATAATAGTGTCACCTTCACCAAATGCGGGGATGAAGGAACCGAGTGTTGATTTGATTAAGACGAGGTAGGTTACGTTTCCCGCACAGGCACTCGCCCAAAATCCGATCGCAGCAATAAATCCCATGTAATTTCCAAAGCCAGCCTTTGCGTAAGCGAAAACCCCAGCATTTAGTTTAGGCTGGCGAATGGCCAACGTTTGGAAGACGAAAGCCAGCATGAGCATTCCTGCGCCGGCGATGATCCACGTTAAAATGGCACCATAAACCCCAGTTGTTTCTGCAAACCGTCGCGGAAGCATGAAGATTCCGGCACCGATCATTGAACCGACCACCATAGCAGTCAGGGCAGGAAAACTTAGTGTTTGTGAGCCTTCAGCTTGATCCGCTTTCACTAGTTGAACCTCCTTTATTCTGCGTTTCTAGGGATGGAAAGCAAAAGTCGTAAATAAATATTAACTTATTGTAACTATAACCTCATGCGTGTAGAAATGCTAGTAAAATGATTATTTCGTTATTGGTTGAACTTCTAAGTGGTTTAGAAGATTTAAAATCCAAGATAAAGTATTGTCCAACAAAAAATTCCCCTTTGTGTGGGTAAGCTGTGGTTATCAGCTTGCCTTGCAAAGAGGAAATTATATAAAAATGGAATGACACATGACGGGGTTCATCTAACTGAAATAGTTTGCGAAGGGACAGAATATGACTGGTATTTAACTCAGGAGTGCATCGGACAAAATTGCGCGGTTACGGCCGGAGCGTTTTGCCTTATACAGATTGCGGTCTGCCTCTTCATAAACATCTTGAAAACTATAATGTTTTCTTTGCGGAACGCCTTCGCCAAGGGAAACGGTTAGGTGAATATTTTGGTCAATGGGACCGACATTGAGACTTCTAATATTATTTAGAATTTGCTCGGAAATTTGGTGGCTGACAACCGCGTCATCAGTTTTACAAAACACTAAAATTCCAAACTCCTCACCACCTAAACGGTAAGCATCGGCTGCTAAATGATTTGATAGATCGGTTAAAGATTTTGCCACCGAAACTAAAATGGCATTTCCGGCGAGGTGTCCATAGGTATCATTTATATTTTTAAAGTAGTCAATATCAATCTCGAAAAGGTAATACTTGGTACTACTCGTGACATATTGTTGGTAGGCATGTTCCAAATCATTTTCAAAAGTACTCATATTTTTTAAGTTCGTTAAACTATCATGACTGGCTTTTTCTGCGGTCACCAGATCCTTTTTTCGAACCCCGTCCATGATACGTGTATATTCGACTCCCGCAATACTCAAAGATGTTAATGCTCCTAGTTGGCGCAACCAGAATAAAGAATCCAATTTATAGGTTCCGGTATAATAAATTAAAAGGATGACAGTCGCTGCAAGAAGTGCCAGTGCCGGGTATGTTAGCCACCGTCTGGCAAAAATTACATGGCTTTTCCTATGAAGAGTGAACAATTCTGCCACAAAAATAAAAGATAGTGGAACCAGAATGTAAGCAAATGTAGTTGCGTAGATGAATAGGTACACAAATAAAATAATCGCCTGAATAAAGGCAATGATCACATTGGGCATTTTCACAACTGAAAGAAACATGGTCACAATGATCATATTTAGGAAAGTCCAATGAAGGCCAAATGCATTGGGACCAAGATAGGTGTTGACCCATGATTCACCAAACAGTAATAAAACAAAGAAAGTGATGGCACCAATTTCCAGGGTCTGTGTTTTGGTCTTATTGGTATCGCGTTGCAAATCTAATCTTTCTTGCAGCCAGTAAACCACTGAGATAAAACCAGTAAGCATAATGAGATTGGTAATCAAAGATAACATAAAAGAGAGCATTGTAAGAGTAAAGCTCAATATAATCAGATCCTTTGATGTCTTTTAGAAGACTTACGCGTTGTTTTTCACCCGTGAATCATAAGTCATGTGCCGGTTTTGGTGGCTAACCACCGTCTTTTTGAGAACCAGTTTCAGTGAAATTAGTTTACCCTATATATTAATATTGGGTTATAATCTAACTAACGTCTACCTCGACATTTTAGTCTGCTGGCATGGCGATCTTTTTTACTTTCGGGTGTTAAGCATATGCGGTTATTTATTATTTTACCACGTCATTTACATTTTATGCGTGTAATCTTCTAAGAAGTATTAACAAGTTATGTCTGTACACCCGTACGATTATTTTGATCATGAAATTACTGCTAATTTCGGAACGATAATAAGTGACTAGGCCAAATTAATAATTTTTAAAATGGGAATGCTAATTCAAACTTAATGACGTTAATTAATAACGTGATTATCCATAAAATCAAGGTCCTGTTTGTTTAGTAGGCTACAAGATGAGTTAAAAAATTTCATCCATAAAATAATAGGGCTAAGTTATGGAAATCGTGCGTACTTTTTAAATATTGATTGGCAGTTTTATTTCATTAGTCAGGAGGACAAAATGATAACTTTTTTTGGACAGCCGAAGTATTCGGGAAACGAAGTACAGAAGCGAATTATTGGGTATGAATTACTAATGCGTGTTTTTAAGGAAGGTAAGTGGCAGACACAAACCGATTTTCACCAGGTTTCCCCAGAAGAATTAGAAGCATTAGCCTTACAGGTGATTGGGCATGTAAGTAAGCAGGTTAAAATCTTTTCAATCAATCTTGAGGATTACCAGTTTGTGGATCCTGCATTTTTAGAGATGCTGAAGGATTTGAAGCAAAAAACCGCCACAGACTTATATATTGAACTGACAGAACGTAGTAACCACGACGTTTCGCAAACCGAGCTAATAAGTTTTATCCAAAAGTACGATCAAAGTGGGCTGAAAATTTGCGTGGACGATGTGGGGACGGGGAGAAACTCACGGGAAAATATTGAAAAAATGAGATGCTTCGTCACGGAGTTTAAATTTGCTTTGCAAAATTTTCGTCCGAAAGAAGATTCGGTCACTTTATTAAAAGAGCTTGATTATTGGTATGGCTTGTCAAAAAAGTATCACAAAGAATTTGTCATCGAAGGTATTGAAACGCAAAACGAATTATCACTCATTTTGAAGAAATACCCATGTACCGCAATTCAGGGCTATTTTCTAGGGAAGCCCCAGGCTATTTCCTAAAAAACTAAATATCTGAAAATTTGTGCTTGGGCTGCCAGGGGCTTGAAGCCTTGGGAAGGCACATTTGAGAAAGCATTCTAGTGATAGGAACACCCTTGTTTTCGTCAAACATTATAAAAAAGGGTCCCGGTTTGAAGCAAACCCCCGAGATTGTTATCCAAGCTCGGGGGTTTTACTATGACTAAATTTAATTTATTTAAAAATACGCTTTGTACCCCAATAGGATTGCTAGGAAAATTGCAAATAGCCCCACAGCCAATAAAACTGGATAGGGCGTTAAAGACGCCATTCCAACGATGCCCGTTAAAATCCCCGCAACCAAACTCATTAAAATTAAAAAAGTACTGTCGACATAAGTTTCCCTTTCACGTCAACGGCACTGTTATTTTTGGTTACGCCTGTACTTACCAATATTTCATTGTCTCCGTTATTGTAACAAATAAGTTCCAGAATGTTAATGGCAGCAGTTTTAAGAACTTTAGATTATTGAAAAAGAACAGTAGGCTCAAAATAGATAAAGTAACTGACCAGCTTCCAATAAAAATTGCTTCTAGATGATCCTAGAATTGACAAGTTCAAGAGAACACGCCATTGAAAAGACATCATTTATTTTTTGTCTGGTACATATTCAAGAATGTCGCCGGGTTGGCAGTTTAACACGCTACAAATCTTTTCGAGCGTAGAGAAACGAATGGCTTTGGCTTTCCCGGTCTTTAGAATTGAGATGTTGGCCATTGTGATCCCGACGTCACTTGCCAACTGGGTGACACTCATTTTGCGTTTAGCCATCATGACATCTAGGTTAATTTGAATTGCCATTGGTTATCCCTCCTAAATGGTTAAGTCATGATCCTTTTGCAAATTAAGGGCACTTGTGAAAAGGTCTTCGATGATTTGCGAAAGGATATAAACCGCAAAGGGTGCACAAACCGTTGCAAATCCGAGTAACACCACCCCGGGAGCGTCGTCGAGTTGCGCAACCGTGAAAAAGAATGGCATCGCAAAAATAAAACAAAGGCTGACAATTCCGATATCCCGACGGATTTTTTTTACGAGCACAATCGAAGTTGTCGAAAAAGCTTGATGGTTGGCAATCAATGTTAACATGCGATGTAAAAAGTACATGATTTGAGTTCCTAAAATGACAGTCCCCAAAACGGTAACGCCCAAACAGGCGATTACAACTGGGTGCTGTAATTTAGGACCGGTAAGGACTTGAATGAGATACAAAAAGCCCACCAGCCAGAGTAACAGGGCAATGGCAAGCAAAGCCAAATTCAAAAAAAGTTGTCGAAATTTCATCATATTCACCTCGTAGTGTTGTTAAGGTGAGTTTACCACGATTTTTATCGATAAACAATATATAATCGTTCTTTTTCAATAAATTTAAATTGCTTTTGGGCTATGAGAATTCAGGGTATAATTTAATATAAAGACACAGGCGTATTCTTTTGAATTGCATAATATAAGGAGGCAACATGATGGATAAAAGCAAGTTAATGGCACTTCCGATGACAAAAATGTATCAGCTTTACCTAGATAAAGTTACTCGAAAAGGGCGCACAAAAGCCGAGTTGGACACAGTTTTGCACTGGCTTTGGGGCGAGCAAACAATTGTTGATGGTTCGGTGGCACAAAAAGCAACGTTGGGGCAGTTAATTGCTGGTCCGTTGAATACTCACGCCCATTTGATTCGCGGTGTGATCTGTGGCGTACGAGTAGAAAATATTAGTGATTCGGAGATGCAAGCTATTCGCTACATGGACAAGTTAGTGGATGAACTGGCTAGAGGAAAGAAATTAAGCAGTATTCTGCGAGAATAAAGAAAAATTTATATTTGGTCTAAAAATTAACTTGCTATTCTCATAGCAAGTTTTTTTCTACAAAAATATTTGAAATGTATATCGCTTTAAAAATTGAAAAGGTGTAGAATTAGGCCAAACTTATTTTAATTTAATTATATTAAATTAAAATAAGGAAATCTGGAGCGGATTGATTGTAATTAACTACAGCTGATTGCGTTTTTATGAGAAGGGATTGCATTTACATAATAGAGTAACGAAAAATAATTAAGAGGGAGAGACCAAGATGAAAATACTATTTCTATATATTAGAAAAGAACCAAGACGTTTTGCAGAGACCAGTTTTTTAGTTGCTATTTGCTCAGTTTTGAGAGTAATTCACGCTCTCATTAATACATATATCTTTAATAATTTAGTTGCTCTGAATATTCAGGGCTTTTTAAGGTATATCTTGATTGATATTGGTGTCTTTCTAGTACTTTCAGTCACCCTCGGCTTGACGGAGTACGTACGGGAAGCAACAGTGCAATATATGGGGTTAGCTTTGCGAAAAGATATTGCTTATAAAATTCAACGAACCTCTATGGAAACCTTCAACAGTAAGGATACAGGTACGTATGCTTCCTGGTTAACTAATGATACGACGTTAATCGAACAAAACGGATTTAATCAACTTTTTTTATTAGTACAGATTGTTACGGATCCCTTATTTTCTTTAATTGCGTTGTGGCATTTTCATTGGTCATTCTTGCCAGTCGTCTTTGTTATGTCCTTTTTTACAGTCATATTGCCTCAAATTGTACACAAACAATTAGCAAAGACGAATTTATCTACAACGCAAAGCAATGAACATTTATTAGGAATTATTAATGATGCCTTACATGGTTTTTCAACATTTTCAATTTTTGGAGTTGAGCAACAGCTAAGTCAGCGTATTACTCACGCAACCCGTGAACTAATCGAACGCAAGTTACATCAAGTTCGATATGAAGCCATTGCCAATAATGTTGCTGGTGTCAGCAATATTATTGGACAAACACTGGTTGAAGGATGGACAGGTTTTTTGGCGATTCAAAAAATGATTCCCATTGGTGTCATTGCCTCATCTGCTAACCTTTCCTATAATGTTTTTAATTCACTTGCTGTTTTTGCTCCGATTTTGACGCAAATGCAGGCACTTCGTCCAGTTTTCGATAAGTATGACCTGGGTGAAGGAGATTTTCATCAAGAGAAATTGACGACCATTCCAAATCAACAAAAATTTTCACTGGAGATTAATAATTTAACTTTTCGCTATCCAGATAGTCTTAAGGATGTCTTTCGTTCCTTCAACTTAGAATTAAATCAAGGTGATAAGGTAGCGTTGATTGGGGAATCAGGAACAGGGAAGAGTACTATTTTGAAGATTATTGCCGGACAATTGCGTCGTTATCAAGGTTCAATTGAAATGAACAGTGTTCAATTAAGAGATTGCAAACTCGAAAGTATTCACGAAATGGTACTTTATATTGATCAAACTCCGTATATTTTTAATGATACAATCAGGTATAATTTGGAATTGGGAGAAAAGTTCGGTGAACTAGCAATTCAAGATGCGCTTATACGTGCTGATTTATGGCAGGAAATTTGTCAAATGCCAAACGGGTTAGAAACTTCCGCTGGGGAAAATGGACAGAACTTATCTGGAGGGCAACGACAACGGTTGGCTTTAGCCCGTGGCTTGCTACGAAAGCAAAAACTATTCTTATTTGATGAGTCTACTAGTAACCTATCAAAACCGAGCGCACTGCGGGTTGAAAATAATATCTTGCAACAAAAAGAACTCACTGTTATTTTTGTCAGTCATCAACTACATGATGAAAACATGGATCGTTTTAAACAAATTTTGAAATTGTAAAGCAATTGCATAATAGGGTTAAATTAAATACATTTATTCTTCGTATACTGGTAAAATAGAAATTGTGTGATTCATGAATATACGGGGATAATGGAAGATGACAACGTTTTTATATGCAGCTTTAGTAATGACCTTTTTTAACATCGGTTTTGTGGGGATTTTACAACTGCTCATGCACTTGGTGGATCCTAATAACGTGAAATTTGATGAACGACCATGGCGGACAGAATTAATTTACGTCGGCTATGCCGTTTTATTATCAATTGGTTTACTGGGAGTCAGCCGACAAATTACGAACGATTTTACAGCTAATTTGTTGGTCGGTATTCAATTCTTAACACTGACAAGTTTGATTTCAGTGTTAAAAACGCTGGAACTCATTTTGACGACTATCGCTGCCAACTTTTTCCTATTCATTATCATTGTTGGCGGAACAAACTGGCAATTTGCGAATCTCATTACTTTGCTGTTGTTTTTGATTGTTTTTGCGGGACTTCTAACACTAGAACGACATTATTTTTTCCCCTTTGATGAGCATCGACAAGTCCGCTTGTTTGTGGACGTGGTTACAAATGTTGTTCTCTGGGGCTATTTAGCTTATACGCACAATGCCAGTTATCAAACTGCGTTGACATTACTTAGTGCGAGCGTGATTGCCACGGTCGTGACGTTTTACTACAAAATGTTGCTGCGTCAAGATCATAAGAAAAAAGTACAGCTGGAAATTGAAGCCACGTATGATGATCTCACTCAAACACGCAATTGGCGCACCTTTCAAATGGACCTGCAGCACGCTTATCAGCTTTACAATAGTAGCTTAAAATTGTGTTTGGTTTCATTTGATATCGATCATTTCAAAGCCATCAATGATAATTACGGACATGAAGCTGGTAATGTAGCCTTGGCAACACTGAGTCGTGAGTTGAAAAATGATTTAAATGCGCAGCAGTTGCAAGACTGCTTATATCGCACAGGTGGTGAAGAATTTTGTATCTTGTTGCCTAATACCAGTTTGACTGAAGCTAATGAAATTGCCCAACGATGTCTGCAAAAGGTTCAAAACTTGGGTGTCAAAGTTGATCACCAGCAAAAAATTGCGTTAACAATTTCACTGGGAGTCTCGCAATTAAGGGATGGCGATCCCGGTGGCGAAGCTCTTTTTGAGCGAGTCGATCAAGATTTGTACCATTCGAAACAAACAGGACGCAATCGGATTACAACGGATAGCTGACACATAAGGCGTTGGTCAGTTAGCTTTGAAAGCTTTTTATTGAAAAATGTGGATAGTGCTATTAATCTTATACAAAAAAGATGTGAGGGATTTAGTTCCTCACATCGAAATATCAGCATTAAGTTTTAATAGTATTTTTTCAGTAAACAAGCTTAGCTTTGTTTTGAAACTTTATCAACCATAAAAAGGACAATCTTATCGTTTAAGTACATAGACGAAATCCCTGTGTTAATCTGGGTATTTGTAATTTTACTTTTTCCGTTAGTTACGCCATAAACGGTTATATTATCTCCTTCGGTAATTTTTCCAGTGGTTTTTTTGTCTTCTACTATCAATAGCTCAGCGTCTGAGTTATTGATTTGTAATAAGATATGGTATTGTTTCAGCGAGTCAGCGCCAAGGCTAATTATTGTACCGCTAGCTCTTACTTGCTTACCAAATAAGTCATTAGAAGAATAATCAGTTAATTGATCTAAATTAAATTTGCTTGAGATAAGTGGGTATTCACTATTAAGTTGATTGGCCTTCAACGTTTTTTCTGCTTTCGATTCAGCTGTTTTTGATGATTCTACCGCTGCTTTAGATTCTGCTTTGGATTTGCTAGAAGAGTCCTTTTTTTCACTTTCTAGTTTTTGGGATGCTTCTTCGATTGAGTATTCTTTGCTTGTTTGAATAGAAGAACTCTTAGCACTAGCTAAATGTGATTCCGCATAATCAATATCTTTTATCAATTTTTTCTTTTCAGATTTAAACCCTGATAAATGATAAACCTCTTCATGTAATTTATTAATTTGATCCATGGTATCATAAGGATCAACTTCCTTGTGATAATTGTCTATAAATAGTGTATTAACAGCTTCTTTTAGTTTCTTCAGCTGTTTTTCGCCCTTTGTCTCTTTTATAACTTTAGTGCTTGCCACGGGTTTTACTTTTTTATGATGAGCGGTTTGGTTTTGACTAGAACAACCTGCAATTAGTAAAGTACTAATCCCCACCAATAATACTAAAATCTTTTTCACAATGACTCCTCCAAGTATGAAACAAATTTTATGCTAATAGTTTCTTGACAACCTTTCTTTGTATTTTAGCTTATGTAACAATTAACATGTCTAATTAGTATATCAAATGACGGCCTAAAAGCATATTACACATTTGCACAATTTCATGTGATAACAAAGTAAACAAGTTATATTTAAACTTAATCAAAAATATTAAAGATAAGGAGGTACTTTTATGAACTATGAGTTAAAGGGCAATAGTCCATTTCCAATTGCGTTATTACAATTAAATGAGGGTGAACGTGTTCAGATTGAATCCGGCGCCATGCTTTACCACAATGGTAAGGTCGATTTAGAGGGTCATATGAATAATAACGGAAAAAAAGGATTCGGTGGGCTAATGAGTGCGTTGGGCCGAAAAATGACTTCGGGGGAGAATTTCTTTATTACGACTGCTACCGGAACAGCAGCTAATGGCGAACTTGCAATTGCTCCGGGAAATCCAGGCCCAATTCAAGAACTAAAGTTAAATGGTGATCACCAGTGGCGCCTCAATACGGGAGCATTTTTGGCCGTAGATCCGACCGCCGGATATCGAATGGTCCGTCAGAAAACTGAAAATGCGTTGCTTGGAGGGACAGGCGGATTTTATATTATGGAAACGAGCGGCACGGGAACAATGCTGATCAGTGCTTATGGTGACATCTTGGCGGTTGATTTGGATGGTACTTCGGATTATGTGATTGATAACAGTCATGTTGTGGCCTGGGGAAGTACTTTGGACTATAACATTGAGGTGGCTAGTGGAACTTTTGGTTTTCAGACTGGTGAAGGACTTGTTAATCATTTTACGGGGAGCGGACGAATTTTTGTTCAAACTCGTAATGTTGAGGCCTTAGAAAGTCTGCTAGAACCTTACATTTCAAAGGGTTCTTCTTCTGATTAGGAAAACGCTTAAATAAATTTTAAAAATGGGCAATTTTTGCTTGTATAAATCAGTTAGACGTGTAAAATAATAACTGTTGTGTACACAACTTCTTTCTAAATTCCCCTCCTGGAAATTTATGAAAGTGGACCTCACTACCCTGAAATTAGTGAGGTCTTTTTTATTTAGCCTAAAAATGGACGCTCAACGGGGGATTGTCGATAGAAACGCGACTCTAAGAATGCCATAAATGGCGAAACTGGGGATCGAGAATCGCAAAGAGAATCGTCAAGAAAATGAGAACGATGACGAATAGTCCGCCATTCACGAGAAGATTAGCATCGGTAAAGTGCCACAGGTGTTTTAAAATAAGGGTTATAATGAAACTACAAGTTACAATAATAGAACTGTATTTAAGCATATGTGCGCCACTTTCGGAAACGTTTTTTCACTCTAAAATAGCATGTTGTGGTCGAGTGAACAAGTTTTAAGGAGGATTTTTATGAAAGCTTATGTTGTGAATCACGCTGGTGGACCTGAAGTTTTAGAGCAAACAGAAGTACCAACTCCGCAAGTTAAACCCGGATGGAGCCTCGTCAAAGTTTTGGGATTTGGCATTAATCATTCTGAAATTTTCACCCGTGAAGGCCAATCACCGAGTGTGAAGTTTCCCCGTATCCTTGGGATCGAAGTGGCGGGAGAGATTGCGGCAACTTCCGATGAACAAAAATTTTATGTGGGTGAAAAAGTCGTGTCAATCATGGGTGAGATGGGCCGCGCATTTGATGGGAGCTATGCAGAGTATGTGTTATTGCCCGATACGCAGCTTTATCCGGTGACAACCACGTTAACCATTGCCAAGTTAGCGGCAGTTCCAGAAACCTATTATACGGCGTATGGTATTTTTAAAAGTTTACAAATAAAATCTTCTGATGAGGTGCTAATTCGTGCGGCAACTAGTGGCGTGGGGGTTGCCGTGTTACGCTTGATTAAAGCCTTCGATGGTAAAATTCAGGTGACAGGGACTACGCGTTCACCGCAAAAAGAAGCACTCTTGAGAAAGGCTGATTTCGACGCAGTAATTGTTGCACCAAATAGCCAAAGATTACCTCAGAATACCGGTAAATTTGATAAAATTGTGGATCTCATTGGGCCGTTAAGTGTGCCTGATACACTGCAGCATTTGCGGCCTTACGGCATTGAAAATGTGACGGGCGAGCTCGGCGGTGTTTGGACACTGGATAACTTCGAGCCAATTACCGGAATTCCCAATAATGCTTATCTGACCAGCTTTAGTTCCGGAGAGGTTTCGCCAGCCGCTATTCAAGAAATGTTTGCTTTTATTGAAAAGTATCATGTTGATGTAAAACCAGCCAAAGTCTTTAACTTTTCACAAGTGGTTGAAGCGCACAAATACCTGGAAGGTCAACAAGGTTTCGGAAAAGTGGTTGTGGTGTTGTAACTGGAAAAGGGGAAAATACCGTCTGACAATCACAAAGAGATTATCGCAGTTTTTCGTAAATGACGACTTTTTTCATTGAGGCTGGCCGATAATTTGGGCGTTTAATACGATAATACATGTACAAAACAGCCCCTACTAATCACTTGGTCAAGTCTAAAACCATATCGTACCAGATTTCACCGGCATGCTTGGAAGCTGATTGACCATCCACTTTGTAACCATGCTTTTCGTAGTAAGGAATCAGGTTAGCTAAACACGTTAAGGTAATCCCCTGACGCTGGTTTGCTTGGCTGATTTTTTTTAATTCGTTTAGGAGACTGCCGGCAACACCATAATTACGCCAGTCGGGAGCTACCGCTAAGCTGAGGATAGACTGGTAGCCACCTGTTGCGGGATTAGCTTTAGTTTGCGTGAATAAATCATCTGTTAAATGGCGGGCAGCAATGACTGGACCCACGACGTAACCTAGATCTAAGTTGTCCTCATTTGTTGCCACGATAAAACTATCGCTAATGGTTTGAATTCGGGATTGCATGGCGGTTTCGGTGGCTGCTTCGGCAGACGAAAAGCCGGCATTTTCGATACGCATAATTTGAGATAGATCATCAGGAATTGCGGAATGAAAGTTTATCTTCATGAAAAAGACCTCGATTAAATAAAGATTATTTTTTATTATACGCTGTTTTGAAGTGAAATTCCGCTCAAGGACACCAAGTCATATATTTGTTACACGAGGGTTGGAAACGGTTGCTAATGATGCTATGCTATCTCATATATACGAATTGAGGAGGATGATCCCTTTGAAAAAGAAAACTGTTCGTTTAATATTACCACAGTGGCAAGGTGGCATGAATCCGAATTACGTGATTGGTGCAGAAATTTTAGCGGCAATTGTCCCGCAAAGTAGCACGACAGAAACGCTTAAAATTCCAGTTTCACAAACTGCGGAGACCCACAGCAAAGTGGATGGTGAAGAGACATTGTTACGGCAGATGCGGACCACTTATGAAACGTTACAGACAAAACAAGCAGATCGTGTCATTACGTTGGGTGGCGATTGTTCGATTTCAGAAGCCCCATTTGATTATTTGCACGGTCGCTATCCGAATCATTTCGGGATGATTTGGCTGGATGCTCATCCAGATATTTCAAGTGATCAGAACTCCCACCATGTGCACGAGATGGTCGTAGCCAATCTGCTGAAAAAGGGTGCCCCAAAATTTAGTCATCAGGTTGCCAATCCGCTAACTGCGGATCAAGTCTTTTTCGCTGGTCTACAATATCGAGATTTGCGCGCGATGGATCAGATGGTGAATACGTTAAAAATTCCATATGCAACTCCTGAACAAACTCGTGGAGACCATGGCGCAATTCTCGCTTGGCTTAAACAGAACGAAATTAAACATCTGGTGATTCACTGGGATCTAGATGTTTTGTCACCAGATGACTATCGGTCCATTTTGCCAGCAGAACCATATTTAAAACGGGACCAATTCGGAGCAGCAATTGGTGATTTGAAATTGAAAGAAGTTATTCAGTTATTATTGGATTTAGGCCAGATTACAGATATCGTTGGATTGAGTATCGCTGAACATATGCCATGGGATGCCATTAATCTGCGCAGTGGTCTAGCTAAGTTGCCTATTTTTGAGTAGAGATTGTTATGGCTGAGGTGGAAAATGGATAAACTAAGGGAATTGAAATTAGAAGATGAAGGTGCATTTCGGGCGTGGCTAGCCGCATGGCAGGATGAACCTGTTCAGGTTTCGGTAACACAACCCATTCAAACTAGTTTTCCAGAATTTTTGCAGCAATTACACCAAAATAGTGTTGATCCAAAGCCGCCACGCGTACCAGCTACCAAGTATTTTTATATTGATGAAGGAATTATCAAGGGCGGCATTTCGTGTCGTTGGGCATTAAACGCCTATTTGCGAAATTTTGGCGGCCATATTGGATATGGCATTGTGCCTGCATATCGCAAACGAGGGATTGCTTCTGAGATGCTACGCGAAGCCTTGGAAAAATTTCACCAACGGCACATTAAACGGGTTCTTATTACCGCAGAAGTAAAGAATGTGGCTAGTCAAAAAACCATTTGTAGGGCTGGCGGGGTGTACGAAAATACTGTGACTGATCCAGAAACGGGTGAGGCTTTGCGTCGGTACTGGATTACACTTGAGAAAAATAGTCAGTGTGAATGACACATTGTGCTTAAAGTGGCACATGCATGAGTTTAGTTTTTAAATTCCAAGCTTCATTTAGCGATAACAGCCATCAAAATTCTTCATTTGCATAATTTGATGGTTTTTTTATGCTCATTATTCTGGCCAGTTTTGTTTCATCGTCTTAATGACAGGCTGCACGCGCTCAAATTGTGGTTTGAGAAAATTCGCAAACACCTTCATATGTGCACTGGGATCGCTTAGCTGGATAGGCACACGGTTGTCAGGTTCTTGTGTTTGTTGAATGAATTGTGGGTCATACTTCGAAAGGTTGCTGCTGAAATAAGGAAAATCTGAGTACTTAGTAATCTCGGTGAAAGCATCCCGTTGCGCTTGATAAAGAAACTTAGCATCCGGAATTTCATTTTGGATGATGGTCCGCCATGGTCCAATCGCACTCAACACGATGAAACTCAGGTCTTTTAGTTCAGCAAAACTAACTTCGGACTGGTTCGCATGATACATAAATTGATCTAGATTAACTGATAATTTTTCCGTACCGATGTATTGCGAGGCAATTTTTTTAGTTTGGATATTCTGGTCAGAAATCATCAGTGTGTAGGCGTGCGTTGTTAAAAAATCAGGAACTTTATTTTGAAGGAGTTCTTGATCGTGAACTTCGACCTGCGATTTCAGCTGACTGTGTAAATAACGTAATAGAATTAACGGACCGGGTAAAATCGAACCAATTTTAATGCGTTGGTGACTTTGTTCAAAATTTCGCACGTTTTCTGTCATTGTTTGCATGGCTGAAATAAGGTTGCCAGCTTCTTTAGCGGCAAGTTCGCCAGTTTCCGTTAAGGTAATCCGATTCGGTTGCCGATTAAACAGTTGGACACCAAATTCATCTTCCAGTTTTTGCATTCCTCTAGTCACAGTCGGCTGGGTTACGTTAAGCGCAGCAGCTGTTTTCGCTAGAGTTTTCTTTTGCGCGAAAATTTGTAATTCTTCCAGTAAATAGGTTTCAATCATGAGCGCCCTCCTTAGCATACGTTTTCTGTATACTAGCATGCTTAACTAGTAATTTTCAAATAATTCGATCCGGGCTATGATAAGCAGTGTTAGAAACAGAAAGGATGATAAATATGACAGAAGTGCCAACAGTAAAATTAAATAATGGTGTTGAAATGCCACAATTGGGATTTGGTGTTTTCCAAGTTCCTGATCTTAAACAGTGTGAAGATGCCGTCACAGCAGCGATTAAGGCCGGCTATCGTTTAATTGATACAGCAACCGCTTATCAAAACGAAGAGGCGGTTGGCCGAGCTATTAAGAAAAGCGGGGTTGATCGTAAGGAATTGTTTGTGACCTCAAAGCTTTGGGTATCTGACTTTTCTTATGAACGGGCCAAAGCGGGAATAGATGCGTCATTAAAAAGATTAGATCTTGATTATTTAGATTTATATTTATTGCACCAACCCTATGGTGATGTTATGGGGGCTTGGCGTGCACTTGAAGAAGCTTATCAAGCCGGTAAAATTCGGGCAATTGGCGTTTCAAATTTTTATGCAGACCAATTAAAAAATTTGGAATTAACTATGTCTGTGAAACCAGTAATTAACCAAATCGAGGTTAATCCATGGTATCAACAAACGGCTGAGGTCAAATTCAATCAAAGTGAAGAAGTCCGTGTTGAAGCATGGGCGCCATTTGCAGAAGGCAAACACGACATTTTTAAGAATGAAACGATTGCCCAAATTGGAGAAAAGTACGGCAAATCAAATGGCCAAGTCATTTTACGCTGGTTGTTGCAACGTGGCATTACCGTTATTCCTAAATCTGTTCATCCACAACGGATGGCGGAGAATATTAACGTGTTTGATTTCGAATTAAGTGCCGATGATATGACCAAATTAGCTACCCTGGATAAACACGAAAGTCAGTTCTTTGATCATCGGGATCCAGTGGCAATTGAACAAATTTTTGGTTCAAGTTTAAAACAAGCGCAACAGTAATTTATTTTATGAAAGGAAGTTTCTCTAATGACAGAAAAACAAACACCAACTTTTAAATTAAATGATGGTACCGAAATCCCATCAATCGGTTTTGGAACATTTCAAATTCCTAGTGACGGCTCAACCTATAAAGCGGTTAGTCAAGCCTTAGCGTTTGGTTATCGGCATATTGATACCGCGGCAGCATACTTTAACGAAGCCGAAGTTGGGCGTGCAGTAAAGGATAGTGGGATTCCCCGTGATCAAATTTGGGTAACCAGCAAACTCTGGATACAGGATTTTGGGTACGAACCAGCCAAAAAAGCCATTGATGTTTCGTTGGAAAAACTAGGTTTGGATTATCTTGATTTGTATTTGATTCATCAACCTTATGGCGATGTTGAAGGTGCTTGGCAAGCGATGGAAGAAGCAAAACGGGCTGGCAAGATTCGTTCGATTGGCGTTTCCAATATGACACCCAAAATTTGGAATCAGTTTGTGCCAAAGTTCAGCACGCTACCGTCTGTTAACCAAGTGGAATTCAACCCATATTTCCAGCAAAAGGAATTACGCCAAATCTTGGATGCTGCAAACGTTAAATTAGAGGCCTGGGCGCCACTTGGTCAAGGTAATCAAGCACTTTTGAATGATCCGGTAATTACGAAGTTAGTAAGTAAATACCAAAAAAATGCCGGTCAAATTATTTTGCGCTTTGAAAACCAAGAAGGAATTATTGTCTTTCCAAAGTCGGTTCATGAAAGTCGCATTAAGAGTAATTTAGAGATTTTTGATTTTGAACTGACGGCAACAGAGCTGGCGGAAGTTCGACAACTAGATAAAGGCAAGGGACAACATGATCCAGATGCCCCTGGTGTCGGCGAAAGCTTGTTAGCTGCCTTTGATATCCATGCGAACGATTAGGGACAAAACAAGACAAGCGCAAACTTTTATCTTTATAGTTGCTCAAAGTGAGAGAACGTAAAAAAACGTTTTTAACTTTGTAGATAGGTAGAGAAGGTAGCTTTTCTGCCAATTTCAGTTAGTAAAGTTTAGAGATCGGAAACAGTCTAAGCTTAGTTCTGATAGGAACTGATTTTTATCAGTCCCTGTCAGAACTTTTTATTTACACTGAGCACCTAGGAGATTTTGCGCAGCGTTTTGTGAATATGCAAGAAGTACACGAGATAAGGGACGTTTCATACAATAGTGTTCGCATCAAAAGAAGCTGTTTTCGGCTTTAGGAGAATGAAGCATACGCGATAGGTTTTTATTTTCAAATGGCGTATAATGAGCTTATTCTAAAAAAATAAGGAGAACGTCATGGCAGAAATAACACGTTTTTATGAGACCTTTCAACCCACACATTACAATGTTTATCTAGACATTAATCGTGCGACAAAGCAGATTGCGGGGAAAACTAGCATTACCGGGACTGCTTCCACAGAAAAAATTTCAATCCACCAAAAAGGATTTGTGGTTAGTTCTGTTTTGGCAAACCAAGCACCTGTTCCATTCAAAGTGGATAATGATGCGGATGCAATTCGGATTGAATTGCCAGCAGCTGGAGAAGTGACGCTGACAGTTGAATATACAGCCCCATTAACGGACAGCATGATGGGCATTTATCCTTCATACTACGAAGTAAACGGCGTAAAAAAACAAATCATTGGTACGCAATTTGAGACAAACTTTGCTCGTCAAGCCTTCCCCTGTGTGGATGAGCCTGAAGCCAAAGCAACCTTTGATTTAGCGATTAAATATGATGAACATGAGGGCGAAACAACAATTAGCAATATGCCCGAAGTCAAGGTTGAAGATGGCGTGCACTATTTTGACACGACTGTAAAAATGTCGACCTACTTAGTGGCGTTTGCTTTTGGTGAATTGCAAAGCAAACAGACCACAACTAAGAGTGGGGTTAAAGTCGGCGTATTTGGCACCAAAGCACACAAAGCCAATGAATTGGATTTTGCGTTGGATATTGCCAAACGGTCCATTGAATTTTATGAAGATTTCTACCAAACACCATATCCATTACCACATTCCTGGCAATTAGCTCTGCCTGATTTTTCAGCAGGAGCTATGGAAAACTGGGGGTTAGTCACTTACCGTGAAGCTTATTTATTGTTGGATCCTGACAATACAGCTCTTGAGATGAAGCAACTGGTTGCCACGGTGATTGCTCATGAGTTGGCTCATCAATGGTTTGGTGATTTAGTCACAATGAAGTGGTGGGATGATCTCTGGTTAAACGAAAGTTTTGCCAACATGATGGAATATGTGGCGGTGGACGCCCTAGAACCAGACTGGCACATTTGGGAAATGTTCCAAACTTCTGAAGCGGCTTCAGCATTACAACGCGACGCCACTGACGGGGTACAATCTGTCCACGTTCAAGTCAATAATCCAGCTGAAATTGATGCCTTGTTTGACGGGGCCATTGTCTATGCTAAGGGTGCCCGAATGTTAGTAATGGTGCGCGCACTCTTAGGTGATGAGGCATTGCGCGCTGGGTTAAAACAGTACTTTGCGAACCATCAATATGGCAATGCCACTGGTGCAGATCTATGGGCAGCCTTGGGTGAAGCTTCTAATCTTGATGTTGGTGCGATTATGAATTCGTGGCTGGAACAGCCTGGTTATCCTGTTGTTTCCGCTGCAGTTGTGGCTGGTCGTTTGCAAATTACCCAAAAACAATTCTTCATTGGTGAAGGCCAAGATGCTGGTCGTCAATGGCAAATTCCGTTGAACGGTAATTATGAAGCAGTGCCACAAATTATGACGGAGAAGACTTTAGACTTAGGCGATTACGTAAGTTTACGCCAAGAAAGTGGACAACCATTCCGTTTGAATGTCGGCAATAACTCTCATTTTATTGTGAAATACGATGAAACATTGCTGGACGACATTTTAGCTAACTTAGGTGATTTAGATCCGATTGACCAATTGCAACTCTTACAAGATTTACGACTCCTTGCAGAAGGTCGTCAGATTTCATATGCAGCGGTTGTGCCGTTATTACCGAAGTTTGCGGATAGCAAATCGAATGTGGTTAACGCGCTGTTGTATCAAGTCGCCTTTAATTTGAAGAAATTTGTGGAACCTGAGTCAGCTGAAGAAAAAGCTTTACAATCTTTCTTTGATAACTTGAGTCGAAACCAAGTGGCACGTTTAGGCTGGACACCTCGGACCGGTGAATCTAATGATGATCAATTGACTCGTCCGTACGTCTTGAGTGCAACTTTGTATGGCAAAAATGCGCAGTCTATTCAGGCCGCACATGAGTTGTTCGTTGCAAATGAAGACCAACTTGACACATTACCGGCTGATACGCGTCCATACATTTTATGGAATGAAGTGGTCCACTTTGGCAGCACAGACCTGTTTGATAAATTATTGGCTGCCCATCGTCAGACTGCGGATGCCAGTTATAAGGCTGATATTTGCGCTGCATTAACGACCACACCAGATACACAACTAATTGCTAAATTAATTGAGAAATTTGAAGATGCGGATACGATTAAACCACAAGACTTACGGGCATGGTTCCGAGGGCTCTTGGCTAATGATAAAGGCCAGCAGGCTGCTTGGGACTGGATTCGTAATGACTGGCAATGGTTGGAAGACACTGTTGGTGGTGATATGGAATTCACGACCTATATTACGGTAATTGCTGGTATTTTCCGGACACCGGAACGCTTGGCTGAATTTAAAGCCTTCTTTGAACCGAAGTTGGCCACACCAGGATTAACGCGTGAGATCCAAATGGATACCAAAGTTATTGCCAGCCGTGTAGATTTGATCCAAGCTGAAAAAGCTAGTGTCAATGCTGCGGTTGCTGAAGCAGTAAGATAAATAAATTTTTCGTGTCTATTTTAAAATCCCGATTCCCTTAAAAGGGGGTCGGGATTTTTTGGGATCAAATCAGGCAATTAAAGAAACCAAAAGGAAAGGTCGCGGTCTAAATGTGAGTCAGGTTCTGCTGCCGGCGCACCACTGTGCTTTCATGCGCAACCCATTCAGCTAACGCACTTGCGCCCATGGCTAACAATAGCTGACGTTTTCCCTCGGCCTGGATCGTATTACCTTGGCACAGTGCAACCCTCGCCTTTGCTAATAATAAAAGATCAAAGCGTTGGATTCTTTTTGAGAGGAGCATACTTGTCGTCAGGAGGGAAATCGCAGCATCCCACTGGCTTTGCTGCATGAAAAGCCGAGCTTCGTTCAATAAGAGTTCGTTCTTTAATAAGAGGCGTTGCGGGTACTTTGTCGTGATAATTTTAAGGGCAACCTTGACCAGCATCAATGCAGTTTCTGGTGCTAGAAGAAAAAGAAGCTGGTTAACTAGGTAAAGATCCAACAACGTCCAACTTTCATGTTTTTGTAAATATTGCCAAACAGGTGTGATGGTTTTTTGTGATTGAGTTAAGGGTGACGTTCGAAAAGCTAATAAGGCTTTGGTCACCAGTAAAATACTAGTCACATCTGGGTCAGCTCCCTTTGCCAATAGTTGATTGCATTGGTGACCTAAACGCACCAAGTCTACGTTTTTTGCCGGATAGGAAAGATTAATGAAGGACTGGATTATTTCTTGTTTCGGGGTCAAGTGAAAATTATTTCTAATGTACTCAAATTCATTTGGAGAGAGACCGAGCTCAGAGATCAAAGCGATCGCTTTTGCGTATGAGGGGGTTTGATTACCATTTTCAATTTTTGAAATGGATGTGCGTGACATCAGAGCGTTATTTAGCTCTTTTTGGCGTAAACCTTTAGCCAGCCTAATTGTTTTGAGTGTTTTGCCAAATTCCAAATGAATCAACTCCCTATCTTAAAAAGTGAATATAGTTTACCTTAATGGCCACTAAATTGCAATTGGATTAAAATACGTTTATAAAAAAATTAGACGATTGCTAGTAATTCTAATCTGGTTGTCTATTTTGATTTTAAAATAACGGTCAAATTTGGAAAGCTACTCGGAAGTCGTTAGTTGTGGTTTGTTGGTAAGGCGATACGGATGTCATATTGAGAATGGAGTGAGGGTAAATGAGTAACAAGTCTATAATTCTTGTAAGTCAATTTATTAATAATTTCGGTTCTGGTTTTTCCAGAATTGCCCTCATTATTTTGGTGACGACATGGTTTAGTAATTCCATCTATGTGGGTGTGTATTCCTTTTGCTTATTTGTCCCCAATATCGTTTTAGCAACGCCGATTGGAGCCTTTATTGATTCGCGAAGAAGTCAAAAGAAGTTATTGATAAGCACCAGTTTGTTATCCGCAATTGCGGTATGGGGAATTGTTTTATTAACCTACTTTAAAATAAAATCGTTTTTTTGGTTGGTTCTGCTGGCGATCATTTATAATATTGTTTCGAGCTTCTATATGCCCAGCATCACTAAAGTGACCGCCGAAATCTTTGATCGTAGCGAATATAATGACATCAATGCAGCAATTAGTACCGCGATGACGGGAGCCAATTTATTTTCTGGAATTATTGTGACATTTTTTATCAGTTTTTTATCGAATTACTTTTTGTTCCTGTTTGATTTCGCTTCATATCTGATTATTTCGTTGCTTCTTGTTCAACTTAAAATCGCGGTGTCTTCCGATTCTCAAACAACGAAGACAAAAAGACGGGGAAATTTGTGGAATGGTCTTGATATTGTGTGGTCATTTTTAAATACACACAGAGCGGTTGTGCCGGTCTTTCTTTCCGCCTTGCTATTTAATATCATTTTAGCGCCCAATGACGTGTATCTGACACAAATAGCTAGTCATGTGTTCCACAATCCCAAGCTAGTGGGGTTCATGGAATCTTGCTTTTCATTAGGCTTTTTGATTGGATCCATCACGTACAAGATGATTGTAAAAAGCGTGCCGATGCACAAACTCATTCAAGTTGCGCTGGTGCTAGTCCCTGTGGCACTCCTAATTTTTGGTGAAACGACCTTTTTCCCCTTATCATTATTAGGTCTGGTCGTGTTGGGGATGGCACTGCCGTTCTTTAATATTTCTTCTAAAACTATCTTGCAGAATAAAGTTGATGATAAGGATCTCGGTACGGTGTTTAATAGCTACTTTGCAGTAATGAATTTAACACAGCCAATCGGATTATTGGGAATCCCGATTTTAATCAGTTTATGGGGGATTCAACGTTTCGCGTTACTGGGTGGACTGATTTATTTAGTCTTCGCAATGACTTTAGTGTTTACCCGCCAAGTTTCACCTGTTCTTGATGAATAGGCGCGATAAATTAAGTGAAAGTTTAAATGATTCAAAAAAATCCTGCTTATTTCTGCTCTGAAAAGCAAATAAGCGGGATTTTTAATCACGTGAAAGATTTATAAAAAATGGACACTAATCACGCCGACAAACATGGTGAATAGGCCAAAGACGCGAGACAAGATAACGCGGTTGACGGCAGCATCGAACAATCCAAAATGATCGATCAACGCACTAAAGAAAAGCTGACCAAACAGAGCAATTACAACGACTTGTCCAGTACCAATTTGCGGAACTAACCAGGCACTGCCAAAAACGTAAAGCGCTCCTAAAAAACCGCCAATCCAAATCCACCACTGGCTTTTAGCCGCGTGCCCAGCAGTTTGAAGACCATGAAGCGGAACGCGTAAAGCCAGCACTAAAATAATTAAAATAGCGGCCCCCACGGTAAAAGACACCATTGCAGCGTGGACAGAGGAACCCAAGACGACACCTAGATGGCCGTTAATTGCGGTTTGCGAGGCCATTAATAATCCTGCTCCGATACCTAAAAGCTGCCAAACGCGTTTGTTATGATGCGAAGGCCCCTGTGACTTAGCGCCGTGACTAAATAAATTTGTGGCAATCAGCATGCCGACCGTCACTAAAATTAGTCCCAAGAGTTTAAACCAGGTCAAATTGGCCTGTGGTGAATCGAAAAGCCCGAATTGGTCAATGACCACGCCCATAATAATTTGCCCGAAGATTGGTAAAACTGCTGTTTGAATGCTACCCAATCGTGGAAATAATAACAGATTAACGGTTAAACCGATCACGCCTAGCAGGCCACCCAACCAAATCCACCAAGGGTTATGAGAAAAAACGGCAAGCGGGATTAAGGGATTGATCCCATTACCCAGCGTTAAAATAATTAAAAATAAGGCGCCCACACTGAAAGACACAGCGGAAGCCAGGTAAGGTGAAACCACATATTGTCGTAATTTCGAATTGACTGCCGTTTGCATGGCCAATCCGCTGCCCATGAGGACGGGAACTAAAGCTAATAAGAACATCTTTGTCACTCCTTTTTTGATTGAATGTGACAAGCTTACAAGCTGAAGTAAACTATAGGTCAAGACTAAAGGCTTCTTTTTGAAAAAAATAACCAAAAACATGTCCCAAACCTGCTATAGTCCCTTTAAGATTAACAGCTGAAAAAAGTTAAGTCATCTGTTAAGTTTAGGGTGACTTTTTCCCATTTTTTGAATCGCTGGGACATGCTTTTTCGTTTTACGGACCTAAAGTAAGGTAATGATTTAACTTTCCCCGTTTTTCAAGTCTAATTATTTACTGCCGCTCACGTTAGCACGCAAACGCTGCAAAAATAACTGGGCAACATTTGACAAGGTTTGATTTTTCTTCCAAATGACCGTAATGGGATCAGTTAAAGCGGGGGAGAAGCGCCGAAAAGTAATTCCAGGATTTTCGTGCGTGTTTAACAGGTGTTCAAAAGTGAGGGCGTAACAACTACCATTCCGCACTAATAGCGCGCCATTGAAAATTAAATTATAGGTCCCAATAATAGTCATTTGATCCTCCAAATTATGCCACCAATCTAGAAAGCGTGAATGTTGCAAAGCTTGCTCGGAAACAATGAGCGGATGGCCAAGCAGTTCTTCGGCAGTGATCGTTGATTTTTGGGCTAAAACGGCATCAGCAGGCAAAACAACTCCCCAGTGATCAACTTCCGGTAATTTTAAAGCTCCGTATTGTGCCAAGGCTTGTTCGCCCATAATGACGCCAAAATCTAAGACACCTGCATCTAATTGAGCTTCCACGTCTTCGGAATCACCGCTGTGCAATTGAATACGAACATCAGGGTAGTCTTTTAAAATGTTACCAATGACATCCATAATGCGCTGCATACCCACACTCTCGCCCGCACCGATGTCTAATCGGCCGCTAATGATGAAGTGATTAGATTGTAAATTAAACGCTGTCTTATCCACAAGACCAACAATTTCATTGGCTCGTTCCCGCAAATAATGTCCGTCTGTGGTTAGCTTAATTTCACGAGGCCCCCGCTCAAAAAGTTTAACCCCTAGTTCAGTCTCTAAGTCGCTGATCTGGCGTGATAGTGCCGGTTGTGAAATATGTAAAGTCTGGGCTGCCCGTGAAATATTGTGTTCTTGAGCGATTGCTAGAAAATAGCGTAAAACTCTGACATCCATCTGATGACCACCTGCCTATAATTTTTTGTTATACTTTTCTATCTATTATAAGTATTTTACATAAAATCTCAACCTTAGTATACTGAGGCTATTCTAAGAAATGGGGTAGACAGCATGCAGGCAAAGGGAGTTAACGAACGTTTAATTGCCCAGAATCAGCGCTTGATTCAACACCTTAATTCTGGGCAGCACACACAAAGCGAAGTACGACAGTTGGTCAGTGAAATTACAGGGCAGGAACTTGATGAATCAGTTGAGATCCGGTTGCCATTTTATTCCGACTATGGCCGAAACCTTAAGATCGGTAAACAAGTATATATCAACAGTAATGTCATGATGGTCGATCTTGGAGGCATTACAATTGAGGATCAGGTTTTAATTGGGCCGGGGGCTTATCTGGTTTCGGTCAATCATCAGTTAGCTGCCGATAAACGGCACGATTTAGATTTAAATCCGGTTCACATTGGTAAAAATGCCTGGCTTGGTGCACGTTCAGTGATCTTACCTGGTGTGCATGTGGGCGAAAATGCGATTGTGGGGGCTGGAGCTGTTGTAACTAAGAATGTTCCAGCAAATACGATTGTGGCGGGAGTTCCTGCTAAAATTATTCGAACCTTAGCCTCAAATGAGGAGGATGTCTAAATGAGTATTCAAAATAAAGTTGTAGTGATTACGGGGGCTTCATCAGGGATTGGTGCCGCTACGGCAAAACTATTGGCAAAGAAAGGCGATAAAGTCGTTTTGGGCGCACGTCGCGAAGCCCGTTTGAAGGAATTAGTTGCCGAAATTGGTGAAAATGCGATTTATCAGGTAACTGATGTGGCTCAAAAAAATGAGGTTCAAGCGTTAATCGACTTGGCCGTTCAAAAATACGGTCGGTTAGACGTGTTGTATAACAATGCAGGAATTATGCCGCGCGAACAATTGGCGGATGCTAAATATGCAAATTGGGAAAAAGAGATTCAAACTAATATTATGGGGGTGTTATACGGCATCGGGGCAGCGCTGCCGGTGATGCAAAAACAACAGGATGGTTTGATTATTACTACGGATTCGGTTGCCGGACATGTGGTTTATCCGGAATCGGCCGTCTATAACGGAACTAAATATGCAGTCCGTGCAATCATGGAGGGTTTACGCCAAGAAGAGCGTCTTCACGGGATTCGCTCGACCATCGTTTCGCCGGGCGCAGTTAGCACTGAATTAAATCAAACCATTGACAATCCCGAGATGGTGGCAGAAATGGCGAAAGTTTTTAACAATAGTACTGATGAGCAACGACGGATGGCTGTTTTAGATCCAGAAGATATTGCGAATGCGGTGGCCTATGTGGTCGCACAACCTAAACACGTGACAATTTCAGATATGTTGATACGACCAACTGCACAAGAAGTTTAAAAAAGAAAACCGGAAAGGAATTTATGATGGCAATTTTTGAAGAAACGTTTCAACTAAATAACGGCGTACAGATCCCCCGCTTTGCTTTAGGGACTTGGGAAATTCCTGATGATCAGGTCGCCCAAGCAGTCCGTGAAGCCGTAAAAATTGGTTATCGGCACATTGACACTGCCCAAGCTTATGGAAATGAGCGTGGTGTTGGCGAAGGGATACGAACAGCAGGAATTGCGCGCGACCAAATTTTTGTGAATTCTAAAGTGGCTGCTGAAATAAAAGATTATTCTGCAGCTAAAAAATCGATTGATCAAACGCTGAGTAAAATGAAATTGGATTATTTGGATATGATGATTATTCATAATCCCCAACCCTGGGTAGAGGTTAATCAGTCGGATGACCGGCACTTTACCGGCAATTTGGAAGTTTGGCGTGCTTTAGAAGAAGCCATGCAAGCTGGAAAATTACGAGCAATTGGTGTTTCTAGTTTCCAAAAAGCAGACTTAGAGAATTTGATTCAAAATAGTGATACCAGACCCATGGTTAACCAGATCTTGGCACATATTGCAGCCACACCGTTAGATTTAATCAAAACATCGCAAGCTAATAATATTGTGGTGGAAGCATTCTCGCCAATTGCACACGGTGCTGCCCTACGTGATCCAGCCATTCAGAAAATGGCCGCTAAGTACAATGTGAGTGTAGCCCAACTCTCGATTCGTTACGATTGGCAGTTAGGCACAGTTGTTTTGCCTAAATCAACGAATCCGGACCATATGAAAGCCAATGCCCAAATCGATTTCGAAATTTCGGAAGCTGATATGCAGGCATTGAAAAACAGACAGTCGCTGGATTACGGTGAAGCTGGTAGCTTTCCAGTTTTCGGTGGCAAAATTAAGTAAACTTGCCGATTAAACTTTGCGAGAGTGAAAAAAGTATTTTAACTTTGCACATAAATGAGGAAGCCGAATGATTTCTTGGAATCGTTCGGCTTCCTTATTAATCAGAAAAATTAGCATTTTCCCAAAATTTTGGCTATGAAAGTTGGCGTCCTGCAAAAACGAAAAATTATATCAGCGGTGAATTTTTTTGGAAGTGATGACAGAAAAGCTAACACAAGTCGTTGTGCTTTTATTCAGCAAAGCGCAAAATAGGGGTAATTCAGATCATCAAAAAAAGGAGGGTTTACATGCCGCAAATTTATTTTTTATGTACTGGTAATGCCTGCCGGAGTCAAATGGCTGAAGGATTTGCGCACAGTTTATTTAACGATCACTGGCGAATTGCGAGCGCGGGACTAGAAGCTCACGGCCTGAATCCGCTGGCAGTAAGGGTTATGGCCGAAAAAGACATTGATATTTCTGCCAATCACTCAAAGTTAATTGATCCGCATTATTTACAAACAAGTGATTTTGTCGTGACCCTCTGTGGGGATGCGCGTGACCGGTGTCCAATTACACCGCCGTCAGTTAAAAAAGTGCATTGGCCATTAAATGACCCAGCACAAGCAGTTGGATCCCCAGAAGAAATTTTAGCTGTTTTTCGGCAGGTACGTGATGAGATTGAACAGCGGATGCAAGATTTTATCAAGAAAAATCCAGAATAAGAGAATTAGAAAGAGGCAGACTAAGAATGGAACCAGTATTCAGCATCGCATTGCGAAAAGATTTACCTGAAATTGTACGTATTTATAATGAAACGATTGCTTCACGTCAGTCGACTGCGGATCTGGAACCCGTTTCGGTTGCAGATCGCGAGGAGTGGTTTGCGGGACATAATGCAGCTCATCGGCCATTATGGCTCATCAAGTTGGGGAATCAAATTGTCGGGTGGATCAGTTTGACTGACTTTTACGGTCGAGTTGCTTATCACAAAACGGCTGAGATTAGTATTTATATCGATGAAGCCTACCGAGGACATCATCTCGGTGTAAAGGCGTTAACGTTTGTGGAGCAGCAAGTGGAAACACTGGGCATTGAAACGATTTTAGCTTATATTTTTGGGCACAATCAGGCAAGCCAAGCTTTATTCAAAAAATTTGGTTATGAGCGCTGGGGCCATCTGCCGCAAGTCGCTGAAATGGATGGTGTGAAACGTGATTTGGATATTTTGGGGAAACATTTTTAGAAATCAGCAGTATCCGAGTTAAAATGTTTGTTTTCGAAAAATGAGCCGTGTAGACTAATTTTTACTAACAGAAAATAAGTTAGATTTAAAATTGGAGGATTTAGACATGGCAAAAGTACTAGTTGTTTTAACAAACCACGCTCAATTTGACACCATTAAGAAAGCCACTGGCTTATGGCTAAGTGAGGCCACACATTTTGTGAATGTGCTTTTTGAAAATGATATCGATGTGGATTATGTGAGTCCCAAGGGCGGGTATGTCCCTGTAGATCCAGGAAGCCTTGATGCGACTGAGCTGGATGCAGTAAATCAAAAATTTTATGGCGATGCTGGCTTTCGAAATCGGGCGTTAGGGCACAGCCTCAAACCAAGTGATGTCAATGCTAGCGACTACGAAGCAATCTATTTTGCTGGCGGTCACGGCACCGTCTGGGATTTTCCAAAAGCCACTAGTTTAGGTAAATTAGCAAAGGCAATTTATGATAACGGTGGTGTTATTTCTGCGGTTTGCCATGGAGTTGTGGGCCTACTTGCGGTTGATGGCGATGACGGCAAAAAGTTTATTAATGACAGAAAGTTGACTGGCTTCACAAATGAAGAAGAAGCTATTAATAAGTTAACAGGTGATGTTCCGTTCTTGGCAGAAGATGAATTAAAAGCTGCTGGGGCAAATTATTCGAAGCATGAAGCTTATACAGAACATGTGGTTACGGATGGTCGTTTGGTGACCGGACAAAATCCACAATCTGCTAAGGGTGTCGGCGAAGCTGTTGTAAAACTCTTAAATAACTGAGTTAAAAAGATAAAAAGAAGCTGAGAAAAACTCGGCTTCTTTTTAATTCTGAATTTTACGAGTCAAAATCGGGGGCCGACTTTTTTGCTTAGCGATGAAAACTAGACGATATTTAGTTTCCGAAGGCGATGTTTGTAGTTAAAACACCTTTTCAACACTAAATTAAATATTAGGGGTGGAATGATAACGAGCTACCAAGAAATCATATAAGGGTCGTGACAACTGAGTGTAGTTAATTGCGTCAGCAAAGTTACCTGTTACAAAATCGGCATCGTGTTGGGTTATTAATTTTTGAACCCAATTGGGATCAATAAGCAATTGTTGACCCACAGCTGCCAATTCAGCATGATTTAAAACATTTGTAATGTCTTGGCGTGTTCGAATGCCGCCTACACCGATAAGTGGTTTTTTGCCAGCAATAGTTTCATGAATGTATTGCAAAATTGATTTTTCCTGATACTGGTCGGAAACAGTAATCCGGCGATAATCGTTTAGTGACACATGCAGATAATCTAGCCGTGTTTGTACCAGTTGATTCACTAGATACAAGGTGTTTTCAAAACTTAGTCCCGGTGTTGTAAACTCTTCTGGTGAGAAACGGTACCCCACAATGAAAGGCTTGTCTGCGTAAGTATCAATTGCCTGAAATACAGAATCAAGGACTTCTTTGATAAAGACATAGCGTTTTTCCTGGGAACCACCATAAGCGTCAGTCCGACGGTTGGAATGTGGTGAAAAGAACTGTTGTAACAAATAGGTATTGGCTCCGTGCAACTCGACGCCGTCAAATCCGGCCTGAATTGCTCTTCGGGTTGCATCACCAAAAGCGGATACAGTCTCATGGATTTCTTCTACGGTCATGGCGCGTGGAGTCAAAGAGAGAACTTTAGGATCCCGGTGATGTGCGGGAACCGCGCTGGCAGAAAGAGCTTGTTTACCGAGAAGAGCTTCCGGCTCACTCATACGTCCACCATGGAAAAGTTGCACGATTGCTTGGGCTCCACCGTTATGTATCACGCTCGCAAGCTGCTTCAACTCTGGTAATTTATCATCATGGGCAATACTTAATTCACCTTGCCATCCTTTACCATTATCCTGAACGTTTGCGGACCCAGTAATGACGGCACCTACGCCTTTTGCCCGTGCGGCATAATACTGAATTTCGTCTTGCGTAAGCGTCCCATCGAAAAAACTCTGGACGGTGGTCATCGGGGACATCACAATTTTATTGCGTAATTTGCGACCGTTTGGGAAGGTGAAATTTTCGTTAAAAGCTGCTATTGTTAAACCTCTTTTAATTTATAATGTGAACTTATTTTTTAACTAATTAAAAATAAGTGAGTGAAAGAAATAATACGCTGGCCAGAAAAGATAAGCAAACATTTTCACTTTTAGGATTACGGATTGACTTTTATGAAAACTAAGGCTAATGTGAGGACAAGTTTTATCTTGGAAAATGAGGGATGCTTATGGAAATTCGACCAATTGAACAGCATGATAATCGTGGTGTAAAAACACTAGTTCAGACTTCACTTAAAAATGTCGATCTGGCGGTTCCTGGAACTGCTTATTTTGATCAAAGCTTGGATGATTTATATGATTTTTATCAAAATGAAACTCATGGTCAATACTGGGTGCTTAGTGATCAGGGCCAAGTAGTTGGCGGTATTGGCATCGGTCATTTTAAAGAGCAGACATGTGAACTGCAAAAGTTATATATTGCTGCAGCTTATCAAGGACAGGGGCTTTCAAAGCAATTGATGAATCAGGCGCTGGCATTTGCGGCAAAGTATTATCAGGACTGTTATTTAGAAACGCATTCTAAGCTAATTGCTGCAATTCATCTTTACCAAAAGTATGGGTTTCAAAAATTAGATCAGCCGTTAATTGGCACAGCACATTCAGCAATGGATACGTGGTTTTTAAAAACTTTATCCTGAATTTGGCGAAGAACTTGTTAGATACAAAAAAAACTGGGATAAAAATCCCAGTTTTTTTGTGTTGTCAGCAAATGACTGCCTAATTTTTTATTGAGTGCAAATCATGGTTGGCGTTTTTTACAACTGAACCTATTAAGAAAAGGCATTTAGCTATGAATTGAAGTTGCCTAATTCTTCAGCACTGTGGCCAGCTGATCGCAATTTTTGATAGGTTTGATAGGTTTGGGGATCCACCTGAGTAGTTCCCGGAACCAAGTGAACTTTTTCTGTACCGGCTTCTTGGGCCGTTTTATAGTACCATTTTTTAAACTGCAGATAAGCAAGCGAACGTTCTAACTTGGCAATTTCATCTTGGAGAACTTTTTCGTGCTGGTTGAGAAAATTATAACGCTCGCCAAGCGAATCGTCACCATCGAGGCGCCAAGAGACAAAATGCGCGATTTCTTTAATCGGCACACCAGCTTTTTTTAGATCAAGAATCATCTGCATGAGTTGGATGTTGTCCTCGGTAAAGCGTCGTCTACCACCAGCATCACGTTTGATAAAAGGGAGTAAACCCGCATGGTCATAATATCGAATGGCCTCCACAGTTAAGCCCATTTTAGCGGCTACTTGCCCAATGGCATATGTTTGCAAAGTGTCACCTTCCTTAAGCTTTTTGAGTTCATTTTGTATTTATTCGGAGTTAAAAGCAAACTTTTAGTTGAAATACGAAAACAGGACAAGCTGATTGTTGTCCCTGGTGCGTAAGTTGGGGACTAATGAGTTGATTTCAGGCGAAAAGCTCCTTTAACTCCTTACAAAATAGAAGTTGATAAAGATTACTTTACAACCTAGAGTCAACTTCAGGTCAAGGCTTTTTGGAAAAACTCTCCAAATTAAAACGGCTCTCTAAAAATCGCAGTCGCAGCGAATTTTAGAAAGGCTGAAAGTGATCATTTAGCTGTTATTAATGACCGGTTGTGATCTTGATACCGACAATACCGACGAGCAGCAGGCCGACAAACAACCACGTGAGCGGCGACAGGCTGTCTTTGAAGAGCAAAACACCAATAATAATACTTCCGACGGCACCAATTCCAGTCCAAATCGGATAGGCAATACTCAACGGTAGTGTTTTGGTGGCCCGTGCTAAAAATAAAAAGCTTGCGGTCATTGCAATGAGCGTTACAATGGAGAACCCCATCTTACTAAAACCGTTACTGTATTTCATCGTGGTTGCCCACACTGTCTCTAAAATGCCGGCAACAGTTAATTCAATCCATACCATAAAAAAATCCGTCCTCCGTTAATGTTCTAATGCAGCTGTGAAAAGGCTGTTAAATTGGGAAACTGTTGCAATTGCTTGTTTGAGTGCGCCGGGTTTGAGTTGCGCGGTCATGGTATTTTCTAGTGCTACTAACTTGGTCACCAGTGGTTCGGCAAATTTTCGGCCGGTAGGAGTTAGAGTCATTAAACGTTCCCGTTTGTCGGCATTGGCTGGTAAGAAAACAATCATGTCGGTTTTGACAAAGCGTTCACAAATGGTGTGCAAAGTTTGCTTGGGCACGCGCCAAATGCTGATAATATCTTTTTGGGTACATTGCCCCTGATTATAAAGTTCATATAAGGTAATGAGCTGGTGAAAGTTAACGCCATTTTGACGTGCCCAGGTCCGATACAGCTGATCGGATTGGTAGGCGAGTTGGCTTAACTGGGTAAGTTGTTGTTGATAATTTTCCATAAAGGCCTCCACTAAAAATAGTCCTAAAATTTACTTTTTAGTATAGTAAATTTTAGGACTATTTACAAGTGCTTAGCGATGCCAGCAAAGCGCAATTGGATATGCTTAATCCAAAATAAGCGAACTTCAGGCCTTACTGCAGGCTGATTTAATTGTTGAATGGCGGATCCGGATTACACCAGGCGGATTAGGTGCTGGTGTGCGAGCGTACTAGACTCACTGTAAATTTGGCGAAGTTGCACAGAATATGAAACTGGAAAAAATAAAAATAGCTGACACCCAGTGATGTCATCCTTTATCACGGGAGTTATCAGCTACTCTTTTAACTGAAAGCTGTAACTTTATGCTTTTTCAGGTAGCTTTCGGCTTCTTTGGCAACAAGCGTATCATCCAAAAATTCGGCAAATGACCATGCTTTCAGCATATATTTGAGGCTTTCTGTGCTTTTCGCCATTTTGTCGAGTGCTTCCGCGTACACAAAGTAATAAGAGTCCACAAAATAAAACGTATTATGTGTCTTATTAAGAGCTAAAGCGTGGTCTAGCGTAGTAAGACATTTCGTAAGTTGGTGGGTATTAGAATAGTATTTCGCAAGGTTGTCCAACAGCAGAAGCGACCAGAATAAGTTTTTCTCGACATCAACCTGCTTAATTAATTTGGCAACTTGTTCAAAGTAAAAGCTGGCTTTCTTCATATCTTCCTTTAAACTATAGACCACACCTAATTCACAAGTTGCTAGGACTACATAAATATCATTATCTTGGTTTTGTGTCAGTAAAATTTGGTTAAACCCAAAAATGGCGTCATCAAGATCTTTTTTTATCCACATTTGCGCATCGGTTTTCAAAAACAAATAATGAACCTTTTGATCTCCATCTTCGAATTTCTTTATTTTTTCCAGTTCCGTAAGAACCTTTTCGTGTTCATAATTCATGCTTAATTTATCCGCATTTTTGAGAATCGTATCAGTTTGCACAATATCATCGTTCACGACGACATCGGCAAGGGTGAGGTTCAAACGGGTTAGCAGCTTAACCAAAATATTACTACCTGGTGAAGTTGAATTTCTTTCCAACGAACTAATTGTTCCTTGTGTGGTAATTCCTTCGGCTAGTTCCTGTTGGGATAATTTTAGTTTTTTGCGGGTTGTCCTAATTTTATGACCATCAATCATTTTGTTCTCCTTTTATTAATTTGATGTTTTTTAAATACTTTTCGGTTATGAAAAATTGGGATGGAAAATTGTGAATGTGCACTATCCGAGTGGCAACCGGCTTGTCTGTGGCATTGAGCGTAACGATTACCTCTAGTAATGTCAGATAATGGCAGAATCATAAAAACTCAACAAATATATTATACTATTAAGAATTTATTTTTAAATATAAATGATCAATTAAAATAGTGAGTTACCCATTTGGGAAGCCCAAGTCCTTAATCACTTCATTTTAAAGACCGATTTAGCCTTTCCCTCACCGCTTGCGACTATTAAAACTTGGAGACCGAAAGAGTGAGGAAGGCTTTTTTGAGTTTCATTTACTGTTTGCTAATTTAATTATCATATTTTCTAATAAATCTGTAACCTTTTGGGTGTGTCGGTGTTACAATAAGCGGTAATAAATTAGCGGTAAGTTATCTATAACTTATTAATGATTTATTAGTGTTTAAATCTACATATTAGGTGTTTGCGCCGTATTCGGCTAAATGGAGTTGAAGACCTGATGTGTGGCGACATTATAAATAGGAGAGGGTGAAGGAAATGCGTAATGTGGAAAAGAAGAACACGGTTCGTCTTATTTTGCGTGGTCAGACAAATAACTTTGGGAACACAATCTATGATTATGCCAACAAACTTGTGATTACCGGACTTGGCAGTCAAGCCAGCTATTTTATGGGTATTTATCAAATGAGCGAAACCATCGTCGGCATTATATTTGATATTTTAGGGGGCATTACAGCCGATCAAAAGAATCGCAAACAGATCTTAGTTTTTACCGACCTCGTGGCAGCACTCGCAACCTTCATCGTCTTCTTGCAGTACAGCAAGAAAAATGTCTGGTTGCTTGTGATCACGAATATTATTCTTGCAATTCTATACTCCTTTAACAGCCCAACATATAAGGCGATTGTTAAAGATTTACTGAGTAAACAAAATATTTATAAGTATAATTCCTATTCGAAAACAATTTCCGAGATTATCAGTGTTTGTTCCCCTTTGGTCGGCATGGTAATCGTCAGTTTTTTCGGTTTTAAATATGGCATGCTAATCAATTCCCTTAGTTTTCTGATTTCCGCCATCTTGGAGTGGCAGTTTAAAGTAATTGTTCCATTGACCACTCAAAAAAAGACAGCGAAGGAAAGCAAACTGCAATCCCTAAAGAGTGGGTTAGCTTATATTTATGGCAACAAAGAACTATTAGTGGTCTTAATTGCCAGCAGCCTCATCAACTTTTTTCTTGCAGGCTACAATTTTTCGGTGCCGTTTACCAATCATATGGCACGCTTTTCACACATGTATGCGTACGTTTTGGTGGCAGAGTCGGTTGGCAATATTGCTGGTGCACTGTTTAATAGCTTTTGGAATAAAGATTTACGAATTGCACAGTACAGTCATTTTTTGTTTGGCGTGGGCGTTACTACCCTGGTTGTGCCGCTATTGCAACTTTATTGGCCACTGATTCTCGTCTTTTTTGGCTTGTCTTCGGCATGTTTAACCATTTTCAATATTCAAATGATGTCAGGGATTCAGGCTGAAGTCGCAGATGATTTTATCGGACGCGTCTTTGGCGTTATTTTTACCATTGCGGTGTTGTTCATGCCGGTGGGGACCTACGTTTTTTCGCTATTGAACATAAAAAACTGGTTGGTCTTTAGTGTTATTGGGATCGGCGAAGTTTTGGTTTATATTTTTATGTTTGGGGCGATTAAGCTGGTGCAGACAAAATAGGCTAGGTGAGCAAAGGAGGAATTGCCCATGACTTTATTAGAAAAATTAGCGCAAAATGTGATACGTAATCCTGAAAAAATTGCGATTTATACGGATAAGGGTGCCTTTACGTATCGAGAAGTAGCGCACATTACCAATGAAATTGCGAATGCCATTAGTGCACGATTTCCGCAATCAGGCGTTGTCTCGCTTTATTTAAACCACAGCTACCGGATTATTTTTGCCATTTTGGGCGTTTTAAAGGCTGGGTGTACATGTGCCCCTGTCACGTGAAAATAGTGCGGAAAAGAATGCGTACATTAAAAACCTCACGCACTGTGCGTTTATGATTACGGATGTGGCTGAAGCAGCTACCAATACAGATACGTTATTATTGTCTGATGAGATGCTTGAAGCAATGCTGGGCCGGCCTGGAGGATTAACACGCCCCAAATCGTTACCAAATATTGCTTATATTTTATTTACTTCTGGCAGTACTGGAAAACCTAAAGGGGTGCTCGTCACAGCTCAGAATCTAGATTATATTTTAGCAAACATGCAACAAATTTGTCCTGGCGATGAAAAGAGTGTCTATTGTTTTACCACGCCGTACACATTTGATGTTGCGGCAACAGAAATTTTTGGCTGGATATGTGCGAATGGGGCAGTGTTTACGTTTGATTTGAATAATTTTGGTCAGTATAAACAATTACTGCATCAGATTGATCACTATCAGATCAGTCACTTCGGCGCTTCGCCAGCGCTCTTGAATACGATCTTTGATATTAGCCAGCCTAAAGATATTCAGGCAATTAGCGATCATGTCAAATATCTGATCATTGCGGGGGAAACAATGCCCGTCCAACTGGTCGCCAAGTGGCAACACTTGCACATTCACAGTCAGCTCTACAATTTTTATGGTCCAACTGAAGCGACTGTTTATGCCACTTACTATCAGGTTCCACGCAAGTTTGCCGGTACCAGTGTGCCGATTGGCCAACCACTGCACGGGGCCGATTTTCAAATTATCAATCAGAATCAAGATGGCATCGGGGAACTGGTGATTGTTGGGGATGGCGTGACCGCCGGGTATCTGGGTAACTCGGAATTGACGAAGCAGAAGTTTGGGCGAACAGCTGATGGGCGTCGCTATTATCGGACGGGAGATTTGGTAGCCTGTGATCAGGACCACAATCTGTTGTTTCATGGCCGAAATGATGATCAAGTTGAGTTAAACGGCATCCGCGTAGAGCTGGGAGAAATTGATTATAATGTGAGTCAGTTAGTTGAAATTCAAGCTTGCCAGACTTTGCAACATAATGGCATTTTAGTCACGTTTTACACTGGCCAAGAAATGACCCTGGATATCCGTAAAATTAGAGCCCAACTGGCTCAAAAGGTCCCTAAGTACATGATTCCCAATACGTTCATTCATATGGACCATTTTCCCTTGAACCAGAGTCATAAGGTTGACCGCAAAGCCTTGCTTGCCAGTCTAAAAAATGTGAAGACAAGCTCGAAAGCGACGTCACACCAAGATGACCAGCGCTTCTTAAAGGTGTTTCAAACCGCATTAGGGCGTGAAATCGGGTTTGATGATGACTTTTTTGAACTGGGTGGCGATTCTTTACGTGTTGTGGAATGTGTCATCAAGTTGGAAGCGTTATGCCAAGTTTCCTTAGAAATGGATACTTTCTATGAATATCGCACACCTAAAAAGATCATTGATCAGATAAAAAAGAAGATGGTGGTGAAACCAGCACCAGAAATGCCTAAGATCCCCACTGGTAAAACTCAAATTGCAGTTAGCGAATTACGTTTGGGGACGATTACGGACGTTGTACCGGCAAGTTATACGCAGCGACTTTACTACTATAAAAAGAAAGTTAACTTGGTTTCATTTTCGGTAAAATTACAAGCATCATTTTCAGCAGCGCACATCACACACGCCGTCGCCATGGTAGCTAAATATAATCCGGCATTGCGTACGTCACTGGGATTTGTGGATGACCAGCTGAAAATGAGGGTGCATGAGGCAATTCAAACTGCGAAAGTCGCAGTCGTGACCGCGCCAGCAGATAGAGAACAATTTGAAGTGAAAATCCAAAAAAAGCTTGAGGATGCCGTTTTTCGTGCCCGTTATACACAAGGGGCTTTATTCAACTATGTGATCATAGAAAGTCCGGATAGCCAAACCTTGGAAGTGTGTGTGGACCATTGTGTGTTTGATGCGTCGTGTATTGCAATTTTTAAAGAGGATTTGACCAAGGTTCTGGCAGGCAAACAACCTTTAAAACGCGGCGTCACATATGCTCAGTATTGTCAGCGCCTGATGCAAAGCCACATATTAACTGAAATTTTGCACCATCCCTATACGCATCAGCTAGTTGCCAGTAATCAAGCGTGTGCACAGCTGTTTGAACAGGTTCCGCTTGGCAGCAGTCACGTGGTTGTCAAGCACGTGACGGTTTTTGAAGGCACCCAATTAAGCTATTTGATCAGTTATTTATCGAGTAAAGAATTAGTCGCCGCTTATGGACTCACAACGGTGACGTCTAATTTAATTTTGAATTTGCGCAATTTCTCTGAATTCTCGGCTGTGGATACAATCGGTGACTTGCATTCTACCGTTCAACTAATTTATTCAGCAGGCGAATCATACGCCGACTTTAACCGGCGGTCACAGACAGTAGTTGAAAAATTGTTTACAGGGGAATTATACAATCCTCGATCAGTCACCTACCAAAACTATCCGGAGCTTTCTGAAAACCAAAGAGAATTGAGAAAGATTATTGGCAATGATGTGCCAATCAGCATCAGTTTTGTCGGCTTGGTGGAGCCGGCAGATCTGTCCTCATATGCGGCGTCCATTGCGGCAGCTCAGCACCAATTAGCGCAAACTGCTGATTTATCAAGAATTTATGCCACGGCCGTTTTGTGTCGCGATCAGCTCCATATTTTTTATGATCACCAGGTTTATCCACAACAGAAAACGTTCGATTTCACTCAAATTCAGTAATAATGTCGTTAATGTCGTAATAGCCCTTGAGGAGGATTTTTCCCCGTTTGTGGCTATGAAACTTAAAAGGAGCGCTTGGAATTTTCTTCCAGGCGCTCCTTTTGGGGTATGAGGATAACGGTAAGACGTTTCTTGCGCAGAGGCTTAAATTACCAGAGGCCGAAAGTGAAATTAGATAGTCAGGACTCCATCTAATCTGGCTTTTAGATTGGGGGGAAGGTGGTGCTGACAGATCTAAAAGAAATAATTTTTATGATTGCAAAAAGACCCATCAACCCATTGGCCAGCACCGAACTCATGATGTGAATAAATGCCGTAATACTTGAAACTTGACTGCAATTTACGGTTAACTCAACTTTGGCAGTGTCAACTTGATGGACGATATTTTGAAAATGGCGGTTCATATTTAAAGCGTAAAAAATATCAAAAGCTTTCATTGTTGAACCAGGAAACATAGTTGCTAGCATCGAATTTGTGAAAATCCACGTATGCTAATTGAAAAAGCCTTGCGACACTACTGCGCAATTTGGTGCCAAATTTTTAGTGGATGGTTAAACTTGAAAGTTTGCTATTTTCGAACAGAAAACTAGCGGTGCTTTCTAATGAATTATGCTATAATGGCACCACTTACAAGTGAAAGGATGATGTTTTATGGCAATTGTAAGGACGGATGGACTGACGGCGGAGGTACGGATAAGCTAGTCTCATCTCAGCCTCCACGATTTTTATGGAGGAAACAATTAGTGAAACATAAACAACTGAAAACTTTTGGCTTTAACGAAGAAATCCAAGACTACGT
Source organism: Pediococcus siamensis (assembly GCF_047220215.1). Classification (GTDB taxonomy): domain Bacteria; phylum Bacillota; class Bacilli; order Lactobacillales; family Lactobacillaceae; genus Pediococcus; species Pediococcus siamensis. Next base: position 522,282 of record NZ_CP178375.1, read on the forward strand.
CACACATCATTTACAGGGTCTAGCGTTAGGACGCGTCATTAGCCAACAGCGAAATCTATATGAAGTGATGCTGGAAGATAAACAAATTCGGGCCGTGGTTTCAGGTCGCATACAAAATTTAGCCCTTGATGCGCAGGATTTTCCGGCAGTGGGAGATTGGGTTGGTATGCGCCAAACGGGATTATCGACAGATACGGCCATTATTGAGCGGATCGTGCCGCGACAAAGTGTGTTTCTTCGAAAAATGGCTGGGCGGCAATCGGCGGTGCAAGTCGTTGCTGCAAATGTTGATACCATCTTTATCTGTATGGCACTTGATGGCAATTATAATTTAAAACGTCTTGAACGTTACTTAACCGTGGCGTTTGCTAGTGGTGCCAAACCGGTCATTATTTTGACCAAAGCCGACCTGGCAACTGATTTGGATCAGCAATTGGCGTCAGTGACCAAAATTGCTAGTGGCGCCCAGGTTGTGTCCTGCTCGAGTGCAGATGACAGTTGGCTGCGAGTCAAAAAGTTTGTGGCTCCTGGAGAAACGGTAGCTTTCATTGGCTCTTCGGGAGTGGGGAAGACCACACTCATCAATCAGTTAATGGGAAAGAAAATTGGCGCGACGCAAGCGGTGCGGTCAAGCGATAGCCACGGTCGTCACACCACTACTAGTCGGGAACTCATGCAGCTTCCGGATGGCGGGCTCGTTATTGATACGCCGGGGATGCGTGAATTGGGAGTAGTTAGTGGCGATTTTGCAACCACCTTTGCAGATATTACTGAATTGGCACAATCTTGCAAGTTCAGAGATTGCCGGCATGAAAATGAACCCGGGTGTGCGGTCCAAGAAGCAATTCGCACAGGAACTTTAAGTCCTGAGCGGTTAGCAAGTTATCGCAAGTTGCAGGCAGAAGCTAGCACTAATGAAAACTTACGTGGCAGGGCACGTGAAAATGCCAAAGTGGACCGCATGTTTGGTGGAAAAAAACAAATGAAGGCGTTTCTTAAAGCCCAGCGCAAGCGCCGTCGTTAAAAAATTGAATGAAGTGAGCGTGAGAAAAAAGATGCGTTAATTTTGAGCATACGAAGTTAGCCATGCAACTAAAATCGCTAAAGCCATAGGTTATTATGGCAATCTCGAAAGCCGAATGATTCGTCCAATCATTCGGCTTTCGTAGTTAAGCGAGGAAGCTTTTTTATTAAGATGCAAAGACGGGTATCCGAGCGGCGTTTCCTAATCTCTGATGCTTGTCGCTAACCTCACTATTAAAAGAATTGGTAAATAAAGGAGCAAGAAAATGCAGGCATGGGTTGTAGAAAAAAACGAACAGCGACAAATTGATGACTTACAGTTCATCCAGATAGCCACACCAGCACCGGGGGCCGACGAGCTGCTGGTCAAAGTGCACAGTGTCGGGTTGAATCCGGTTGATTATAAAGTTATTGAAGGCGGTGTGGCTACTTGGCATTACCCGCATGTGGTGGGGTTAGATGTCGCTGGGGAGGTCGTAGCGATCGGCACTGACGTTTCTCAATTTACGGTAGGAGAACGTGTTTTTTATCATGGCGATTTGACTCGCCAAGGTGGATTTGCTGAATTTGCGACTCCTAAGGCAGATGTGGTTGCCAAAATGCCAGCTGACTTAACCTATGCGCAAGCCGCAGCCCTTTTATGTGGGGCGATGACGGCCTATCAGGCTATTTTTCGAAAAGCCAGTTTGACAAATCGACATACTGCGCTGATTCACGCTGGAGCTGGCGGAGTAGGTGGTATTGCCATTCAGTTAGCAAAACTAGCTGGCTTAAAAGTACTGACCACCGTTTCGAAACGTAAACAGGCATTTGTCACAAATTTACACCCAGATTTTATGATCGACTACCGCACGCAAAATGTGACGCAGGTGGTTCAACAACTAACGGCTGGATTGGGAGTCGATCTGATTGTGAACACAATTGGGGCGAAGGCTGCCACCGCCGACTTGGATCGATTAGCCTATAATGGGGCATTGGTCACGATTGATGGGCAACCAGACCTGAGGGCCAGTGATTATGCGCGTCGTGGAATTGGCGTGTTCAGTGTGAATTTGGGCGGGGCACATCAAAGCAAAAATCCGCAGCAACGGCAAGATTTAGCAAAAATGGCGACCGAACTAGGAAATTTAGTTGTTGCGCATAAGTTAAATCCATTGGTGGAACGCCAAATTAGTTTTCAAGAAATCCCCCAGGGCTTACAAGCTATCAAAGCTCATGAAGTCATTGGTAAAATTGTTGCCAATTGGGATTAATGGCTTATAAAAATAAGCAGACAAACAAATAAGACCAAAAATTCACAAAGATTGTTGAGGAGGTAACCGACAAATGACAGCCAAACAATTTGAGTTTAAAGCCGTTATAAATGCATCGGAAATTGGTAAGGGTGGCGCCTACGTGATCTTTCCATATGATATTCGTCAGATTTTTAATCAGGGGCGTGTTAAGGTACACGCGACGTTTGACGGGATTCCCTATGATGGCAGTATTGTCAATATGGGTCTCAAAAATAAAGATGGCTCGATTTGTTATCTATTGGGCCTGCGTCAGGATATTCGCCGGCAACTACATAAAACAATCGGTGACAGCGTGTTCGTTACAGTGTGCGAACGAAAGTGAAAGAGAGGACTGACAAATGAAAATAACTCAGCGGCTTTTTAAGACCAGCGATGCGCAAGTCGTGGTGGACTTGATTGCCCGGACAATGCGGGTATCGAATCGAAAAGATTATTCAGCGGCTTACATTGAACGTGATATCCACGAGCGAGATGCGGCTTTTTTTGTTGCGCAAGCCAAACAAACGCATTTTTATGTTTTTTTTGACGGTGCCAAAATCATCGCCACCGGGGCAATTGGGTCGTACTGGGGAAGTCAGACCGAATTTTCCTTATTTAGTATTTTTGTGGATCCTCAGTATCAGGGGCAAGGTGTCGGACGGTTCGTGATTCAAACGTTAGAGCAGGATCCTTATTTTCTGAAAGCTAAACGGGTAGAAATTCCGGCTTCAATTACTGGTCTTCCCTTTTATCAGAAAATGGGTTATCAATTCAAAGATGGTGTGGACCAAGTCGATGAAGAACAGCTTTACCGCTTAGAAAAGTTCACCAAATCCAACTAAGATTGTTTAGGTTAAGAACTGTTCATAAATTCGTGTTCATGCCCATTTACTCGTTCGAAAATCTGCCCGGCCCGATGAAATGCTGTCCAAATTTGTTTCTGCTTTCTCGCCAATTTTTGTTAAGTGATATTTTTGCATCTAGCGCCAGCCCGTGCCATAATAAGGTGCAACATCTTATTGGTACAATTAACTTTTTCGAATGTTTAGACGCGTTTTCAGGATGAAGGAGTGTTTAAGGATGGCTAAAATGATTTTTGTGAATTTACCGGTTAGTGATATGCAACGCTCAATTAAATTTTACGAAGCTTTGGGATTTAGAAAGAATCCAGAATTTTCTAACGAAGACGGTACTGGGATGATGTGGGACGATCAAATTTGGATCATGCTGTTGACTCATAGCTTTTACCAGCGTTTCTTGAAAAATCAGCAGGTGGCGGACACCCAAAAAGTTAGTGGCTCGATGACCGCCTTTAGTTTGGATAGTGTGGAAGCTGTTAAGGCCTTTGCGAAAACTGCGAAAGAAAATGGCGGCGACTATTACCACGTGGAGATGAACATTCCAGAAGATCAAATGTATGAACTGGAGGTTCTTGATCCTGACGGCAATGGTTTTATCGGCGTCGTGGATGGCAATGCCATAGAAAAATGAAAATAAATTGAATCGTAAAACTAAGAACTGAGACAACTTCTAAAATTGTCTCAGTTTTTTTATACACAATTGCGGATTGTCGTTGTGGAAAACGCTTGGTTCTGAATAATTAATCAGGCCCGTTACTTGCGTGTAACGCTATTTGGCGGCGTAAATGGCGTGAATGCGATTCTTCCAAGCTAACCTCGGTAGATTATTAAAATTACGTCGTCCAAAAAATGATAATGCTAAGCAAGAAAGTGACTTGTTTCACACGAATTTTAAAAATATTCTTGATTAAAATTGGGAATGGCCGTTAGCCGAAACGTTCTGGAGGAATAACAAATGAAACATGTTTCATGATTTGAAACAAACAACATAACCAAAAACCTTGTTGTATCAGCATTGAAAACGCTTTATTTATCGTTTTTGTATTTGTATGATGAAAATACAGATAAAAAAAGATTTCCTGAAGGGGGACTGGGATGACAGGTAGAAGTTTTAATTTTTTTAGATGTGTGGGTCAAATTAATTCGTCAAAGTAAGGAGATAGCAATTTATGAAAAGAGACTTTATTGATACAAATACTTATACGCAAAAAGAAATTCAATACATGATTGATTTGGGGATTAAAATTAAGGAATCCATTCGAAATGGATATTATCCTCCCCTATTAAAAAATAAAACACTAGGAATGATTTTCGAGCAAAGTTCAACTCGAACAAGAACTTAGGCGGAGGCAGCCATGACGGAATTAGGAGGTCACGCACAGTATTTGGCACCTGGACAAATTCAATTGGGTGGTCATGAAACAATAGAAGACACTTCACATGTCCTTGGACGTATCCTTGATATTATTGGTGCACGGGTTAACCGACATCATACGGTAGCTGAGGTTGGTAAATATGCTAAGGTTCCTGTTGTTAATTTTATGAGTGATTACAATCATCCTACGCAAGAATTGGGTGACATCATTACAATGACCGAGCATTTGCCTAAAGGTAAGAAGTTGAATGACTGTAAAATCGTCTTTGTGGGTGACGCAACACAAGTTTGTGTTTCAACGATGTTTATGACTACCAAAATGGGAATGGACTTCGTTCAGTATGGACCAAAAGATTTCCAAATGAAAGATGAAGTTGTCAAGATAGGTCGAGAAAATGCAAAGCAGTATGGTGGTAGTGTAACGCTGACAGAAGATCCTGATATTGCAATGAAAGATGCAGACTTTGTGTATACAGATGTTTGGTACGGGCTTTATGACGATGAGATGCCGAAAGAAGAAAGAATGAAGATATTTTATCCAAAGTACCAGGTTAATTCGGATCTCATCGCTAAAGCATCTGACCATGTACAATTTATGCACTGTCTACCCGCAACACGTGGCGAAGAAGTAACTGATGAAGTACTTGATTCGGAGTATTCGATTGTTTGGGATGAGGCAGCAAATCGAAAGACAGCAATGCGTGCTATTTTTGTTTATTTATTGAATCCAAGTCTAAATTATGCGTCCGAAGAAGTTGCCGCAAAATACAACGCGGAGTTCGAGACTTTCTTAAGAAATGCTGTGGATGAAAGAAATAAATAGACTTGTTTAGAATAGTTATCGTGTTTCTAGAATGGAGAAAACACTATGGAAAGTGGAAAAAGAAAATTTAGGTTATTTGATGCCGTTTTAATGTCAGTTGTGGTTATTTTGGTGGTTGAATCGGCGGCTCCTGCGGCAGCAATTGGAACCTCACAATTCTTTTGGTGGATCTTCTTATTAATACTGTTCTTTCTGCCATATGGACTTATTTCTTCTGAACTAGGCACAAGTTACACTGGTGAAGGAGGACTGTACGACTGGGTAAAACAAGCGTTTGGGCCACGCTGGGGAGGAAGATTAGCTTGGCTATATTGGATTAATTATCCGATTTGGATGGCAAGTTTGGCAGTTTTGTTTGCACAAGTATCAGGAACTATTTTTAAGATTAAATTTAACACATTTACTTCTATTTTGGTACAGCTAATTTTTGTTTGGTTCGTCGTTATTATTGGAAATAAACCGGTTTCTGAAAGCAAGTGGATTATGAACGTGGCAGCGTTTGCTAAGATCTTTACCATATTAGCACTGGCAGGATTGGGATTTTATGTGGCAGTTACTAAGGGCGTCGCTAACGATTTTTCTCCTCATAATTTTTTGCCAGAGTTAAACATTAATAGCTTAAGTAACTTATCTGTTATTGTTTTTAACTTTCTTGGATTTGAAGTGGTTGCAACTATGGCAGATGATATGGATAATCCCAAAAAACAAATTCCGCAAGCAATTATATATGGTGGTGTTTTAATTGCATTTTTCTATCTATTGTCTGCATTTGGAATGAGTGCAGCAATTCCAACAAGTAAACTTTCATCGTCTAGTGGATTGTTGGATAGTTTTATATTGATGATTGGAAAAATGAATTGGTTTGTCATATTAATTGGAGTTTTGTTTTTATATATTCTCATCTCTGAAATGGTTTCTTGGGCATTGGGAGTAAATTATGTTGCTGATTATGCGGCGAAAGATCACGTTTTACCGAGTGTTTTTGGCAAAGAAAACTATAAAGGGATGCCAGTTGGAACGGGGTATTTAAATGGTTTAATTGCCACTATTTTAGTGATAATTGCACCATTAATACCAAATCAAGACATTTTTTGGGCCTTTTTTTCCTTGAATGTAATTGCTTTGCTAATGTCATATACTATGATGTTTCCAGCTTTTTTAAAATTGAGAAAGGCTGATTCAAAACATGAACGACCGTTTAAAGTTCCGGGAAACAAAGCTCTGATTACACTCATGGCTTGGATACCTGAAATTATATTAATAGTCACAATTGTTTTTACAGCTATTCCACTAAATAGCACAAAAAGCGAAATAGACGCAAAAATGCCAATATTAATTGGGACTTTAATTACATTGATTTCTGGTGAAATTATCGTGCGAGTGACAGAACATAAAAAATTATGAAGTAAGGAATGGTGATTTTAATTGAAAACTTTAGATAGTACACCAAAGAAAGACGGATATCGTATGCCTGGAGAATTTGAATCTCACAAAGGAGTATATATGCTTTGGCCACAACGACCAGATAACTGGAGAAACGGCGGAAGGCCAGCTCAAAGAACTTTTGCTAAAGTAGCGGAGGCAATTTCGCAGTTTGAGCATGTTACGGTAGGTGTAAACGATGACCAATTTGCGAATGCACGTCACATGCTGTCTGACCAAGTAGAGGTGGTGGAACTTTCGAATAATGATTCTTGGATAAGAGATTGTGGTGCCACTTTTGTTAAAAACGATAAGGGTGGACTTCGCGCAGTTGATTGGTCATTTAACGCTTGGGGTGGACTTGTAGACGGGTTATATTTTCCTTGGGACAAAGACGATCGGGTAGCCCAGAAGATGTCGGAATTAGAGCGGGTTGATCGATATCGTCTCGACAATTTTGTTCTTGAAGGTGGCTCAATTCATGTTGATGGCGAAGGAACCTTAATTACCACCGAAGAATGTCTTTTGTCAAAAGGTCGTAATCCACAACTTTCAAAAAAACAAATTGAAGAGGTTTTAAAAGAACATTTAAACTTAAAAAAAATTATTTGGTTAAAAAAGGGTATTTATCTCGATGAGACAAATGGTCATGTGGATAATATTGCTAACTTTGTTAAACCAGGCGTTGTAGTTTTAGCATGGACAGATGACCAAAAAGATCCTCAATACGAAATTTCAAAAGAAAATTTCGAAATTCTTACTAACGCTACAGATGCGAAAGGAAGGAAACTCAAAGTAGTTAAACTTCGTGTTCCACAGCCCGTCAAGATTACAGAAGAAGAAAGTGAGGGGGTGGACGCAGTCGAGGGAACTTTACCGCGGCAAAAAGGTGACAGACTAGCTGCAAGTTATGTGAACTATTACACAGCAAATGGTGGAATTGTTTTCCCCACTTTTGATGATCCAAATGATGAAAAAGCTCAAAAAACATTAAGCGAATTATATCCAGATCGCAAGATAGTTGGGGTTCCAGCCCGCGAAATTTTGCTTGGCGGTGGTAACATCCATTGTATTACTCAGCAAGTACCTATGAATTAATGAAAATATGGCAAATAAACTGGAAAAAGTTTAGAAAGAGAAAAAGGGGTGATACCTAATGACAAAACGAAGAGTGTTGATTGCTTTGGGTGGAAATGCAATTTTGTCAAAGGACGCATCAGCTCAGGCACAGCAAGAGGCTTTAAGACAAACTGCGAAGTATCTTATTACTTTTATAAAAAATGGTGATGAATTAGTCATTTCTCATGGTAATGGACCACAGGTGGGTAATTTAATCTTGCAACAAGCCAACGGAAGTACAAGTGAAAACCCAGAAATGCCTTTAGATACGGCCGATGCAATGACTGAAGGTAGTATTGGTTATTGGTTACAGAACGCTTTAGGAGAAGAGTTAAAAAAAGCTGGCTTAAATAAGTCAGTGGTGACACTCATTACACAATCTGAGGTAAGTGCTGAAGATGAAGCATTTGAGCATCCAACTAAGCCGATCGGTCCATTTTACACGAAGTCAGCAGCTGAGCAACAACAGCAAGAACATCCAGACTATCATTTTATCGAAGATGCCGGCCGAGGGTATCGAAGAGTTGTACCATCTCCACGTCCTATTCATATCACTGAATCAGAAGTGGTCAAAAAATTGGTCGAAAATGGTGTGATTCCAATATCTGTTGGAGGTGGTGGAATACCAGTTGTTCGCCAAGGTGAGCGATTGGTAGGCCAGGAGGCAGTGATAGATAAGGACTTAGCTTCAGAAAAATTAGCAGAACAAATTAACGCAGATTTACTAATTATTTTAACAGCAGTTGACCATGTATTTATAAATTTCAATAAACCAGACCAAAAAGCTTTAAAGCGAGTTACAATTGCTGAGCTTCAACGTTATATAGCCGAAAATCAATTTGCAGAAGGTAGCATGTTACCGAAGATTCAGGCAGCTGTTGACTTTGTGAAAAAATCTAAAAATGCGAAAGCTATCATTACTACGCTTGAAAATATTGGTAACTTTCTTGAGAATGGAGAGGGAACGATAATTACAGCTGCTTAGCTTAAGTGTCAGCAACGGTTGTAAAATGTTGGAAAATACCGATTAGAAAATGTCGGTTTTCCAACATTTTTTTACGGTAAACTAAACGTATCTCAAATTTGGAGGAACTGAAATGCGTTTAGATGTTGAACAGTGTGTCCAGCAATATATTATGAACAAAATAAAGCCCAACTTCGCTGAAATTGGTCGACGATATGGTGTTGATCCGCGAACGGTTAAAAGATACTACAATTTAGGGCTCACGCCCCCAGATGAGCAGCCACAACCCTTACGGCGGCCGAGTAAACTTGACGATTATCGAAAAACGATTGAAGAAAAGGTTCTAGAAGGCTGTTCGGCAACGGCAATTTATTACTTTATCAAAGAACGTGGCTATCAAGGAAAGCAAAGTATTCTCAGAGACTATTGTCGAACCATCAGAAAAGCCGCAACGAAAAAAGCCACTATCCGGATTGAAACCTCGCCAGGGCTTTCAGCCCAGGTTGATTGGAAAGAAGACTTAACATTGATTTCTCGGCATGGAGAGATTGTCAAAGGCAACATCTTCTTATATGTTTTAGGGTACTCGCGAATGAAATACATGCAATTTACCTTCAGTCGCAGCCAAACTACCTTTTTTGATTGCTTAACGAATGCCTTTTGGGCAACCGGGGGTGTGCCGAAAGAAATCTGGTTTGACAACCAAAAGGTTGTCGTCGATCATCATAAAAGTAATTTTGGTAAGCCGGTATTTAATGAAACCTTCGTTGAATACGCTAAGGACGCTTGTTTCAAGCCAATTGCTTGTCGACCGTTTCGGCCACAAACCAAAGGAAAGGTTGAGGCGTTGGCCAGAACTACTCAGCGAATTAAAGTTTACAACCATGAGTTTGAAGAGCCGCTAGACTTAGCCGAGATCGTTCATTTGACGTGTGATCAGCTGAATCATGAGAAGTCTCAGGCGACTCAAATTCCGCCTTATTTATTGCTTGATAAAGAAAAAGAGTATCTCCATGATTTTGATCATGACTTACTCGATGCCTATGCCAGCCAAACCATCGCAAGGAAAGTTAGCAAGGAATCAATGATTGTCTTTCAAAATCGGAAATACTCCGTCCCCATCAGATATATTGACGAAACCGTACAAATTAAACACGATGACAATACTCTATACGTTTATTATAACGGAGAACTAATTCGTTCTCACCCTATTTCACTGAAAAGATTTAATTATCTTCGCGATGACATGGAAGAGATTGTCCGATCAGACCTTTATAAGAATCGTGATGACCGAGTCATTGATGATTACGTCGACCGAAACCTGAAGATGTTTGATGAAATGGAGTGAGAAAATGGCTAATTACCAAGCGTTATACACCAACCTTAGACAATTAAAGTTAGATCGTTTCGCCGAACATTTAGGCTACCTATTGGATCATCAAGATGAAGCACCCAAGTCCTTGAGTGATGCCTTATTCGAATTGACAACGGCTGAGCTTAAATACCGGGAACAAAAAAAGATTAATTTGAGAATTAAACTAGCCCGCTTTCCATATGAAAAAACGTTAGCTGACTTTGACTTTAGCTATCAACCAGGAATTAACCAAGGGACAATTGAGGACTTGGGATCACTAAGATTCACCCAAGAGAATCAAAACATTTTGTTTATCGGCACCTCCGGTGTCGGTAAGACTCACCTAGCCACCGCCATTGGAATTGAAGGGTGTAAACAAGGAATTTCAACGCAGTTTATTCGATGTAGCGACCTCATCAACAAGCTTCAAACAGCACAAGTTCAAGGACGAAGCGAAGAAGTGTTGCGCCGGTATGCCCGTTTTCAAATTCTAATCATTGACGAGATTGGTTATCTCCCAATTGAGTCAGTGGGTGCTAAGCTGTTCTTTCAGCTAATTGAAAGACGATATGAACGGAAATCAACCATTATCACCACTAATATTCCGCTTTCTAAGTGGGGAAACACCTTTTCAGATAAGATGTTAGCTAACGCCATTTTAGACCGCTTGGTTCACCACGCTAAAGTCATCCGAATCACCGGTCGATCATATCGAATGAAGGATCATTTGATTGAAAAGAAGGATAATTCTGGACCTGATTTATCAGGTTTTAGCTCACAAAATAAAGAAAGGAGCAGTGAGACACTGTAAACCTTATCGGTAAAAAACAGCATTTTTTAATCGGCAAAAAACGACATTTTCACATCGGCGTTGACAGCTTAAGCGCTTGTTTGTAGTTTTTGAATTATAAAAATTGGATTATTAGATGACATAGTTAAGTAATTTTTGTGAGAGGGATTTTGATAATGAAACACATAACAACGCCTATTACGGATGGTTACAGGTTACCAGCTGAGTTTGAAAAACAAAAAAAAGGATATATGCTTTGGCCACAAAGATCTGATAATTGGCGGGACGGTGGTAAACCGGCGCAAAAGATGTTTAGTGAGTTAGCGGCATTATTGGCACAATATCAACCTATGGTAATGTTAGTTAATGAGTCACAATATAAACATGCACGAGAGATGCTACCTAGCAGTGTGCAAGTTATCGAAATGAGTAGTAACGATGCGTATATAAAGGATACTGGGCCGTTTTATGTAACGGCTAAGAATGGTACGATACGTTGTGAAAATTTCAATTTCAATGCTTGGGGTGGCTTACTAGATGGGCTTTATTTCCCATGGGACAAGGATAATGAATTAGCTGAGAAAATAGCTGGTCTAAATCACCTTGATTATTATCAAAGTCAGTTTACTTTAGAGGGTTGTTCAATAATCGTAGATGGTCAGGGAACGTTGATCACAACTAAAGACGTTATTTTATCTGAAGGTAGAAACAAAGGAGTAACGATACAAAAAGCTGAAAAAGTGTTCCATGACTTTTTCGGTGTGGAAAAAGTCATTTGGCTTTCAGAGGGCTTCTTTATGGATGAAACTGGCGGTGATATCGACAATATGGTAAATTTTGTTCGTCCAGGAGAAGTAGTTTTGACTTGGACTGAAGACAAAAACGATCCACAGTATCAAATCAGTCACGCAGCGCTTAAAGTTCTTGAAAAAGAGACAGATGCAAAGGGGAGAAAGCTTCGAATCCACAAACTGAATTTACCACAAAAAGCGTTGACACTTTCTTCTGAAGAAGCAAACGGGGTTGATCCCATCAATGGAATGCTTCCGCGTGTTGCTGGGCAGCGATTAACTGCAACGTACGTCAACTATATTACGTTGAATGATGTTATCATTATGCCAGCATTTGAAGATTTACAGGATTCTATTGCTCAGAAACAGTTACAAAAATATTATCCGGATCGTAAAATTGTTAAATTTCCGGCGCGGGAAATTTTAACAGGCGGTGGTGGCTTACATACCGTGGTATCAAATGTGCCAGATACTCAAGTGAGGGATAAAAAATGAACTTTTTCGAAATTGTTAATTCAAAACTCGGTTCATTAACTAAGAATGAGCAAGCACTATTTGATTATGTTGTTAAAAATATGAATAAAATAAAAAATCAAAGCATTCGCGAAGTTGCAAGTGAAACGTATGTTTCAACTGCCACGTTTTTGAGGTTTGTAAAAAAAATCGGTTTTGTTGGATTTAGTGAATTTACTACCGTTATTAAATATACAGTATTGAACGAAGACGATAATAAGGAAAATCCCATGCCATTCGAAGTGTCTCAAAGTGACTATCGGGAAGAGTATCTAAAAAATATTATTGAATCGGTTCGCGTAATGCCAACAAACAAGATGCACGAACTAACAAAACGATTAGCAGCACACCCAGAAATTTATCTATTTGCCAAGGGTGTTAGTAAACACGTTTGTGAATATATCGACTATTTATTTACTATTGCAGGCTTTACCATTCATTTTCCCGCTGATCACGACTATCGACAAGTTGCTTATAGGCAGATTCATTCTCAAGACTTAGTATTTATTTTATCTTACGATGGTAAAGATGAAGAATTCATAAAAATGCTTAATCAATTAACTGATTCCGAAAAGAGAGCATATTTGGTATCGGTTACTGAACCAGATAATAATGCAATACAGAATTTAAGTGATGTAAATTTTTATATTTTCACAGATTCAGTTACAGTAAATAATGTGGAAATCGGTTCTCGTATTTCAATGCTTGCGGTCATGGAGCTCATTTTGTATCAATATATTGAGGATTACGGTGATCGCGATTTTAATTTTAAAAAAGAGGAGCATTAGCATTAAAATCCAAATAAGGGAGTGTAATAATCTCTTTATGGTTGTCAGATGAAATACAATAATTCATTTGATGATTATGGAGGGATTTTTGTATGATCAGAGCTAAGTTCACGGCATTGGTGAAGCTTAATCTGCTTGAAGATTACCAAAAGTCGGATCTTCCAAGAGCGACGTACGAAAACAGCACAGAATCAGTCTGGATACATCTTAAAAGATGATCGATGCGTTACCAAAGCGACGGGATTGTAGGTCTTGAAACAGTTAAGAAGAACATCCACTATATCAAGGAGTTGAAGCTTACGATTGTCTTTGCCCACTTAAATAGTGAACGTTTATGGAATTGATAGACAAATATGGTCTGCATAACGCAACGTAAGCAAATGATGATGGAATTCTGCTTAGCAATCTTATGAAAATTACGCTTGTTTCGATTATAAAAATCGTTAAATTGAATGACAACATGAGACTTCTAGCTTATAGTGAAACTGTAGGAATAATGGAAGGGGACCTGCTCATGTTTTTGGCGTATAAAGAAATGCGGTACGCAAAGTTACGTTTTATTCTAATTATCGGAATTATGGTTTTGGTTGCCTATGTGGTGTTCATGCTATCTGGGTTGGCAAGTGGGTTGGCGAATGGACATAAAAAAGCAATTGCCGATTGGCATTCTCAAACAGTCGTTTTATCCGCGGACAGTAATAAGGTGGCTAGTGCCTCCATCTTGAAGCAAGCAGATCTAGCTCGTGTCCATGCTGGCGGTGCGAAAAAAGCGGCTGTGGGTATTTTTTCGTCGGCTATTCAAAAGCAAGGCAGTCATAAACGAACGAATATGACCGTTTTTGGCGCCAAAGCCACAGCATTTGTAGTGCCCAAAGTCATTTCAGGACGGCGCTACCGAAATGCGCATGAAATTATCGTTTCTAAAAATTTGAGTGAAGAAAACCACTATCGGCTTGGGGATGAAGTTCGGCTGGGTAGTTTGCATCATAAGTTCAAGATTGTGGGAATCACTAAAGCCACAACGTATGCGGTTGCACCGGTAGCCTATGCGAACCTAAATGCGTTTACGAAGTTAAAATATGGCGGGCAGCCTTTCCAATCAGATCGAGAAAAACCAATTAATTTAATTGCGGTGAAAACTAAAACACCAAAAAAGGTAAGAATCACCACTACGGCTGCTGACACGAAAGTTACTAAGATGAGCAGTGCAACGCTTATTCAAAATTTGCCAGGTTTTTCAGCAGAAAAAATCACTTTAAATACCATGATCGATTTTTTGTTCGTGGTCGTGGCTGCTATTGTAGGTATTTTCTTATATGTCATGACTTTACAGAAAACGGCGCTGTTTGGTGTCTTAAAAGCACAAGGAATTAAAACCGCCTATTTAGTTGTTTCGGTGGTGAGTCAGGCACTTATGGTTGGTGTGATTGGGGTTGCACTGGCATTTTGCTTGAGTTACTTGACGAGCTTGATTTTACCAGCGGCCATGCCATTTTCGTTAGATGGGGTGCAATGGCTTATCGACGGCGGTATTTTAATTTTAGTTTCTATTTTGGGTGGCCTATTCTCGGTTCGTACGGTAACCAAAGTAGATCCCATTAAAGCAATTGGGGGCGAATAGTATGACAGCTGTTTTAAAAATGACAAATATTCAAAAACGGTTTGGTACTGGGCATACTGAAGTAGATGCGTTGACTGATGTGAACTTTTCCATTGCAAAAGACAGTTTTGTGAGCGTCATTGGACCTTCAGGATCTGGAAAAAGTACTTTTTTAACGATTGCTGGGGGCCTACAACGCCCAACGGCCGGTAAAATCTGGATTAACGGAACCGACATCAGTGACCTGAATGAACGCCAACGGACGCAAATTCGGTTTGACCAATTGGGTTTTATTTTACAGAGCTCGAATTTAGTTCCTTTTTTAAAAGTACATGAGCAATTTCGGTTAGTTGAAAAGTTGGCGCATCATTCTCTGCAAGAGCGAACCGATCGCCTTTTAAAAGAGTTGGATATTGATCAGCTGCAACATAAATATCCAAAAGAGCTATCAGGAGGCGAAAAGCAACGAGTTGCCATTGTACGGGCCCTTTGTAATGATCCCAGCTTGATTTTAGCGGATGAACCTACGGCAAGCTTGGACTCTAAACATGCCTTTGAGGTTGTAAAAATTTTGGCAAAAGAAGCCCATGAACAACATAAAGCGATTATCATGGTCACTCATGATGAACGGATGACGCAGTGGAGCGATCAGATTTATCAGATTGAAGACGGCCATTTAGCCTTGAAAAAATAGACCTGCTTTCTTTTTTTAAAATTTAGGAGAACAAATATTGGCTTTTTAAAAATAATGTCGCTATACTTACTAATAGTAAATAAGAAAAGAGGTATTTTTATGTCAACAACAGTAGGATTAATCGTCGGAAGTTTACGAAAAGGCTCATTTACGAAGGCTGTTGCTAAACAGGCAGCAGACTTGTTACCAGAGGATTACACAGTAAAAGAAATTAATATCGGTGATCTGGATCTGTATAACCAAGATTTGGATGACGAAAACCGGGCACCAGAAAGTTGGAAAAAATTCCGTGAAGAAATGCAAACGGTCGATGCTGTAATTTTTGCAACACCAGAATATAACCGTTCGGTACCAGGTGTTTTGAAGAACGCAATTGATGTCGGTTCACGGCCTTATGGTGCCAGTATTTGGGATAAAAAACCAGCAATTATCTTGAGTGTTTCGCCAGGTGCAATCAGTGGCTTCGGTGCTAACCACCACCTACGTCAATCCTTGGTTTTCTTGAACATGCCGGTTGTGCAACAACCAGAAGTTTACTTAGGTAATGTGACTAACATCTTAGATGATAACTTGAAGATCACAAACGAAGGCACAATCAAGTTCTTGCAGAGTGCAATGGATACGTTTGTTGACTTAATTAACCGATTTAAAGATTAGATACAACCGCAAAGATTGATTCGTTCAGCGAGAAGTGTTGAACGAACCAATCTTTTTTTGTTGATGGACTTTTAAATGGGAGTTCGCTACAATAAGACGCATTAATCAAAACGAGGTGAAAATTTTGCAAACAAGTGAAACGTGCAGTGAGGCTCAATTTAAAGTCACGACAGCGGATTTGAATGATTTAGGAATTCTCTTTGGTGGCAAGACACTGGCTGAATTGGATCGCCATTTGGCAGATGCGGTGCGTAAAATAACGGCCCATAGATTTGTTACCGGCAGTGTGGATAAAGTTCGTTTTCTTCGTCCTGGTCAACTAAACGAAATGCTGACAGTTACGGCGTTTGTTTCCGGGACCCAAGAACGTGTGGCTGAAGTTTTCGGTCGTGTTTACAATGCTAAACATGAATTGCTGGCGTATGCCTTTTTTACGTATGTTTTGCTGAATAAACAAGCACGTTTTCCGGCGGTCGTTGCTGTGAGTGACTTTGAAAAGGCCCTGGCAACTAATTTTAAGCAGCGTCAGCAGACTTCCTTAACCAGTCATCTTGCCGTGCAGAATTGGCTCGCAAAAGAGAAACAAGCTTAACATTTTCTTACATTTTAATTTTCATTTTATATGTATGAACAAGCAAGAAGGAAATATTTTGTCATTTTTGAGGCTCCAAACCTCAACAGTGACAAGATATTTCCTTCTTTTTTTGTATCCGAGTATTAAATGAAAATTAATTTCAAACGCCAAACTTTTTTCATAGATTTAAAGCTTTTCCAACCATAAAAACGCCACAAAGTCCAAGTAAGCTTATTGCAACGTTGAAAATGAGTTGAAAAAAGAAAGAAGCTGATGGATAGATGGAAAGTCTTTCAAAAACACCCCCTGTTTTAGTGGCTAGGGGAAAAAGAAAAATACATTGGCAACTGGTTTTACCGTGGGTGATCCCAATCGGATTGGTTCTCGTTTGGCAGTTGGCAAGTAGGCTAGGCTGGCTTTCAAGTGCGACGCTGCCTTCACCCATTGCTATTTTTCAAGATGGGATTTCGTTGGTGCAATCAGGTGAGTTGCAGAAAAATATCAGTATCAGTCTTTTCCGCGCGTTAAGTGGCTTTGCCATCGGTGGTAGTTTGGGTTTTGTGATTGGCATCTTGAACGGCATTTCCAAAACCTCACGACGCCTAACGGATAGCACGGTTCAAATGTTTCGAAATATCCCGCATCTTTCTTTGATTCCCTTGGTCATTATTTTGATCGGAATTGGTGAAGCGGCTAAAATTTCGCTGGTTGCGGTCGGAGTGCTATTTCCCATTTACATTAATACGTTGCACGGTATACGTTCGGTAGATTCCGAATTAATTGAAATGGGACATTCCTATGGTTTGTCAAAATGGCAACTATTTCAAAAGATTGTTGTCCCGGGAGCACTCCCGACAATCTTAATGGGTGTCCGGTACGCCCTGGGGGTCATGTGGACGACACTGATTGTGGCGGAAACGATCGCAGCTGATTCTGGGATTGGGTATATGGCCACCAACGCGGAAGAATTCATGGATATGAAAACCGTGCTGCTGTGTATCGCGATTTACGCTATCTTAGGCAAGCTTTCTGATTTGATTGCTAAAGGGTTAGAAAGCTATCTGCTGGACTGGCAAAAAGCGAAGGGAGGACACTAAAATGACCGAACCATTTGTTGAACTAAGTGATATTTTTAAGGATTACGGAACTAAAAACATTTTACGCAACGTCAACTTTTCAATTCAGGCCCAAGAATTTGTGGCCTTTGTTGGAATGAGTGGCGGTGGCAAAAGTACGTTGCTGCGGTTGATTGCGGGCCTAGAGCAACCCAGTTCGGGCACCATTAAATTTCAGGATGCCCATCCAGTTGTTCGGGTCATGTTTCAAAATGACCGCTTGTTGCCGTGGATGACCATTTTGGAAAATGTGTCTTTCAAAAGTCGCCAACCAGAGCAGCAAGAAGAGGCTAATCGACTTCTTAATTTGGTCGGCTTAGAAGCGCTGGCTAACCAGTATCCTAGTCAACTTTCTGGCGGTCAGAAACAACGGGTGGCGTTGGCACGTGCCTTAATGGCCCACCCGCAGTTGCTACTTTTGGATGAGCCTTTAGGCGCCTTGGATGCTTTAACGCGACGCCAGATGCAAGACTTAATTCTAAAGATTTGTCGTGAGCAACGCTTAACCACAATTTTGGTTACACATGATGTGAACGAAGCTGTTCGCATGGCGGATCGCATTATGGTGATTCGGGATCATACCAAACGTTTTGAGGAACGCGGCAGTTCCAAAAATGATCCCGCGGCTTTGGGAATTGCGGCGGATCATGTTCTGCATGACATTATGGATGGGGAGGGGATTCGTGATGGAAACTAAAAAAACGCGTCATGGAAAACCCTACCTATATGAAGTTGATTTAATGCGGGTCATTTTTATTTTCGGTGTCTTGCTCAATCATACGACCACGGCTTTTGCAATGGCGATGACAGATGGCTTAAGTAAGACGGCCTTGCATGCGACCCATCTGTCCCTGCACTTTACACGGATGGGATTTATGTTTATGACGGGACTTGTGCTGTTTCTAAATTATTATGATCGCAATACCTCGTGGAAAAAGTTTTGGCAGAAGCGCTATTTCAGCACCGGAATCCCGTACTTAGCTTGGAATGCTATTTTATTGGTTGCCACGGCCGTAATTTCAGGTACGGTACTGACGGGTCAGAGTTTTTGGACCGCTTGGACGGATGGTGTTTTACATGGTAACCATTTTTATCTCTACTATGTCTTTGTGATTTTTCAGCTTTATTTGATTTTTCCCCTGATTATCAAGCTGTTCAAAAAGTTTCCGAATGCGCACGGGGTAATTATGGGAATCAGCTTTGTTACCCAGCTACTGTTATTAGTGGCCGTTAAATACTGGGTTCCGCATCTAGATACAAGCTCATGGCTGTATATTTTTCGGGCATACGGACTCAATATTTTGATGTATCAGGTCTACTTTTTTGCCGGTGCTTACACGGCCATTCACTACCGGCAAGTGACGCAGTTTATTATGGCACACAGCAAAGTAATTGTTTGGATAGCTGCGGGATTGGGCATAGGAACTGTAGGCCTTTATGCGTTCAACATGAACATCTTGAAGCTGCCGTATAGCCGGATTCAAACCGTTCAGCAACCTTATATTATGATCTACGCTTTAATGATGGTGGCGGTTGTCTTTTACCTTGGGAAAAAGTACGCCTATCAACGCACACATGGTCTAAATCCGTGGATAGAAAAACTGGTAGCCACGAGTTCTAAGCTATCGTTTGGGATTTATCTGGTTCAGACCATTCCGATTTTACTTTTAGACCGAATTCTGGCTAGTTTGACCAATATTCCCAACTGGCTGCTATTTATCGGCGTGCCCATAGGCTACTTATTCGTCCTAGGAGGATCGGTGCTAATTGCTTATTTTTGTTATCGCGTTGTGCCGTTTGGCATCTTAATTGGGCGACCAAACCGCAAGAAAAAACGAGTTTTGGATGCTAAACCCGCAAATTTACCACAGAAATTTATACATGCAACCCAGTCAAAATGAAAAGGATCTGATTTTTATGACAAAATTAATTTCCGCTTTAACTGCTGAATTGGCACACGATCCAAGTAAAGCGCTCTTTCAAGACGCGCAAACGGGGCGTTGGGTAAATCGTGGGCAAGTTGAAGAAGATGTTGCTCGTCTGAAGCAGCGCTTGGTGGATAACCACATTGGCAAAGGCGATCGTGTCTTGATTGCACTCGATAACTCAATTTTTTATCCCGTTTTGATGCAGGTGATTTGGGAATTAGGGGCGATTGCGATGCCGATTGCAAACACAACGCCACAAGCAGAATTACAAAACGAAATTAATACGAATCACTATGCAGCCATCTTTGTGCAAGAAAAGGCGGTAACTTGGTTAACGCAGCAAACAGACTTGCAAAAAAATTATATTGCGCTCAATACAATTGAAGAAATCACTTTTCTGTTGAACCCAAGGGCCCAAGCGGCACACAAGACTGCTAAACGTGAGGTCATTGAAGAAGATGATCTGGCCTTGATTTTGCATACCTCAGGGACAACCGGAAAGCCCAAAAGTGTCGGCTTAACGCACCGTTTACTATATAACGGTGCGCGCCACGATCGGGATAGTCACCAGATGACTGCGCAAGATACAACCTTAATTTTGATGCCAATGTTTCATGTCAATGCACAGGTTATGTCGCTACTGCAAATGCGGCTGGCCGGTGGAAAGGTGGTCATTGCCAAGAAATTCAGTGCCAGTCATTTCTGGCAACAAGTTGCTGGAGGCAAAGTGACCTGGGTATCTGTGGTGCCCACAATTATTTCTATATTAATGCTGAATAGTCAAGCAATGGCACAGTACCAAGAATATAAACAACGTATTCATTTGCGTTTTTTACGTAGTTCATCATTTGCGTTGCCTTTGAAAAAACTAACAGATTTTCAGAAACAATTTCATACACAAATTCTTGAAGGCTACGGGATGACCGAAACAGCTAGTCAATGCACGATTAATCCGCTAACAGCGCCCAAAGTCGGCTCAGCAGGAAAACCGTTTGCTACCGAATTAAAAATTATGACTGATTCTCAAACCCAGACCGCACCGAATGTAGTAGGGGAAATTGCCGTTCGTGGCGACCATGTCATTGCTGATTATTTGGAATCCCATCCAGATTCTTTCAAAGATGGGTGGTTCTTAACGGGTGATTTAGGCTACTTAGACGAAGATGGTTATCTGTTTGTTAAGGGGCGGAAGAAAGAAATGATTAATCGCGGCGGTGAAAAGGTAGCACCGGCCAAAGTCGAGAACGTTTTGAATGAGTTACCTTTCATTGCCCAAGCAGCTGTGATTGGTCTGCCCGATGACCTATACGGTGAAGAAGTTACGGCGGTCGTTATTTTAAAAGCGTCTCAGTATTCTGCCCGGTTAGCTCGAGAAGAGATTACGCTCTATACTAAGCACCGATTGGCCGGATTTGAACGACCTACAAAAATTATTTTCGTCGACCAATTTCCGTTGAATACAACAGGTAAAGTTGTGCGGCCTAAGTTACGAGAACAGTTACTAATTGCCGGGGTTGGAGGTAAATAAATGAAAAGAAAAATAAAAAAATGGCTATTAGTTTTTCTTCTTTTCTTTACTGTTGGCATTGCCACCTATGGCTATCAACAGACCAGTGCAAGTGAGTCGGGACTCAAAAAAATAGTGGTGGGCTATCAAAAAGGAGATCCGATCGATATTTCCAAAGCCCGCGGGGTGCTCGCCAAAAAAATGAAAGCTAAGGGTTACCAAGTAGTATTTAAAGAATTTCAGGACGGGACGGCTTTGATGACTGCTTTAAAGAGCGGCAGCATCAATTATGCCCGGTTGGGGGACACGCCGCCCGTTACCGCACAAGCGTCTGGGGTTAAGCTAACTTATATTGCGGCCGGATCGTCGAAAGCAAACGGATCAGGAATTCTTGTTTCTTCTAGTTCAAGTATTAAATCTGTTGCGGACCTGAAAGGCAAACGGGTTGCCTATACAAAAGGTACGAGTTCTCAGTATTTACTACTCTCAGCCTTAAAGAAGGCGGGTCTTTCTGCCAGCGACATTAAATGGGTAAATATGGATCAATCGTCGGCTAGTGTGGCATTTGCGAAGGGTAAAGTCGATGCTTGGGCAACGTGGGATCCTTATATGGCACAGGCGGAAGTGCAACAAAATGCCAAAGTTTTGACCACTGGTGCAGGTGGCATCAGTTATAATCGTGATTTTCTTGTTGCAATGAGCAGTTTTGCGAAGAAGAACACCGCGGTTAGCGGCTATCTGACAAAATACCTTTCCGAAGATATGGATTGGGCTAACACGCACAAAACAAAACTCGTGAAGATACTGATGAAATCGCTCAATTTATCAAAAAAAGTGGTAACGAAGATGGTTAATCGACGTTCGTATTCTATGGGTGCAATGACGACTAAGATTGTTAAACAACAGCAAGCCATCGCCGATACTTTTTATAAAGCTGATCTCATTAAACAGGAGGTTAAAGTTGCTAAAATTGCGACTGTCAGTCAACACTAATATAGTGATGGCAAGAGCGTTCAGTTTTAAGCCTAAGCAACAATTAAAAAGTCGATTCATCAAAGAACACCAGGAACAATAACCGAACTAGCAATAGTTCTGCGTTGTTCCTGGTGTTTTGCGTTAACGCATGAATTGACTTAGCAACAAACCTGGACAATCACGTTTGCGCCCGTGTTTTTGAGAGTGATGATTTGAGAAGGTCCGCATAGCTGAGGAAAAATTGTGGATTTGCAAATAAACACAAATGGCCAGTTTGCGGTACAATAATCAACTTTTTCATGGGCGCTTGAATTTGGTTAAAATATTGTCTGATAGCAACGGTTGGCGTAATCGGATCATGAGCCCCTTGAAAAATGATTACAGGGATAGGAAGCTGGGTAAACAGACGCTCGTAATTGAAATGATCCAGTTCTTGGTGTAAAGCTTGATAAGAGGCGATCATTCCCGAAGCAAAAGCGATTATATCGCGGATGCGATAATCAGGTGCTTGCACCATTGTTTTTAAGAATAGATCAAATACCATGTTGGCCACATCAGTGCGTTGCAGCCCACAATAGATGTTAAATTGATTTAGCTGTTTGGCAGTCCAGTCGTGTGCGTTAAATGGTAATTGCTGTAACCAATTTTTGGCAATCCCCCATCGCTTGGTATCCGCCATTGCCTGATTGAAGGCAAACTGATGGGTCGTAGGCGTCATTTGTTCGGAGGCGAGATAAAGTGCAAACAAGTTTGGTGCTTGCTGGACCATTAAATTAGCGGTGAGACTGCCGATTGAACTGCCCCACAAAATGATGGGGGTGTTTGGAAATTGCCGCTTTAATCGCCGAGTTAATTGCACGCCATCTTGGACTAAGTCTTGTAATCGGTGAGGCACAACCTTGTTTTTTTGATAGGTTTTGCCGGCACCGCGCTGATCCCAATGAACAACGGTAAATTGCGTGGCAAACTGGCAGGTCGCTGATGTAAACTTGGAGTAGGTTGACCCTGGTCCGCCATGGATAACAAGCAATAGCGGGTTGGCCCGAGATTGTCCGCACATGGTCACCCATTGTGGTAAGCCATTGAGATTAAAATAACCGTGAAAAGAAATTGCATGAGTAGCCACTTTTGTCGCCTCCAGTTCGAAAAAAATTCTTAGTTTAAGTGTAAGAATTTTTGGAGATACGAGCAACTAAAATGAATCCGTTTCCGTGTGTTTTTTGTCAGCATTCTGATTGACACGCTGCCTTTATTTCTATATAGTTAGCTAGCGTTCGATACAAACTATTGATGAGTTAACAACGGTAAAAGAAAGGGGCAACGTACCTGGGCATTTCTTGAGCTTCACGATATTCATAAATCGTATTTTCTCGGTAAAGAAGAATTCCCTGTTTTAAATGGTATTAATTTAAACTTTGAGTTAGGTGAATTTGTGTCAATTCTCGGTGAATCCGGTGGCGGTAAATCCACACTGATGAACATTATTGGCGGACTCGACCGTAACTTTGACGGGCAAGTTATTTTTAATGGTCAAAAATTGGATCATAAAAAAGAAAAACAGTTAGATAACTACCGGCGGGGGACCATCGGGTATATCTACCAATCCTACAATTTAATCAGTCATTTAAACATTGTGGATAATGTTTTGGTTTCTTTGAACATGACGACCTTAAACGGCAGTGAACGTAAGAAACGGGCTGTGGATTTACTCAAGCAAGTTGGTTTGGGTGAGCACCTTAAGAAACATCCTAATCAGCTTTCAGGAGGCCAAAAACAGCGTGTGGCAATTGCCCGGGCCCTTGCGAGTGATCCGCAGATTATTATTGCTGATGAGCCTACTGGTGCGTTAGATTCCAAAAATACTGCCGAAGTGCTGCAGTTACTAAGTGACATCGCGGCACAAGGTAAATTGGTGATTGCGGTAACCCATTCGCAAGAAGTTGCTGACCATGGTACGCGCATTGTCCACTTGGTTGATGGTAAAATCGATGGCGATCAGCGGATTAAGGAAGCCTATCCGGTACAGGCGGATAAGGCAACGTTTAAACCTAAAGTTTTATCCCGGTTATCCAGTTACCGGAATGCTTTTCAGCATTTGTCGTTTAACTTTTGGCGTAACTCGCTAATTATGATCGGAACCGCAATTGGGTTATTTGCCGTCTTGCTGTTTAGCGGGTTAGGTAATGGTGTCAATGCCTTTATTCAGGATCAAATTACTTCCATGGTAAATCCGCAGGCAGTGACAGTTTTACGTAACCCAAGCGGAAAAAAATCCAGTATGACTAAGTTACAGCAATCGATCAGTCAGTATGCGAATGATCCTTCAAAAATCTTGATTAAGGATTCACAAGTGACGCGTTTGAAACAGCTAAAAAATGTGGATAAGGTTGAACCTGGGTATCAGTTTAGTTCCTTTACTTTAAGTTATCGCAGATTATATAATTAATTCGAACACCTAAAAAAATGTAAACAAAGACCCATAGTAATGTCCTACAATGGTAGTCACCACAACCAAACCATGAAAGAAGATACATTACTATGAGCTTCTCTACTTTAACACAATTCGATCGCGGTGCCATCTACCATTTGCTAAATATCGGTTATTCTCAAAACAAAATTGCTTCCGCACTCAATGTGTCCAAATCCACCATCAGTTATGAACTCAAGAGAGTTCAGCCATATAACCCTATATTGGCACAGGCGGATGCCGAACAACAACGACATCATTCAGGAAGAAAATCAATTTTAACTCCAATGCTGAAACGCTTAATTGAGAACCATTTACGTTTGACACATTCACCTGATGAGGTCGCACATGAGCTTAGACTTTGCACTAGCTCAATCTATAACTGGATTTACAGTGGCCAAATCAACTTTAAGGCTGAACAATTGCCCGACAAAGGACAACGTCACAAACATCAAGATGAGCGTCGGGGAAGCTTTCAGGTTGGTAAAACTATTGAAAATCGTCCTCAAGCTATAAATGATCGCTCCGAATTTGGACACTGGGAAATGGATACCGTTCTTTCGTCACGAGGTGGTTCAAAGACATGTTTGGCAACATTTGTAGAAAGAAAGAGTCGTCTAGTTTGGATGATTAAAATTCCAAACCGTAGTCAGAATGCAATGAATAACGCCATTGAAACCTTCATCAGAACCTTTGGTCCAGCTGTAAAATCATTTACAGCTGATCATGGTAAAGAATTCTCAGGTTATCAACTCATTGAAGACACCTATCAACGTGAGGTATATTTTTGTCACCCTTATTCACCGTGGGAGCGTGGAACTAATGAATATTTCAATCGCAAAATTCGTTGGTTCTTTCCTAAAAAGACAAACTTCGCGAAAGTCACAGAAGAATCAATTATTGAAGCAACGGAGTTGATTAACAACCGACCATTAAAAATTCTAAACTGGAAAACTGCCATTGAAACATTCAGGGAACTATTTAGTAAGTGTTCGAATTAAACTTGTAATCTGCGTTATAATCAAAAGAATCAATCTGGATCAGGCTTTCAAACGTGGACGAAAGCTTACGCAAAAGACACTGTCAAAACTGGGCATAAACCAGGGAAAAATGAAATTGTGATTGATAAATCACAAGCGATTGCCTTAACAAGTGACAAAACGTATAAAAAGCTGTTAGGAAAATCCGTAAAATTAACTATTCCTTGGATCAACGCCGATAATAATCCGGTGCAAGTCACGGCTACTTTGAAAGTGGTCGGATTTGCAAATGGTGGCCAAGCTGGCGCCATTACATCCACCACTTACGCTACCATGAGAGCAATGCTCAAAGATGCGGATGCCACGACCGAAGCAAACTTTGTTTCCGTTAATGCAGAGAACTCCGAGGTCGTAAAAAAAGTGGCCAAAGAGGTTAATAACATCAAAGAAAATGGGAAGTATGTCATGGGTGCCATCACAGTTGGCGATATTTTGGACACTGTGAACCAGTACGTGTCAGTTGCGTCCATCATCTTAGCATCAATTGCTGGTATTTCTTTGATTGTATCCGCCCTGATGATTATTGTGACGATGTACATGTCGGTCTCGGAACGGACCAAAGAAATTGGAATTTTACGCGCTTTAGGAGAACGACGTAAAGATATCCGGCGGTTATTTACGGCTGAATCGGTCTTTATCGGGTTATTCTCGGCAGCATTATCACTAATAGTTGCCTATGGCGCAAGTATTTGGTTAAATCAGGTACTTTATAAAATTGTGAAGTTCAATATGGTGCAGATTACCTGGGGAAATGTTGCGGCAACGATCATCATTGCCATCGTGATTTCTTTCATTGCAGCGTTACTACCAGCACGACGAGCTTCACGATTGAACACCATTGACGCTTTATCAGCAGATTAATAAAAAGGAGAAGAAGCATATGAGTTATCCACAACTAGATTTGGCAAATGTTACCGGACCTAAGGCAACCATTCGGACTAATTACGGTGAAATCGAAGTCCAGTTATTTCCGGAACAGGCGCCTAAAACGGTTGAAAATTTTGTTACCCTTGCGAACCAAAATTACTATGATGGCATTATCTTCCATCGCGTTATTCCAGATTTCATGATTCAAGGCGGAGATCCTACGGGAACAGGCGCCGGTGGTCAAAGTAGCTTTGGCCATGAATTTGAAGATGAGTTTTCAAATGAAGTTTTCAACCTCAAAGGTGCTTTATCAATGGCCAATGCGGGCCCCAACACGAATGGTAGCCAATTTTTCATAGTTTCTAATGAGCACATTCAAGAGGATATGTTGGGAAGTATGGGTCAAGCTGGGTATCCAAAGGAGATTATTGAAGCCTATAAACAAGGCGGCACTCCTTGGCTAGACCATCGTCATACCGTGTTTGGCCAGGTGATCAAAGGATTAGATGTGGTCGAAAAAATCAGTAATGTCGCTCGAGATTTTCAAGATAAACCTAATCAGGATGTGACGATTCAGTCGGTTGTGATTAAGTAATTAATTACGTATGTACTTTCACTATTTTCTGAAAGTACATATTTTTTTTGAAAATTTTGCGTGTATTTTCATTGAGAAAACGGTTTAACATCAAATAATAACTGATATAATGAATTTTATTAACGTTATAGGGGAGGTCAGGTGCGATGGACTACAAGTTAGTTGCCTGGGGGATTGGAATCTTAATTTTAGTGGTGCTGATTATTTTTTATTTTTCGTACTCTAAGTACGCTCGACAACGGGTGGAAAGGCATACGGTTAATGGCTTGGAACGTGTGATTAAGAGAACAAGGTTGATTTTAATTGTCCTCGTTTTAATTTTAGCGGGAGATTTAGGGTATGGCTATTTTGCACCGCATAAGAGTTTAGGACAGATTAATTTAATTGAGCGGACAAGTCAAACTTTTCAAAAAGTGAAGGATAAATTCTTTGATCGTAAAAAGAAAAGTTCTGCGGCGCCAATTAAAAAGACGAAACAAAAAGTGGTCAAAAAGTCGACTTCCGGTATGACCGGGAAAAAGGCGGTAATGATTGTCAAGAATTATTATGCCAAACAGGGAACAGAAAAAGAGGTGGAAAAATACCGTTTTATCAAAACCAAGATGAGCCGGGTTTCCAACCAAAAGGTGTTTGAAGTGGGTGGTTATCAAACCAAAAATGGACAGTTGGTGCAAGTCCATGATTATGAAGTTAACAAAAAGGGCAAATTTGACCTACTTTATTAATGTTACAATTGTGTAACAAACACGCGTGAAAACATCTATGAAAGCGTTTGGCAGAAGGAATATGTCTTATATTAGGATAAATCAAGCAAATAAAATAGTATTGTCAAATAATAACTAGTGTTATACATTACAGGGTGAGGTAGGTTAGTTTTTATACATAAATACAGGGTTTATGCAACTGATCTACTATAAAGATATTTGTAAATTTTTAGGAGGGGTTTTTATGGTTAAGAGAAATACACTAAAATCGGTTTTGTATGCCGGAGCTGCCGTGGCAGCTTTAACGTTAGGAACTGGGGTAACACAAGCTCACGCTGATACCGTAGCTGATACACCCAATATTTCTACACAGGCATCAAATTCTGCTGCTGCATCTTATGCAACGGCTAATAATAAGTCGACTTCAGCGTCAAATTCAGCTGCCCAATCTGCAGCTGTAGCAAATGGTAACGGCGTGTTTGGTGCTAACCAATCTACAAAAGCATCACAATCAGCTGCTGTATCTGCTGCGGTTTCAGATGGTAATGGTGTTTTTGGTGTAAATAAGTCAACTCAAGCATCACAATCAGCTGCAGCGTCTGAAGCAACTGTTGAAGGCAACCAGAACTTGGGACCAAACAAGTCAACTCAGGCGGCTCACTCAGCTGCAGTATCCGCAGCTGTAGCTAAAGGTAATGATGTGTTTGGACCGAACAAGTCTACACAAGCATCACAATCTGCAGCAAGTTCAGCCGCAGCATCTGAAGCAACTGTTGAAGGCAACCGGAACTTGGGACCGAACAAGTCCACACAAGCTTCACAGTCAGCCGCAGTATCTGCAGCCGTAGCTAAAGGTAATGATGTGTTTGGACCGAACAAGTCTACACAAGCATCACAATCTGCAGCAAGTTCAGCCGCAACATCTGAGGCAACTGTTGAAGGCAATAATGTGTTTGGACCAAACAAGTCCACACAGGCATCACAGTCAGCCGCAGTATCTGCAGCCGTAGCCAACGGCAATGATGTGTTTGGACCAAACAAGTCCACACAAGCATCAAGTACCGCAGCACAAAACAGTAAAGATGCTGAGAATAACTTGGGGCCAAATAAGTCTACACAAGCATCACAATCAGCTGCAGTATCTGCAGCCGTAGCCAACGGCAATGATGTATTTGGACCAAACAAGTCTACACAAGCATCACAATCAGCTGCAGTATCTGCAGCCGTAGCTAATGGCAATGATGTATTTGGACCAAACAAGTCTACACAAGCATCACAATCAGCTGCAGTATCTGCAGCCGTAGCTAATGGTAATGACGTATTTGGACCAAACAAGTCCACACAAGCGTCACAATCAGCTGCAGTATCTGCAGCCGTAGCCAATGGTAACGATGTATTTGGACCAAACAAGTCCACACAAGCATCACAGTCCGCAGCTGCATCTGCAGCAGCACAGTCTTCTGCAGCAGCGCAATCATCAGCTGCACAATCTTCTGCAGCAGCACAATCATCAGCAGCACAGTCCTCAGCCGCACAATCTTCAGCCGCTCCTTCGTCTGAAAGTGTTTCTGTGACAAAGGCTGATACTGCCAAAGCTAATAAAGCAGTTTCTGCAACTTCACCTGTATCGACAACTGCTACAAAGGGTAACTCAGTTGCCGCTGTAGCTAAAGCTAATACAACAACTTTGCCACAAACGGGTGAAACAACTAATGAAACAGTTGCTGTTGTTGGTCTTGTTGGTGCTGTTACAGCTCTGTTCGGCCTTGCCGGTGTTCGTCGCAAACGTCAGTTTTAAGAAACCCTGATCCTAAATCAAAAAAGTCGATCAAATTGATCGGCTTTTTTTGTGTTTTAAATGCTATGATTAAAAGTAAAGGTTTAAGTTCATGAGTCAGGAAGTGTTAATGTGAAAAAAACGTTGTATCTCATGCGCCACGGCGAGACGGTGTTTAATGTGCGCCATAAAATTCAAGGGTGGTGTGATTCACCACTGACGGCTAAAGGGATCAGACAAGCAGAACAAGCCAGAAAATATTTTAACGACATTTCAATTGATCATGCTTACTGTTCTACTGCCGAGAGAAGTTCGGATACATTGGAAATTGTGACCAATCATAAGCTGCCTTACACACGTTTAAAGGGACTTCGCGAAATGGGCTTTGGCGCTTTTGAGTCCGAAAGCGAAGATCTGAATCCCAAGTCGCGAAAAGATTATGAGACCTTTTTTGTACCTTACGGTGGCGAATCAACGGCTCAGGTTCAGACACGAATGGTAAAAACGCTAACCGAGATCATGACAGAACCGAAAAATCAAACAGTCTTGGTGGTTTCCCATGCGGGGGCTTGTGTGAATTTTCTAAGCGCATGGGAAAATCCTAGCCAGGTATTAAAAAAACGATTCACCAACTGTGGTATCCTGAAATTCACGTTTGAAAACGCAAAATTTAAATTACAAGAAGTCATTCAAAATGAAAACTCAATTTAAGTTTTGCGTATTAATCTTTAGGCACATAATGACGTTCTGGCAACTTATTACTGATCCGTTGTCCCAGAGGGCGATCACGTAATTCTTGATAATCCGCCAGCAAGTTCTGTTTGTCTTCATTTAGGCTAACGATTTCTTGCTGTAATTTGACATATTGTTGGGGATCTAGGTTCTTATTTTGCAGTTCAAGCTTTTTAGCAGCTAAATCTTCACTAACTTGATTGTAGGTTTTGGTAGCCTGACTAATTTTTTTGGAAAGTTCGGCTTCCTGACGTGTTAATACCTCAAAACGCGCGTATAAGTTCTTGATAATTTGATTCTTTTTGATGATCTCGGCTTCAAGCTCTTCTGCTTGTTTAGCTAACTTTTCAACTTTGGGGGACGTGTCTGTTTCAGCCATAGTTAACCTCTTTTCAAATGTTTGATTAAGTACTCATATCATACCGCTTCAAATGCGGATCGTCACGCTTTGTCCTAAAACAATTATAAGTCATTTCAATTTAAAGCAACTTTCGTTAAGATAAGAAGTAGGATTCTAGAAAAGGAATGGCAGTAAATGACCCCTGAAACAATTTTAAAAGAAAAATTTGGTTATGATACTTTTCGTGATGGGCAAAAAAAGGTCATCGATCAAATTCTCCATCATCAAAATGTCTTAGCAATCATGCCTACGGGTGGGGGAAAATCACTGTGTTACCAAATTCCGGCAATGCTATTTCCCGGATTGACATTAGTTATTTCACCATTGATTGCTTTGATGAAAGATCAAGTGGATGCTTTAAATGAAAATGGCATTCCGGCAACGTTTATTAACAGCAGTTTAACTACTACTGAAATGAATCAACGGTTTCAACTTGCAAAAAATCACCAGATAAAGTTATTGTACATTGCCCCGGAACGTTTGGATTCCAGTTACTTTTTTGAGCAACTAGCAAGTTTGGATATTGCTTTGGTAGCAGTCGATGAGGCTCACTGCATTTCGCAATGGGGCCATGATTTTCGTCCCAGCTACTTACGGTTAACGGATACCCTTGAGCAATTGCCTTCACAGCCAGTTACGGTGGCTTTAACCGCAACAGCCACCCCTAAAGTTGCAGCTGATATTCAGAAGCGGCTACACATCGAACATGAGGTTAAAACTGATTTTTCACGAGCTAACTTATCTTTCCAAGTCGTTAAAGACCAAAGTAGTGACCAATTTCTGTTAGATTATCTCCATGCAAATTCAACAGAAGCCGGCATTATTTATGCAAGTACACGCAAAGAAGTTGAACGTCTCTGTAAATTACTTGCCAAGCATAAAGAGAGCGTCACTATGTATCATGGTGGCATGGCAGAAGAAGCACGACGTCAAAATCAGGAAGACTTTCTTTATGACCGGAAACGAATTATGGTCGCTACCAATGCGTTTGGAATGGGGATTGACAAAAGTAACGTTCGGTTTGTCATTCATGCCCAGGTCCCTGGCAGCTTAGAAGCCTACTATCAAGAAGCAGGGCGCGCTGGTCGGGATGGGTTGCCCAGTGATGCCATTTTGATTTTTAAATTACATGATGTTCAGATCCAACATTTCTTTATTGATCAATCCGAAATGGCGGATGCTGATAAAAGGCGTGAATATGAAAAGCTGCAGGAAATGACTCAGTATGCCAATACGCAGCAGTGCCTGCAACAGTATATCCTGAACTATTTTGGCGAAGATGGTCCCAGTTGTGGCAGGTGCAGCAACTGTTTGGATGAGCGGGATTCTCAAGATATTACGGTTGAGGCACAAAAGGTGCTGTCGTGTGTGAAACGGATGCATGAGAACTTTGGTAAAGTTTTGATTGCCCAAGTATTAGCCGGCTCGCGAAATCAACGGATTAAACAGTTTCACTTTGAGGAACTGAGTACTTACGGTCTCTTGCGCGAGAAATCTCAAAAACAGCTTACTGAATTAATTGATTTTTTGACGGCATCGGCTTATTTACAAGCTTCTAACGGGCAATATCCCGTTTTATCCTTAACAAGCCGTGGCATTCGTGTCTTGCAAGGGCAAGAGCAGGTTTTTCGGAAGATGGCGACACCTGTGAAAACGAACATTTTGGAAGATAGTGCTTTATTCACGAAATTACGTCTTTTGAGGCGCGATTTAGCAGAAGCCCAAGGAGTGCCGCCATTTGTGATTTTTTCTGACAAAACGCTGCGTGGCATGTGCGAACTTATGCCAACGACACTCAGTGAGATGGCTGAGGTAAAAGGTGTTGGTGAACAAAAGCTGCATAAATACGGACCGCAATTTATAGAAGTTATTAAAAACGAGCAGGGGGCACTAGCTTAATAAGGCACAAAAAGGGATGCGCAAAGGCGATTATCGTCGATGGCATCCCTTTTTAATAACTGTCAATAGCACCTCTGGGTCTAGTAGCTGGTACCTGGAATTAAACAATTTCTAATTTAACGTTTCCAGAGTGGGCGTGGGCGCTAACCAGGTATTGAGGCGTTTCGCCCACCTGACCGGTTTTATAGGAGTGCCCCTCATGGTTAACACTGGCTGGACCGTCAACTTGCGAGCGACCGCTGTTTGTCTCTAATTCAAATCGAAACGACACTTTAGCGGGTAAAAATAATTTTACGGAGCCACTATGGGAGCCGGCCGAAACATCCCCATTAAGCGTATCTAAACTAACTCGAACGGAGCCGCTATGGGTCTACACTTTCTGGTATTGGTGAATAACTGATACCAGTTTTTATTTTGAAAAAAAAAAGGACATTTGCCCTCTTTGTGTTACGATTTAATCGCCAAATAAAATCGAAAAGAGGAAAAACAAATGTCCCTAACTAATTCTATCCTAAGCCTATTCGAAATAACAGACCCTAATTTAACTGTAACTGAGATTACTAAGGAACATTATCCCAATGGGCAACACGTTCATGTCGTTCACGCTATCCTTTCCTATCAACTTTTAAAATGTCCTCATTGTGGCCATAAATCTCTAATCAAAAATGGAACTCACATTGGCCATCTAAGATTGGGAACCTTATCAGGTGGACGTTATGAGATGCAGCTAAAACGACAAAGATATCAATGTAAACGGTGTTTAAAAACCTGTGGTGCTCAAACTAACCTCGTTAAACGTAATGAAACTTTTACGCATAATGTGAAACATCAAGTAATTGTTCTGGCTCGGGATATGCTGACCAGTAAAGAAATCGCTAAGATTTGTGGGATTTCACCAAGTAGTGTTCAACGCATTTTAAATGCGAATATTCACTTAGCTTATCGTGTTAAAACACTCCCCCAAAATCTTTGTTTTGATGAATTCCGTTCCTGTAATCATCTAATGTCCTTTAACTGTTGCGATGCCGTTAGTCATCGCCGCATTGTGATTCTTAAGGATCGCCTTAGTAAGGATATCATTGATTACTTTGAAGCTCGCTATTCAGTTCAAGAACGTATGAAAGTTCAAACAATCACCGTTGATATGAATGCTGAGTATGCTGGCTTTATTCATCGGTTATTTCCTAAGGCAATAACCATCATTGACCGTTTCCACATTATTCAACTTGCCGGTCGGGCACTGGATAACGAACGTACACGTGTGATCCATACTTTTCAAGATAAGCATTCCCGAGTTTATCGCATTCTAAAATCTCAATGGCGTTTGTTCCATTTGGCAGAAGAAAAGGTCAATGATACTAAACTTATCTATTTACACGGTATCAACGAATACATGACCCAACAGAACGCCATTGACCTAGCCTTAGATGAATTTCCAGAATTTAAAACTGTGTATCAAACCTATCAAGGAATTCTAACAGCCATTCAACAAAAAGATGCGGTTGGATTTAAAACCTTGATTGCCAACTACAAGGCGGCTGGCAACCAAATGGATATTACTATCTCAACTTTAATAAAGAATGGTCCTGCTGTTCTCAATAGTTGTCGTTATCCGTATTCCAACGGTCCTATTGAAGGACTAAATCGTAAAATTAAGGTGTTAAAGCGTAGCTGTTTTGGTTTTCAAAATATTCATAACTTTTTCATTCGTATCAGTTTAATTTATGCGTAAACAAAAAAAGCACATTCACCGAAGTGAACATGCTTTTCAAAAATCTCCACCAATACAATTTGACAGAGACCCAAAAAATGCCTCACCTTTAGTATTAAAGGCCAAGGCATTTCTGATAAACGGCGAACAGTTCAATCCGCAAGTTGAACGGTTTCAAAGCTGGGAAGTTTTAAAAAAGCCCGTCTTTTAAACTAGGTGCATGATTTCGTTTGCGGAACTAGCCACAATGTCAATTCGGTATTCAACGTTTTTTGCGTTAATACCGGTTTTTTAAGATTTAGGCGGTTGGCAATGTGATAGATTTGATGCCCACCAATCCCGGAATGGTCGCCCAATTTAGCATAAATGAAAACGTTGAAAATGCTGGGGTTACGAGAGATTGAATTGCCGCCGGATGCAAATTCGGTGGAGCTGATTTGTATGTGCCCGGGGTTACGAAATTGAATGCAATCATTTAACAAAGTCACTTTAACCGGTGATTTTGAAGCATAGTTAGCGTGCACCAGCGCATTAACCAGTCCTTCTCGAATAGCGCGCAAGATTAGTGCGCGACTGTTTGTTTTCTTAAATCCGGGTCTTTTGTTGATGGCCGCCGTAATTTTGTCGTAAGTCGCGGTGAAGAAACGGTAGACATTGTTGGGATGGTTTAGTTCGTTTGAAGTGTAAATGCGGTCCAGATAGTCCAAATCTTCGGAATCATTTTTAACAATAAAGTCCAAGAAAAAGTTGGGAAAAATGGCGGTAATGGCGTCAAATTTGCCAAATAGCAGTAAGGCAGCTTTCTTCATTTTGTAAATTTGATCGGGATTAGACCGGTCGATCTGAAGGAGCCCTAATCTGATTAAAAGTTTTCGATAGTCATTCGTCAAATATTCACGATTTTGCGTAGCTGCAAACAGGCGCTTTTGATAATCCTGAAGATCTGACAGATTAATATCGTTAATCGAAAAGTTATTGAGCAGTTCTGAGTCGAGGTTGTCACTGTCGTTTTGAAAATAGTATTGAATTTGATCATATGAGAGTGGATTGCGGTCCGTCTGATTTCTAATATTGGTAAGTAACGAGGCATCTTTTTGTTCACCCAGGGAGTCAAGATCAGCAATTTGTTCTTTAATATTGGTAGGATTCATTTTTTGGCGCTCCTTTATTTATAAAACCCTTGAACAACCTACTTTTATAACGTGTCTTGCAACAAAGGTGCCAGCTCAATGTTGCCACGCGTATATTCATGGTTATTATGCCACGTTTGTAATAAAAACACCATTATTTTTAATTCTTATTGCGCAATAAAAAAGCCTCCTGGCACTGGTGCCAGAAGACTTTTATTTTGATTTATCCGTAATGTTTTGCCAAGTCTGGGGTGTTTGCGGAAACTCAGTCACATCCTTAAATACCGCTGGCTTAAAATTTGCTTGTTGTAATTCTGAAAAAGTCCGCCAAACTAATTTTCGGTGTTTGTTGGTAAACTGAGGAACCGAGTCAGTGGTCTGGAGCAGATAGACGAGCATGATTTGTTGAAAGGTCGGTGCGGCAGAAAGCTGATTTTCAATTACCCATAAAAGGCGATCAATGGTGACGTGAATGTGACATTCTTCAAAAAATTCACGTTGGATAGCCTGCTGTGAAGTTTCACCAAATTTTACCTTGCCGCCGACGAAAACCAAATCAGCTCGAGGATCGCCTGATTCGCAAACTAGGTAATGTGCCTGATCTTGAAGAACACCCGCTGCCCGAAAGTTAAAAGTTTGACCGTCCTGCTGAAAATGGAGGTCGTAAGAATCATCGTTCATCTACCCACTTCCTTAATTAGTAATTTTCACCCCAGCGACTAGGTCGGCTAGGGAGAAGCATCAAAATAAAGAACCAAATGCCACCGATTAACGGAATTAACTGGATGAGCACCCACCAGCCGGAACGGTTCGTGTCGTGCAGCCGCCGGACTGAGACAGATAAGTTGGCAATCCAGACGAAAAAGAGCACAATATTTCTAATTGAATTTACGCCGAGATCTTGCCACGTGTAAATATCTGTAATTGGATGCCCCATAACGGCCTGTAAAAAGGTCACAATAATTCCGCCCAACAGCCAGTTAATGATTACCGGCCACCAATAATCGGGGCGGTTAGCAGTTCCAGAAAAATTTGTGATGTTTGACCAATATTTTTGATATGATGTAATCATCATAGACCTCCTTAACAAAAGTTCAAGCGATTTTTTAATTTTGGGGTGACGCCATGACGAGCGCGGGAAATCCAAGCGCCTGATCCCGTGAGTGAGATTAGCCAGCCCTTAATTCGATTATAACCTTTGTCGAGATGAGGCTTAAATCATTTACCCATTTTTTGTTTCAGAAAACATTTTACATAAAATTAATCTTAGCCAAGTATACTTAAAAGGAAAATTCACACAAAACGGTTCTAGGTTTAATTAGCGGTTTGAATTATACTAGGGACATGGAAAACTTTGGAAGAGGGGCCGACATGAAAATTTTAATGATCGAGGACAACAAATCAGTTTCTGAAATGATGGGGATGTTCTTCAAAAAGGAACAATGGGATGCTTATTTTGCCTATGATGGCAATGAGGCCATGGAGATGTTTAAAGCTGCCCCCAATGATTGGGATATGATCACATTAGATTTGAATCTGCCTGGCAAGGACGGCATGGAAGTCAGCTCGGAAATTCGCGAAATTTCTAAGACCGTGCCGATTATTATGCTGACTGCGCGGGATTCAGAAAGCGATCAGGTGTTGGGC
The DNA here is from genome assembly GCF_047220215.1 of Pediococcus siamensis. Lineage (GTDB taxonomy): Bacteria > Bacillota > Bacilli > Lactobacillales > Lactobacillaceae > Pediococcus > Pediococcus siamensis. The sequence continues at coordinate 559,397 of NZ_CP178375.1, forward strand.
TTGGAAATGGGAGCTGACGATTATGTGACGAAGCCCTTTAGTCCCATCACCTTAATTGCACGCATCAAGGCGCTCCATCGCCGGGCACAGATGGGTAACGGCAATCAGGAAGAGACACAAGTTAGTCACGGGACTTTTGATGTGGAAACCAGCAACTTTAAGCTGAGTTCTTCGACACGTGAAGCCTATTTGGATGATAAATTAATTCCTGATTTAACACCTAAGGAATTTGATCTCTTAAAAACGTTGGCGCAAAAGCCACGGCAGGTTTTCTCGCGGGAACAACTGCTGCAGTTAGTTTGGAACTATGAATTTTATGGGGACGAACGAACGGTTGATGCGCACATCAAAAAGTTACGGCAAAAAATCGAGAAGGTAGGTCCACAGGTCATTCAGACAGTCTGGGGTGTCGGCTATAAGTTTGACGATAGCAAAGCGGGGGATTAACACATGAAATTGAAGCTTCTTTACCAACAAATGTTAGCATTTTTTGCAGTAATTTTCACAACGGTCTTGGTATTTGGCCTGGCGTTCATCCAATTTTCAACGCGGATGGTCTATCAGGATACTTGGAAACAGTTGGAAGGTTATGCAGACAGTGTTTTTCAGCAATCTGTGGTGATTAATTCTAAAGGTGAGTTCGCTGGTATTCGGCTAAGCGGCCTGCAGCATAGTGAGCGTTTGTTGGCAAATCAGGCAGTTCATTTCACAATTTACAATAAACAAAATGCCATTGCGTTTCCCAAAGATGACTTTTCACCAAAAATCAACAAAACTCAGTGGAAGAAACTTCAAAAAGGGCAAACGCTGACAACCCGTTCAGATCGGCGTCTCAATCAGGTTGGCAGGAAAACGCATCCGACCACGGATGTGATTAAACCGTACCGGAATGAAGATGGTAAATTGATTGCCGCGATTTCTGTGGGATCGCCAGTGGCTAATATTGAGTCAAACATACGCAAGATTCGGCATAATTTGTTGATCGCATTTCTGATTTCAGGCTCAGTGTCGATTCTGATTGCGTATGCACTGGCTAAATATTCTGTCTCACGGATTGATTGCATTCGGAAAGCAGCTCATAAAATTGGGGAAGGTAACTTTGACATTACGGTGCCTTCTAGAGGTAATGATGAAATTGATGGGTTGGCAGCAGACTTTAATCATATGACCCAGTCCCTGAAAGCTTCCAACGAAGAAATCAAACGACAAGAGCAGCGCCGCCGTGAATTCTTAGCTGACGCGGCCCATGAGATGCGGACACCGCTGACGACCATCAATGGCTTGTTGGAAGGCTTAACCTATGATGCTATTCCCGAGGAGAGCAAAGAGGAAAGCTTGCAGTTGATGAGTAACGAGACCAAGCGGTTGATCCGGCTGGTAAATGATAACTTGGATTACGAAAAAATTCGGACAAACCAAATTATTTTGAATCGGCATGATATCCGCGTGCAGGACGTGGTAAAAAATCTGGTCGAACAGCTACAAAAGAAGGCTGATGAGGCCAAAGACCAGTTCGTGGTTCAGGTTCCCAAAAAAGTTAAGGCATACGCGGATTATGATCGGTTTGTGCAAATTATGTTCAATATTATGCAAAACGCAATTCAGTTTACCACTAACGGGACGATTACCGTGGCGGCGCAAAATGATGCGAAGCAAAATGCGGTCATCACAGTTAGTGATACCGGAATTGGGATGACGGATGAACAGATGAAAAATATCTGGGAACGCTACTACAAAGCAGATGCTTCTCGAAAAAATACCAAGTATGGCGAGTCGGGGCTGGGCATGGCCATTGTGCATCAATTGGTAAAAGCTCATGGTGGTGAAATCAAAGTTGCCAGTGAACTGGGCAAGGGCACGACGTTTACCGTTATCCTGCCACCAAATGCTCAATAAAGAGCGGTTAAGAGACGACTTTTCTGCTGGCTGCTTAATCAGAAGCGAGTTTTTAGTCGCGACGATTGCTAACTGGATAACAAAAAAACAGGAATTCAAAATTGAATTCCTGTTTTTTATTTTGGCTAAAATAATTGGGTCTACACTTTCTGGTATTGGTGAATAACTGATACCAGTTTTTATTTTGAAAAAAAAAAGGACATTTGCCCTCTTTGTGTTACGATTTAATCGCCTAATAAAATCGAAAAGAGGAAAAACAAATGTCCCTAACTAATTCTATCCTAAGCCTATTCGAAATAACAGACCCTAATTTAACTGTAACTGAGATTACTAAGGAACATTATCCCAATGGGCAACACGTTCATGTCGTTCACGCTATCCTTTCCTATCAACTTTTAAAATGTCCTCATTGTGGCCATAAATCTCTAATCAAAAATGGAACTCACATTGGCCATCTAAGATTGGGAACCTTATCAGGTGGACGTTATGAGATGCAGCTAAAACGACAAAGATATCAATGTAAACGGTGTTTAAAAACCTGTGGTGCTCAAACTAACCTCGTTAAACGTAATGAAACTTTTACGCATAATGTGAAACATCAAGTAATTGTTCTGGCTCGGGATATGCTGACCAGTAAAGAAATCGCTAAGATTTGTGGGATTTCACCAAGTAGTGTTCAACGCATTTTAAATGCGAATATTCACTTAGCTTATCGTGTTAAAACACTCCCCCAAAATCTTTGTTTTGATGAATTCCGTTCCTGTAATCATCTAATGTCCTTTAACTGTTGCGATGCCGTTAGTCATCGCCGCATTGTGATTCTTAAGGATCGCCTTAGTAAGGATATCATTGATTACTTTGAAGCTCGCTATTCAGTTCAAGAACGTATGAAAGTTCAAACAATCACCGTTGATATGAATGCTGAGTATGCTGGCTTTATTCATCGGTTATTTCCTAAGGCAATAACCATCATTGACCGTTTCCACATTATTCAACTTGCCGGTCGGGCACTGGATAACGAACGTACACGTGTGATCCATACTTTTCAAGATAAGCATTCCCGAGTTTATCGCATTCTAAAATCTCAATGGCGTTTGTTCCATTTGGCAGAAGAAAAGGTCAATGATACTAAACTTATCTATTTACACGGTATCAACGAATACATGACCCAACAGAACGCCATTGACCTAGCCTTAGATGAATTTCCAGAATTTAAAACTGTGTATCAAACCTATCAAGGAATTCTAACAGCCATTCAACAAAAAGATGCGGTTGGATTTAAAACCTTGATTGCCAACTACAAGGCGGCTGGCAACCAAATGGATATTACTATCTCAACTTTAATAAAGAATGGTCCTGCTGTTCTCAATAGTTGTCGTTATCCGTATTCCAACGGTCCTATTGAAGGACTAAATCGTAAAATTAAGGTGTTAAAGCGTAGCTGTTTTGGTTTTCAAAATATTCATAACTTTTTCATTCGTATCAGTTTAATTTATGCGTAAACAAAAAAAGCACATTCACCGAAGTGAACATGCTTTTCAAAAATCTCCACCAATACAATTTGACAGAGACCCAAATAATTATTTAGCAGCTGGTGTGCCGAACCATTCGATACGGCTTTCAACTGTATCTTTGATTGCTTTTGTACCAGGTGCAAGTAATTTACGAGGGTCATAACCTTTAATGTCATTTTGGTCATGTCCTTCTTCAATGTACTTACGTGTAGCTTCAGCAAAAGCCATCTGGCATTCAGTATTAACGTTAACTTTAGCAACACCCATTGAGATAGCTTTTTGGATTTGTTCCTTAGGAATTCCAGAACCACCATGTAAAACAAGTGGTGTAGAAATTACGTCAGCCAATTCCTTCAAACGGTCGAAGTTAAGACCCTTCCAGTTTTCTGGGTATTGACCATGAATATTACCAATTCCGCAAGCAAGGTAATCAACGCCAGTTGCAGCGATTTGTTTAGCTTCTTCAACATCAGCTAATTCGCCTTCACCAATGATACCGTCTTCTTCTCCACCGATTGAACCAACTTCGGCTTCAACAGAGATACCCTTAGCATGTGCCAACTTAACAATTTCCTTAGTCTTTTCTAAGTTTTCTGCAAATGGTAAATCATGACCATCGAACATAACTGAGTTGTAACCAACTTCGATACATTCTTTAGCAGCTTCGTAGTTACCATGGTCTAAATGCATGATAACTGGAACTGTGATGTTCATTGATTTCATAGTTTGTTGAACTAAGTTTAAGCAAAGTTCATAACCACCCATGTATTTTGCAGCTCCCATAGAAGTCTGGATCAAAACAGGTGTGCCTTTTTCTTGAGCAGCGCCAAGAATTGCACGTGTCCATTCCAAGTTGTTAGTGTTAAAAGCACCAACTGCGTAGTGACCTTTGCGAGCTTCAGCAAAGATTTCGTTACCATTAACTAATGACATAAATAAAAATCCTCCCAAAATATATTACAACGATGTGTAAAAAGGTTGCATTAAACGAACATTTCCATTTTAACACATTTAAAATAGAAAAGGCAGACGATTTTTGTCGGTCAGAAAATAACTGAGAAGTAATAGCTTACATTCTAATTTGCAGGGGAAAAAGCCCATCATTTTTCGAAAAATTTGAATTAGGCCGATTTATCACTGACAAAAAATAAGCAGACAAAAAGCCCGTCATTTCGGCACTTATAATATATTCTAAGAGCTATATCAATTAAATTTAATAATTTTCCCCTTGTAAAAACGGTTACTTTTTTGTTAAAATGTTTTTTTGTCTTGGTATAAACATTAATTTAAGAGAATAAGAGGAGAATTTATAATGGGTATCATAATTGCGCTGATTCCGGCGATCGCATGGGGAAGTATTGGACTTGTCTCAGGTCGCCTTGGCGGTACGGCACCGCAACAAACACTCGGTATGACGATGGGGGCTGTGGTATTTGCAGTCTTTACATGGTTCTTATATCAACCCACCCTTTCGGCAAAAGTGTGGATTGCAGGAGTTGTTTCAGGACTGTTCTGGGCAGTTGGTCAGGGGATGCAGTTTACCTCAATGAAGAAAATTGGGGTCTCCAAAACAGTACCGTTGTCGACAGGCCTGCAGTTAGCGGGGAATGCCTTAGCCGGAGTCTTGATCTGGCACGAATGGACAACCGGCAAAACCATTACAATGGGCACAATTGCTGTGATTGCGTTAATTGTCGGTGCAACTTTTACATCTTTGCGTGATAAAACGGATAAGGAACACAATAAAGATGAAGATATGAGTGCTGGTATTCGGGCACTGATCATTTCGACCATTGGGTACATTGGCTATACGGTCGTGGTTCGCTTTGCGGATGTCAATGCTAAGGCCGTCATTTTGCCACAGGCACTCGGTATGTTTGCCGGTGCTGTCATCTTTGTCATGATTTCGAAGGCAGCCGCAACGGCCTTTAAGAATAGCCATACTTGGGCAAATATTATTACTGGCTTAGTTTGGGGAATCGGGAATATTTTCATGTTCTTGGCAATCCCAAGTGTGGGGCTGGCGATCAGTTATTCCTTGGCACAGGCCGGAATCGTCATTTCCACGTTCGGGAGCATTTGGTTGCTTGGCGAACACAAAACTCATCGGGAAATGCAGTACGTGATTTTTGGCTCAATTTTAATTGTCATTGGTTCCACGTTATTAGCTTTAATGAAATAAATTAACCAGCATGAGAAAAATAGCACTTTGATAGTGCGTGTAACTTAGGAAACCGGATGATTCGCAATTTGAATCGTTCGGTTTTCATCGTTAATGCGAGCAGTGCACATTTTTTTGCCAACTGCGGTTATCAGAGTCTTTAGAACAAAAGCAAGTTCAAAACAATTTTTGGTCACGCTTTAAAAAGTAATGTATAATGACTTAATGGAGTACTAAATAAAAAGTGAGGTAATTAAACAATGGCACATATTTCGTTTGACAGTTCTGCTGTTTCCGAGTTTGTTCATGATAACGAACTTGCTGAAATGCAGCCACTGGTAACAGCTGCAGATAAAGAATTACGAGAGGGAACAGGCGCTGGTAACGACTTCCGCGGATTTATCGATTTGCCTGTCGAATATGACAAAGACGAATTTGCACGGATCAAAGCCGCTGCAAAGAAGATTCAAGGCAATTCCGAAGTGTTCGTGGCTATCGGGATTGGTGGTTCTTATTTAGGCGCTCGCGCTGCAATTGATTTTCTTGGCAATACATTCTACAACTTATTACCAAAGGAACAACGCGGGGGCGTTCCCCAAGTCTTCTTTGCGGGTAACTCAATCAGCTCAACTTACTTAACTGATTTGGTCAACTTAATTGGCGACCGTGATTTTTCAATTAACGTCATTTCTAAATCCGGAACAACAACAGAACCTTCTATTGCATTCCGTGTGTTGAAAGACAAATTAATCGCAAAATATGGCAAGGATGGCGCTAAGGAACGAATCTTTGCTACAACTGACAAAGCTAAGGGTGCTTTGAAGACGGAATCTGATGCAGAAGGCTACGAGGAATTCGTTGTGCCTGATGATATCGGTGGTCGTTTCTCTGTCCTTTCTGCCGTTGGGTTATTACCAATTGCTGTTGCTGGTGGTGACATTGACCAGTTAATGAAGGGTGCTGCAGACGCACGTGGCGCATATAGCGATGCAGATGTCACGAAAAATGATGCTTACAAGTATGCAGCATTACGGAACATCTTATACCGCAAAGGCTACACAACCGAATTGCTTGAAAATTACGAGCCAACTTTGCAGTACTTTGGCGAATGGTGGAAACAATTGATGGGTGAGTCAGAAGGTAAGGACCAAAAGGGAATCTATCCTTCATCAGCGAACTTCTCAACGGATTTACATTCATTAGGTCAGTACATCCAAGAAGGCCGTCGTAATTTGATGGAAACGGTTGTCAATGTTGAAAAACCAACGCATGATTTGAACATTCCTAAGGAAGACCAAAATCTTGACGGTTTGCAGTATCTTGAAGGTCGCACAATGGATGAAGTGAACAAGAAGGCTCATCAAGGTGTGACATTGGCTCATAATGATGGTGGCGTGCCAGTTATGAACGTCAATATTCCGCAACAAGATGCTTATACGTTAGGCTACTTAATTTACTTCTTTGAAGCAGCTGTAGCCGTTTCTGGTTACTTGAACGGAATCAATCCATTCAACCAGCCAGGTGTTGAAGCATACAAGACAAATATGTTTGCGTTGCTTGGCCGTCCAGGTTACGAAAAACAAACAGAAGAACTTAACAAACGTTTAGGCAAATAAAGCCAATAAACGCGGGGAAGTTCACCGAAATAAGTCTGGTTTAAAGCCGGGCTTATTTTGGGTCTCTGTCAAATTGTATTGGTGGAGATTTTTGAAAAGCATGTTCACTTCGGTGAATGTGCTTTTTTTGTTTACGCATAAATTAAACTGATACGAATGAAAAAGTTATGAATATTTTGAAAACCAAAACAGCTACGCTTTAACACCTTAATTTTACGATTTAGTCCTTCAATAGGACCGTTGGAATACGGATAACGACAACTATTGAGAACAGCAGGACCATTCTTTATTAAAGTTGAGATAGTAATATCCATTTGGTTGCCAGCCGCCTTGTAGTTGGCAATCAAGGTTTTAAATCCAACCGCATCTTTTTGTTGAATGGCTGTTAGAATTCCTTGATAGGTTTGATACACAGTTTTAAATTCTGGAAATTCATCTAAGGCTAGGTCAATGGCGTTCTGTTGGGTCATGTATTCGTTGATACCGTGTAAATAGATAAGTTTAGTATCATTGACCTTTTCTTCTGCCAAATGGAACAAACGCCATTGCGATTTTAGAATGCGATAAACTCGGGAATGCTTATCTTGAAAAGTATGGATCACACGTGTACGTTCGTTATCCAGTGCCCGACCGGCAAGTTGAATAATGTGGAAACGGTCAATGATGGTTATTGCCTTAGGAAATAACCGATGAATAAAGCCAGCATACTCAGCATTCATATCAACGGTGATTGTTTGAACTTTCATACGTTCTTGAACTGAATAGCGAGCTTCAAAGTAATCAATGATATCCTTACTAAGGCGATCCTTAAGAATCACAATGCGGCGATGACTAACGGCATCGCAACAGTTAAAGGACATTAGATGATTACAGGAACGGAATTCATCAAAACAAAGATTTTGGGGGAGTGTTTTAACACGATAAGCTAAGTGAATATTCGCATTTAAAATGCGTTGAACACTACTTGGTGAAATCCCACAAATCTTAGCGATTTCTTTACTGGTCAGCATATCCCGAGCCAGAACAATTACTTGATGTTTCACATTATGCGTAAAAGTTTCATTACGTTTAACGAGGTTAGTTTGAGCACCACAGGTTTTTAAACACCGTTTACATTGATATCTTTGTCGTTTTAGCTGCATCTCATAACGTCCACCTGATAAGGTTCCCAATCTTAGATGGCCAATGTGAGTTCCATTTTTGATTAGAGATTTATGGCCACAATGAGGACATTTTAAAAGTTGATAGGAAAGGATAGCGTGAACGACATGAACGTGTTGCCCATTGGGATAATGTTCCTTAGTAATCTCAGTTACAGTTAAATTAGGGTCTGTTATTTCGAATAGGCTTAGGATAGAATTAGTTAGGGACATTTGTTTTTCCTCTTTTCGATTTTATTAGGCGATTAAATCGTAACACAAAGAGGGCAAATGTCCTTTTTTTTTTCAAAATAAAAACTGGTATCAGTTATTCACCAATACCAGAAAGTGTAGACCCCTTATTTTTTATTGACTTCTGAGATAAAATCGGATAGGATTAAGGCGATATCAGATTGATATTGAAATGAGGTGATCAGTTTCATGGCGGGAAAGCAAAACGAAAAACGCTTCTTACTCCGATTAGACCAAGCCCTATACGATCGCTTGGCAGAAGAAGCCGACCGCGCGAATCAAAGTGTCAATATGTACATGGTAAGTTTGCTATCAGCCAATCACGGAACGAAAAGTTTTGAAAACCGGCAAATTATCGGCAAGACTGTATTGGGGAAAGACATTCACGCTGATAATGGACTGGTCTTAGTGGCAGGGATTTATTACCGCTATTTGATTAATGATAACTCGGACGTGGATCAAACCGCCCGGTATGCAGTCATTGAAGCGAACGGTAATATTTTGACGTTACAAAAAATTTAGCCATTGGGGGAGATAAGATGGCAAATCAACAAAATAACACTCATAAGTTTGGGTCGCTGATAAGTGCAGTGATGAACGGACAGTATCAAGACCGAATTGACAATGAGCGAAAAGCGATTGAACGGCGGCGAAAAATGCAGGCCCAGCGGTCTCCACAGCCACTTACGCAGCGTAATCTCGTCGAACGTCAAACGAAACGGAGGAGTTGGAGTATGCCATTTGGAATTCGAATTGTACCGCAAAATAATCGGGGGTTAGTTGAAACCTTAGGAAAGTACAAACGCAGCGTGGAACCAGGAATGCACTTGTACGTCCCGTTTTTTCAAAAAATTAAAAATGTCAGTCTGGCGATGGAGCCGTTATCCTTACCTAACTATTCTATTATCACCAAGGATAACGCGGACGTTTCGGCCAGCTTAACGTTGAACTTCCACGTCACGGATCCGGTGAAATATCAGTATGAAAATACAGATTCTGTTGAGTCCATGGCGCAGTTGGTTCGAGGACATTTGCGGGATATCATTGGTCGGATGGATTTGAATGAAGCCTTGGGATCGACTGCCAAAATTAACCAAGAGCTGACGCTGGCGATTGGTGACTTGACGAACACCTATGGTATCAATGTCGACCGGATTAATATTGATGAATTAACGCCTTCTCGGGCGATTCAAGAAGCCATGGACAAGCAATTAACAGCCGATCGTGAGCGGGTGGCAGCGATTGCGAAGGCGGAAGGTGAGGCTAAGTCCATTGAGTTGACCACGAAGGCAAAGAATGACGCTCTGATGGCGACTGCACGTGCTGAAGCGGATGCCACGAAGACCCGGGCGGATGCGGAACGTTACCGAATTGATACGGTCCAGGCCGGTTTATCAGAAGCCGACAATAAGTATTTCCAAAATCAGTCTATCAATGCCTTTTCAGATCTCGCCAAGTCCAGTACTAATATGGTCGTGGTTCCATCTGATGGTGCTGATGAATTTGGCAAACTGCCCGTGGTTGGCAAGCTGCTGGGGACTAAAGAGAATAAAACCGAATTTTAAAAAATAAAGCGTGTTTCCGTCATTTTTTACGTACTTAATGATTGGAGGACGCTTTTGTTTTACAATGGTTTCGATGTAGGATAATACTGAACAAACAAGAATAAATAAATTGCTATTGGAGTTAAGGATAAATTGTAGCAATTTCAGGTTAGCTTTTTGAAGATCTTCAATGTTATAGTAAAGCACTGTGTTTGCAAAAACTTGCAATTACTAGAACTAGAATAACAAGGACTGAACCCTTGAAAAAAGAATAGAAACAGCTACAATCAATATGAAAAAATCCTGAAATTTGTCTTAGTGAGGAAAGTGAAATGAATGGAAGGTGAGGAAAATGGTGTCAGCAACGGTTGTAAAATGTTGGAAAATACCGATTAGAAAATGTCGGTTTTCCAACATTTTTTTACGGTAAACTAAACGTATCTCAAATTTGGAGGAACTGAAATGCGTTTAGATGTTGAACAGTGTGTCCAGCAATATATTATGAACAAAATAAAGCCCAACTTCGCTGAAATTGGTCGACGATATGGTGTTGATCCGCGAACGGTTAAAAGATACTACAATTTAGGGCTCACGCCCCCAGATGAGCAGCCACAACCCTTACGGCGGCCGAGTAAACTTGACGATTATCGAAAAACGATTGAAGAAAAGGTTCTAGAAGGCTGTTCGGCAACGGCAATTTATTACTTTATCAAAGAACGTGGCTATCAAGGAAAGCAAAGTATTCTCAGAGACTATTGTCGAACCATCAGAAAAGCCGCAACGAAAAAAGCCACTATCCGGATTGAAACCTCGCCAGGGCTTTCAGCCCAGGTTGATTGGAAAGAAGACTTAACATTGATTTCTCGGCATGGAGAGATTGTCAAAGGCAACATCTTCTTATATGTTTTAGGGTACTCGCGAATGAAATACATGCAATTTACCTTCAGTCGCAGCCAAACTACCTTTTTTGATTGCTTAACGAATGCCTTTTGGGCAACCGGGGGTGTGCCGAAAGAAATCTGGTTTGACAACCAAAAGGTTGTCGTCGATCATCATAAAAGTAATTTTGGTAAGCCGGTATTTAATGAAACCTTCGTTGAATACGCTAAGGACGCTTGTTTCAAGCCAATTGCTTGTCGACCGTTTCGGCCACAAACCAAAGGAAAGGTTGAGGCGTTGGCCAGAACTACTCAGCGAATTAAAGTTTACAACCATGAGTTTGAAGAGCCGCTAGACTTAGCCGAGATCGTTCATTTGACGTGTGATCAGCTGAATCATGAGAAGTCTCAGGCGACTCAAATTCCGCCTTATTTATTGCTTGATAAAGAAAAAGAGTATCTCCATGATTTTGATCATGACTTACTCGATGCCTATGCCAGCCAAACCATCGCAAGGAAAGTTAGCAAGGAATCAATGATTGTCTTTCAAAATCGGAAATACTCCGTCCCCATCAGATATATTGACGAAACCGTACAAATTAAACACGATGACAATACTCTATACGTTTATTATAACGGAGAACTAATTCGTTCTCACCCTATTTCACTGAAAAGATTTAATTATCTTCGCGATGACATGGAAGAGATTGTCCGATCAGACCTTTATAAGAATCGTGATGACCGAGTCATTGATGATTACGTCGACCGAAACCTGAAGATGTTTGATGAAATGGAGTGAGAAAATGGCTAATTACCAAGCGTTATACACCAACCTTAGACAATTAAAGTTAGATCGTTTCGCCGAACATTTAGGCTACCTATTGGATCATCAAGATGAAGCACCCAAGTCCTTGAGTGATGCCTTATTCGAATTGACAACGGCTGAGCTTAAATACCGGGAACAAAAAAAGATTAATTTGAGAATTAAACTAGCCCGCTTTCCATATGAAAAAACGTTAGCTGACTTTGACTTTAGCTATCAACCAGGAATTAACCAAGGGACAATTGAGGACTTGGGATCACTAAGATTCACCCAAGAGAATCAAAACATTTTGTTTATCGGCACCTCCGGTGTCGGTAAGACTCACCTAGCCACCGCCATTGGAATTGAAGGGTGTAAACAAGGAATTTCAACGCAGTTTATTCGATGTAGCGACCTCATCAACAAGCTTCAAACAGCACAAGTTCAAGGACGAAGCGAAGAAGTGTTGCGCCGGTATGCCCGTTTTCAAATTCTAATCATTGACGAGATTGGTTATCTCCCAATTGAGTCAGTGGGTGCTAAGCTGTTCTTTCAGCTAATTGAAAGACGATATGAACGGAAATCAACCATTATCACCACTAATATTCCGCTTTCTAAGTGGGGAAACACCTTTTCAGATAAGATGTTAGCTAACGCCATTTTAGACCGCTTGGTTCACCACGCTAAAGTCATCCGAATCACCGGTCGATCATATCGAATGAAGGATCATTTGATTGAAAAGAAGGATAATTCTGGACCTGATTTATCAGGTTTTAGCTCACAAAATAAAGAAAGGAGCAGTGAGACACTGTAAACCTTATCGGTAAAAAACAGCATTTTTTAATCGGCAAAAAACGACATTTTCACATCGGCGTTGACAAATGGATCTTTTTAAAAGTTTTGAGAACCGTGCACGTGAAAAGCACCATGTACTGAGTCGAGAAATTCTCGCAAAGATCATGGTAATTAATTACGATGAGAAAAAAGATTTACAGTCGAAAGAGATTTCCCAACTTGTCAACCTTCCAGTTAATGAGGTGGACCTTATATTAGCAGGATCTACAAGCGTTCCGTTGAGTAAATACGAAAAAATTAATAATAAATTGAAAGATCAGATGTTATCAGATCAAGGTGTTTCAAAAAGAATTTAACTCATACGCCCAGGAACATTTATCCGTTGGTTGATTTCATGATTAGGCAAATATTTGAGGCGTAGGCGGCAAAATAGCACCTGTTAAACTTCATACAAAGGTTACGAATATTCTCCCTAAAATCGAAATGGGCACTCTTAAGTGGCAGCCATAAATTTCTCGCGTAAAAAGTTAAAAAAACAGCCTCCAAACACCGACTTAACGGCATTTGAAGGCTGTTATCTTTTTTAAATATCACCCGCACGGGGTTCGAACCCGTAGCTCCGCCTTGAGAGGGCGACGTCTTAAACCAATTTGACCAGCGGGCAAAATTAGTACTATCCTAATTTATCGTATTTACGGCCCAAAGTCAACACCCAAGCTCCTATTTTCCCCGTTTTAGATCGAGAATCGTTAGATAAACAAAAGTGATGAACAGGTAAAGCCAGTAGATAAAAACGGCAATCAAAATAAACGGTAGGTAAGGGATGGTGATGATGTTGCCGCTCACCAATCCCAGAACCGCAATTACCGCCCAGACCACCAATTTCTGTTTGGTGTCGGCTAAAGCAGCCTTTATTTCGCGTTTATTCATAGGTTAACTCGAGCATGTAGACTTTTTGTTCTAAGATGTGGGCTGTTGTTACCCAGACTTCGTGGTAGCTTTTCATGGGCTTTTTGGTTAAACTATTGAAGTAATCTAACAAAACGTTGTATTTGATGACAAATTCATCAGATAAACGGTCTACCAACAATGTTTCATCAGGAAAATAAATTTCGGGATTGGCAACGGGCAGAGAATCGGACATCTTGAGTTGAACCACATTGGTGTAACCCAAAGTATTAATTTCTGCGCGTTCCGGATGTTTTTGAATTTGTGAAAGCACATTATAAAGAGAGTCAGAATTTGTAGCCATATTTTCACCTCACACCAATCTATTGTAGCAAAAACCAGCGGTCTTGTCAGGCAGTGACGCATCGCAAGCAAAGATTGACACGAGTAAATTTTTTGAAAGAAAAAAATTCTGTGTGTTGACAGGTTTCGGGAAAAACGGTAATATAATATAGGTAAAATTAATGGGCATTCGCCAAATGGTAAGGCCACGGACTCTGAATCCGTAATTTACTGGTTCGATCCCAGTATGCCCAATTTATTAATTTTGTGAAGCTTTCATACAACGCTAAAACGTTGATATGAAGGCTTTTTTATTTTTTCAATTGTCTCAAATTTCCCTCTATTAAAAGCTGGTGATGAAGTAAGATTATTATTACCAATCAGGGCGGATATAACTATCTGGACACATTAAAAGATAGTGAGGGTCGTTACTTACTTCAAACAGATCCCACAGCACCAACAGCAACGAAATAGTTTGTCGGACGGGAAAACGTTGTTAATATTTAAAATTATTTCTTTTTGAAATCACACATGAGGCGGTTGAAATTCCACCACATACATAATGTTATAAGTTTTATTAAGCACATGATATAATGAAAGTACAGAAAAACAGCAGGTGGACTGCTTGCCGACACTGCTGTTTTAGTGCCTTGTTACTTTGTAAAAAGGCGTTTAATCCAGTCGTAAATTGCACTGGAAACAATCCCTAATACAAGAGTACCAAGGCATGTGAATAAATTAGGCGGGCACTTATCCTACTGTCTTGGTCAGATAGTATGTGTCCAGTCTGGTGTTGTCTGTGTTTGCGACAACACTTTTTTTATACATAAAAAATCCACTAGATTGTAGCTAGTGGGTGCATGGCTCGGTTGTTTTAATTAGATTAGTGACACATAATTGATTATTTATTATTACGGAATGTTGTTATATAGGGCTTTGTGGGGTGTATATTTCCTCCCAGTATGCCCAATAAATCAGGCAAGAAGGCTCGTTACTTCACACTTAGCTAGTGAGGTGGCGAGCTTTTTTTGTGTCTCAGCACAACGAATTTCTTAAATTATAAACGCGCATGAAGTTAAGTATATTATAATTAAATTAATATAAGTTGCTAGGCAAAGAGGGATGATTTATTTGATTAAGGTAGCTATTTGTGATGATGTTCCGGAAATCACCACTAGGGTTGAAAAAGTATTGCAAGCGTACCAGGAAGACCTATTTGATATTTCAGTTTTTTTGGCTTCCGATAAGTTGATTTGTGCGATTCAAGAAAATCAGTTTGACCTATTTATTTTGGATATTGAACTGCCCAATCACACTGGCATCGAATTAGCCGAAACAATTCGCCAAGTGAATGCTAGTGTGCCTATCATCTTTTTAACCAATTATAGTGAATACATGGAAGAGGTTTTTCGCTTGCAGACGTTTGACTATATTCTCAAACCGGTTTCCGAAGAGAAGTTGTTTCCTGTTTTGAAACGTGTGATCCGCTTCTTGAATGTCAATGATCAACCATTTACTTTTACATATAAAAGGGTGGTTTACAGTCTACACTTCAACGATATTATTTATTTTGAGAAGCAAAAACGACAAGTTGTGATCCATACGATTCACAAAACATATGTGACAAATATGTCGACGCACACGCTTTTGGATAAAGTGAATGATAGTTTTGTTCAGGTTCATGGTTCATTTGTTGTAAATGTGATGTTCATTAAGGAAATTAGACCCAAGTTTTTGTCTTTAGCAACTCAATCTTCAACCATTGAAATTCCCATTGGGCGAACCTTTAGTAGCCGGGCTCGAGAAGATATTCTAATGAAAATGAGGCAACGAATATGATCGTTGATGTGGTAATTCGGTTATTAAGTTTTATCGTCTATATTTTTTTAATAAACTTCTTTTTTGCAAGTTGGTCGCCATCAAAAACGCCCTATAAGGATTTTTTTATTTTTGGTGCCCTAACGATACTCGTAGTTGGGAATGCTGTATTTATACCAGAAATAATTAGCCCCTTTATAAATATTGTGATAACCATCCTGTTAATCGGGACTACTGCCAAACAGCATCGGGTACCCCTAAAGGAAACTTATTTCTGGATTGTGGTGCTATTGGCCGTCGATTTTATCTGTGAATCTCTGTCACTGGCATTATTTAATAGTTTGCTATCACCCCAATTTGACACACAGAGTTTCTTATTTGTTGTTATGACAACAAGTGTGACGATGGTTATCGAGATTTTGCTGCTTTTAGGAATCAAACTGCTGTTTTTCCGTAACTCACTTTATGAACCACCGTTGACCTTTTCGAGCCTTTTTACATTAAGCGCAATCCCTATTGTGTCAATCATCGTTCTCCTCTGTTTTTTATTGGCGCGACTTAATGGAGGAATTTTGTCCTCATACTTTGCACT
Source organism: Pediococcus siamensis (assembly GCF_047220215.1). Classification (GTDB taxonomy): domain Bacteria; phylum Bacillota; class Bacilli; order Lactobacillales; family Lactobacillaceae; genus Pediococcus; species Pediococcus siamensis. The sequence continues at coordinate 575,634 of NZ_CP178375.1, forward strand.
GATTATTGTATTTGGAATTCTATTCATGAATATTTGTGTTCTTTATTTGTATGATAGCTTGACTAGGAATCTACGCCAGATAAATCAAATGGCTCTGCAAACCAAGGCAATGACAGCTGAATTGAAATATATCAAAGAGATAGAGAAATCCCAGCAAGCCTTAAAATCAATTCGTCATGATCTGAAAAATCAATTTATAGTGCTGCTGGGACTTGTCGAAGAGGGGGACACCAATGGGGCCGAGGATTACCTAAGACGTTCCGTAAAAAAGATTACCACACAACAAAATTTTTTTACTCATGATGTTGTTTTAAATTACTTGTTAAATGAGAAGGCAGAATATGCTAAAAAGAACGGAATCAATTTTAAAATTAAAGTTTTTCTGTCTGAAAATACAAGAATTGACCGTGATATTCTGGCAATTTTAATCGGAAATCTTGTGGATAATGCTTTAGCAGCGGTTGACAGACTTGCGGATGATAAATCTAAGGAAGTTAATTTAGTCATTCGTCAGCGGCAAAATGACCTATTAATAGACATTTCAAATCAGTTTGATTTACAAGAGCGACAGGTTCGTCAACAGCGACAAGAGGCGGGACTGGGGATCCGAAATATAAAGAAATTAGTAGAAAGTAATGGCGGTCTTTATAAACAGTGGATTGAAAACAACGTTTACTGTGTGAGTATTATCCTCCTCAACATATAAAAAACGCATTCCCGTGGGAGTGCGTTTTTAGTTCTTAGGCATCAGCCTTTTCAATTGCGTTTCCCAATAAATCCCCGGTAACTCCCGCAGCTACCAGCGCGAAAAAGGTGAACAGGAGGGTCAGAAGTCGGAAGGATATTAAGGATAAGGCAGCAATGTTGGAGAGAAGGACGACAAAAATGAGACTAGCAATGATGCCCTTAGTCGTGGAACCCATATAAATCCCTACAAAACTAGAAAATAGAACAATGACAAGCGTTAAGCCGCTACAAACAAGCATTGATTGGAAAAATATATTCAAGTACGGCCAGGGTGACCCCAATAAAATTGGAAAAAACAATTCTGTTAGGATAAAGAGAAAATTAGCCACCAAGAGGCCGAGTAATTGAACCAAAATCAGACCAACTGCAAAAGCCGTTAAACGAGAGGTAAATAGCTGTTTACGGTCGACGGGTAATAAGAAAGTTTGCTGCTTAAATGTCCCAATATAATGTTGCACAACCAGATGATTAATTTGGACGGTCCCGTAAATGGCAAGAACACACATAGTAGCGGTACTAGCTAGGCCGATGACTGCCGAATAGTGTGTTAACAAAGCGTTGGCATCCTGCTGGTCGTATCTGCCCACAATGGCAAAGAATAAGAGACACCCCAGTTGAACAAAGAGTGTTGTCAAGAACAGCGGCAAGGTACCAGGCTTCATTTTTCTAAGTGTAAATTTAAAATTCTGCATACAATGCACCTCATTTCTTTTTATCATGAACAATAGCTTGGTAGTAATCAGCCAGTCCATTTGGGTAGTTATTTTCGATTTCCGAAACACTGGTAATGGGATGAACGCTGCCGGCAGTCATGATAAGAACATGTTCAATAACTGCTTGAAGATCTGTTAAATCATGACTGGTAATGATGACTAATTTATCTTGTGCAAATTTTTGAATCAGTTGTTTTACGATCAAAACTCCGTCTGGATCGAGACCATTGAAAGGTTCATCCAAAAATAAAAATTCTGGTTGATGCGTGATGGCAACTGCTAGCAACAAGCGTTGTCGCATTCCTAGGGAAAGGTCTCCAATTTTGGTCTGGACGGGGACCTTTAATCCAACACTGTCTAAAACGGTGTGCCAGTCGCGAGGCCGCTTAAGTTTGTAAAAGTAATAATGCGTTTCGAGGAGTTCGTCAATGGTAAGGTTAAAGATTGTATCAGATTGCGCAAATACGGAACCAATTTTCATTAAAATTTCAGCATGATTGGTTAGTGAAAGTCGCTCATCATCTATAAAAATTGTGCCTGTGTCCGGGAATAGAAGTCCACAAAGGCATTTTAATAAAGTGGTTTTTCCAGCGCCATTTGGTCCGATCAGGCCATAGATACCAGATGTCTTTAAGTAGAGTGAATCGACATTTAAAATTGGTGTTTGCGTAAAACTTTTTGTAACGTCCAGCATTTTTAGCGTTGGCATGAAAGTCATCTCCATACTGTCTTATTTCGAATACCTTAATTCTAAATGTAAGTAAGTGTTCAAAAACGAGTAGTGTCAAAAATGGTCACTTAAATGTCACTTTTTGCGTCAAATAAAAGACCACACAGAGATTTGCCACCGTTAAGAACAGCCAAACGGATATCAAGAAGAATGGCGTTCAGCTGGCGCTCGCTTAATTGGTGGGGGAGCAGTTCCATGAGCTTTCGCCGTGCTTATTGTGCGCAACTCAGTTAAGATACAAATTAGAAAATGAGTTAAGAGGGTGAAAAACATGGTTAAAGTTTTGTCAGTCAATCTGGGCAGCTCAACCTTGAAGTGGCGGCTTTTTAGCATGCCAGAAGAACAACAGATTGCCACCGGACTTGTGGACTTTTTTGACAATACCAAAGCAGAAATCACCGTTAAATTTGGGGATCAAAAAAAGACGCGTTCCTTTGACCACCAATTGAGTCTGAAGGATGCCATTACGACTTTGATGCAGGAATTAAAGACTTTAAATTTGGTTTCAGATCTGCATGAAATTGCCGGGGTCGGCCATCGCGTGGTGGCAGGCGGGGAACTTTTCAAAGAATCCGTTGTGATTACCCCGAAAGTCCTCCAACAAATTGATGCGCTGGGAGAATTTGCGCCGCTGCACAACCACTTGGAAGCGACCGGTATTCAACAGTTTTTGGACCAAATGCCGTGGGCAACCCACGTGGCCGTCTTTGACTCTGCCTTCCATCAAACGCTGACACCAGAGAACTTTTTGTATGGCATTCCGTATGCCTATTATCAAAAGTACGGCGTGCGAAAATACGGTGCTCACGGAACCAGTGTCCGCTATGTGACCAAACGGGCGGAAAAGGTGTTGCACCAACCGTTAGCCGACTTACGGTTAATTGTGATGCATTTAGGGGCTGGTTCAAGTATTACCGCAGTAGAGGGGGGCAAATCCTTAGATACATCGATGGGCTTTACGCCGCTAGACGGGGTGATGATGAATACACGCAGCGGTCAGATAGACGTCTCCGTGGTCCCGTATTTAATTAAAAAACTGAACTTGAAAAACGCTGATGAACTGATCACTATCCTCAATCAAAAATCAGGCTTGCTCGGGGTGTCCGGTATTTCGGATGATCAGCGGGAATTAAAAAAAGTAGCGGCTGCCAAACCGCAGGCTAAGTTAGCCCTAGATATGTTTGCTAATCGCGTGATTAAATTTGTCGGCAGCTACATTGCCCTAATGAATGGCGTGGATGCGCTGATTTTTACGGGTGGCGTTGGGGAAAACAGTGCCGAAATGCGTCGTCAGATTATGGCGGCTTTCTCGTATGTGGGCGCCACCATTGATGCAACCAAGAATGAAACAGCCGGTAAAGAAGTAGATATCAGTGCGGCCGATGCGCTCGTAAAGACTTGGGTAATTCCTACTAATGAGGAATTGATGATTGCCCGCGATGTGTACGCCAAGTTGTAGTCAAATTGTGCCGCTCGTACCGTTTTTACGCGTCAAATTTAAAATAGACCAATTATTCGAAATTGTAACGGGCGGAGCGCCATAAAAATGGGCGATTTATCACACGCCAGCATCAGCCAAACAAGGGGTTGGATAAACGTTAAGCCGTCGAAATGGGCGCAGGCAAGCAGTAAAAAATGACAGCAAGTTATTTCCGCAGTTCTGCTTGGCACTCCTTGAATGCAAAAAAAGCAACTGGATCTAAACAACTTGTAAAATAAACTTAATCAAAATAAAATCGGGTCTCTGTCAAATTGTATTGGTGGAGATTTTTGAAAAGCATGTTCACTTCGGTGAATGTGCTTTTTTTGTTTACGCATAAATTAAACTGATACGAATGAAAAAGTTATGAATATTTTGAAAACCAAAACAGCTACGCTTTAACACCTTAATTTTACGATTTAGTCCTTCAATAGGACCGTTGGAATACGGATAACGACAACTATTGAGAACAGCAGGACCATTCTTTATTAAAGTTGAGATAGTAATATCCATTTGGTTGCCAGCCGCCTTGTAGTTGGCAATCAAGGTTTTAAATCCAACCGCATCTTTTTGTTGAATGGCTGTTAGAATTCCTTGATAGGTTTGATACACAGTTTTAAATTCTGGAAATTCATCTAAGGCTAGGTCAATGGCGTTCTGTTGGGTCATGTATTCGTTGATACCGTGTAAATAGATAAGTTTAGTATCATTGACCTTTTCTTCTGCCAAATGGAACAAACGCCATTGAGATTTTAGAATGCGATAAACTCGGGAATGCTTATCTTGAAAAGTATGGATCACACGTGTACGTTCGTTATCCAGTGCCCGACCGGCAAGTTGAATAATGTGGAAACGGTCAATGATGGTTATTGCCTTAGGAAATAACCGATGAATAAAGCCAGCATACTCAGCATTCATATCAACGGTGATTGTTTGAACTTTCATACGTTCTTGAACTGAATAGCGAGCTTCAAAGTAATCAATGATATCCTTACTAAGGCGATCCTTAAGAATCACAATGCGGCGATGACTAACGGCATCGCAACAGTTAAAGGACATTAGATGATTACAGGAACGGAATTCATCAAAACAAAGATTTTGGGGGAGTGTTTTAACACGATAAGCTAAGTGAATATTCGCATTTAAAATGCGTTGAACACTACTTGGTGAAATCCCACAAATCTTAGCGATTTCTTTACTGGTCAGCATATCCCGAGCCAGAACAATTACTTGATGTTTCACATTATGCGTAAAAGTTTCATTACGTTTAACGAGGTTAGTTTGAGCACCACAGGTTTTTAAACACCGTTTACATTGATATCTTTGTCGTTTTAGCTGCATCTCATAACGTCCACCTGATAAGGTTCCCAATCTTAGATGGCCAATGTGAGTTCCATTTTTGATTAGAGATTTATGGCCACAATGAGGACATTTTAAAAGTTGATAGGAAAGGATAGCGTGAACGACATGAACGTGTTGCCCATTGGGATAATGTTCCTTAGTAATCTCAGTTACAGTTAAATTAGGGTCTGTTATTTCGAATAGGCTTAGGATAGAATTAGTTAGGGACATTTGTTTTTCCTCTTTTCGATTTTATTAGGCGATTAAATCGTAACACAAAGAGGGCAAATGTCCTTTTTTTTTTCAAAATAAAAACTGGTATCAGTTATTCACCAATACCAGAAAGTGTAGACCCATAAAATCGGTACACCGCTGTAATGAACGGGCGTACCGATTTTTTGTGGGACTGACGTCTTAGCTGGGGAAACCTAGACCAGACTGGATTCAAAACACGATTGTGGGCTTTGGTCGGCAATTGGACTTGCCATGGCCGGATAAGGTAAGATACAAAGACCACCTAAGGAGGAATGACATGAATTATTACGAAGCTTGTGCCACTCTGTTGATGCGCTGGGAAGCCATGCGCATTCTCCAAATCTATTGCTTGCCGTTTGAACCTGCAGATCCGAAAAGACAGATCCGGATGATCCGCCGTATTTTAGCTCAAAATGAGCTGCTTGATGCGTTGAAGCATGACTATCAAGGCGAGGAATATGGCAACGAACGGTCCTATATCCAAGAACTGCTGGCTATTTTTGCCAGTACCACAACGCCAGATGACACCACAGCTTATTTACAGTTGTATCTGGTTGGTCGGGTGATTAGAAGCCACCGGGTGATGCTGGTCACCATTCCGACGGTGCCACGAATGCTCATGCCCTGACCGCAGCTTAGGCAAGCACGAACAAAGTTCCGATCAAGCTAAGCATGTAAGCGGTCTAGAGGTATAATTTAAAGAGCTCGTTACCAACTCAAGTTGGAAATGAGCTCTTTTTTCGTATCACAAAAAAATAGATAGGTGGGATAACAATGAATTACAATGTACAGCCGCTGCGTACAAACAAGGAAATTGAGAGCTTTAAGGAAGCACTAGGCAAACGCCGCTATGGTCAGCGTAACGTGCTGATGTTTTTGCTGGGGATTAATACTGGGTTACGAATGAGCGATATTTTGAAACTTAAGGTCGGGGATGTCCGTGATACGGATTATGTCATCCTCAACGAACAAAAAACCGGCAAACGTCGCCGGGTCTTTATTGCGCCATTGCGATCGCAAATAGCAGCTTATTTGAATACAAAACCCGATACTGATTATTTGTTTACCAGCCGCAGTGGCCAAAAGCTGACCACAGATGCGGTATATAAATTGTTTGCCAGTACCGGAAGATTAATTCACCGCAACGATATTGGGACGCACACGTTAAGAAAAACGTTTGGTTATCACTACTACCGCCAAACAAATGACATCGCCACGTTAATGGTGCTGTTCAATCATTCCAGCGAAGAGATAACCAAACGTTATATTGGGATCACAGATTCCGAGATTGAGAAGTCATTAGCAAACTTTAAATTAGGACTATGAATTTAATTACGAAAAATATGTATTTTTATGAATTAACTTCTTTCTAGTCACAATATAATACAAGGATTATAAAAAATCAACGATAAATTATAAAAAAGGTATATTACCATCACATAGGCTTTTATCAAGAAATTAAATCCTAAAAATACATACAATTATGAATTAATTAAATACTTTTGAGGTATTTTTTCTTCTTTACAAAATGGTTGCGAAACCGGATTCACAAGGAGGTGCCTTTAAGGTCAATTCTCATGCACATTATTTCACAAACCAATTCAGAAAGAAGACGATGGATAAAAATTGTACATAAAGAGAGTTATTTAAAAAAGCAGTGATAGGTAAGAAGGATTTTAATTTTGAGGAGGAAAAGAAATGTCAGGAGATTTTAGAAAACTTTCGAAAAATAATACCAATCTGACGCATAGCGAAAAAGATGATCTGCATTACCGGATGTATAAAGTTGGTAGAACGTGGCTTTTTGCCGGCTTATTCTCAGTTGCTATCTTAGGATTTAGCGGTGTGAATGTTCATGCTGATACAGCAAATACTTCTAGCAGTTCTGCAGAGGTCACAAGTGTGGATTCTTCGGCAACTAGCAGTTCCGCCAGTTCAGACGCAAGTACGTCAAGTGCGTCGTCTGTTGCTAGTTCCAGTACTAGTGCAAGTGCGGCATCTAGCTCGACAGCAGCCGATACAGCTTCAAGCAGTGCCAATAGTTCCGCTGTTAGCTCAAGTAATGCGGGTTCAGCAAGCTCGATTTCATCAACGGCGCAGGATACAAGTTCGGCAAGCTCAGCTTTAACGACGGCAGAAGACACAAGCTCAGCAGATACATCACTAACTTCTGGTGCATCGAACTCAGTAGTTAGTGACGCTTCTTCTAGCGCGGCCGATACTAGTGTCAGCTCTGCATCGAACGCTTCAAGTATCAGCAATCTGGCAGAAGCGAGAGAGGCTGTTGCTTCGGAAGCGGATGATACAGCAATCAAAGATGGCGACAATGCAACAGATGCAACGCCAGACAATTATAAAACTGATGCGAATCACTTTGTTAGTGGCAGAACGACTGACTATCCGAATTCAGATGCCTCTAAAGTAAACGCCAGTGGCAATATGCTCACGTCAACCCTTTCAACCCTGACTGGAGCTGATGGTTATTATTTGTATGTCACTGATCGAGTCACGGATACGGTTTTGGGCGATGATGGAGTAACATACGTCACACAAGAAAATGACCAGAATACTGGCGTTAAATGGACAGTAAATGCGGACTCAGTAATGTACGTTAAAGGAAGCGGGAGTAATCCTGAGGAATGGTTAATTTATGGTTATATTGAGACGCCAACGTACGAAGTGCCAAGTGGAAGTCAGGATCCGGATGTGTTGGCTGCCGAGGATAAAACTAATGCCCCCTATACTAATGCTGGAATTGTTGTGGATGCAAATGGCGACGGTACCATAACCAACGCGGAAATTTCTACAGCCAAAAGTGAACTACAACAATACGAGATTAGTTATTTGAACAATCTGACCTATGGAGATAATCAACACTTAGGTATGATTGCGGCCGGCACCCTTGGTGGGCAATCTGTAGTTTATTTTACTTTCAATTTGGATTCAGGAACTTCGAGTTCTACTGCGAGCTTAACCGGTGGAACAGGTGGAACAGGGCTAGTGGACTCCACCTTTGAACATCTTGTCTCCAATGGTAGTAATGTTGCTTGGGTATCAAGTGACCAAGTTCAAGCGCTACTTTCCGCATATAATAATATAGTTACCGGCTTGAATTTAAGGAGTGACGCATATTACGGGCTGGGTTTAGGACTTGAAGTTGACGGTGTTTGGAATATTGCTCAGTCATATGCAACGGCACTGGGTTGGGGAACAGTTAATGATGCAAGCACCGTTTCGGGCGATCAATTTATGCCATTAGACACGATTACACAAGAGAATGCTACATTTAACGTCAGTGCGGTTGACGATGACAATGATGAAGCAACTGTTGGTACAAGCCAGGAAGTCACTGGAACAGTAGATGAAAATGGTGAATACACCTACACTGCTCCAGACGGTTATTACATCGTGGGAGTAACAGATGCCAATGGTACCAGCAGTGCATTTGATACGAGTGATTCAGGTAATGGCGCATTTATCTGGACAAGCACGGACAAGACATCAATTCAAGGCTACACGAATGTTGCCTTAACTGCTGATCCGGGAACTGAGGGTGACGTTGTTGTCCACTTGGCCCATATTCTCAGTCCGACAACAGATGTGACAGATTCCAGCTTAGATACTACGCGGACGGTTACAGTGACAAAAAATGGGGAAACTGTGGACACAGAATCGAGCGAAGTATACTGGGTCAAAGTAGCTGATGAAGCCACCGGCGATGATACGTATTATTCCTTTGAGAATCAACAAGATGCCTATGATTTTGCGGACTATATCACAAATAATGATGTGTTGCCGGATACTCAAGGAACCTCTGGAATCTATGAAGCTGTTGACGTTGATGTGCCTGACGGTTATTCGGCTGCTGTAACTTCCGGTAATGCAAAGGGAACAACTTCAACGGATGGTTCAACATTTACAGTGGCTGCTGAGGATACACCAGCTACTTCTGAGACTGCACCAGCGAATGAAGACGTAGTTGTCACACTCAAAGCTGGGGATACACTCGCTAACATTAAGATTGTGGATGTTGATCCAAATGCAAGCGACGTCGATGGCGCAACGGCTGATGGTGCGTACTATGATTTGTATAATCAAAATTATAAAGCTCACGTTGACGCCGCTCATACAGTAGATTTATCAGGAATGATCGATTGGGACGACTATGTGGTTGTGACTTCAGCAACTGACACCACACCAGTTGCTGATCAAGACGCTGCGCAGTCGGTTACTCTGAATTACACTACGGATGATAGTGATAATGTCGTCATCTATGTCATTCACAAGCACACCTCCGAGCTACCACAGAACTTTGATGGGACAACTGATCGCGTAATCACTTACACAGGTGTTCCCGAAGGTGAAGTTCCAGCGGGATCAACCAAAGATAGTGATGATGACAACTATACTTTAACGCAGTCAGTAGATTGGACCACTGACACGGACTTAGCAACTGGCATTACGACCTATACGCCAAGCACAAGCGGCTATTCGTCTGCTGATGGCTTAGCTGCCGAAGATTACGCCGGCTACACGGTCGATAATAACGGTGAAGCCGTTGATAACGATGATGTTGATAGTTCCAGCGTGGCCGAGACCACAACTATGCCAACAGATGCCACACCAGTTACCATCACCTATATTGCTGATGGCGATACTTCTGCGCAAGTTACTTTCTATGACGAGACAGACGGTAAGGCTGTTACGGATAGTAATGGGCCGGTGGTTCGTACCGTTTCAGGTACCACTGGCGAACAACCTTCAACTGGTAACCCAATTTCGATTCCAGCCGGCTATGAATTAGCTGATGATCAGGATACATCGAAATTCTCGATTGATTCCGATACAGGAGTCGTTACGTATATCGGCACTATGGCTGCAGATGACAGCGATAATGCGGTTATTAATTTAGTTCATGTCATTGATGATCAAACGCCTTCAGAGACAGGATTGACAACGACACGAACAATTACTTTCGCAAATGTACCAGATTCTGCAGATAGTACAGTCGCTGATCAGACCCAAACAATTTACTGGGGTACAACCACTGATGAAGCAACTGGTGAGATCTTGGCATACACACCTTATTTGGATGAAGCGGGCAGTGAACCTGCGAGTGACTATGCAGCGTACAGCTTCGATATGCCGACTGGTTATGCCGTTTCAGCAACTGGTGCCACGTTAACAGACAATGGGGATGGTACGCAGACGGTGCCAGAAGCAACGGTTTCGTCAACGTCCACGCAACCAAGCGATGCGCAGAATGTCGTTGTTACGTTCAAGGACACCACGGTAACTTACACGCCAGGAAATAATCCCGAAGGTTTGGAGTTAACCAAGACGGTTACTGAAAAAGTTACTTATGGTGATCCGGTAAATGATGAAGCAGACAGCGTTTCAACGGTTAACTTCTATCGGACAGCTACGGTAGTTGATGGTGGTGCACCAACCTACTCTGCTTGGACAACAAGTCCTGATGGGGTCAGCAAGTCGGCTGATGACCAAGAATCCACGATTAACAAGCTAATGACTTCACAACTGGAAACGCCAGATGGCTACACGGCAAGTGTTGAGACCTCCGTAGATGGTGTTGCCGTGACAGATGCTAATGGCGATAACGTTGGAAATGCCACGGTCGACATTACTGGTAATGATAGTGAAGTCGAACGTGTAGTTACCTACACACCTGAAAAAGGCAATTACTACATTCACTATGTTTTGGAGAATCAAGACGGCACTGAGTTGAAAGAAACCTATGTCGGAACTGGTGATGTGGGCACGGCTTACACGGATGAATTAACTGATGTCGCAAATGGCGGCAGCGACCTTAAATTTGATATTACAGATCAGTTGACCGATGCTCAGAAGGCGTTATACCAAGATGAAGACGGTGTCTACTACGCCTACTACGAATATACAGCCGACCAGTATGGTGGTCAGATTAATGATTTAGCCGATGACAGTACGGCTGATGAACAATTTGATACAGCTGGACAAGATATTTGGAATGTCTATGCACCAATCCTTAAGGGAACGACCGGCGCAACAGGTGATACTGGAGCTACGGGTGATACTGGAGCGACAGGTGATACTGGAGCCACGGGTGCTACCGGAGCCACAGGTGCTACTGGCGCCACAGGTGACACTGGAGCCACAGGTGACACTGGAGCCACAGGTGATACTGGCGCAACAGGTGCTACTGGCGCTACAGGTGCTACTGGAGCCACGGGTGCTACTGGAGCCACAGGTGATACTGGAGCCACGGGTGATACTGGAGCGACAGGTGATACTGGAGCCACGGGTGCTACTGGAGCCACGGGTGCTACTGGAGCAACTGGAGAGACTGGTGCGACAGGTTTGACAGCTTATCAACTTTGGATTCAACAAGGCCATACTGGTTCGATTGATGACTTCTTAATTTCCTTGATCGGAACGACCGGCGCTACCGGGGCCACCGGTGCCACAGGTGCCACAGGCGCCACTGGAGCCACCGGTGCGACAGGTTTGTCAGCTTACCAACTTTGGATTCAACAAGGCCATACTGGTTCGATTGATGCCTTCTTACTTTCCTTGATTGGTTCGACTGGCGCCACAGGAGCAACCGGAGCCACAGGTGCCACTGGAGCCACAGGTGCCACTGGAGCAACTGGCGCATCTGGTTTATCAGCATATCAACTTTGGATTAGTCAAGGCAATACAGGTTCAGTTGAAGACTTCCTACTTTCTCTGATAGGTGCAACCGGATCTACTGGAGCTACGGGTGCTACTGGAGCAACCGGCGCAACTGGAGAGACTGGTGCGACAGGTTTGTCAGCTTACCAACTTTGGATTCAACAAGGCCACACCGGTTCAATTGATGCCTTCTTACTTTCCTTGATTGGTGCAACTGGAGCCACGGGTGACACTGGGGCTACAGGAGCAACCGGATCAACGGGAGCCACAGGTGCCACAGGTGCAACTGGCGAATCAGCTTATAAACTCTGGCTTAGCTTGGGTCACACTGGCTCACTAGAAGACTTCTTGGTTTCCTTGATTGGCTCAACTGGCGCAACCGGAGCTGATGGGGCTACCGGAGCCACAGGCGCCACCGGCGCTACAGGAGCAACCGGAGCAACTGGCGAATCGGCTTACGAATTCTGGTTGTCACTAGGTCATACCGGTTCAATCGATGACTTCCTAGTTTCCTTAATTGGTAAAACAGGAGCAACGGGTGCAACAGGTGCCACAGGCGCTACAGGAGCAACCGGAGCAACTGGCGCAACTGGTGATACAGGTGCGGATGGCAAGTCGGCTTACGAGATCTGGCTAGAAGAAGGGCATACTGGCTCTTTGAATGACTTCTTGATTTCTCTTATTGGTGAAACAGGAGCCACCGGTGCAACTGGCGCCACTGGTGCGACAGGGCCAACAGGACCTCAAGGTAATAATGGTTACAACGGTAATAACGGCAACAATGGTTACAACGGCAACAATGGTGAGAACGGCGCAACCGGAGCAACCGGAGCAACCGGAGCCACAGGGGCAACCGGAGCCACAGGGGCAACTGGTGCAACCGGAGCTACTGGAGCTACTGGTGCAACCGGCAGCAATGGCAGCACCGGAAACGGTGGTAATACCAACACGAATACCAATACCAATACCAACACAAATGGTAGTGACGGTAGTGATGGAACTGATGGTGCAACTGGTGCGACAGGCGATACCGGAGCTACTGGTGCTACTGGCGCCACTGGTGCAGATGGCAGTGATGGCTCGAATGGTGGTGGGAACACAACCACGAATAATGGCAATGGTAATACCACTAACAATAATAGCAACAACACCACGAACAATAATGGTGGCAACACGACAAACAAGAATACCACTACTAATAAGGGCGACAAGACTACAAATAATAATGGCGGTAACACAACCAATAATTACTATGGTCATGGCACACCTGATAATAGTGGCAATCAGAGTTCGAATAGTGGTAGCCACAATTCTACTAAGACAAGTACGCAAAGCAACAAAGCAGCCGTAACTACCCTTGCTTATACAGGCAATAATCATAACAACGGCGGTGGTAACTCTGGTGCAGCGACGGTCAGTGATGTTAGTGACAATCACGCAAGCGATGGGAATGGAAATGCTGTCAATGATGTGAAGAACACCAATAAACAAGCAACAGGCGCCTTGCCACAAACGGGTGAAACAAACGCAGATGCCGAAATCTTGATGGGAATCGGTGCCACAATCGCAAGTGCAACCTTAGCTTACGCGGTCGCAAAACGTCGTCGGAAGAACGATGATTTGTCGGATGATGTTTTGTACTAACAAGTTTTTCAATATTAGTCGTGATTAGAGTGGTCCTATTGCGACAGCCGAATGGCGGGTAACCCCGCCATTTGGCATACATAGCATGATTTTGAGCAACCCAGCTCATTGAGAAATAACCAAGATAGTTTTGGAGGAACAAAGATGGAGAAAAGATTAAGCATTATTATTGCAGTCAACAATGCCCAAGAAGGGGATCTAAGTATTCCACTTTCTTCAATCAATAATCAGATTGGCGTCGATTTAAGCCAAATAGAAGTGGTCTTGATTGATAACGGGACCTACAAGTTACAGCGTCCAGAAACGCTTAAGATATTTGAAAAAATTAATTTGAAGTATATTCGTTTGGAACGTGTTTTAAGCTGGGAAGCTGCGTTTCAAGCTGGCATTGAAGCAGCCAAGGGCAAGTACATCATGTTTATGGGTGTGGATAGCCAATTGAACTCGGCAGATATCCTGCAAACCTACTTTTACCATAGCGACCAGCATCCCGATGCCGATGTCTTAAGCGGTTTGGTGATGGTTGAAAAAATTAGGGAAGATCTAAAGGCCGACTATGAGGTGGGGCGTGATGCGTTAACGGTCAGAGCGCGCTGGCTGCAACGTGAATTTCTCCGATCATTTGACATCAAATTCCGACAAGATTTTTTGCCGTATGCAGAAGAGTATTTTTGCCGATTGTTAAAGCAGCTGGCTAGCGAAGATGTCCAAATCGAAGAGGTGAGCTTAGCTAAGTTTGCGGCTCGTAATTTGGATCCCAAGGTGTTAGGTAAGCCTGCACAGGCAGTGTCTGCAACTTGGCTAATGATGATGAGCGCCTACTTCGATCGTTTACAAACTTTGAATCAACAAGCTTTTTTACGCGAATTTGCGCGCTTTATTATTCGCTTTTATTCACAGCTCAAACAACTACCGGCAGCTGACCGGGATAATTTGGTGCAGCTGGCCAACGGGATTGTTGCGAAAAATTCAATTGCGTGGCCGTTTACCCAAAAATATGTGAACCATTTGGCGATGACGGATCATAACGAAGCTGCACCTTGGAATGGTGAAAAAGTACAGTTTAACGCGTATCTGAATGAATTTGTAGCTTATTTAAATTCGTTTGGGCTCGCCATTAAGCCGCGCTAGGAGGAAAAACGATGGAAAAATTAGTTTCAATTGTCATTCCTTACTATCAGGATACGGCGGCGGATTTGAGTGTGGTGTTGTCTTCCATCAACAATCAGGTGGGCATTGATTTTGACCAAGTAGAGGTTATTTTGGTCAATGACGGCGGGACACCGATTCACGGCCGAGAACTATTTAGTTATTTTAGTCATCTGTCGATTCGTACCTATCACTATCCGAAGAATCAGGGTGCGGGCTATGCGCGGATGGTCGGTACAGAGGCCGCCGTTGGCAAGTATGTGATGTATATGGATGCCGACGACCAATTTCATTATGTCGGTGCGCTGCTAGATTTCTTTAATGTCGTGAAGTATCATGGCGACCATCAAATTATCATCGGGGCTTTTATGGAAGAATCACATCGGCCGGATGTTGGGTATCGGTATTATCGACACGAAAGCCACGACTGGAAATCGGCGTATGCCAAGTGGTTTTCACAGGACTATTTGAGACAAATTCAATTGACGTGGCGCTCGGATTTGCGTGTGTTTGAAGATACCTACTTTGTTGGGGTGGCATGTGAATGTGCAAGCGACATTTATTACTTAGATTCGGTGGTCTATACGTGGATGTGGCATCCAAATACAACGGTCCGCAAAGACGGTGGCAAGGATTTTTATCATCGCTTAGATCAGTGGGCGTTGAGTCATCGTGCGTCTCTAGAAAAAATTCAGCAGTACCGGGCAAAGATGCTGCCATTTGATTTTACGAATTACATGGCCGATCTGTATCTGCGTGAGCAGCTCTATCCGCCACTGGACGCGGACGCTTACCAGCGTGAGCAGCAAAAGTTGTTGGTCGAGTTTTCCAATTTATGGTTGCACACAAAGACCGATTTGGAGAGGTCAGTTAAAAAAATGATGACCACACAGGCGCAATACGTGCGGTTTGATACGCAGAAATTACCGGACTTTATTCGTCATCAGGAAGACCTTTTGGGAAAGTAGGTTAAAGGTGAGTTATCTTTGGATTGGAAAAATTGGGAAGCGATACGATGAGTAAGTTAATTGATTTGACCGGACAGCGCTTTGGACGGCTGGTTGTGATGAGACGAACAGGAACCGCCAAGAATCGGAATGCGAAGTGGCTGTGTCAATGTGATTGCGGCAATCAGACAGTGGTCGATGGATACCGTCTGCGCAACGGAATGACGCGCAGTTGTGGGTGTCTTAGGCGAGAAAAGTCGAAGATTACGGTGACCAAAAATGAAGCTTTTCAGCGAAATAAGGGAAAGAAGACTTCTTTGATAGATAATGATGGCATTTTTTATGCGTCAAAAATCAAATCA
The DNA here is from genome assembly GCF_047220215.1 of Pediococcus siamensis. GTDB lineage: Bacteria > Bacillota > Bacilli > Lactobacillales > Lactobacillaceae > Pediococcus > Pediococcus siamensis. The sequence goes on from NZ_CP178375.1 coordinate 591,674, forward strand.
CAACGCAATCGAACGGGGGTTGTCGGTGTCTCGTATGATAAGAGGTCGGGCAAGTATTTTGCCCGTCTGAGGTGGCATGGACGCTATGTGCTAATTAAAAGTTTTGATAATTTGGAGGAGGCTGTGTCCAGCCGAAAGAAAGCAGAAGAGAAATATTGGCGTCATAACGGCGTCGATTATGACTAAGCTTGGAATAAAGGTCCTCGCAATGATGTAATGATCATTGTGGGGATTTTTTTTGCCATTTAACAAGTCATGTAAGCATTTTTGACGACTTTCTTTACACTTGCAAATGAAGCAAGCTAACTACCAGTAAAATACAGTTATGTTTTTTTATATTGAACGTTGGCTTAAGGAAAGGCGGAAATAGTTATGGGAGAAAATATCGGATTGAACTTACTTAAATGCTGGTTAAATGGTACTGGTCTTTGGCGGACAAGAAGGGGGGCGTTAGGATGAAAGACTTATTACAAAAACGTGCTTTCCGCAATTTTTTCCTGGCAGACATTATATCAGGATTTGGCGTAGGACTGACAACAGTGGGAGCTAATTGGTATTTACTGCAAGCTACTAAGTCTAATCGATTGGTTGGAATTTATTTAACCATTAATGTCCTTGCCGGTTTTTTAATGTCTCCGTTGGCTGGCAGTCTAACCGACCATTTTTCACGTAAAATAGTGATTCTTTGGACGTTTTTAGGTCGTGCGCTGCCAATGATAGGATTAGCAGTCATAATTGCAAAAACGGGATTTAATTTACTGGCAATGAACGGCTTAGCAATCCTAACTGGTGCGGGCTGGATAACTTACATGGCGGCATCGCGAAGCTATGTTCAAGCTATCTTACCTAAGTCATTGCTGGGGACAGCAAATGCATTTATCGAGGTTTCCCTACAGGTTGGAATGTTTGCCGCAGGTGCAATTTCCGGAATTATTTTAAATTTCACTGGATTTTTGGCTGTCTTAATCATCAATATTATTATGTTTTTTATTGCAGCTGGTCTAATTTTAGCAATACCAGCCGATGAAGCTAATTTTTCCACGCATACGCAAACTGCAACTGGCTTTATAGCGGGTGTGCATTACATTGCTAAGCACCGGCAGATTCTGGGAATTGGGATGCTTTCTATTCTACCGCTGATTGTTACGCAATTATTTAATGTCTCTTCACCAGACTATGTTTCCACAATTTTGAAGGCTAATAGTGTCATTTATGGTTTAGCTGATATGGGTTACGGTATTGGCGGCTTGGTTGCAGGGCTAATTACGGGATTTTTGATCAACAAGTTTGTTGCACGGCATATCATTGTATTCTTCTTTAGTCTGGCAACGGGTGGTTTACTCCTTTTGTTCGGAGTACATCTGGTCTCTTTGACAATCGGATGTACATTCTTATTGGGGATGAGTAATTCGGCGCTACGTGTTGTGATCAATACCGTTTTGATGAAAAAAGTAGCTCCTCAGTACATGGGACGGGCAACTTCGATTTGGAATGGCACAGCTCAATTAATTGAAGTGTTTGCTTCGACCCTAATTGGTACAGCTAATGATACTTTAGGGGCAAATATTGGCTTTTTATGGATGGCAATAATCATGCTGATTGGTGTCATTTGGAGTATGTGGCTGTTGCAGAAAACAAAGATAGATTGAAATTTAAAAATCAAAAAAGCTGGGATAGAAGTGAACCCCCGATGTTGGAATTAGTCCAACATCGGGGGTTCACTTCAAGTTGTGGTTTCTAAACAGTGAGATGGGTGGGTGTTTCGGCAGTGATTTTATCGCGGCCAGTTCGTTTTGAAACATACAGATTCTTGTCCGCCCGCTTATAGACATCTGAAATATTGGTGTCGTTGGGATGAAGCATACTGGTGCCAAATGAAGCGGTAAGTTTGATTTTATCCTTAGATTCCGTTTCAAAGACAACTTTAGCAATTGCATCGTGACATTTTTGCGAAATGGCTGTGAGGGTGGCGAAGTCGACTTCAGGCAACAGCAGTAAAAACTCTTCACCCCCGGTTCGATAACAACGGTAAGTGCTATTGGTCGTCCCGAGACATTTTTGAATTGTTTTGGTGAACGTAATCAAGGCTTGATTACCCGTGGGATGGCCGTATTGATCGTTAATCCGTTTGAAATGATCGATATCAAGTGCAATGAGGCCAAAGGGTTCGTGGTTAGTGAAGTGGCGTTCGGCGTCCTCTTTAAAACTGTGCCAATTACGCGCACCGGTTAAGGCATCAAAATGGATCCCATGTTCATTGTGAATTTGTTTGACGTGATCATTATGCAGCAAGACCGAGTAGATATAGATCGAAATAATGGCACCCACGTAACTTGCGATCAGGCTCCAATACGAACTGTTCGGGTGCACTACAAAGCTCCAAAAAGAAATCCCGATGACAGATTGAATCACCAAGGTGGCAAAGGGGTGCTGATTAAAGGGGGTGAAGTAATAGTGCTGGATAAGGAGACAAACGGCGTAAAAAAGAAAGGCTACCGTCAAAATTTGAATACTTTGGACGTGATCAGTGAGAAATAGGCAGTACAAGATCCCAGTCGCCAGCAGTTTATTTCGCAACGTATAGATGACATTAATATAGCTGGTTAATAACAAGAGCGTGCCGTTCAAGACAGTGTGTTCCACCAAAAGATTGGGGATGGCGTTGCTGGTACCCAGTAGGACTGCGCTCACAAAGGCAAAGAAAGCTGAATAAATCAGCTCTTGACGCCATGGAAAAGCTCGGGTGACTTCAATCCCAAAGTCAACCCGGTGCATGATTTGTTGCAAGATTGCAATAAATGCAATCCCAAAAAATGTTACGGTAAGCCACATATAAATAATATCCAAGTTATCACCAGTTTTAATTTATTTTTAATTCTTAAATGGCAGATCGGAAGGCTAACCATATTAAGTATATATTTTAATAGTATTAGTTTAAGTCGATTTGTCAAACTAATTCGAGTTTTTTCATAAATTTCTCAAAAAGATGATTTTAAGAAAGTCGCTAAACAAAACGGTAGTCACCATTCCAAATTGCCGCAAACAAACGAACAATTGGCGGATTTATTTAATGGGTTTGGCGATGAACTTTTGTTCTTGTTCGGCTTGCTAGAATGGGAGATCATAAAACAAAAGTACGTGAGGCAACAACTAAAAAAAGTAAAACGCCAACCTTTTTAAAAATTTGGAAGTTTGCCGTTTTCTTGCAATAGAGCGCGTATAATCAAGGTAAAAATAACGTTTTAGAGGTGAGTTTTGAAATGACCAGAAAAACAGTTTTAATCACAGGAGCTTCCAGCGGTATGGGATATGCAGCCGCCAAGTTATTTGCAAAACGCGGGTGGCGTGTTTATGCAGGAGCACGACGGGTAGAAAAGATTCCCGGCGGCGCTAATATTTATGCGCTTTATTTAGACGTCACGGATGAAACATCAATCCGAAATTTTGCTCAATTTGCGATTTCACATGCACCACGGATTGATGTGCTCATCAACAATGCGGGCTACGGCGAATTTGGTCCGCTTGAAGAGGTTGGCGTGCAAAGGGTCCGTAAACAGTTGAACACGAATTTGGTTGGCGCATCTGAACTAACCAAACTGGTTTTGCCGACGATGCGCAAACAAGGTGCAGGTCGAATTGTCAACATCTCATCGATTGGCGGCGATATGTATTCACCAATGGGCGGTTGGTACTATGTAACTAAGCACGCGTTGAATGTCTGGTCGGATACGCTGGATTCAGAGGTTCGCCAATTCGGAATTCGTTCTGTCATTGTCGAACCTGGTGGCACGGCCTCATCTTGGTCAGAAATTGCGATGAACAATGCCCAGGCTAATTTACGGGAAAATTCACCGTATGCAAAGCTAACGGAAGCGATGGTTACGTTGTTTAACCAGATGAACAGTAGTACCCACGCGACATCCGCAGATTTAGCGCGGGTCTTTTATCAGGCAGCTACGGATACAATCCCAAGGCATCGCTACTTCTACAGCTTAGGCGATCGCCTGCTTGGACACTTTTCACGGGCTCATCAGGCGACTTTTCACAGTCTGCTGAACGTGGTGACCAATCAGTTATTGAAATAGCTGAATTTGTGAGATGAGTTTAGAAAAATAGGGGGGAGACAGGGATGAAAGTAGTTAAACAGGTGCTAAGTTGGGTGGTACCGATTCTCATTGGCTTTATGGCCGCTGTTTTGTTAAGAACATACGTCTTTCAAATAATTCGAGTTGACGGTTCCTCAATGACGCCGAACCTCGTAAACAACGGGCGGTCAGTTCCTTTTGTTTACAGATAAAACCGTTTAGTGTGGCGTTTGGAATCGTTGTTTTAATTTCTCCTCGCTAAAGCGCAGCAGGTCCTTAGGATCAACGTCATATTTGCCACAGAGGATTAAGACTTGATCGAGGACATCCGCCAATTCTTCTTCTAGATTGCGTTGCTTGCTGGCCATCGTTTGTTGTTCACCGGGATGATCACGACCAATTTCCAGAGCTCGTACCGCGCGGGAAAGTTCGCCAACTTCTTCGGTAAGGTAGTTGATCCGAATCGCCGACGAATATTGATACCAATTTCTGCCTTTATAAAAATCAATTAACCAATCTTGATGTGCTTTTAAGTCCACGTGAGTGCCTCCTATGAAATGCGAAATTGCTTTTATTATAACGAATTATAAAAAATAAAAACTCCTTTGAAAAAGAAAAAACGTTGTCAAATCATGGCTTTAACCCCGTGATCTCAGTGTCAGAAGTGTTAAAAGACGCCCATTTCATTCAGTAAAGCAATAATGGAAACCATATAAAACTTAACCTATTATGCGTATACTAAATATTAGAAAGCCAATCCGGGATTAAAAATTTCATGACGGGGGTAAAAGATGACAACCATTTATGATATTGCACAACTTTCTGGTATTTCCAAATCAACAGTTTCCCGAGTAGTTAGTGGCAATGGTTATGTAAGTGAAGCAAAGAGAAAACGTATTTTAAAAGCAATGCATGATTTAGATTATGTGCCTAATCAAACGGCAAAAAATTTGCGCCGTCAGCATTCTAATACATTGGGATTTTTGGTCAGCGACTATTTTCCACTTGTTGGTGAATTTATGAATGTTTTCGTCCAAGCTGCCCATGCGAAAGGCTATAACGTCAATCTTTATTTTACGCAAAACAAACAAGGAGAGCGTGAAGCTTTGGACTTGCTGGCCACCAAAATGTTGGATGGCATTTTTTTGATGACACGAATTAATTCCTGGTCCGTGATTGAGTCGTACCAAGCATTTGGTCCCATTGCGACTTGGCATCGCGTCAATTTGCCTGATATTTATTCTGCTTATCTGGATCATTATCCCGTTTACACGATGATTTTGAACCGCTTGCTGGCACACGGCTACACGCACATCGGGCACGTGTTTTCTAGCAATCGGGACGCCAATACGCAGGCCCGGGTTCGTGCACTTCAAGACTTCGGTCATGCCAATCCCGGTCTAAAGTTAAGCTGGCAAAAACATTTTACACACCAAACACAAGCGGGTCAGAATGCGGCTAAGGCATGGTTACAAGAACGGATTCCACCACAAGCCGTCATTTGTTATTCCGACCATGTGGCAGCGGAATTTATTGCAACCTTACGCGAAGGCGGAAAACGCGTGCCGCAGGATTGTTTGGTAATTGGCACAGATAATAGTCAGGTAGCTAAATTAGTTGGCTTCCCCACAGTTGACCTCTGTTTTCGCCAGCAAGCTCAAAATAGCTTTAATTATCTTTTTAATCAATTGAGAAATGCGGAATTGCCAGTTCAATCCCTCCATCCTAAGTGGGTCGATTGGGGGCCATTTCCCCAGGTGAAAAATTAAATAAAACGGCTTGACATGGGACCGATCCCACAATTTACGATGGTTTTGTGATAAAAATCAACTGAAATTGGAGGAATGATTCATGACACGAGGCGCATTGAAAATGGTCACAATTGGCGGTGGGTCCAGCTATACACCAGAGCTCATCGAAGGTTACATTAAACGGCAGGCACAATTGCCGATTAAAGAAATTTGGCTGGTCGATATTCCTGATGGGGAAAAGAAGTTGAAAATAACAGGTGCAATGGCCAAGCGGATGGTTAAGGCTGCTGGTTTAGATTGGGAAGTTCATCTAACGCTCGATCGACGCGAAGCTTTAAAGGACGCCGACTTTGTTTCCACTCAGTTTCGGGTGGGTTTATTAGAGGCCCGTGTTAAGGACGAACGAATTCCAGGCAGTTACGGCATGTTAGGACAAGAGACTAATGGAGCTGGTGGTATTTTTAAGGCGTTTCGTACAGTTCCTGTCATTTTAGATATTGTCAAAGATATGAAAGAACTTTGTCCAAATGCATGGCTAATTAATTTCACAAATCCGAGCGGAATGATTACCGAAGCGATTCGCACGTGGGGAAAATGGGACCGAGCCATTGGGCTATGCAATGTTCCGGTTATGGCCATGATGAATGAACCAGCAACGATTGGCAAAACGCTTGATGAGTTAACCTATAAGTTCGCGGGGATTGATCATTTTCATTGGCATCGTGTTTGGGACAACACGGGACGTGAAGTGACCATGGCTATTATCGACAAAATTTATGACGGTTCTGATGCGGGACTGCCTAAAAATATTTTTGATGTAAAATTCTTCCGTGAACAACTGAAGCAGATGAAGATGATCCCATGCGGCTATCATCGTTATTATTACCGGGAACAAGAAATGCTGGATCACAGTTTGGAAGAATTCAAGGGAATCGGTACCCGCGCGCAACAGGTTATGCGCATTGAACACGAGTTGTTTACGCTTTATCAAGATCCCAAGTTGGACTATAAGCCTAAACAGCTAGCTGAACGTGGCGGCGCTCACTATTCTGATGCGGCTTGTGAAGCCATTGCGTCGATATATAATGATAAACGAACTCATATGGTGGTTTCCACTATGAATCACGGTGCAATTCCTGATTTGCCGAGTGATCATGTGGTTGAGGTATCAGCACGCGTGGGCGCAACAGGGGCGATTCCTTTGGCATTTGGTAACTTCCAGCCAGCAGAAAGAGGTTGGTTACAACTGATGAAAAATATGGAATTAGTCATTGATGAAGCAGCTGTTACTGGTGATTATGGATTGGCATTACAGGCATTTATGATGAATCCCTTGATTCCGAGCGGTCAAAAAGCCAAGGATTTACTGGATGAAATGTTAGTTGCTAATAAACGTTATTTGCCACAATTTGCGACTAAAATTGCGGAACTTGAAGCGGCCGGTGTTAAGGTTCATGATCACGTGGCGGCGACAATTGATGAACACATTGGCGAAATCTAATTTGGTTAACAGCTGAGGTGAGGATCCCTTCTCACCTTATTTTTTTATCTTTATGGTTGACAATTGTAAACGTCAGCAGTAAAGTATTTATATAAACTACAAGTGTAAACACAAAGGAGATAAAATTATGGCTGAAACGGCAGTGGCCGCAATGACCACATCTGAATGGGAATTAATGCGTATTATTTGGACAGAAGGTGAGGCCAGCAGTGCCGAAGTTATCGCCCTAATGCAAGAAAAACGGGATTGGTCCCAATCCACGATTAAGACATTATTAGGCCGCTTAGTAAAAAAAGAGATGTTACAAACGGAGAAAAAAGGGCGACACTTTATTTACCACCCCACGGTTCCGGAAACCGAAGCGATGAACCAAACGGTGAGTGAGTTATTTACGCACCTTTGTAGTATGAAAAAAGGGGCGGTCATCACAAATTTGTTGACGAATGTCGCGTTGACTAAAACGGATATTGCCCAGATGCAGCAAGTGTTGACAGACAAGCTGGAGACGGCACCAGAGACGATTGCCTGTGATTGTGTGCCGGGCGAAAAACATTGTTAATTTAGGAAAAGAGGAAGAGCAAGATGGTAAAACTCATGGTTTTAATTGTGGCGGTAGCTTTGATCGGATTTATTGTTTGGTGGTTTTTTGGTAAACATCAGGAAGCCGCAGTGGCTGCCAAAGGGGATGCCCACGAACAAAATGTGAAGGTGTCAGTAGATGGTGGCTATTCCCCAAGCACGATCGTGTTAAAGAAGGGAATCCCAGCGCAGATTACATTTAACCGCAAAGATCCGTCCAGCTGTTTGGAGCAAGTGGTGTTTGAGGATTTTGGGATTAACGATTATTTGCCACAGAATCAGGATCATCAGGTTGCAATTGATACCTCGAAAGCCGGTGAGTTTAACTATGCTTGCGGCATGAATATGTTTCACGGGAAAGTGGTGATTAAGTGATGGCTATTCAAAATCGCTTTCTATTTTCTTTGATTGTGTCACTACCGATGCTGCTTAATATGGTCTTAAGTCCGCTAGGCATTCCGTTACCTGGTGGGATGTGGACAATGTTCTTGCTGACCAGTGGCGTGATGTTGATTTCGGCACGCGCCTTTTTGCAAAGCGCCTGGGCTTCATTTAAACACCATCACGCCAATATGGACACGTTGGTAGCGGTCGGTACCGCAACCGCCTACTTTTACAGTATTTATGCGATGGTGAATCACCAAGCAGTTTTTTATGAAAGTGCCGCTTTCGTAATTACGTTCATTCTCTTAGGACAAGTTTTAGAAGAACGCATGAAACGCAGTGCTTCCGGAGCGGTAGAAAAATTGCTGGATTTACAGGCCAAGGAAGCTGAAGTTCTTCGCAATGGTAAATTTGTGGCGGTTCCGCTGGCTAATATTAGCGTAGGCGATGTGATTCGGGTAAAGCCGGGGCAAAAAATTGCGGTTGATGGTGTCATCATGGCAGGCAATTCAACAATTGACGAGTCCATGGTAACGGGTGAAAGTATGCCGGTCGCCAAACATGTCGGGGATAACGTGATTGGGGCAACCATGAACGGCAACGGTACCTTTACTTTCAAAGCGCAGAAAGTCGGTCAGGAGACGTTGCTGGCGCAAATTGTCGAAATGGTTAAAAAAGCGCAGACAAGCCATGCGCCGATTCAAAAAACAGTTGATAAAATTTCGGATATTTTTGTGCCAACCGTTTTGATTACCGCCATTCTAACCTTTGTAATTTGGTACGTCTTTTTGGGAAATAATGTTGTGAGTGCGATGCTATTTGCCGTTTCTGTGGTGATTATCGCCTGTCCGTGTGCACTGGGAATTGCGACACCGACGGCCTTAATGGTGGGCACCGGTCGCAGTGCTAAGTTGGGTATTTTGATTAAAAATGGCGAAGTTTTGGAAGCTGCCAATACGGTTAAGACAGTTGTTTTCGATAAAACGGGGACGATCACAAAGGGCAAGCCAGAAGTGACCGACGTCCTTGGTGACCAGCAGCGCGTCATCCAAGTGGCGGCTAGTTTGGAAAGTGCTTCTGAGCATCCGTTAGCAGCGGCTATTTTGACCGCTGCTAAACAACAAGGCATCACACCACAAGCGGTCCAAGAATTTGAAGCCGTGCAGGGCAAGGGTGTTCGTGCTCAGATTAATGGGCACGAGGCAGTTGTCGGCAACGAAAAATTAGTGGATTCTGAAATCTTATCGCCTGAGTGGGCGGCGCAAATAGCGGCGTTACAAAACGAAGCCAAAACGGTGGTCGTGGTGATCTTAGCGCACCAACTTTTGGGCGTAATTGGGATTCAGGATGCGCCGAAACCTAGTTCTCAGGCCGCAATTGCTGCCCTTAAGCAGCGCGGTCTGCAAACCGTAATGCTGACGGGAGACAATGAAGGCGTGGCCCGTGCCATTGGCCAGCAAGTAGGTATTGATCAAGTCATTGCCGATGTGTTACCTGGCGATAAGGCAACTGCCATTAAAGAACTTCAAAAAAATGGTCCGGTTGCCTTTGTGGGTGATGGCATTAATGATGCGCCCGCACTGACGACAGCCGATGTCGGGATTGCCATGGGTTCCGGAACAGACATTGCGATTGAATCTGGGGGAATTGTGCTGGTCAAAAACGATCTGCAGGACGTGGTTCGCGCTTTGGAACTCAGTAAAAAAACGTTTAACCGCATCAAACTGAATTTATTTTGGGCATTTATCTATAATTCATTGGGAATTCCGGTTGCTGCCGGCGTGTTTGTGGGCTTGGGATTAAGCCTCAGCCCAGAGTTAGCTGGTTTGGGGATGGCGTTGAGTTCTCTTTCGGTTGTGGCAAGTTCGCTCTTGTTGAACAAAACCAAGCTGACCACTCAGCCGGCTTAAGGAGGCACGAATGAAAAAAATAAGGATAACTAAAGCGACACGTCTGACAATAATTGCTGCGTTAGGTTACGTGGTGGTGTGCTTGATTGTGGGAACAGTGTTGATGCAGGTGTTCATGTAGCTTCGGAGTTGTTTCGTGCTGAATTGACTCCAGGGTGATTTGAATCGTCCAATTGACGCTTTTAAAAATGACACCAATATCTTATTTGAATTAAAAAACTGGCTGATTTTTCAGAAATCGGCCAGTTTTTTAGTTAGTCTAAAAATTTATCATCATTAAATGGGGGACGGATGTATCCCGAAATTACGCCTAATTCCCGTTTGGTTTTCGAATCCAGTTTATCCGCATCCGCGTCCGTCTTCACAAAATCATCGATGGTTTGTAAGGATTGGGGCACCTGCTTTGGGGCTAAATAGTACTGACTGATGGCTTGGGTGAGGCGCACCGCCGTTTTAATATAGTTGTTGTGCACATCCTGCAGTTCGGTTTCTGCTTGGTTCAAAACGGTTTGAACAGCATCCCCTGCAATGACAGGATCCTGTTTTGCCTGATCAATCAAAATTCGCAACTGTGCTGTTTTCATTTCCATAACTAAAACCCCCATAAAGTTTAAGTAATTGCTTCTATCCTTACCATACGAGTTTTTGACAAAGGTGTCAAAGGCAAAATTTATCTTAGGATTAGCTTGCAATTTAGGATGCTTGGTTCTATACTGTGTATGTACACGAAAGGAGGACGGAGATTAAATGACAGCTCATCACTTTACACGAACCTGTGCGTACTTCACCGCGGCCCGGTATATGCGAAGTATTGAACTGGTCGCAGATAAGATATTTTCACCCACTGGCATGAAACCGGCGTATGCCTATATTATGATGACTTTAGAAGATACGCACCCATTGACGATTAAAGAAATTGCACAAAGGCTGGGCTATGAACGGTCAACAGTCTCCAGAATGGTTAAAACTTTAAGTCAAAAAGATTTGGTAATTCTAACAGCCTCCGGAAGAGCCACAACAGTTGATTTGGGGATCGCTAGCCCAGAATTTTTGAAAGTGGCAAATGAGTGTTTGGAAAAATTTGGTCACTTAACTGATCAGTATTTAGGGACGGATAAAGCCAAAATGACACAGCTATTAACACAAAATAATGAAAAGTTGAGGAGTAACCTAAAATGATTACGTATCAGAAAATTAAGGTAGATAAACTCGATATATTTTATCGGGAGGCTGGCGATCCGCGGAAACCAACGTTGGTCCTTTTTCACGGCTTTCCCAGCGCAAGTCATATGTTTCGTGAATTAATTCCCCAGTTAACGGACCGGTTCCATCTAATTGCCCCGGATTTTCCTGGTTTTGGACAATCAAGCGCGCCCGATCATACTGAGTTTCAATATACGTTTAAACATTTGGCAGATGTTATGTCTGATTTTCTAAAAACGTTGCATCTAGCGTCATTTTACATGTATGTTTTTGATTATGGTGCGCCGATTGGGTTTCACATTGCGGTCGCCCATCCCGACTGGATTCGGGGTATTATTAGTCAAAATGGAAATATTTATGAAGAGGGCTTAGGTAAGAAGTGGGCGTTGCGAAAAGATTTCTGGGAAAATCCAACCCCAGAAAAACGAGATAGCTATCGTTCGGCATTCGCTCCGGAAACCATTATTGGGCAGTACACCACCGGCACTTTGGCAAACCGGGTGTCTCCAGATGGCTACCTGCTTGATATTGCCTACACACAAACCCCAGGATATGCACAACGGCAGTTAGATTTAATTTTTGATTATCAAAATAACATCAAAGCATATCCTCAATTTCAAGCCTATTTGCGGGCATATCAACCTAAGTTACTGGCAGCTTGGGGGAAAAATGATCCTTCTTTCATTTATCCAGGAGCGCAGGCGTTTGAGCGAGACGATCCCAACACAAAGGTTGTTTTACTAGATAGTGGTCATTTTGCGTTGGAAACACACGCAAAAGAAATGGCTAATCTGATAAAAGGGTATTTTTAAAAAATAGCAAAAAATAAAATTAAGGAGTGATTCAAATGAGTCAAAAATATGTTGCAAAAATAGTTTCTTTAAATGCAGCGGCAATCGGCACTAAGGCCCACGGAACGGCGGAGTTTATTCAAAATGACGATACCTTAGAAATTAAGATTGAAATGTTTGATACCCCAGCAAATACCCAACATTGGGAACATTTCCATGGCTTTCCAGATGGCAAAGATGCCCAAATTGCCACTATGGACCAGGATGTAAACCACGATGGATTTGTGGATCTTCCGGAAACTGAACCCGTTTCTGGTACGACCATGGTCCCGTTTGACGATGCCCCTCACCAAATGAATATTCCGAATGATAATTATCCGGTATCGGATGAACACGGTCATTTTTCCTATCAGATGCGTGTGCCGTTGGCTGCACTACGTAAAAAATTCAAAGAGGTGTTTGGCACTGACGATCTGCAATTAGAAAAACGTGTGATTTATGTGCATGGCGTACCAGAAAGTTTGCAATTACCAAAGACGGTTGCGGGCGAAGTTGGCAGCTATGATGCCCATGTGACGTTACCAATTGCGGTCGGTAAAATTGAAAAAGATTAGCGCGCAAAAATGAGATTTGTGAGTCCTGTTGGCGGTGCAGCGTATTTATCAGCCTGATAAAATGACGCGCCCGTCGGCAGGACTTTTTTGTCATGGTTTTTTGCAAAAATGGATACTTTTAGGCGGTATTTAGTGGTTTAATAGGAATCAAGTCAACTTACCGTGTTTGAGGGGGATTTTATGACATCAATTGGATTTTATTCTTCATCAACGCCCATTACGGCGCTTAGTCCGCAGCGGTTTGCCCGCGCGAAGACTTTTTTGGCAGATAAGGGAATCACATTAGTCGCTGGCAGTCTCACTGGAAAACGGGACGGTTATCGCTCTGGCACAATTGAAGCAAGAGCAGCAGAGTTAAATGCTTTGATTCATAATCCGCAGGTTGAGATCGTCATGGCAACAATTGGTGGCACGAATTCCAATGCGTTGTTGCCATACCTGGATTATGAAAGTTTGAATCGACATCCTAAAACATTTGTGGGATATTCTGATGCGACTGCCATTTTGCTGGCTATTAAAAGTAAGGCTCCAGCATGCCGCGTGCTTTATGGGCCGGCACTGGTGGCCTCATTTGGTGAATTTGAATCCATGGTGGCAGAAACGTGGACTTATTTTTCCAAAATAATTCAGACCCCACGTGGCGGAACAGTGACTGTGACGGCGCCAAAGACGTGGACGGACGAAGCACTGAATTGGAATACCTTTGAACGGCCGAAACAAAAATATCCGAACCGCTGGGTAGCAACGCAAAAAACCAAGTTGACAGGTAGACTCATGGGTGGCAATTTAAATACAATGTATGGATTTTTGGCATCACCTTATTTTCCTGTTCTGACAAAAAATGATTTGCTTTTTATTGAAGATGCCGAAAAAGATGCGGCGACGGTTGAAAAGAATTTTGCTATGTTAAAAAATGCGGGAATTTTTGACCAGGTAAAAGGAATTGTGCTTGGAAAACACGCCCTTTTTGACGATTTGAAAACGGGCCGGCAGCCGCTGGAAATTCTACAGGAAGTCCTCGGAAACACTAGTTTACCCATTATCGCTGATTATGATAGTTGTCACACAATTCCAATGATGACGACACCGTTGGGCAGCTGGGCAACTTTTGATGCCACTAAAATGCAGGTCACGTTTTCGGACTTCTAAAAAAGGGTGCGCATCCAAATGCATAATGGTATGCTTGATAAAATTTACGAAAGTGGTGACCGGATATGTTAATCAAACCTCCAGCCTTAAAACCCGGTGATAAAGTGGCAATTGTGAGCTTATCCGGCGGTATTCTCGGCGAAAAATTTGCAACACATCAACGAGAATTAGGTTGTGCCCGTATAAAAACAATGGGATTAGTGCCCGTGATGATGCCGAACACTTTGAAAGGCAGCCAATTTTTAGCCGCACATCCTGAGGCCCGGGCACAGGATTTAAAAACAGCCTTCGCAGACCCTGATATTAAGGGCATTATTGCGGTGATTGGCGGGGATGATACTTACCGTTTGCTGCCGTTTTTAATGACGGATCACTATTTTATACATAATGTCCAAGCACATCCCAAGCTGTTTACGGGATTTTCTGACACCACAATCAATCACCTCATGTTGCGGCGCATCGGGATGCAAAGTTTTTATGGACCGAATTTTTTGAACGATTTAGCTGAATTAGATCATGAAATGCTTCCTTATACAAAGGCTGCTTTTTTGAACTATTTTCAAAATAAAAATGAGACTGCCGTTCTTTCCAGTCCCGTTTGGTACGAAGAACGGCAGGATTTTTCTCCTGCTGCAGTGGGAATGCCGCGGGTTGCACATCCAGAATCGAAAGGTTACGAAACGGTTAGAGGAAGCGGCAAAGTTCGTGGACGTTTGCTCGGTGGCTGTTTAGACAGTTTTTATGATATCTTGACCACAACCCGCTATCCGGATGAGCAGGCGGTTGCCGAAAAATACCGACTTTTTCCTCGTCCAGCGGAATGGCAGGATAAAATCTTATTTATTGAAACAAGTGAAGAAAAGCCGGAGCCGGGACTGTATCGCAAAATGTTACAAATACTTAAACAACACCAGGTTTTCTCCGCTGTCCGGGCAATTTTAGTCGGCAAACCCCAAGATGAAACCTATTATGAAACTTACAAACAAATTTTATTGGCAGAAACGGCCGCTGAACAGTTACCGATTTTGATGAACGTCAATTTCGGTCATGCCTATCCGCGAACAGTCTTACCTTATGAAGCACAGGCAGAAATTGATTTTGATGAGCAAAAACTGACCATTGTGGAACCATTCTTTGCCGCAAAGATAGCCGATAAATAATGGCGTTCATAGCATGGTCCTTCACATGCTTAATTGGCCATACAAATAAAATGAAAGAAAAGCTGCTATGCCACATTCAAGGTGTGCCAAAAAAGCAGCTTTTTATTTTTGGGTGCAACTTTTTGGCACCTATTGACCACTAATAAGCGGAAGGGGGTAGGTTACGTGAGTAAAGTAAAAATACGATTGGTCAAACGTGCGATTCGCGGCAATCAACAAGCCTTCGCAGATTTAATGCTGAGTCAAGCCGAATATTTAACCCAGATTGGTCATTTATATCTACATCGTGAAGTTGATATTCAAGATGCAATTGGCGAAACGACGTTAATTGCGTTGCATGCGATTCAAGGCTTGAAGAAACCGGAACTGTTTCGAACTTGGGTAACCAAGATCTTGATTCGCCAATGCTACAAACGCTATAAGGAACAAGCACATGAACAACCGGAGAATTTTGAATTGCCGGAAGTTCCAGAAAGCTTAGAACGAGCAACGGTTGATGAGAAACTTGACTTATTGGGGGGATTAAAAAGACTGAATGATCGGTATCGTCAGGTGCTTCTGCTCTTTTACTATCAAGGTTTGTCCATCCGAGAAATTAGTGACTTAACTTCACTTCCAGAAAATACTGTCAAATCACATTTGAAACGTGGTAAAGCTGAATTGAAGCAGTGGTTAGGAGGGGACTATTTTGAAAAATGAAAAATTTTCGCGGTTTGTTAATGAATTAAATAAAGCACAAAAGACAGATTCCACTCAGACTAGAGAAACCATCGAAACAGTATTGACAGCATCTGGGGTGCCTCAAAAGCACCACCGGCACCGGACGCTGTGGGGAGTGATCGCCGTAGCAGCAGCGTTTTGTTTGCTTATTTTGAGCGGCATGTATATTACACCTGTGAATCACGTAATGGCGCAAGTGCCGTACGTGGGCCAGTTTTTTGCCCAGTTTGATGATGATTTAGGCAGTATTGTTGAAGCTAATGGAAAATCACAACAATTAAATGTTTCGCGAAATTCCTCTGGGATGAAAGTGGTATTAAAAAGTGCCTATGTTCAGGGACGTGAAGTGGCGATTACTGGTACAGTTCGCGGGTTGGAGCATCCCCGCGATGATTGGTTCTCTTGTTATGTTAAGAAAACGGGGGTCAAGTTCTCACAAAACATTGGCGACATCAGAAAAGTTTCTAAAGGTTACTATCGCTTTTATCTAAATGGTGAACTTAAAGGAAACGTTTCTCAAAAAACAATCCCATTCCCAATCATTTTTACCAGCTTTAAAGGAAACTTTGGCCGGTGGGCTTTTAATTTACGGCTAGCACCAAGCAAGGTCACCACGCAAAAATTAAACGGTAATTTGACACTTGCCAATGGTGATATCAAGTTGAAAGCGTTAGGTCTTGATGAGTACGAGGGTGGTACCGGGTTGTTAAGAATCGAAGAAACTCAGCGTTACCAGGATGATAGTTTTGATCTCTCTGGTATATGGGTGAACAATGGCCAGACAGATTACCTACTATATGGGGATCCCGTTTATTTGAAGAAAAAGGGGAAAAAGCAGATTATCGGTTACAAGGTGAAAAAGATGCCTAAACAAATCAAACAGTTGACCATTCAATCGAGTTTGGAGGTAGCAGAGACTTCACCAAGAATTTCTTTAAATCGGATTCCTGTCACGATAACTGCCAAACGAAGTCATTCCGTATATCAATTTTCGAAGGTGACGTTAAGCAAAGGTAAGCTGACGGTACGTTACAAATTAACGGGAATTGACGGTTCTAGTCGTAGTTATTTGCATGATCATGACATGGTTTCTGATTTTGTAATTATGGCTAAGACTTATCATGATAATGGCGGTGACAGTACTTTTGGTAAATATTATTTGGATCACGCCCATTACCGCTTGGTAAATACAAAGAAACATGAATATGAAGCTACATTTGATTTGAATAAGAAAGCCGGATTGAAAAATCTGAGGCTGACTCAATTACAGTTGCAAATTGATTTTGCTAGCTTGCATGCAGCCAGGGAATTGGGTAAAGCAACGATGCAGATTACGCAGTAAGTAAAATGGTGAGGATAAAGAGAACTTCCCAAGGTGGGTATTTATGTCAGTCTGGGAGGTTTTTTTGTTTAGGGGGGTTAATCTCTAGAATTTCTAGACAGTTTTGTAATTTTAAATACGTCAAAAACGGACAAGTTTGACGAATTTTAATTTCTGCCTTTGGCGCTAAGCAACCGCCCCAAAATTTGGTTATGCTTGTAGAAAGAGGACTAAATTACGTCTTGCAAATGCATGGATTAAGCGTATAATCATCAATTATGACAGTGTGTCATTTTTGAGGAGGAAGAAATGCCAAAAGCAACTTTTTTTAATTTAAACGCGGCCAAAAAGTCCCGTTTAATGGCAGCAGCTCAGCGTGAATTTTCGCGTGCATCGCTTGCAGATGTTTCCGTAAGCGCAATTGTCACAGATGCGCAAATTCCCCGCGGCAGCTTTTATCAGTATTTTGAAGACAAAGAGGACTTGTATTTTTATTATTTAGGAACCCTAGTTACCGGAATTGAACGCCACCTTTTGGACTTGGTCC
This sequence comes from Pediococcus siamensis, assembly GCF_047220215.1. Classification (GTDB taxonomy): domain Bacteria; phylum Bacillota; class Bacilli; order Lactobacillales; family Lactobacillaceae; genus Pediococcus; species Pediococcus siamensis. The sequence goes on from NZ_CP178375.1 coordinate 609,389, forward strand.
AAGAGACCCATGGTGATTTATTTGTTTCAATGAACCGGTTCTTCGATTACGCAGTCGGTGAAATCATGGAGGGTCCTAACGCGGCCATTTTTAAAAATGATGTTGCAACGAATTTTCAGCGGGCACGAAACGCCGGTCAATTCGAGAAGAAGCGTGGCAGTTATCCGTTCTTCAAATCTATGCGTGAAATTGAGGACAAGATTAGTCAGTCGGTTGATCGCAGTCAACTGCGCTTTCAGAATGACGACGAATTAAAAGCCTTGCAACGCCTAGTCTTCATGATGCTGATGCACACGATTGGCCATTATCTCCATACTCAAAAAGAAGACGCACCTCAGAGTCTGACCGCAGCCAGAACTGAGTTTATAACAATGCTCAATTGGCTTGCAAATGGAGCACTAAAATCAAAAAAGGAGCTTAGTTAAATGTTTAAATTATCACGACGATACTTAGCCTGGTGGGCAGTAGCGATTGGCACGGCCTTTCTAATTGTCCAAGTTATGTGTGATTTGTGGTTACCTAATATCACATCTGACATTATTAATAACGGGGTTGCTAAAAGCAATATTGACTATATCTGGCATTCGGGATACAAGATGCTTGCCATCTCATTTCTGGGTATTTTAGCTTCAGGAGTCAATGTTTACTTTGCGGCTACCCAATCCCAACGAATGGGTAGTAAAATTCGTGATGCGCTTTTCAAGAAAGTTTCTTTTTTGTCCAATCATGAATTTGAACAGTTTGGGGATGCTTCGCTGATTACCCGGACGACGAATGATGTGATTCAAATCCAAAACGTCATGGTCATGATCTTACGAATGATGCTCCAGTCACCCATCATGCTTTTTGGTGCCAGTTTTATGGCCTATAATAAGCAACCAGAATTAACGGCGGTTTTCTTGGTTTCATTGCCAGTACTGGCTTTGTTTGTCGGCATTGTGATGTTCTTTGCGGTTCCCTTGTTCCAAGGCATGCAGAAGAAAATTGATCGCATTAATTTGGTCTTCCGTGAAGGACTGACCGGTGTCCGGGTAATTCGGGCGTTTAACCGGGATAAATTTGAGCAGGATCGCTTTGAAGGGGCCAACAAGGATTATACCAATACTGCGATCAAAGTTTTCACAATTGTTTCCTTCATGTTCCCAATTATGACGTTAATTATGAGTGGGACTAACATCGGTATCATTTGGTACGGGGCAAGATTGATTTCTAACCAAACGATGCAGGTTGGTAACTTGGTGGCTTTTATGACTTATGCGGCACAAATTCTTATGAGTTTTATGATGCTTTCGATGGTATTTGTTTTCATTCCGCGAGCTTCGGCTTCTGCAAAACGAATCAATGAAGTCCTCGAAATGAAGAACAGTGTCAAAGATCCGCAAACACCGACGGCACTTAAAGACGTTTCGTCAACAGCTTCTTTGGAATTTGATCATGTTGATTTTCGTTACAAAGGTGCTGAAAAGTTGGCTATTTCTGACGCCAACTTTAAGGCCCAAGCTGGGCAGACAGTGGCCATTATCGGCGGAACCGGTTCCGGTAAATCCACTTTAATTAGTTTGATTCCACGCTTCTTTGATCCTGAAAAGGGCCAAGTTTTGATTAATGGCACCGATATTAAAGCAATGAGCCAACATGATGTGCATAGTCAAGTATCCTTAGCACAGCAAAAATCAGTCCTGTTTAGAGGAACCGTGCGGGAGAATATGCAGTACGGAAACCCCGACGCCACAGATGACCAAATTTGGCGCGCAATGGAAATTGCACAGGCAACTGAGTTTATTCATAAAGATGAAGATGGCCTGGACGCTTGGGTGGAACAAGATGGTGATAACTTCTCCGGTGGTCAAAAGCAACGATTGACAATTGCACGGACGCTGGTTAAACAGGCGCCGGTCTATGTGTTTGATGATTCCTTCTCTGCGCTTGATTTTAAGACGGATGCTGAATTACGCCATGCCTTGCGTGAAGATGCCCAAATTCAAAAGAGTGTTGTTGTCATTGTGGCCCAACGGATCGCAACGGTGGCAGACGCAGACCTAATTTTGGTTATTGATGGGGGTAAGATTGTCGGTCAAGGTACGCATCAAGAACTAAAAGCCAACAACGAAACTTACCGTGAAATCATTGATTCCCAAATTAAGAAAGGAGATCAGGCAAATGGCTAAAAATGCTGAAAAAAAACCGCAACGAACAGGCGGTCATAGCGGACATGGGATGCGAATGGGTATGCCGGTTGAAAAACCCCAACATTTTTGGAGAACGACCGGGCGTTTATTACGTTACCTTGCTCCTTGGATGGCATTAGTGGTCGTTGTGTTGATCTTAGCGGCCGTTTCCGTTATCTTGCAGATTCGGGCTCCCAAAATCTTAGGAGAAGCCACTACCCAGATTTTTGCGGGTGTGATGAAGGGGTCGGCACAAATGAAAGCCGGTATCGGCATTCATACCTTACCGATTAACTTCACTAAAATTATCCACATCTTGACGACCGTTGGAATTTTGTATGGTTTGTCGGCGCTGTTTAGTTTTGCGCAACAGGCGATTATGACGCAAGTTTCACAGCGGGCTGTTTTCCGGATGCGAAAAGATTTCAAAGACAAGCTGCAACGTGTGCCGGTTTCTTACTATGATACCCATGCCAATGGGGACGTGATGAGCCGGATGTCCAACGATATGGATAACATTTCTGGAACCCTGCAACAAAGTTTGACGCAGTTAGTTACAAGTGTCCTTCAGTTCGTCGGGGTCTTGTACATGATGCTTACGATCAGCTGGAAATTGACGCTGAGTGCGGTGCTGACCGTACCGTTGAGTTTGGTCGTGGTTGCGTTTGTAGCACCTAAGTCACAAAAGTTCTTTGCAGGTCAACAAAAGCATTTAGGTCTGTTAAACGATCAGATTGAAGAAACCTATGCGGGCCATACGGTGATTAAGAGTTTTAATCATGAAGATAAGGCAATTGCAGATTTCAAAAAAGAAAATGATAAGTACTTAGGGTATGCTTGGAAAGCCCAGTTTATTTCCGGTTTAATTATGCCGTTAATGAACTTTATCAAAAACTTGGGCTATGTTTTTGTGGCAGTTGTCGGTGGTATTCAAGTTGCGCATGGCCAAATTACTTTAGGTAATGTGCAAGCCTTCTTGCAGTATACGCAACAGTTTTCACAACCAATTACACAGATTGCCAATTTGACGAATACGATTCAGATGACCATTGCGTCAGCGGAACGGATCTTTGCCGTTTTGGATGAACCTGAAATGGAAGAAACCCATGTTGAAATTGCGGATGTCCCCAATCCAGATGCCGAGGTTATTTTTGAGCATGTTGATTTCCGTTACGTGGAAGACACCCCGCTGATTCAAGACTTTAGTTTGAAGGTTAACTCTGGGGAAATGGTAGCCATTGTGGGACCAACCGGAGCTGGGAAAACAACCATCATTAATTTACTAGAACGTTTTTATGATATTAATGACGGTTCCATTAAGCTCGACGGGGTAGATACCCGTAACTTGAGCCGTGAAAAACTCCGTTCCCAGTTTGCGATGGTGCTCCAAGATACTTGGCTCTTTACGGGAACCATACGTGAAAATATCAAGTATGGTCGTGAAGATGCCAGTGATGATGAGATGGTCGCAGCTGCTAAGGCGGCCCATGCCGATACTTTTATTCGTCAATTACCAAAGGGATATGACACGATCCTAAATGAAGCTGCCAGCAATATTTCTCAAGGTCAACGGCAGTTGTTAACTATTGCCCGTGCATTTTTGGCAGATCCGAAAGTTCTGATTTTGGATGAAGCGACAAGTTCGGTTGATACACGAACCGAAGTCTTGATTCAACATGCCATGAACAAGCTGCTTAAGGACCGGACTAGCTTTGTGGTTGCCCATCGGCTGTCGACCATTCGCAATGCTGAAAACATTGTTGTGGTTAATCACGGACAGATCGTCGAGACTGGGAACCATGACAGTCTGATGGCCCAAAATGGGTTCTACGCTGACTTGTATAACAGCCAATTCTCAGGAAATGAAGTTATTTAAACCTTAAATTTTAAAATAAAAGAACCATTATGCGTGATTTGTTTCATAATATAAGAGACAGATTACGGGTAATGGTTTTTTATTTGAGGAGATGTGTGAATGAGTCGCCAGTATCAAAATGTTGAAAAACAGTTGAATAAAATGTTAACTGATAAAATTGTGCCAGGAATTTCCTGTGCCCTGATTCACGATCAACAGGTAACAAAATTTATTGCCGGTATGGCTGCAGTCACGCCCGTGAAGCGGAAGTTACGGCCGCAGATGACGTACGATGTGGCGTCGTTGACCAAGGTGGTGGGAACTGAACTGCTGATTAGTCAGTTGGTCGAAACCGGTCAGCTAGCCTATGACCAACCAGTCATCGAAATTTTACCGCATTTCTTTGATTCGCGCGTCACGGTACGCCACTTACTGACCCACACCTCAGGCATAACGGGTTATATTCCGCATCGTAACCAACTTACCAACACACAACTGTTACGTGCCCTTTTTACGCTGCGAATTGGTTCGGATTTTAATAAAAAAGTGGTTTATTCCGATTTGAACTATATTTTTCTAGGCTTGATTGCGGAGCATCTCCTGCATGAACCGGTGCAATTAGCGATCACGCATCGTATTTTGCAACCCTTGAAATTGAACCAGTCGACGTTCCACCCAGATCCGCTAACCTGTGTGCCCACGGAATGGCAAGGGGATTCTGGGCTAGTTTGTGGTGTCGTTCACGATCCCAAGGCCCGTATCTTGGGGGCACACTGCGGATCTGCCGGCTTGTTTTCAACGTTAGATGACTTAACGAAATTTGTGCGCTGGCTGCTTAATCCGACCCAAAATCAGGCGGTCGTGCAGCCGGCCACAGTTGCCCAACTTTTTCAGAATCAAACAGCTAATCCGCAGTTGACCCGGTCATTTGGCTGGGGCTTGATTAAGCATCATGACCACTGGGTGTTGAAACACAGTGGGTTCACGGGTACCATGCTGCTGGTCGATTCAACCACCCAAAATGCGTTGGTTTTTCTTTCTAACCGCATCCATCCGACTGCTGAAAATCAAATTTATTTTACCTATCGACAGGCTGTCATTGACGCCTTTTTAGAGACTGATTGCTAAAATTAGCCGTTCTTGAAACTGAAGATGAAAGCGCTTTGGTTTTATGGTAAACTATTCGTGTAGTAGCGAAAGGAGAGATAGATTTGAGTGAACCATTATTTTTGGCTCCCGTGTTTCATGAAAAAATATGGGGTGGCAAAAAATTAGCAACTGAATTCGGATACAAAATTCCAAGTGACCAAACGGGTGAATGCTGGGCAATTTCGGCCCATCCGCACGGCCCGGCAACCGTCATCAATGGGCCTTACAAGGGGTTAACCTTGGATCAGGTTTGGGCCCAACATCGGGAAGCCTTTGGAAACGCTAAGGGAGATGTTTTCCCACTGTTAACTAAAATTTTGGATGCCAACGACGACCTGTCTGTTCAAGTTCATCCGGACGATGCGTACGCGGCTGAGCATGAACACGAATTGGGGAAGACCGAGTGCTGGTACGTGATTTCCGCTGAACCGGGGGCGGAATTATATTATGGGCACAATGCCCAAACCCGAGAAGAATTGGCCGATTGGATTAATCATGGCGAGTGGCAGAAGCTATTTCGGCGGGTACCAGTCAAAGCAGGCGAATTCTATTACGTTCCAAGCGGCACAATTCACGCACTTGGTAAAGGCATCATGGTCTTAGAGACTCAACAAAGCAGTGACACGACTTATCGGTTATATGATTTTGACCGGGTAGATAAGAAGACCGGCAAGAAACGGGAATTGCACTTGAAGCAGTCAATTGATGTCACGACGGTTCCGCATCAAGATCCACAGTTGAACGTCGAAAAAACGCAGGTTGGTGATGCTGAAGTGACGACCTATGTCAAACCGCCCGTTTCACCGCACTTCTCAGTTTACCAATGGTTACTAAAGTCTGGTTCTGCGACTTTCGAACGGCAAGCTGCACCATATACACTGGCTTCCGTATTAAAGGGGACCGGCACTTTAGAAGTGGATGGTCAAACCTACGATATCAAGAAGGGGGATCACTTTATTCTCCCGTATCAAGTTAAATCATGGACCTTAAAGGGTGACTTGCAAATTATTGCCAGTGAACCTGGTGAGGATTAACAAAAAATGCATAGAGGAGTCATGATAAAGCTCCTATCCTAAAGGCGTCAATCAAGGAAATTCTGCAAATTTCTTTGGGTCTCTGTCAAATTGTATTGGTAGAGATTTTTGAAAAGCATGTTCACTTCGGTGAATGTGCTTTTTTTGTTTACGCATAAATTAAACTGATACGAATGAAAAAGTTATGAATATTTTGAAAACCAAAACAGCTACGCTTTAACACCTTAATTTTACGATTTAGTCCTTCAATAGGACCGTTGGAATACGGATAACGACAACTATTGAGAACAGCAGGACCATTCTTTATTAAAGTTGAGATAGTAATATCCATTTGGTTGCCAGCCGCCTTGTAGTTGGCAATCAAGGTTTTAAATCCAACCGCATCTTTTTGTTGAATGGCTGTTAGAATTCCTTGATAGGTTTGATACACAGTTTTAAATTCTGGAAATTCATCTAAGGCTAGGTCAATGGCGTTCTGTTGGGTCATGTATTCGTTGATACCGTGTAAATAGATAAGTTTAGTATCATTGACCTTTTCTTCTGCCAAATGGAACAAACGCCATTGAGATTTTAGAATGCGATAAACTCGGGAATGCTTATCTTGAAAAGTATGGATCACACGTGTACGTTCGTTATCCAGTGCCCGACCGGCAAGTTGAATAATGTGGAAACGGTCAATGATGGTTATTGCCTTAGGAAATAACCGATGAATAAAGCCAGCATACTCAGCATTCATATCAACGGTGATTGTTTGAACTTTCATACGTTCTTGAACTGAATAGCGAGCTTCAAAGTAATCAATGATATCCTTACTAAGGCGATCCTTAAGAATCACAATGCGGCGATGACTAACGGCATCGCAACAGTTAAAGGACATTAGATGATTACAGGAACGGAATTCATCAAAACAAAGATTTTGGGGGAGTGTTTTAACACGATAAGCTAAGTGAATATTCGCATTTAAAATGCGTTGAACACTACTTGGTGAAATCCCACAAATCTTAGCGATTTCTTTACTGGTCAGCATATCCCGAGCCAGAACAATTACTTGATGTTTCACATTATGCGTAAAAGTTTCATTACGTTTAACGAGGTTAGTTTGAGCACCACAGGTTTTTAAACACCGTTTACATTGATATCTTTGTCGTTTTAGCTGCATCTCATAACGTCCACCTGATAAGGTTCCCAATCTTAGATGGCCAATGTGAGTTCCATTTTTGATTAGAGATTTATGGCCACAATGAGGACATTTTAAAAGTTGATAGGAAAGGATAGCGTGAACGACATGAACGTGTTGCCCATTGGGATAATGTTCCTTAGTAATCTCAGTTACAGTTAAATTAGGGTCTGTTATTTCGAATAGGCTTAGGATAGAATTAGTTAGGGACATTTGTTTTTCCTCTTTTCGATTTTATTTGGCGATTAAATCGTAACACAAAGAGGGCAAATGTCCTTTTTTTTTTCAAAATAAAAACTGGTATCAGTTATTCACCAATACCAGAAAGTGTAGACCCATTTCTTTGATTGGCTTTTTGTTTGCTAAAATATTGAAATTAAAATTCTGGATATTTGCTAATGATGATCCATAAAACTCATCACGTACATCTTATACTCCGGCAATTTCAAGCGAGCGCGTTTAGTTAATATCTTTGATGGCGTTCATCCTCGTTTTTATACCTGTTACCCCGATATCAACACCAGATAGCCATTTTTTGAGTACGGGTTTTCGATTATTTGATAATCTAAGTCCAAGAAGAAGGAGGAATGATTCATGTTAATGACTACCAAAAATTTAGTGAAAAGTTATGGCAAACACGTTGCTGTCAATAATTTGAATTTACAAATTAACCGGGGAAGCTTCACGGCCATTTTGGGGCCAAATGGTGCTGGAAAATCGACTACTATGGGGATGTTGACTGGAAACTTGACTCCTAGTTCAGGCACTATCCAATATGAACCAGGGACGAAAATTGGAATTGTATTTCAAACGAGCGTGTTAGATGCAAATTTGACGGTCCGAGAAAATTTGGAAAGCAGAGCGAAACAGTACAAAAATGTCAAACAAGATAAGATTGAAACACTGGTTGATCAACTCGGTCTTAAAGCATTTACTAGGCAAAAATATCACACACTTTCAGGGGGACAGAAGAGACGTGTAGATATTGCAAGAGCCCTTCTAAACGAACCAGACATTTTATATCTAGATGAACCTACAACTGGATTGGATATTCAAACCCGGAATGCTATTTGGCAGTTGTTGAAAGAGTTACAAGATAAGCATCAGTTAACGATTGTATTAACGACGCACTATTTGAACGAGGTCAATTCGGCAGATAGTGTCTACATTATTGACCACGGTCAAACCATTGCGCATGGGACAGCCACTACAATCAAAGAGCAATTCGCACCGAACAGATTGTTGGTAAAAACTGACGATAAAGGCTTTGAGAAAATAATTGGAAATAATGAATTTAAAAAAGATGGTGGTAATTATGAAGTTTTAGTGGATTCACCTAAAAAGGCCATCGAAATTATCGTTCGTGGTAAGGATTTAATTCAAAACTTTCAATTTTACCATGGCACAATGGACGATGCTTTCATAGCATTAACAGGAAAGGAAATCAGATAATGTTTGCATTAATAAAACGAAACCTAATACTTTATTTTAGAAATCATAGTGGTGTGGTATTTTCTTTGATGGGGGCGATGATCTCATTTATTCTTTATTTGATTTTTTTAAAAAATAGCATTCAAGCAAATTGGAAAGATATTCAAGGTGGAACCCTTCTTTTAGACCAATGGTTAATTGGCGGGACACTAGTCATTACCGGAATTACGACCACACTTGCCGGATTAACGCAGGTCGTATCTGATCGAGAATCCGATGTTTACAAAGATTTATTACAAACAGATATTGGTAATGTCCGTTTGACTTTCAGTTACCTTGCTAGTGCAAGCTTAATCGGTTTATTGATGCAAGGTACCATGTTCACCATTATGTCTGCTTATTTTAGTGTTAAGGATGGATTGTCTTTATCTAGTGAACAAATTGCGTCAGTCCTTTTATTGATGGTTTTAAACGCTATTTTATCAACCGCCATTAACGCAATCATCATAAACTTTGTAAAGAGAATGAGTAGTCTTACCAGCCTTTCTGCCATTGTGGGAACAGGTGCAGGATTTTTGGTTGGGGGACTAATTCCCGTCGGCTCTCTACCTGATTTTGCCCAAACCTTAATAAAAATTACTCCCGGAAGTTACGTAGCCGCACTCAATAGACAAATTTTAATGCAAGAACAGTTAGCTACCACTTTTGGAACAAATACCGTGATGAGAGTCAAATTTGAAAAGTTTCTAGGCGCTCGGATTGCCTGGGACGAGCTATTGACACAAAGAGAAACATTAAATATAGTGATTATAATTATGAGTATGACTGTTCTACTCGCACTTGTACCGCAGTTATTAGCTAGTAGAAAGCGTAAGAAATTAATCGCTTAAGAAAAGAAGGAAGAGAGTCATGATTCAGAGTCGCTTTAAACAAAATGAAGATATTAGCTCAGATGATCCTATTGTCATAGTTCAAGCAAAAGAACTCACTGAAGAAATAAGTCATTTAATGTCTTATATAAATCGATATCAGGGAATGTCTCCAACCCTTTTAACCGTTAAGAGCGATGATCGGATTCTCATGATTAAGCCTGCAGATATTATTTTAGTGGACATTGTGGACTCACGCTTACTGTTGACTACCCAAAATGGTGTCATCATGACAAACGATACATTACGTAACTTTTTAAAACGGATCTCAAATCCGAACTTTATTCAAATCTCAAAACATGCGGTTTTAAATATGAATCATCTTTTGTCACTTTCAGCTAGTTTTTCAGGAAATATGTCAGCAAGATTAAGTCACAACGTTAAGACAGATGTAAGTAGAAAATATGTAAAAAGTCTTATGGAAAGATTAGAGGTGTAAGGCATGTTTAAGAAAGTTGGCCGAAATATTATTAATGGCATAGGCTTCGGATCGTTTGCCTATTTGATGGTATTGTTATTTAAAATTCAGACAACGATTCCTACCACGAGAAATATTTTGAGCATACTCATAATGAGCGTTGGAATCGGATTAATTTCATTGATTTTTGAAAATGAAACGCTTGTCTTCTTGGCACAATTAGCGCTGCACCTTATCGGCACCTTGATTTTAGTAGTTGTCATGATGTTTTATAACTCATGGGTCTTGGGATCTTCGTTTTGGATAATTTTTATTTTACTGTATGTTGTGTTCTGGACAATCTCGGGTATTCAAAGGTATATGCAGGTCGAAAAGATGAATACCGCGATAAGTAGAAGACGAAAAAATATGAAATAGATTAACCATTTTTTGAAAAACAACTCATTCGTTATGCAAAACTTAAAAAAGCGATTTTTTAGCTAAATTGTGTATTACAGGCCGGCAAGTTTTATAAAACTCGCAGGCATTGTGACCTAAGAAAACGGGATTAGTACATTTCTTTGGAGCTGAATCTGCACTGGTTCAGATGAACTGAGATATTTTTCAAAATGAAAAAGCCCATCAAGTCGGTATTTATAGCTGGTTTGATGGGCTTTTTAACTTATATGCAAGATGTGAAAAATGTGTGTAGCGTTTCTGCCGTTTTACTTTTTTGATTAGAAAGTGGGTGCAATTTTTAGTGCTTGCTGCGAGCTGAGATCAGCATCCGGATATTTCTGTTGCAGCGCGGTAATCAGCAGACGTTTAGCTAGGTTGCCGTTGCGCGTCAAAATCGGACCGTGGAAGTATGAACCGTAGACGTTTTTATAAATGACGCCTTCTGTTTGGTCCTGGCCGTTATTACCATGACCACTTTCCACAACACCTAATGGTTTTTCGCCCTTACCCAGAAAGGTCATGCCGTTGTGATTTTCAAAACCGTGGTACTCTTCGTTAGTTTGCGGGTTTTTTATTGTAATATCGCCGATAAAACGGTTGTGATCCTGACTTAAGGTGTAATGATCCAAAGCCCCAATCCCGGGAATTTTTTCGCCCTGCGCGCCAACGTAGTAGTGGCCCAGAAGTTGATAGCCCCCACAAATAGCGAGGACGGGGCCGCCATCATTGATATATTTGGTCAATTCCGCTTTTTTGGAAGGAATATCCTTAGAAACAATCAGTTGTTCGTAATCTTGACCGCCACCAAAGAAAACCAAATCAAAATCGGCTGCTTTGAAAGTGTCGCCTAAACTAACAACTTTTATCTTAAGCTCGGTGTCCATTTGCTTAGCGTAATACTTTAAGGCAAGTAGGTTACCAATGTCACCATAAGTATTGAGAAGATTTCCATAGAGATGTGCCACATTTAAAGTGTATTTCAATTAAATGCCCTCCTTAATATAGCCGTCTTCAGCTAACTGTTTGCGTAATTGTATCATAGCTGTGTACGTTGCAAAAACATAAACGCGCTTAGTTGGTAAATCCTTAAACTTTTCGATTGCGTCTTGCAGACTAGGTGTCACAGTTAACCGATCCTCCGGAACACCCGCAACCTTTAGGCGGAAGGTGATGTCTTTATAACGTTCACCGCCGGTCATGAACTGTTTGATGTTCATCTTTGGCAGTTTTTCAAATTCACCATCCCAAATCCAACTCGTATCAATCCCATCAGCATAATTGGCATTCAAGAGGCCGACAAGAGAAAACGGTTCTTTTTCTGTCCCCACCATGTCAATAACTTGATTAAGACCAACCGGATTTTTAACTAACACAATGGTGATTTCTTTATCGCCAACCTGAATTTGTTCTTGGCGTCCAAAAACGCGTTCATCCGGATCATTTAATGCGGTTTGAATGTCAGCGACTGCGACACCCATAAAGCGCCCGACAGCATATGCGGCCAGGGCATTATAAACATTGTAAAGACCGCCAATGTGCAAAGTAAACGCGGTGTGGTCAATTGTAAATGCCGAAGTGGCAGGCGTGAGATTGTCGATACTTGTGAGTTGATACGTCAGTTCCGGGCGTTTAAATCCACAGTTAGGACAATAATATTTGCCCAGATTACTATAAACAATAGATTTGTAGTGGAGAATATGCTGACAGACCGGACATAAAATGCCATCCGTGTTAACCGCAGCCATCGTTTCGCCATCCGGTTGATTATTGAAACCATAATACTGAATCGGATTCGGGAGCTGCTTGGAGTTAAAAATGGAAGCATCCCCATTCGCAATGATTGTGGCCTCTGGTGCCAAAGCCACCCCGTCCAGAATTTTTTGATAAGTGGTATAAATTTCACCATAACGGTCCATTTGATCACGGAAAATGTTCGTAAAGACAAAAGCTAACGGCTTAATGTACTTGGTTACTTTAATCACATTGGCTTCGTCCACTTCCAAAACCGCAATTTGGCGACCGTTCTTGGATTTTTTGGCCGTCAAAAAGGTCGTGACAATGCCTTGTTCCATATTTGAACCACTAGGATTGGTGAGCACCTGTGGAAACTTTTGGTTTAAAACTTTCACAGTTAGCGCGGTTGTCAACGTTTTACCGTTAGTACCAGTGATGACAATCACATCGTAGTTTTTACCTAACACTTTGAGAATGTCAGGATCGATTTTAGTTGTTAACTTTCCTGGGAGAGAACTTCCACCATTTCTGAATTTGTGCAAAAACCAGTAGGCTGATTTTCCCGTGGCAATTGCGAGTGAACTTTTGAGTGACATACGACTCCTCCATAAACTTATTAAGGGCACGTGGCCGAAATCCTAAAAGTTAATTTTAAGCCCTATGCGCAAAAAAAGAAAGCAATCAGGAAAAACATTCTTGTTGCGTGGTCAAGTGAGGATTGGGAGATGAAATTTTTTTGGTTATCGGCTATACTAGATTAGAAGTAAATACAAGGGAGAAACTACTTTGGCACAGTTATTCTTTCACTATGGCGCAATGAATAGTGGTAAATCAATTGAAATTTTAAAGGTTGCTCATAATTATGAGGAGCAGCACAAATCGGTCGTCTTAATGACCAGCGGATTAGACACCCGTGAAGAGGTTGGCGAAATTGCCAGTCGCATTGGCTTACATCGAACAGCAGAACCAATCTTTGATGAAACGGATATTTATCAACGTGTTTTAGAACTTAATCCGAATGCGGCCTGCATTTTAATTGACGAGGCGCAGTTTTTAAAAAAACACCATATCATTGAATTAGCCCGCATTGTTGATGACCTGAATATTCCGGTGATGACTTTCGGTTTAAAGAATGATTTTAGAAACGAACTTTTTGAAGGCTCGAAGTATCTTTTGATTTATGCCGACAAAATTGTGGAAATGAAGACAATTTGCTGGTTCTGCAAACATAAGGCAATCATGAATTTGCGCTTTGCAGACGGTAAACCCGTGTATGAAGGTGAACAGGTCCAAATTGGTGGTAATGAGGCTTACTATCCAGTATGCCGCCGCCACTATTTGAATCCCCCTTTGGATGAAATGAGGAAAGATAAGTAATGAATGATTTTATGGACAAACTGCAATCCATTGCAGACCGCTATGATGAACTAAATGAACTTTTGGCCGATCCAGAAGTCATTGCTGATTCACAAAAATTTATGGCATTATCCAAGGAAGAGGCCAGCATTCGCGAAATAGTGGCAAAATTTCGGGAATATAAAAAGGTTGTTGACCAAATTCAGGATGATAAGGAGATGCAGCGTGAGAAACTGGATCCCGAAATGGACGAATTAGTGAAATCAGAACTGAGTACCTTAGAGAGCCAAAAAACGGATCTTGAAGAGCAGATTAAAGTTTTAATGCTGCCGAAGGATCCGAACGATGATAAAAATATTATCATGGAAATTCACGGTGCTGCTGGTGGGGATGAAGCGAGTTTATTTGCCGCTGACTTGTTTAATATGTACTCTCGCTATGCTGAAAATCAGGGTTGGAAAGTGCAAATTGTTGATGAAAACGCCACTGAAGTCGGGGGCTTTAAAGAAATTGTCCTGATGATTTCTGGTGACCGGGTTTACTCAAAGCTTAAGTATGAAAACGGCGCGCATCGGGTTCAACGGATTCCAGTTACCGAATCAGCCGGACGCGTCCACACATCCACAGCTACAGTTGGGGTGATGCCGGAAGCTGAAGACGTTGATATTGATATTGATCCTAAAGATATTCGTACCGACGTTTACCGTTCTTCTGGTGCTGGTGGTCAGCATATTAACAAGACTTCGTCAGCGGTCCGCATGACGCATTTACCGACTGGCATTGTGGTTGCGATGCAAGATGAACGTTCGCAGCAACAAAACCGGGCTAAAGCGATGCAAATCTTGAAAGCGCGGGTTTATGATTACTATCAGACTCAAGAACAAGATGCTTATGATGCAGAACGCAAGAGCGCGGTTGGTACCGGGGATCGTTCGGAGCGGATCCGGACATATAATTACCCGCAAAACCGGGTAACTGATCACCGAATTGGGTTAAGCTTAAATAAGCTCGATCGCATTATGAACGGCGAGTTAGATGAAATTATTGATGCTTTGATTCTTGATGACCAAGCTAAGAAGATGGAGCAGCTTCGTAATGAATAATCCCACGTATTTAGAGGCCCTTAACTGGGCTTTTTTGTATATTAAGCCCTTTGCAAAGGCGGGAATTGATGAAAACGGCGTAAAATTATTGCTGGCAGACATGTGCCACTGGAATAACACGCAGTTGATTCTGCATTATCGTGCTCAAATGGACGCCACGCTCTGGCAGCAATTCCAAGAAAATGTGCATCGTTATGCGGCCGGTGAGCCGGTCCAATACATTACCCAGCAGGCTACTTTTTTTGGCACCGAGCTTTATGTGGATGCGCGGGTGCTCATTCCGCGGTTTGAAACCGAAGAACTTGTAGAATGGGTGCTTCAAGACCAAGATGAGACACCCAAAACGGTTTTAGATTTAGGGACTGGTTCCGGAGCGATTGCCATTGCTTTGCAGAAACAACGGCCTAAATGGACCGTCATCGGCTCGGATATTTCCGCTGCTGCGTTACAGGTCGCACAAAAAAATGCACGCGCTAGTCAGCTACCAGTCAAATTTGAAGAAAGTGATCTTTTTAATGCGTTTCAGGACCGAACTTTCGATGTGATTGTTTCTAACCCGCCATATATTGCACGTTCCGAAGCAAAAGTGATGGATCGAAGTGTTTTGGAGCATGAACCAGATCAAGCACTGTTCGCACCAGAACAGGGGTTGGCCATTTACCGGCGCTTAAGTCAGCAATTGCCGCAATATTTAAAACCAGCTGGGGCGCTATACTGTGAATTTGGGTATCACCAGAAAGCGGCCTTGCAAGAGTTGTTTATGGATACAAGGTATCAAGTCACTTTTAAAAAGGACGTCACCGAACATGACCGTATGTTGCGCGTTAAAGTTAAACGGGAAGGGAAGTTATAGATTTGGAAACAGAAATTTATCATGCAGACACAATCAATCAAGCAGCAGAAAAAATTAAGGCCGGACAGCTGGTGGCTTTTCCAACCGAAACGGTTTACGGACTCGGTGCGGATGCCACGAATGAAGCTGCAGTGAAGAAGGTGTATGCAGCCAAGGGACGGCCGAGCGATAATCCACTGATTGTTACCGTTGCAGATGTTGCAACTGTGGAGAAGTACGCCCAGCCGTTATCGGCAAAAACCCGCCAATTAATGAAGACCTTTTGGCCAGGACCATTAACCCTGATTTTGACTTTACAGCCAGGGGCGCTTTCTAAGAGTGTTACTGGTGGTCTCAAAACGGCGGCCTTTCGCAATCCGAAAAATCAGGCGACTTTGGATTTGATCCGTCAGGCAGGCGTACCGATTGTGGGCCCGTCAGCCAATACTTCTGGGAAGCCCAGCCCAACAGAAGCTCGCCATGTTTATCATGACTTAAAAGGAAAGATTGCGGGTATTTTAGATGACGGTCCAACGCAAATTGGTGTGGAATCAACCGTTGTGGATATGTCAGGCACGATTCCCACCATTTTACGGCCAGGTGGCATTAGTGAAGAACAACTAGCAGCTGTCATTGGTGAGGTGCAATCAGACCACCACAAAGTTGGTAAAACTGAGGTACCTAAAGCACCAGGGATGAAGTACAAACACTATGCGCCTAATGCCCAGGTGTTGATTGTGGGCGATGCACAGTGGCCTGACGCGATGGCGTGGGCTAGCCAGCAATCAGGCCCGGTTGGCATCATGACGACCGAACAGATAAAAAAGGCCAACTCGCTGCCTCAAAATGGCGAGTGGTATTCCTTAGGTGAGGATGTCAAAACGGCGAGTCACCATTTATTTGCTGGATTACGGCATTTTGATACCGAAAGTTCAGTTGCATATATTTTGGCCCAGGGATTTGATAGAATAGGTCTAGGCGAAGCTTACATGAATCGTCTAGAAAAATCAGCAGGACAAAAATATTTTCAAACACCTGATAAGTAGGAGGCGTTTTAATGGATTATAAAACTGCAGACCCAGAATTATGGGATGCCATTACGCGTGAGGAAGACCGTCAGCAACATAACATCGAACTGATTGCTTCTGAAAACATCGTTTCTTCGGCCGTGCGTGCGGCGCAGGGTTCCGTGTTAACGAATAAGTATGCGGAAGGTTATCCCGGCAAACGCTATTATGGCGGTTGTCAGTATATTGACCAGGTTGAACAGCTAGCAATTGATCGTGCCAAAAAATTATTTGGCGCGGAATATGCGAATGTGCAACCTCATTCCGGTTCTCAGGCCAATGCAGCGGCATATGCGGCCTTTTTAAAACCAGGCGATAAGATCCTCGGGATGGATCTAAATGCTGGTGGACACCTTACCCACGGCGCAAAAGTTAGTTTTAGTGGCAAATTCTATCAATCCGTCAGCTATGGCATTGATTTAGAGACTGAACGCCTAAACTATGAAGCTATTCGCCAGATTGCCTTAGCCGAAAAACCGCAAATTATTGTGGCAGGAGCTTCTGCATACAGCCGTGTGATTGATTGGCAAGCCTTCCGAAGAATCGCAGACGAAGTGGGCGCTTATTTGATGGTTGATATGGCTCACATTGCTGGCCTAGTCGCAACTGGTTTGCACCCATCACCAATAGGCATTGCGGATGTAGTGACAACCACGACGCACAAAACCTTACGGGGTCCGCGCGGCGGGATGATTTTATCGCAGGCCAAGTACGCTAAAAGACTGAATTCGGCTGTTTTCCCCACAACGCAAGGGGGGCCTTTAGAGCATGTGATTGCGGCAAAAGCGGTGGCATTTGGTGAAGCTTTAAAGCCTGAGTTCAAAACTTATATGCAACAAGTTAAGGCGAATGCACAGGCAATGGCGGCCACTTTCAATGCCTCTTCCGCAGTGCGTGTGGTTTCTGGTGGCACTGATAATCATTTGATGACATTAGATCTAACCGCTACTGGTTTGAACGGTCAAGAAGTGCAAGATTTATTGGACACCATTTTTATTACTACTAATAAGGAAGCAATTCCAGATGAAAAGCGTAGTCCTTTCAAGACGAGTGGTCTGCGATTAGGAACGCCAGCAATCACCACACGTGGTTTTGACGAAGCAGATTGTATTACCGTTGCGAACCTTATTTTAGCGGCCATTGGGTATCATGATCAGCCCGATAAATTGGCGGAATTGAAGACCCAAGTATTTGCCTTAACCGCAAAACATCCTATTCAAGTAAATTAATTGGATTAGCACTAGTTTTTTTGTGTTAAGTTAGCTACAATTGATAGAGATATTGAAGGGAGAGTGTAATTCATGGGTAAGTTCCAGGTTCTTGACCATCCGTTGATTCAGCACAAGTTGACAATTATTAGAGATAAAAATTGTGGGACAAAGGTCTTTAGAGAAGTCGTAAATGAAATCTCGGAACTCATGGCATATGAAGTATCACGTGATATGCCGTTAGAGGATGTTAAGGTTGAGACGCCAATTGGTTGGACAACCAAAAAAACACTTTCAGGTAAAAAAGTGGCAATTGTACCAATTCTGCGGGCAGGCCTTGGCATGGTCGATGGAATGTTAGAGTTAATTCCAGCAGCTAAAGTTGGTCATATCGGCATGTATCGGGATGAAGAGACTTTGAAGCCTGTCGAATATTTTGTGAAGTTACCAAGTGATATTAGTGAGCGCCAGATTTTTGTGGTGGATCCGATGTTAGCAACTGGTGGTTCTGCAATTATGGCGATGGACGCTTTGAAGAAACGTGGTGCAAAGGATTTACGCTTAGTGTGCTTAGTAGCAGCTCCTCAGGGGGTAAAGGCACTGCAAGAAGCTCATCCAGATGTTGATATTTATACAGCTGCTTTGGATGAAAAGCTTAACGAGGATGGCTACATCGTGCCAGGTTTGGGTGATGCTGGTGATCGGTTGTTTGGTACTAAGTAAATGAGTTGAATAGAATTAGTGAAGAAGAAGAGAAAATGGGAACTTGTTTTTGATGAAATGGATGACGATTTTTGCTTCTTTTTTGTTTTTGAAAACTTGGATGAGTCCCCCGCAAGTTTTCGCAAAAGCAGAAAGCGCTTTAATTGAAAAAGACTGATATATCAGCCTTCAAAGGACGTTGAAAAGTAGAAAAAAATTGCCGGCTTTTTTGTGTTTTTTTTAAAATGGTGTTATTATTTCATTTGTATTTCGAATAGGCTAACGGTCTATTTATATATAATCGTTGATAGTTTAGGGGGAGGTTTTACCCACGGCTTTTCGATGATTCACTAAGGCTATGTACGAAAAGAGGTGATCTTCTGTGAGTGGAGACTCTGTTTCTACTTTCCAATTTTTGGGGCTTACTTTTAACACGACCAATATTATTTCGGGGTTACTTGCGGCAATTATTGTTTTAGTGGTTGTTTATTTGTTTTCAAGAAACCTAAAAATGAAACCAACTGGCAAACAGAACGCTTTAGAATGGCTGATTGATTTTACAAATAAAATTGTGCGTGGTTCGATAACGAACGGGGATGCGCCAAACTTTGGGTTGTATGCATTTACTTTATTTCTTTTTATTTTCGTTTCAAACCAGCTGGGCATGTTTCTCCAGATCAGTTGGAACGGAGTAACGTATGTACGGAGTCCAACTTCAGATCCAATCGTAACGTTAATGTTATCTTTGATGACCTTAATGTTGGCACATTTTTCTGGGGTCAAAAAGTTCGGGTTTAAGGGCTATTTCAAAAACTCGTATTTAACACCGTTTAAGTTTTGGCTTCCAATTAGTGTTTTTACCGAATTGATCGACTTCCTTACGTTAGGTTTACGTATTTATGGGGTTATCTTTTCTGGGGAAATGTTATTGAAAATTATCGGCGAAATGGCCTTTTCTGGTGGTATCGGCATGACAATTGCCGCAGCACCAATTGCCTTTATCTGGCAGGCCTTTTCTGTGTTCCTAGGTAGTATTCAAGCATATGTGTTTGTCACATTGACTTCGGTTTACATTTCTCAGCAAATACAATCTGAGGAATAACAAAAAGTTTAGGAGGATTTAGAATTATGGGAGCTATTGCAGCAGGAATTATTATGTTCGGAGCCGCTATCGGTGGTGGTATTGGTGATGCCCTTGTTATTTCCAAGACACTTGAAGGTATGGCACGCCAACCAGAATTATCTGGTCAATTAAGAACTACCATGTTTATCGGTGTTGGACTTGTTGAAGCTATGCCTATTATCGCTTTCGTTGTGGCATTGTTAGTTATGAACAAGTAGTCATGAATAACGAGTTACACAATAATAGGATAGAAGGAGGTGTCAATAGATGCTCTCACATTTAGTGTTGGGTGCTTCCAACTCTTTATATCTTGGTGATATGTTGTTCTACGCCATAATTTTTATTATCCTTATGTGGGTAATTAAGATTGTGGCCTGGGGCCCAGTTACAAAGATGATGCAGGAACGGGCGGATCGAATCTCAAATGATATTGATTCTGCCGAAAAGTCTCGTAAGGACGCTGAAAAGTTTGCTGCCAAACGCGAGGAAGCATTGAAGAACTCACATGCAGAAGCGGTAACGATTGTTAGCAATGCGAAGGACAGTGGTAAAAAGCAGCGTGAACAAATCGTAGCCAGTGCCCAACAAGAAGCACAATCACTCAAGCAAAATGCTCAAAAAGACATTGAACAAGAGCGAAAAGATGCACTTCAAGGTGCTCAAAATGATGTGGCTAGTTTATCTATTGAAATTGCTTCTAAGATCATTCAAAAAGAATTAAATGCGCAGGATCAAAAACAGTTAATCGATTCTTATATTGAAGGGTTGGGGAAGCAAAATGAGTCTAGATAAAATGACGATTGCGAAACGCTATTCAAAGGCTCTTTTTGATTTAGCTGTTGAAAAGGACCAGCTTGAATCGGTTTATGCGGATTTGCAACAACTCAAACAGATCTTTAATGATGTCCCGGATCTAAACCGGGTATTAACAGATGTTCGTTTGAAGGACAACCAAAAACAGGCAATTGTTGATAATCTGAAGAAAGACGCATCAAGCTATGTCCAAAATTTGATTCAAATGGTTTACGACTACGGACGGATAGCAAACATTGTGGATATTATCGACCAGTTTATGGTTTTGTACGATGGCTACAATCACATTGCTTATGCGGAAGTAGCGACTGCGATTGAACTTGATTCAGATCAAAAGAAACGATTAGCAGATGAATTTGCTAAGCGAATCGGAGCACAAAAAGTGATCATAAATAGCCGTCTTGATCCAAGTATCATTGGTGGTGCGGTCCTGAAGTCAAATGGATTTATTTACGATGGCAGTATTCGCACCAAAATGGCCAAGATTAAGAAAATGCTACTTAAATGAGATTTTGTAAAGAGGTGAAACTTTTATGAGCATTAAATCTGAGGAAATCAGTGCTCTAATTAAACAACAATTAGAAGGCTATCAAGACGAGCTTAATGTTGAAGAAACAGGTACCGTTACATATGTTGGTGATGGTATTGCCCGTGCCCATGGCTTAGATAATGCTCTTGCTGGTGAACTTCTCGAATTCTCTAATGGTGTCTACGGAATGGTTCAAAACCTTGAATCAAATGACGTCGGGATTGTTGTCTTAGGTAACTATGATGATATTCGTGAAGGTGACACGGTTAAGAGAACCGGACGTATCATGGAAGTTCCAGTTGGAGAAGCCTTAATCGGTCGGGTTGTCAATACACTTGGCCAACCAATCGATGGAAAAGGCGAAATTAAGACTGACCATACCCGCCCCGTAGAGCGTAAAGCTCCCGGAGTTATGGAACGTCAATCAGTTAGTGAGCCCCTTCAAACCGGGATCAAAGCGATTGACGCGTTAGTTCCAATTGGTCGTGGTCAACGTGAGTTAATTATTGGTGACCGTAAAACAGGTAAAACGTCCCTGGCCATTGATACAATTTTGAATCAAAAAGATCAAAATATTATCTGTATCTATGTGGCAATTGGTCAAAAGGAATCAACGGTTCGAACACAGGTCGAAACACTCGAAAAGTTTGGTGCAATGGATTACACCATCGTTTTAAGTGCGGGACCTTCTGAGCCAGCCCCAATGCTATACTTGGCACCCTATGCCGGTGCAGCAATGGGCGAGGAGTTCATGTTTAACGGCAAGCATGTTTTGATTGTCTATGATGATTTATCAAAACAGGCCGATGCTTATCGTGAGCTTTCCTTGATTTTGAGACGTCCGCCTGGTCGTGAAGCCTACCCAGGTGATATCTTCTATACACATTCCCGTTTACTGGAACGTGCAGCGAAGTTGAGTGATAAACTTGGTGCAGGCTCAATGACGGCGTTACCTTTCGTTGAAACAAAAGCAGGTGACATTGCCGCTTATATTCCAACGAACGTTATTTCAATTACCGATGGTCAGATTTTCTTGGATAGTGATTTATTCTATTCAGGAACACGTCCAGCGATTGATGCCGGATCTTCCGTCTCACGTGTTGGTGGCGATGCGCAAATCAAAGCGATGAAGCGAGTTGCTGGTACCTTACGTTTGGATCTTGCTTCTTATCGTGAATTGGAATCATTTGCTCAATTTGGTTCTGATTTGGATGATGCCACTAAAGCGAAGTTAGCTCGTGGGACAAGAACCGTCGAAGTTTTGAAACAACCATTGCACAAACCACTTGCTGTTGAACATCAAGTCTTAATTTTATATGCCTTAACGCACGGGTTCTTGGATAAAGTTGCCGTGGATGATGTCTTGCGTTTCCAAGATGAACTATTTGACTATGTCGATGGTTCTCATGCTGATTTGCTTGAGGTTATCCGTAAGACCGGTGATTTACCAGACACCGACAAGTTGGATGCTGCGATTCAAGAATTTGCAGATCAATTCCAACCTACAGAAGCTGACGCAAGTGCACCAGCTTCCAAATAAAATATTGTTTTGATGGATAGAAAGTGGTGAGAAAAAATGGCAGCTTCAGAACAAGACGTTCTCAGACGAATTAACTCTACTAAGAAGACCAGTCAGATTACCACTGCGATGCAAATGGTTTCGACCGCTAAATTAAGTCAAATTCAAAAACACACCTTTGGCTATCAGGTTTATGCTGAAAAAGTTGAAAGCATTGTCGCTCATCTTGCCAAGTCGCATTTGATCAGTGAAAATGCAACTGGCGACGTGAGTGAAAGTGACAACACGGAGAATATTTCCGCAACTGATTTGCTTCAGCAGCGACCGGTCAAAAAGGTTGGTTACTTGGTTATTACGTCTGACCGTGGATTGGTAGGAAGTTATAACAGTTCGGTTCTAAAACAGACTGAGGACTTTATTCAATCAACGGGTCATTCGGCCGAAGATAGTGTCATTTTGGCTGTTGGTGGTACCGGCGCTGATTTTTATAAAGCACGTGATATGAACGTGGTTTATGAATATCGGGGTGTGAGTGATGTTCCGACCTTTAATGAGGTGCGGGAAATTGTTCAAACGGCCACTTCAATGTATTCAAACCAAGTTTTTGATGAACTTTATGTTTGCTACAACCATTTTGTAAATCGCTTAACAAATAGATTTCATTCGATTAAAATGTTGCCAATCAGCGATGCTTTGGTCAAGAGTCAGGATGAGAAAAAAGAACAGGGTGAAAAGGAATTAATGCCCGAGTACGAGACTGAGCCTTCCGAGGCGGTCTTGTTACAGGCAATTTTACCCCAATACGCTGAAAGTCTCGTATATGGCGCAATTTTAGATGCTAAAACAGCTGAACATGCGTCAAGTTCTACGGCGATGCAGACCGCTTCTGACAATGCCAAGGATCTTATTTCATCGCTGCAATTGCAATATAACCGAGCACGTCAAAGTGCGATTACCACTGAGATTACCGAAATTACCGGTGGTCAAGCGGCACAAGAATAAATTTAGATGGGAGGAATTAACAAATAATGAGTACTGGTAAAGTTGTCCAAGTTATCGGACCTGTTGTTGATGTTGAATTTCCTCTGGATGGTAATTTACCTGATATTAATAATGCTTTAAAAATCAAAAAACCAGATGGCAGTGTGTTAGTTGTCGAAGTTGCGCTTGAACTTGGTGATGGTGTGGTCCGGACGATTGCTATGGATGGTACAGATGGTTTACAACGGGGATTGGAAGTTGAAGATACTGGTTCTTCAATTACAGTGCCTGTTGGCGATAAAACATTAGGTCGGGTTTTCAACGTCCTTGGAGAAACAATTGATAATGGTGAAGAATTTGGACCCGATGTTAAACGGAACCCAATTCATCGTGATCCGCCTAAGTATGATGACTTAAACCCCAGCATGGAGATTTTGGAAACAGGTATTAAAGTTATTGATTTACTTGCGCCTTATATCCGTGGTGGTAAAGTCGGACTATTCGGTGGTGCCGGTGTTGGGAAGACCGTTTTAATTCAGGAATTAATTCACAATATTGCACAGGAACACAATGGTATTTCCGTATTCACAGGTGTTGGTGAACGAACACGTGAAGGAAACGATTTGTATTTTGAAATGAAGGCCTCGGGTGTTCTCGAGAAAACGGCCATGGTGTATGGTCAGATGAACGAGCCGCCTGGTGCTCGTATGCGGGTTGCTCTGACTGGGTTAACATTAGCGGAATACTTCCGTGATGTTGAAGGGCAGGATGTGTTGTTATTTATTGATAATATCTTCCGCTTTACCCAAGCTGGGTCAGAAGTATCCGCGTTGCTTGGCCGAATTCCTTCAGCCGTAGGTTATCAACCAACCTTGGCTACTGAAATGGGTCAGTTACAGGAACGAATTACGTCTACCAAGAAGGGTTCAATTACATCGATTCAGGCCGTTTATGTGCCTGCCGATGATTATACTGACCCTGCGCCTGCAACAACTTTCGCTCACTTGGATGCCACAACTAACTTGGAACGTAGCTTAACGCAACAAGGGATTTATCCCGCTGTTGATCCTTTAGCTTCAACTTCAAGTGCCTTGGATCCTGCTGTCGTGGGTGAGGAACACTATAAAGTGGCAACT
Source organism: Pediococcus siamensis (assembly GCF_047220215.1). Lineage (GTDB taxonomy): Bacteria > Bacillota > Bacilli > Lactobacillales > Lactobacillaceae > Pediococcus > Pediococcus siamensis. The sequence continues at coordinate 634,091 of NZ_CP178375.1, forward strand.
GATGTGCAGCATGTTTTGCAACGTTATCGTGAACTTCAGGATATCATTTCTATCTTAGGGATGGATGAATTATCCGATGAAGAAAAAACGGTTGTGGCACGCGCACGACGAATTCAATTCTTCTTATCACAGAACTTCTCTGTTGCCGAACAGTTTACTGGTCAACCTGGTTCTTATGTGCCGGTTGAAGAAACCGTTAAAGGCTTCAAAGAAATTCTTGAAGGTAAGTATGATGATTTACCTGAAGATGCTTTCCGTCAAGTTGGGGGCATTGAAGAGGTTGTTGAAAAAGCAAAGAAATTAACTAGCGCCGCAAGTAAATAAGGGAGGGGTTCTAATTGGCTGATAAATCAGTATTAACCGTTAGTATCGTAACTCCTGATGGGCAGGTCTATGATGGCACTTCCACAATGCTGGTTGTGAAAACAAGAGATGGCCAATTAGGAATTATGCCTAACCATGTCCCTATTATTGCGTCGTTAGCAATTGACGAAGTACGGATTCAACATGAAGATTCAGGTGCAAATGAAGATGCAGTTGCCGTCAACGGTGGTTTTGTGGAATTTTCTAACAACACTGCAACTATCGTGGCGGATACAGCAGAAAATGAGTCTGATATTGATGTCGCACGTGCTGAAAATGCACGTAAACGCGCGCAAGAGACAATTCGTAAAGCCCAAGAAGCGCATGATAATTCCACGCTACGACGGGCGCAAATTTCCTTACGACGAGCGATCAACCGGATTAATGTGGCTAAGCATTAGTTCAGTGTTTAAAAGCTAAAATGAGAAGGCTTCAAGGCAAGCAATTGCTTTGAGGCCTTTTTTTGGTTTTGAAAGAGAATTGTTCGCATGGGACCTCCCCCCAATCCGGTGTAACGTCCAATTGATACGCATCAGATATTTAGTAATTTCTAAAAGTGAGAATCAAACGCGCTATTTTTTAGTGAGTATGATACCATTGTAGTAAATCTTGATTTATTAAGAGGCTTTTATGAATTTACTAGGAATCCAAGCATTACTTACTTTAATTTGTTATTTCTTTTTTATTTTCATTTCTTTTTGGGCCATTCAAGGCATCCATTTAGAAAGATTGATCCGAGTCAACAATCCCAACCAGTTTAAGACGCTGATTGTGTTGCTTTCCATTGGATTGGGTTATTTAAGCAGTTCATTTTTCTTAGAGTTGATCAATAACATTCGTAATTTAGGATATTTATTAAAATAGTTGGAGGTTTCGTTCGTGGATAAAATTATTGTTAAGGGCGGTAATCGATTAAAAGGTGTTGTTAAAATTGAAGGCGCAAAAAATGCGGTTTTGCCGATTCTAGCGGCAGGAATTCTGGCGAGCGAAGGACAATTAGAACTGAGTAATGTGCCGATTTTGTCCGACGTTTACACAATGAATAACGTCCTCCGTTTTTTAAACGTTGATGTAGAATTTCTTGAAGCTGAACATGAAATCAAAATGGATGCGACCAAACAAATTTCGACCGAAGCACCTTTTGAGTATGTTTCTAAAATGCGGGCATCGGTTGTGGTCATGGGGCCATTACTAGCGCGGACGGGGCATGCTAAAGTCGCAATGCCAGGAGGATGTGCCATTGGCTCACGACCAATTGATTTGCATTTGAAGGGGCTAACCGCGCTTGGCGCCCACATTACCCAACACGACGGATACATAGAAGCCAGTGCACGCAAATTAGTGGGGACTAATATTTATCTGGACTTTCCGAGTGTTGGGGCGACCCAAAACATTATGATGGCAGCGACGTTAGCACAAGGCACAACGATTATCGAAAATGCGGCTTGCGAACCAGAAATTGTGGATTTAGCGATGATTCTCAATAAAATGGGCGCCCGCGTCACAGGTGCTGGTACTGAGACGTTACGGATTGTTGGAGTAGCCAAATTGCATGGGACTAGTCACGCAGTTGTCCAGGACCGGATTGAAGCCGGTACATTTATGGTCGCGGCGGCTGCGACACAAGGGGACGTACTCATCCAGGATGCCATTTCAGAACACAACAAACCATTAATTTCAAAAATGCGCGAAATGGGTGTTCAAGTGATTGATGGGGATGACGGGATTCGGGTGATTGGCCCGAAGCAACTAAAACCAGTGGCCGTGAAAACACTGCCACATCCCGGGTTTCCAACTGACATGCAACCTCAAATGTCGGTGCTCCAGCTCTTGGCAAAGGGGACCAGTACCTTAACGGAAACGGTGTTTGAAAATCGATTCATGCACTTGGAAGAATTACGACGAATGAATGCACATTACACCATTGAAGGTTCTTCAGTGGTTATGAGCGGACCGACTAATTTTAGCGGTGCAGAAGTTGCGGCTACCGATTTACGTGCGGGGGCGGCACTAGTGATTGCGGGCTTAGTGGCTAAGGGATATACGCAAGTGACAAACTTGAAGTATTTGGATCGTGGCTACTACAATTTCCACGGTAAATTAGGCGCACTAGGTGCAGAAATTAAACGGGTTTCTGAAGGCAGTACGACTGTGACAATCAAAAACTAGGGCACATTCGGCGAGCTAATTGGCACCTGCACATGAACATCTAAATAAATGGTTGATTAACAAGGGGACAATCCGCTTTTAATTAACCATTTATTTTTTATTAACATTCTGTTTGAGACCGGATTCGTACTTTAAGTGGTAATTTGTGATGTGCTATAATAGGCTGTTAGATTGAATCGGGAGAAGAGGTGGAAAACGGTGAAAAAAATTTTATTAGGACTGGTAAAGCTTTATCAGAAGGTCATCTCGCCCCTATTTCCACCGAGTTGCCGTTATTATCCGACGTGTTCCAATTACATGGTCGGGGCGCTAAAAAAACATGGGGCGTTGAAGGGAACGTTAATGGGAACCGCCCGCATATTGAGATGTAATCCGTTTGTGAAGGGCGGATATGATCCGGTTCCTGATTATTTTACGTTAAAGCGTAATCCTCATCCTGACGAGAAAATATTAAACTAAAAAATTTTGGAGGAAATCATGGCAAAAAAACAGCAGAGCGTTAAGGTGCAACTGGTTGAAAAAGAGGTTGGTGGACAAACCATTCAACAGCTTTACATTGCCAAAAATTTGATTGGTGAAGTGACACCCCAAAACAAAGAGTTCGCCACCCATTTAATTGGGGGTGGCGATTTTACAGCGAAGACCCTAGATGATGCGGTCGAATGGCTGTTACAGGAGTATAACCTTCATCAATAAACGTGCACGCAGCTAAGGAAGGAATTTTATTTTGAATAACGATTCACGAGTGAGAAGACGGGAAGGAGATTCCCGAATTGATTACGGTATTATTTTTTCGGTATTAATGTTAGCCTTGATTGGCTTGGCTTCTATTTATGTGGCGGCTAGTCATGATACTGGCGGTGTAAACGTGATTCACCAGGTAATGTCACAATTGATCTGGTATGGACTCGGCACGGTGGCAGTCGTGGTTATCATGCAATTTGATTCCGAACAGCTATGGAGAGTTGCACCGTATGCTTACTGGTTGGGAATATTTCTATTAGTTGCGGTATTGTTTTTTTACAGTAGAAATTACGCGGCTAGTTCCGGTGCCAAGAGTTGGTTTGCAATTGGTAATTCCTTTACTTTTCAGCCTTCAGAGGTGATGAAGCCAGCTTATATTTTGATGATGTCCAAAGTGATTGCTGACTATAATGCCCAGCACCCACGCCATACCATGCGTTCCGACTGGCGATTGATTGGTGAGATGATCCTTTGGACACTGCCAATTCCAGTGCTGTTACTCTTGCAACATGATTTCGGGACAATGCTGGTCTTCATCGCAATTTTTGCGGGTCTGTTAATCGTTTCAGGGATAACTTGGCGAATTCTCTTACCGGGGTTTGTTACCGCAATTGTTTTGGCCAGCAGCACACTGATGCTGGTCGTGAGTGATTGGGGACGGAATCTGCTTTCACACATTGGTTTTGAAAGTTATCAGTTTGCCCGAATCGATACTTGGCTGCACCCGTCTTCTGATACAACCAACCAGGGATATCAATTATGGCAAAGTATCAAAGCGATTGGCTCTGGTGAAATTTTTGGCAAAGGGTTTAATACGTCGAATGTCTACGTGCCGGTCCGTGAATCAGATATGATTTTCTCCGTGGTGGGGGAAAACTTCGGATTTGTGGGAAGTGCGGTTTTAATTTTGCTATACATGTTGCTTATTTATCAAATGATTCGCGTTACCTTTGATACCAAAAATGCCTTTTATGCGTATATTGCATCCGGAACGATTATGATGATCCTCTTTCATGTGTTTGAAAACATTGGTATGAACATTGGGTTATTGCCACTAACGGGGATCCCGTTGCCCTTTGTCAGTCAAGGGGGGTCCGCATTGATCGGAAATATGATTGGGATCGGGCTGATTATGTCGATGAGATTCCATCATGATTCGTATAGTCAATTACAAAGAACAGATTTTTAACTAAAAAGTTTGGTTTAGTGGTTGACAGGCATTCTGAGAATGGGTATACTGCTTTTAACAGCTAAACATTAAAACAAGATGAGTAAATTAAAGTCTACTTTAAAGAGAGTTCCGTTTGGTGAGAAGGAACAGCAAGTTTAATTGAAGATGGTCTTGATCAAAAAGCGGTATTTGCGAGCAATGGTGAGTGAATACTGGGTGCGCCCATTACAGCGCTAGAGTTGTTTGACTCGTTAAGGCCGATTTTGTGAGAAATCGGTAAAATTAGGTGGTAACACGGGAGCAAAGTCTTTCGTCCTTGTCGATTTATTTCGATGGGACGAAAGATTTTTTTTTGCGAGAGAAAAGGAGGATGATGGTTTGATAGAATTTAAAGATGTGTCGAAAACCTTCACCACAGAAAAGGGAACGGTTAAGGCGATTAAAGACGTCAACATGAAGATTGAAGATGGCGAAATCTTTGGGATCGTCGGTTATTCAGGTGCTGGAAAAACCACGCTGATTCGAATGCTAAACGGTTTGGAGACGCCGACCACCGGTGAAGTTGATGTCAATGGTACTAAAATCTCCAACCTCAATCGGGGCGATTTACGGAAGAAACGCCACAAAATCGGAATGATTTTTCAACATTTTAATCTCCTCTGGTCACGGACCGTTCTCAAAAATATTGAATTTCCGCTTGAAATTGCGAAAATTTCTAAGAGTGAACGGAAAAAGAAAGCCGAAGAACTGATTAAACTTGTGGGTCTTGAAGGCAAAGAGGATGCCTATCCATCTGAATTATCTGGTGGGCAAAAGCAACGGGTTGGTGTTGCTCGTGCTTTAGCTAATGATCCTGAAATTTTACTTTCTGATGAAGCAACCAGTGCACTAGATCCGCAAACAACTGATGAAGTGTTGGATCTGTTGTTAGATATCAATAAGCGACTGGGGATCACAATCATTTTAATCACGCATGAGATGCACGTGATTCGTAAGATTTGTGATCATGTGGCGGTATTAGATGGTGGTGAGATCATTGAAACTGGCGAAGTTTTAGAGGTCTTTAAGCATCCCCAACAACCAATTACCAAACGGTTCGTTTATTCAGAGGCAGCGCCGTCACCGGAGGATACGAATGTGGCAGTTGAGCAACTGCTTAAGGAATATCCAAACGGACGGATCATTCAGTTAACTTTCCACGGTAACCAGGCCAATTTGCCCATCGTTTCGGAAATTATTCATAAGTTCCCGAAACTGCGAATTAGTATTATTGAAGGTAATATTCATCAGACGGCAGAAGGGGCGATTGGCTCGCTTTTCTTGCAACTAATTGGTGATGAACCGGATATAGAAGGTGCACTAGATTATCTGAAGACTATGCGTGTTGAAACCGAGGTGATAGAACATGGGCGGTAATACAGGATATTTTGAATTTAATACAGTTGATTGGAACCAGATGTGGAGTGCCACTTGGGAAACCGTTTGGATGACCGTGGTTTCCATTGTGGCAGTAGCGGTATTAGGCTACTTCATTGGGTTGTTACTATTCGAAACAAGCGGCAGTCACAACCTTGTCGTTCGTATCATTAATTGGGTTGTCGCATTGTTTGTGAACGTTTTTCGTTCCATTCCCTTTATTATTTTGATTGTGTTGCTCTTACCATTTACGCGGCAGATGGTCGGCACCATCATTGGTCCGGTAGCCGCATTACCTTCGCTGATTATTTCTGCAGCACCGTTTTATGGCCGGATGGTTGAGCTGGCGTTTCATGAAATTGATCGTGGCGTTTTGGAGGCTGCAGATGCAATGGGAGCTAATCAGTGGCAGATTATTACAAAGGTTCTTCTGCCCGAAAGCTTACCAGCATTGATTTCGGGGATCACAGTCACCACAATCTCATTAATTGGCTATACCGCAATGGCCGGCGCAATTGGTGCTGGGGGACTTGGAAACCTTGCTTATCAAGAAGGGTTCGAGAGTAGCAACAATACAGTCACTTTAGTCGCCACGGTTATTATTGTTATTATTGTTTTCGCATTTCAGTTTGTTGGGGATTTCGCAACCCGCAAAGTTGATAAGCGAGTTGTTTAATATTTAGGAGGAGTTTGAATATGAAGAAGAGTAAGATTTTTAGTTTATTGGCAATTGCAGCAACCGCATTATTATTAGTTTCTTGTGGAAAGAAATCAAGTTCAACGAAGACGACTACCATTACAGTTGGCGCATCTGCTGTGCCTCATGCGCAAATTTTGAAGCACGTCCAACCTCAATTGAAAAAAGAAGGCGTAAACTTGAAAATCAAAGTATTCCAAGATTACGTGTTGCCGAACAAGGCTTTAGCTAGTGGTGATATTGATGCCAACTATTTCCAACACATCCCATTCTTGAAGCAATGGAACCAAAAGAATAAGGGAAATTTGATTGATGCCGGGGCTGTTCATTTGGAACCCATCTCAGTATTCTCTAAGAAGTATAAGCATTTGAAAGATTTGCCAAACAACGCAACTGTGTTAGTAAGTAGTAACACACCTGATTATGGCCGTGTTTTAACGATCTTCAAGGATGCCGGCTTAATTACTATCAAGAAGGGTGTGGATATCACAAGTGCAACCTTCTCAGATATTGCCTCTAATCCAAAACATTTACAATTTAAACACAGTTATGAACCAAAATTGATGCCACAACTGTACAAGAATAACGAAGGAGACGCCGTCGTTATTAATGCGAACTATGCCGTTCAAAGTGGTTTGAACCCAATTACACAATCCATCGCAATTGAAAAATCAAGTTCGCCTTACAAGAATATCATTGCAATTCGTCCTAACGAAAAGAACAACAAAGCAATCAAGAAATTAGTTAAAGCTTTACAATCGAAGAGTACTCAGTCTTGGATTAAGAAACATTACAAGGGTGCTGTTTTACCAGTTAAAGCAACAAACTAAGCAATAAGAAAGTTAGAAAACTGGAACAACAGTTCAAATTGTTCCAGTTTTTTTATACGATTATGGCTCACTGCTGGACCCCCCAGAAATTGATTTTAAAGCCAGTTATATGGTTTTAGCATCAATCTAATTTGGCAGCTGGATCCTTTGTTTGTATTGACCAGTTCATTTAAAATGGTAGGATAGGATTAGTAATGAGAAAGGGTGTTAAAATGCGAAAATTTGGAATTATTGGTTTAGGAAATGTTGGCAGAACCGTAGCATATACCTTGGTAACTAAGGGAATTGCTGATTCGTTAGTTTTAATTGATAAGGATCCAAAGAAGTCCCGGGCAGAACAACTCGATTTGCAAGATGCCCAGGCGAGACTAAATACGACAACCCAAGTGTCAATTCAAGATTACGACGCTTTAAAAGATGTCGAAATTCTATATATTTCGGCGGGGGATATTTCAATTTCAACCAATGGCGGCGACCGATTTGATGAATTTAAATTCACGGCAGCAGTCGTCAAAGAAATTGCACCTAAAATTGTGGCTTCTGGATTTCATGGCTTTATCATTGATATTATGAATCCTTGTGATGCGGTCACAAGTTACTTACAAAAATTAACTGGCTTTTCAAAGCAACGTGTTTTTGGCACCGGGACCTTTTTGGATACAGCCCGAATGCAACGGGTGGTTGGTGAAAAACTTCATGTGAACCCCAGAAGTGTGGAAGGTTACGTGTTGGGTGAACATGGGAACACACAGTTTGTGGCTTGGTCGAGTGTTCGGGTCCAAGGGCAAGCTATCCAAGCCTTACCAGCAGCTTCAAATTTTGACTTTGATCAATTGGCTGACGAGGCAAAGCAAGGTGCTTGGGAAGTGGCATCAGGCAAGGGCTTTACTTCAGATGCCATTGCTACTTGTGCCGTCAGTTTAGGACAGGCCGTCTTAGCGGATGCCAAGTTGGTTTGTCCGGTATCAGGCTATAGTGACCAATTTGAGACTTACGTGGGGTTACCTGCGATAGTGGGTAAAAACGGGATTGAGTCGGTAGTTGATTTGCCTTTGAGTGAAGAAGAACAACAGAAATTTGCAGCATCAGCTAAAATGATTCATGACAGTGTAGCTAAATTAGCTTAATTTCAACAAGTTTATGACCTCTACAATTTTTTTGAGTTTATTCTGAAAAATTGTGGAGGTCTTTTTTGATTGACAGTAAGATGGACACCTGGTATAGTTAGCTACATGAGTAATTAACCAAACTACCTAGGGGGAATCATCATGACAGAAAAAGCAGTCATTGACGTTCAAAACGTGACCAAAGTTTACGGAAAGAAAAATGAAAAGCAGTATACAGCTTTAAAGGATGTTAATTTTAAAGTAGAAAAAGGTGAATTTGTCGGTATTATGGGCGCTTCGGGTTCTGGGAAGACCACTTTATTGAATATTTTAGCTACCATGGATAGGCCAACTGAAGGTCAGGTATTTGTGGGGCAACAGGATATTTCAACGCTTAAAGGTAAACAGCTTTCGGATTTTCGTGCCAAACAGATTGGTTTCATTTTCCAAGATTTCAATTTGCTGGAAAGTTTAACCAACGCCGAAAATATCGGTTTACCGTTAACCTTGCAAGGAACCCGCAAACGCCAGATTAACGAATTGGTGCATCAAATTGCTGGCCAATTGGGCATTGCCGATCTTTTAACTAAGTATCCAGTGGAAATTTCAGGCGGACAAAAGCAGCGCGTTGCGGCAGCTCGGGGACTGATTTCACGTCCACAGATTATGTTTGCGGATGAACCAACTGGAGCTTTGGATTCCAAAAGTGCACGTGAACTTTTGGAGACCCTTAAACAGGTTAATGAAGAAGAACAAGTTTCGGTTCTGATGGTCACACATGATCCGTTTTCAGCAAGTTATTGCAAACGTATTTTATTTATCAAGGACGGCCGAATCGGTGAACAACTGGAAGCAAAGGGTAAAACACGCGGGGAATTTTACCAGATGATTTTAAGCAAGTTGGGTACATTCAATGATCAGGGGGAGGATGTCGATGTTATTTAAGTTAGCTTTTGTCAGTATGCGTGACCGCTGGCGTGATTACTTGGTGCTCTTTTCCGGATTAATCATTTCCGCGGCAATTTTCTACATGTTTGAAGCCATTGCAACGAATCAAGCTTTGATTAAGGGCAACATTTCGTTTGGTGTGGCGTCGGTCGTTTTCCAATTTGGCTCAGTCTTATTAGCTATTATTACGCTAATTTATATTGTTTACGCAGATTCCTTTTTGATGAACTTACGTGAACATGATTACGGACTTTTTATTATGTTAGGCGGCAAAAGATTCCGCTTAGGTCTCTTGATTTTTCTAGAGACACTGTTGATCGGGATGATTTCGACAATTATTGGTATTTTAGCAGGAATCGGTTTAACAGGTGGGCTTTCCTCCTTGCTGATGAAACAACTGGGCGTTCAGATTACGCATTTTCAAGCTTTCAACGGTACAGCAATCTTAGTAACCGTGATTTTCTTTGTGGTGATTTTCTTCTTAGCTGCTCTGATTAATCAGTATAAATTACTGCATAAAACCGTTTTAAAGCTGTTAAAAGGAGATACAGAAGCCGACCAGCCAGTGAAGGTATCTTTTTGGCGTTATTTGGAAGGTGTGCTGGGCCTCATCTTGATTGCGATTGGCTACTGGGCGATGGGTGCCGTTGAGACGTTGGTTTTGAATGCAATCCCCATTGCACTTGTGACCATTGTTCTGGGAACTTACTGTTTGTACCATGCCTTTTTCCAACTTTTAATCCATCGCTTATCTAAATCAAAATGGGCCTATAAAGGGTTAAACGGCTTTACTTTTAGTCAACTTAGTTTTCGAATTCGGGACTATACAAAAATGTTGACGGTGGTTAGTATTCTTTTTGCTCTGGCCCTCGGTGCGATTACAGTTGGGATGGGTTACCATCGGTTGATACCTAGTATCTCACAGCAAAACTCAGCTTATGATTTAGCAGTTCTGAAGCAGTCGGCCAGAACGCAAAGTTTGACCAAACAGTTGGATTTGAAGCAGCAGACAACCTACCAGCGAAAAGTTGTGGGAACCACTGCTTACTTTATCAAAGACGAATTTGAGAAAACGCCTTTCCGAGTGGCAACTGGAAACCTGGATCGGACCGTTTATCGCCAGGTTTCGCCTCATCAAATTAAGCCTGGCAGCCGTGCAGAAATGCAATTGATTATGCTGCAATCAAATGACCTTACCCGAATCGGGAAGGCTGAATTTGTTTCACGAACAGCCTTTAACAAGATAAAAGCACCTATCAGTCCGTTAACCGTTTTAAGAACTAATAGTGTCAGCAAAAATGCCCCTGTATTGAAAAAGATTGCGGATGATCAGACCAAACAATTTGGTGGCAAGATTACGCTACAGCAAATGGGTGGTGCCTATCCAGCCTATCAGGTTGCAAACCTGATGTTTGGCGGTCTGGAATTTGTCGGTTTCTTCTTAGGACTGGCTTTCTTAACCATGTTAGCAAGTTGCTTAATGTTTAAGATTTTGAGTGGTGCTCGTGCAGACCAACGCCGTTATCATATGTTGAATCGCTTGGGCACGCGCCAGAATTTGATCAAGAAATCTATTCGCCGTGAGATCGGTGTGCTGTTTGGCTTACCAGGAATCTTAGGGATTATCCATGTCTTATTTGGTTTAAGGCTCTTTGCACCGGTAATGGCCGGCAAGCAGTATGCGGGATTAGAAACGCCATTTATTATTTTCTTGCTGCTCTATTTAGGGTATTATTTAATTACGTTATTTATTTATGAAAAACTAGTCGTGCCAACTGTACGTATGCAGTCATAAAAGGTGGTGAGGATATGCAATTTGATTTTACTGGACAGGAACCAATTTATTTACAGGTCGCAAATCAAATTGAAGAGGGCATTTTTACAGGAGCTTTTGAAGAGGAAACTCAAATTCCTTCGACAACGGAAATGTCACGAGAATTTCATATCAATCCAGCCACAGTTTTAAAAGGCATGAACATTTTAGTTCACGAAAAATTGATCGAGAAACGCAGAGGTTTGGGGATGTTTGTTAGGGATGGGGCCTATCAGCTCATTTTGACCAAACGGCAGGCTGCGTTTTATACAGATTACGTCAAAAAAATTGTGCTGGAAGCCAGAAATTTAAAGTTAACAGAAAATGAGCTGATTGCACTGATTAAGAGGGGGTATAGTGTCAATGGGGATCAAGGTTGAACGAATCACCAAGAAATTTGGGAAAAAGGTGATTCTAGCGGATATTAACTTGGCGTTGGAGCCCAATCGGATCTATGGGTTGTTGGGTCGCAATGGGGCAGGCAAGAGCACCTTACTCAACATTATGAGTGACCGTATTTTTCCGACAAAGGGTGCCGTTCTCCTGGATGATGTGCCTGTTCATGAAAACGACGCTCAGCTGGGAAAACTCTATTTGATGAGTGAAGTTAATCTATATCCGAAGCGCAGTCGTGTTCGGGAATTATTTAAAACCACTAAGACCATGTATGGGAATTTTAACGAGCCGTATGCCGAAAAATTATGTGGCGCTTTTGGTCTTAGTCAAAAGGCACGCTTTGGTCAGTTATCAACGGGGTACCGTACGATTTTTAAGTTGATTGTGGCCTTGTGTGTCCCGGCGGACTATGTTTTCTTGGATGAACCAATTTTAGGTTTGGATGCCAATCACCGCGAACTTTTTTATCGGGAATTAATGGAAAGTTACGGTGAGCATCCCCGCACCTTTGTCATTTCTACCCATATCATTGAAGAAGTCGCAAACATGATTGAACATGTCTTTATTGTCGAAAATGGAAAAATTCTTATTGATGATGATGTTGATCATATGTTGGCACAGGCCTATTTGATTACGGGTCCAGCCGACAAAGTTGCCGCATATACACAAGGGCTTAATGTGATCGGTACAGAGTCGTTGGGTAATTTGAAGGGAAATTATGTTTTTGGCGAGTTGAACAATGATCGTGAAATTCCGGATACGGTGCAAATTTCGCGTATGGATCTGCAAAAATTGTTTATTCATTTAACTAGTGAGGAGGTTAGTCATGAAGACTAAACAAGTTTTTCAAGATAAGCTCGGGTATTATCTTAAAGGGCTGGCTTATACTTATCTCTTAACACTTGCGGCCATCTTTCTTTTACCAATCACTTTCGCGATAATTTTCACTGGCGGCTTGGACGGCATCACGTTTAACAGCCTGTTAGAGAACGACTTATTACCATTTATCTCAGTGTTTTTCTTGATGATTGCTGCTTACCGAGTGTACGAACCGTTCAAGTTCTATATTCAAAATGGGATTTCGCGCCAAACGGTTTGGAAGGCAACCATGGGAACTTTAATTTTGAGTAGTTTGTTGATGAGCATCGTCAACTATCTTTATTACTATGCATTGATTTTACCGATTACGGGTAAAACTGACCATACGATGTTTACGACAGGATTCGGTAAATTCTTGGGACTGGGTAATTTTTGGAATATTCCGGTTCAAATTATTTATGAATTTTTGTTACTGCTTATGTTTGCACTTGCGGGCCACTTTTTTGGCAGTATTGCGGCGTTGGTCAAAAAACGAACCCGACTCTTTTTGTGGTTAGCGGTTCCCATCGGTATGGGCGTGATTTTAAGTTTTGTGATCAGATTCCAGAATGAAATGGATTTACATTTGGTTGAAAAAGTTTTGAAATTTGTTTTTGGGTACACACCCTATGCGGGCAAATGGAATCCCTTTTACCCGATGGGAACTATGGTGGTCTTAAATCTGATTGGCATGGGTTTAACCTATTGGCTACAACGCCACCTCACAATTAAAACTCAATAAAAAAGGGCTTTTAATTTTTAACCTTCTAATGATTAGGAGGAAAAATTAAAAGCCTTTTTGTCAGAAATGAAGTTTAAACCGGTTTACTGAATTTCCACGAGGTGCTTGTAAAATGCTGTGTAAACGCCTTGTGAATAAGGCACGTACCAGATAAAGCCAATTCCGAAACTGAATAGGCAAAGGGCCAGCCAGCCTAGCAGACTGAGTTTAAGTAAGAAAAATTCCCACTTGTGACCATCCATTAATTTCCGGCTCATAGTGATGCAATCAACGTATTCAATCCGATCGCCATTGCCGGCAGCCAATTGATCTTTATAAATCAGATAAGACTGCGAATAAGAAAAATACTTAATAATGCCAGGAATGATAAAAAGCACACTCCATAGAAATAGAAAAATAAATTGTAAAATAAAAATTGCGAGGGTAGGAATAAAATAACGGCGCGTAAAAGCCTGAAAACCGCTTTTGAGCGGCGAAAAAACGAGGTTAGGCTTGCGTAACCAATCTAAGTAGGTGTAGCTGATCCCCACACCAATAAAGGTCACCAGCGCGGTACGTAAAAAACTCCATGCCCCAGAACTATTGGTTGGGGTGTCTTCACTGGCATAGTCCGACGCTTGTTGGGTAACTATTTCTGGATTTTTTATGAAGAGATACAAAGCGGCTAAGATGAGCAGAGAAATCATAAACCCCACGATAGCACGCACCACCACCGGAACGATGGCAGTGAGAGTTGCTTCTCCCCAGCGGCCTTTAAAAGTTTGTTTGACTTCTTGTTTAAGAGCTTGACGAACACGATGATTTGACATATTTTTCTTCTCTCCTTTTTACCTATTTTAACATGAACGCATAAATAGACAACTCAGGTTAGTGAGTTGAAACGGACTTTTATTTGCAAAATCCGGGTAGTTCCAGCTAGTTTTCAAGCTAACTCGTATTGCTACCTTTTAGCGAATGATGTGGTGCGCAAGAAAAATGGATGCGGACAACTTGAAAAAAGCTTTTGCAGGGCAAGCGTGGTAAAATTAACCTATTACTGAAGGAGAACTGTACTATGAAAGAAGTCGAAAAAACACGGACAAAATTACAAGATTTACGCGTAAAGCTCCAAAATGGACAAATTTATCAATCACTCTTACCAGAAATTGATCATATTATGGGATCGGTAGCACGCAGCGCGCCAACACCAGTTCAGTTGCCTGATGATCAAGACGGCATCTTGGATTTGCTACAGAAATTACGTGATCAGCTAAATGACCATCAACTGCAAACCATTTCCGATCAGGATTTATTCACCCTATTTCATCACATTGGGTCACCAAATCCAGCTGTGCGTGACAAAGGGGTGTACTTTTTATTTAGTGATATCTTGCAACAGCAAATTACTTCTAAAAAACAACTCAAGATGCTTTTCACACGGTTAGTTCAAGATGAGAGCTTATTCGGACACATTACAGAACCGGAAAATGACGGCATTTTTCAACGTTCATTTAGTTTAATGTTTCTTTCCACTATTTTGTATATTGACCGCGCGGGTTCGCATTTTATTGATGATGAAAGTAAAAATACGCTGGTAGATCAGTTAGTGACTTACATGGCACTTGAAGTGGATACGAGAGGTTATGTGGGACAGAAGGGCTGGGCCCATGCTTATACGCATATTGGCAATGTATTGGATGAACTGGCGGTTGATAACAGCCTGGTACGAGCTGATAAGCTTTTGATGTTGGCCGTCCTGCTGGTTCGCTATAAACGTTTGGACACGCCACTGATCTTTGGTGAACCCGAACGTTTGGCAGCATACATTGCTAATTTAACAAGGCAAAATAAACTTTATAGTGATTTCTTACTCTTAGCTTTAAAAAACTGGCGCCATGAGCTGGTTTCTATTCAAACCAGAGAAAGCGAAGAAATGTGGACCCGTTTGTATAATCGGCAGCATTTACTGCAGGCAATGGTGTTGAATCCCGAGATGCCCAAGGAGATTAAAGTTTATTTGAATGAAGAGAATGATTTTCGGTTTTAAGGAGTAATTAATAATGAGTGAACAAATTAAAGCAGTTGGGTTTTATAAAGGTCTCCCAATCAGCGACCCTAACAGTATGATGGATGTTAAAGTGTCCCGACCACAAGCAGCGGGCTATGACGTTTTAGTCAAAGTAGCGGCCGTTTCGGTCAATCCGGTTGATACGAAAATGCGCCAAACGCATCCCGAAACGGATCAGCCGACGGTTCTGGGCTTTGATGCCGTGGGCGAGATTGTGGCTGTTGGCAAACAGGTAGGTAATTTTCAGGTCGGCGATAAAGTCTATTATGCCGGGGTCAATAACCGTCCTGGTAGTGATCAAGAATTTCAATTAGTTGATTCGCGGTTAATTGCCCACGCCCCACAAGCGATTAGCTCGGAAGAGGCCGCAGCAATGCCACTGACTAGTTTGACGGCGTGGGAAGCCCTTTTTGAACGTATGCCAATCAAAGCCGCAGCCAACGCAAACAAAGGGAAAAAAATCCTCATTGTTAATGGCGCTGGCGGCGTGGGTTCCATTGCAATCCAGTTGGCTAAATGGGCTGGTTTACAAGTGATTACAACGGCAGCACGACCAGAAACGGTTGAATGGGTTAAAAATTTGGATGCAGATTTAGTTTTGGATTATCATCAGTCATTAAAGGCCCAATTAGCGGCTGCCCAGATTACCACGGTGGATTTCGCGACTATTTTTCAATCTACGGATCGGTACTTGCCTATTTTAGCGGATTTAGTAGCTCCTGAAGGCTTCATCACTTCAATAGTGGAAAATGTAGCGCCGTTACCAATGGGACTATTAAAAGCGAAGAGTATTACGCTTGCGTGGGAATTTATGTTTACCAAGGGGATCTATCAAACAGCCGACATGGCCTCGCAAGGCAAAATCTTAACTCAAATTGCCCAACTGTTAGATGAACAAACCCTGCGTTCAACGTTAACGCTGACCTTAACCGGAATTAATGCCGAAAACTTGCGGCACGCCCATGAGCTCGTTGAAAGCAATCAAATGATTGGGAAGATTGTCGTGACGGGAGGATTTAATGCGGCCTAGGTTGGGAAATGAAATTGTTTTCAGGAGAAATTCATGTTATACTTTAGGTTCTATAAAAAATCTAAATGATAGGATGGATTTTAATGAGAACGGATAAAAAAATACACGTAGGCTTATTGTTTGGTGGTAATTCTTCTGAACATGATGTTTCGAAACGTTCTGCCCATAATATCTATGACGCTATGGATAAAGACCGTTATGAAATCAGTTTGTTCATGATTACCAAGGATGGTTACCTGTTGAGTGATGCTTCGTCACGTCGTATTTTTGATGGTGAATCTGAAGATGGTGAATCTGAAGATGTTGTTGTTGAAGACGCTATGCGGGCAGTGGACAAAGGCAATCCGTTAGCCCCAGTCTTGAATTTGAGTAAGCAGCGCGATATTGATGTTTATTTCCCAATTATTCATGGTAACTTAGGTGAAGATGGCACCATTCAGGGTCTTTTGCGCTTGTTGCAGAAGCCTTATGTCGGAAGCGGTATTTTATCCTCAGCGGTCTCTTTTGATAAAGACGTTACGAAACAATTGTTAACCCACAATGGCATTCGTAACACAAAATACCTTGTCATCACCCCGGAGACACGTCAGAAGTACCCTTACGATTTTTGCCGGGATTTGCTTGGCGAGATGCTTTTCTTGAAACCAGCTAATCAAGGCTCTTCAGTTGGCATTCATAAGGCAACAAATGAAGCCGAATTTGAAGCTGGATTAGATGATGCTTTCCGCTATGACTTCAAAGTGCTGGTGGAGCAATCAATTGAACAACCAGAAGAAGTAGAAGTTTCCATATTAGGAAATGAGCAGCCGAAAGCTTCTGAAGTGGGGCGGATCATTGTACCTGAATCCGACACGTTTTACGATTATAATAATAAGTTTGTGGATGCTAGTGGCGTACAATTTGAATTGCCGGCCAGCATTTCGGATGAGTTAGCCGGAGAAGTGCAACAAATGGCACTGGATGCTTACCGGGTGCTGGGATGTCGCGGTTTAGCACGGATTGACTTTTTAGTTGACCATGACAAAGTTCCTTATCTAAGCGAAATTAATACATTACCTGGATTCACGAACATTAGTTTATATCCGCAACTTTGGGAAGTTTCGGGAATCAGTTATAACAAATTAATTGATCATTTAATTCAATTGGCGTTTGACGAATTTAAACGCCGTTCAAAATTACATTATGATTTTACTCCGTTAGATGCGGAATAGTTCAACTAAATGATTTCACGGGAATGCGTTTCCAATGATGTTATGGACCCCTCGCTGAAAGTCTTTTCAGATCATGGGAAAAAGATGTTTTAACTTCGCGCATGCCAATGGAAGCCGAATGATTCGTTCTTTGAATCATTCGGCTTTTGTCGTTAATCAGAGAAGGTAGCTTTGTGGGGGCTTCGATTATTCAAGTTCAGCGATTGAAAGAGGTGGGGAGATTTTCCCGGCTTCTTTTTAAACCCATAATTTTTTCATTTTACCGCTGAATGGTTTTGCTCAAAACTTTACCATGGTAAGATGGGTATAGTGGGGGATGTGGCACATGATGAAACGTTTCTTTTTTCAGGATTTTGTACGATTACAAAAATTAAATAAGTATCTCATCCAGTCTGATGAGAATCTTTATTATACCAGTCTAACGTTTTTAGTTGGTATCGTGGCGAGTATGTTAATTGAGCATGCTTTGTTTTTGTCGGAGAATTTCCTTTTAATTCCGTTTAAGATTTTTTTTGCTGTTATGATTATTTGGGGCATTTTTATTGGGTTGATGGCAGGATCTCTGGCTGTGAGCGGCTATAAACATCAGCGGCCGTTGAGTTTTGGTCATCTCAAACGGCTTTTACGGCACTTATTTAAGCAGAATGCGTGGATCGGTTTTGGCTATTTCTTATTTTATACGATAATTGCTATCCCGCTAGGTGGTTTTGGTTTTTCAACCGTGATTCTGGCACATTTGCCCATGAATCTGACGTTGCAAAATTTCATTTTCGCGCACCGCTGGGTTGTTGCCCCGATTTTTATACTCCTGTATGTGGGGCTGTGTGTGATTGCTTTACGCTTGATTTTAGCTATTCCAGCGATGATTAGTTACGAATGTACTTTAAGAGAAGGCTTGCAACTAAGCTGGCAGCTCACGAAAAAACGTGTTTGGCGGATGGTAAGTCAAATTCTGGTGATTGTGGTGCGGGTTTCTGTTCCGTTGTTTCTGGGCGGATTTGTGTTGCTTGCAACGCTTTCCCAGTTGAATAAGTTCATTCACCAAGCCAACGTGGCGTTAATTTTTATGATTTTGGCCATCACACTCACAGAACTCCTTTTTGTGACGTGGTTTTTGGTTTTTATGACGGGGTTTCTCGCCCAATTAGTAGATTGGGTCGCACTGGCCCAGCTGCCACTGGCTAAGGCTCCGGTGTTTAAAAACGCCTTGCCCAACTATGAGAAGTGGGACATTAAACAGATTCAACAGATTGGCTTTGCGTTATTAGGGCTTTTGCTGTTGGTTACGCCAACCTATGCCTATTTTTCAATTCAAAGAAATGAACATCATACACAACAGGTTGTCACCATTTCGCATCGCGGGGTTAGCGATCGCAACGGCGTTCAAAATACCATTATGGCTTTGAAAAAGACGGCGAAACTAAAACCGGATTACGTTGAGATGGACATTCGCGAAACGCGGGATCATCAGTTTGTTGTCATGCATGATGCGAATCTAAGTCATTTGGCGCATCGCAATCAAGCGACTTGTGAGTTAACCCTGAAGCAATTGACGAAATTGACCATTCGCGAAAACGGCTATCAAACTAAGATCAGTTCGTTTTCCGATTACCTGCGCACGGCACACCGGTTAAAACAGCATTTGATCATCGAAATTAAGCCCAGTCGTGGGGATTCAGATGATTTAATCCAGCTGTTTGCAAGGAAGTATGCACGCAATCTGAGTGCACATGGAGATCTCGTTCATTCACTGAATGGGACCTATATGCAACAACTTAAAAAACAAGCCCCAAAAGTGACGACAGGCATTATCACCCCCTTCAATATTGCGCGGATTCCGGCGAATTCAGCGGACTTTTATTCACTGGAATTTCATACGTTAAACCGCCAATTTATTCAGCAAGCTTGGGCAAAAGGTAAGAAAGTGTTTGTCTGGCCAGTTGACGGTAAAGCACCCATGAAACGAATGCTGGCTTTGCGCGTGGATGGTATCATCACAAACCACTTACAGAGATTGCAGTCCGTTATCCGTACGCGGAATGCAACGGATTTGAGTCAGTATGAAGTGCTCAATAATTTAATCGAACTGTGGTAATAATGCGTATCTTATTCATGTTCAGAAAGGAATGTTGAAGATGAATAAGTGTCGTTGGCGGGATAAAAATGAGCTGTTGACAAAGTACCATGACCAGGAATGGGGAGTACCAGTACTGGATTCTCGGGAATTATTTGCCAGTTTTGCTTTGGAAATTTTTCAAGCGGGGCTGAATTGGGAGACTATTTTACAACGTAGACCAGCTTTCATGACGCAATTTAACGAATTTGAGCCGGAATGCGTTGCACAGATTAAAGCAAAGGACGTAGACCAGATATTGCAGAACACACAGATCATCAGAAACAGACGTAAAATCAGTGCGGTTTGTGCGAATGCCAAAATTGTGGTGGCTCTAGACATGTCATTTAGTGATTATATTTGGCATTTTTTTGATTTTGAGCCCCTACAGGCAACGGTGGCTAGTGATGCTGCTTCTTCCCGCCGTGAGTTGTTGAATCGGGTGACACAGCAAATGAAAGGCGCTGGATTTACTTTTATTGGACCCAAACTCCTTAATTCATTTTTTCAAGCGGCAGGATTAATTAATGATCATGATGTTAGTTGTTTTCGTTATCGCCAAGTGGCGGTGTTATAGTGGTTTAGGCGTGCATTCAAAAAAGCCCGGGAAATTAAAAATTTCCTGGGCTTTTTGGTGGTTATTTTATTTAACTTTTACAGGATGATTATCTAAATCTGTTCGTACGACAAGGACATCGCAAATTGCTGTTCGCGTCACGTACTCAGTGACGGAACCAATTAGGAGACGTTCAACGGCATTTAGTCCAGTTGCGCCAATCATGATGAGATCGGTATGCAACTGTTTCGGCATGTCGTTTGCGATCACAACTTTTGGTGCACCGTATTCAATTGAATAGTCGACGTTTTGTAACCCCTTATCTTTGGCTTCCGCAATGTACTGATCAAGCGTTGTTTTCGCTGTCTCAGTGACTTGTTCAACCATCGCCGTATCAAAACTGGAAATATTTTGGAATGCGCGGGTATCCACAACGTGAACTAAATGTAATTCGGAACCTTCATTTCGTTTAGCCACAGCAACTGCCTTTTCAAAAGCTAATTCAGCTTCCTTAGAACCGTCAACTGGAACTAAAATATGTTTATATTGTTGTGTCATTTTAATCACCTCTCCAACTTTCTAACTCCATTTTACGTTAAATTCACGAAAATAAAAAGAAAAAAAGCGTTTTCTTTGGAAACGGCACCATTTTATAACCAATGAGTAATAGTGGGGCGCTATTTAGGAAGAAAATTCATTAGTAGGATCAGAATTAATGAAGTCGATAAGCACCCAAGTAATAGAATCAGACCAATCAAAAGGGTAACATGTGTCCATGCAATAACGAAGGCAATGATGGCCATTAAAATTAGGGCTAATCCGCCAATGCGGAGTAATTCTTGCAGCGCCGGGGTTTCAGTTGGATCAAATAGGAGAAAAGGACGCTGCTGATGACGATAGAGGTAAGTTCCAATCACACCTAGAATAAGGGCGAAAAGAATCATTAAGGCTGTGACTAACACGGATATGCCTCCTTAAAGACAAATTAAAGCGTTGAAATTTACTGACATTGGGCCGCAACTCATTATTAAATGTGCCATTGTACGAGACGGGGAAGAAATGCGGTCTTGAAGTTAATCACAACGTTAAAACCTTTTAAAATTCAAATTTATTAAAACTAATAAAAAAGGGATTAGCACATAATGTCCTAATCCCCACAAAGCTAAAAAGCTTTGGAAACACTTTGTGGTGCCGTTAATCGTTTCTCAGTGAAAGCCCGCAAGTATGTCTAGCGGTGGGACCAATTGGTTTGACTTTATGTTTCCTACCAAAAGGCTTACAAGCCATCAAACATCCTTAGTCCCTAAACAAATTATTTGATCGGCAGTACATAAATGAAACAACGCGTACACCAAAGAAATTTCACTCTTATATTAGCATGCTTACACAAATAATTCAATTTTGGCTCTCAGTTAATCTCGCTGGGCATGCATCAGCCGTTTATATTGCTCGGCTAAGGCCGTCTCAAATTTTCCATTTGTTTTGGGTTCGTAATAGGTGGCCGCCTTCAGTTTGTCGGGCAAGTATTGCTGTTTAACCCAATCGTTAGGGTAATCGTGTGCATATTTATAATGAACGCCATGCCCCAGTTTGCTGGCGCCTTTGTAATGCGCATCCTTTAAATCAGCCGGAATATCGCCATAATTACCAGACTGCACATCACTTAAGGCGGCATCCATGGCTGAAATTCCCGAATTTGATTTAGGCGATAAACAAAGTTCAATGACTGCATCTGCCAAAGGAATCCGTGCTTCGGGAAAGCCCAATTTTTCTGCTGCTTGGACAGCCGTAACCGTTCGGGCACATGCAGGCGGATTAGCTAGGCCGATGTCTTCGTAAGCAATCACCATTAACCGCCGCGCAATACTCAAAAGGTCGCGCGCTTCGACCAAACGGGCCATATAATGCAAAGCGGCGTTGACATCGCTACCACGGATTGATTTTTGAAAAGCAGAAATCACGTCGTAATGCGCATCACCATTTTTATCTTGTGTCAGTGCCTTTTTTTGTAAACATTCTTCCACAATTTCAAGCGAAATTTCAATGTGATCATGTTGGTCAGGTTCTGTAGATTTAACCGCCAGTTCTAACCCGTTCAGTGCACTGCGCAAGTCGCCGTTAGTGGCATGCGTTAGAAAATTTAGCGCCTCATCGCTAAGATGAACTTTCAGGGTTCCCAAGCCATTTTCCTTGTCTGCCAAGGCCCGTTCAATGGCCAAGCGGATATCTTCAGGCTTTAGAGGAAAAACTTCAAAAATTTGGGTACGACTACGAATGGCCGGATTAATCGAAATATACGGATTTTCCGTTGTGGCGCCAATTAAAATGATGCGTCCATTCTCTAAATGAGGGAGTAAAAAATCTTGTTTGGTTTTATCCAGGCGGTGTATTTCATCAAGAAGTAAAATGACCGTTCCGCTCATCTTGGCTTCTTCAGCCACTACCTGGAGATCTTTTTTGGTATCTGTGGCAGCGTTGAGCTTGCGAAAGGCATACTTAGTGGAACCAGCGATGGCACTCGCAATGCTCGTTTTTCCAGTACCAGGAGGACCATATAAAATCATTGAGGAAAGTAGTTTAGCTTTCACCATTCGGGCGATAATCTTTCCTGGGCCCACGAGTTGTTGTTGACCAACAACTTCTTCAATTTTTTTGGGTCGCATGCGGTAAGCTAAGGGTTGTTGCATGATAAAGACTCCTATTTCAAAATATCTTTTAATTTGCTTAATAGTGATTTAGGTTTTGGGGGTTGATCAGTTTTTTTCTCCGGAACAAAATGAGTAACGTCGACTTCGGCAATATTCAGGGATTGCGGCGCTGCCAGGACTAGTGCTAATTGTTGTTCGTCGGTGCCATAGATTTGGTCGGTTTTAATGGTAAATTTTAAATTGAGTTCGTTAGCCGCCCGAAGATAGGGTTGTGTGTCAGCAGCGTTTAAATTACCATTAATAAAAAGCTGTGCGTTAGGATACTGCTTCATTTGGTTAATGAAGGCTGTTTGGTAGTGAGCCGATTTGATTTCGGCAACGGTCATCGTACACGCTACCCGTTCTCTGAATGTTCCCAGATAGTGCCGCTGTTCATCAGGATTGAGTTTGGGGGTGCCATGGATGGCATTTTGTAGTCGTGAATCTACTTCATTATCTTTAGGCATTGCGCTCACGATCCTTTCTCGGTAGTATTATGCTAAGTATATCATTTTCAACGCAAGCAAGCTTGTTTCATGAATGGGGGGATGCTAGTGTTTGAAGAACAATTATTTTCTGCATTTGAAGATCAGACTGTCCAGGGCAGACTTGCACGAATTCGTCAGCGGGTTGATCCTTTTTTTGAGGATGTGGCGAGTGGGGTCCTTCCTATCCTGAACGAAGAAGCACGGGGATATAAAGCATTTATTGCTAAACACGCTCGCCGTCATCTGAATCCGCCACCAAATACGTGGATCGCTTTTGGACAGAATACGCGAGGTTACAAAATGATCCCGCATTATGAGGTGGGACTTTGGGATGATCGTCTATTTATTTGGTTGGCTTGTGAAGTGAACATAAAAGAGCGACAACCAGTTGTTTTGAAATTGCAGACAAAGCAAGCCGATTTCTTAAAACTGGACAGCAGTTTTCAACTTTCAACGAACCATATGGCTAAACCTGTTCAGGCTTTAACAAAAGAGCCTTTAATTCAGGCAGTTACGGCCTATCAAACTCAAAAAAGTCGTGAAGTTTTGATTGGGAAGACTTTTGATCGTCAAAGCCTCCGTTCAAGTGACGAAGACGAGCTTTTGGCTACTATTCAAACGACTATTCAGGAACTTTCTCAAATTTGGGATAAATAAAAAAGCATTTGGATTATACATAATCCAAATGCCTTTTTTAAGCCGAAAATTAAAGCTTGTTGTAGTATTCAACGATTAGTGATTCGTCAATATCAGCTTCTAATTCGTCACGTTCTGGGAGACGAGTTAAGGAACCTTCTAACTTATCAGCATCAAATTGAACAAATTGAGGGCGACCCACAACGGCTTCAACAGCTTCACCAATGATCTTCAAATCTTTTGATTTTTCGCGAACACTGACTACTTGGCCAACTTCAACTTCGTATGAAGGGATATCCACACGTTTGCCATCCACAGTAATATGACCATGGTTAACTAATTGACGAGCTTGACGGCGAGTTGTAGCTAAACCTAAACGGTAAACAACGTTGTCTAAGCGACGTTCGAGTAAGATCATGAAGTTAACACCATGTTTACCTTCATTAATCTTACCAGCGCGTTTGAACAAGTTAGAGAATTGACGTTCGGTTAAACCGTACATCATACGTAACTTTTGTTTTTCGCGTAATTGTTGTCCATATTCTGAGACGTTACGACGGTTGTTTTGACCGTGATCCCCAGGGGCATATGGGCGACGAGCTAATTCTTTACCGGTACCACTTAAAGAAATCCCTAAGCGGCGTGAAATTTTCCAACTTGGTCCTGTATAACGAGACATAAAATAAATCCTCCAATAATTTTGTTGGAGTAAAATAATCCGATTGTGAGTTTAGTATTCGTGCAGCCTGTTTTGCAATCTTCACCTTTGCAGCCGCAGGTTACTAATTGAACCATTAAAGGCACCAGTCTGTTGACGAGCTTACCACTCACCGCTGCATTATTTTACACAATAACCAGTGTACAACAGATTAAGCTTTAGTGTCAATATGTGATAAGAAAACAGCCGCAAAGTCTTCTAGCTCAGCTTGGTTTTCTTGTGAGAAGCGGTTCAGTGAAGGGGAATCAATATCAAGAACACCGATTTTGTGGCCTTCTTTAATCAATGGGATCACAATCTCGGAATTACTTGCGCTATCACAAGCAATATGACCGGCAAATTCGTGTACGTTGGCAACGCGTAAAGTGGTTTCTTTTTTAAAGGCTGTGCCGCAAACACCACTGCCATTGGCAATATGCATGCAGGCCACGTTACCTTGGAATGGGCCTAAAACGAGTTCATCTTTTTCTTGGTCATAAAGATAAAATCCTGCCCAATTAATATCGGTATAGCTTGTCTTTAAAAGCGCGGAAGCATTCGCCATGTTGGCAACTAAGTTGGTTTCGCCGGTTAAAAGGGCATCTAATTGTTGGTTCATAAGTGAAAGTGTTTTTTGTGCCATAAATAATTCCTCCAAATTGGACTAGAAATATAAAAATCGCATAGTGAAACTGTAAAATCCTATGCTATAATTTAACTTGGATCTTATTTTATATTGAACAAAACAAGAAAGCAACAAATTCATTTTAAATGAATAATGACGTAGACAAAGGATGGGGTTCTCATGTTGAGTGTATTAATTGCTATAATCGTGGTCGCAATTCTTATATATGTAGGAATTGTTTTGTATCAGCGATACTTATTAAAACAGATTACGGATCTTCTCAATAAAAAATCTGATTTGATGGATTTGCCCGTTGCAAGTGAACTTGACGAGGTTGGTAATCTGAATTTGGCGGGCTCTTCCTTAGAAGAATATCAAAATCTTCAAGATGACTACCGAAATGTGAAAAACAATAAATTTCCAGAAATTGATGAATTAGCTCAAAATGGTCAGCAAAATGTCAATGATATGAAAATTTTTGATGCACGTTCGGATGTCGCGGGAATTAAAGCTGCTGTGCAAGTTATTCAATCGGAATCAGATCGCATTCAAGCGGCTTTGGATCAGATTAAACAAGAAGACGACGATCAACGCAATGAAGTTAAAGTTTTACAGCATAAATATCAAGAGCTCCGCAAAAATCTTTTGGCAAAAGATATGACGTATGGCCCAAGCGTTGATATGCTGAATGACAGTTTACAACGTTTAGAAAATGCGTTTAATAATTTTGCCAAAACAGTGGAGAGCGGCGATCACAAAAAGGCAAATGATCAATTACAGCAATTACACAGTAATACTAAAGCACTTGAGGATCAGTTAGATACCATTCCAGCACTTTATATCCAGTTAAATGAAGATTTTCCAGGTCAACTGGACGAGATCAAAGGTGGTTATACGCAGTTAATTAACCATAACTATGCGTTTGCTGATAATCAAATTCCTGATGAAATTGATGAACTGGAACAAAAAATTGCCGAAAACCTCGATACGCTAGGAAATCTGCGTTTAGAAGCCGTAAAAAGCAATAACGATCTCATTGCTGATCGCATTGATAGTCTTTATGATGTCATGCAAAAAGAAATTGATGCTCGTACAGAAGTCGACGGCGGCTTTCAAACAATTGCGGATTACATTGCCCATGCAGAAAAGCAGAGTCATACTTTGTTGATTGAAATCGATCGTTTGGGTCAGAGCTACGTTTTGAATCATAATGAAGATGAACAGGCTCACGAACTGGAAACTCAGTTACAAGATATTCGTAATGAGCATGATAAGGATGCCGAAGCAATTACCAATCAACCAGTTGTCTATTCCGAAATCCTGCAACGCATGCACGCTGAAAATGATCAATTGGAAACGATCGAATCGAAACAGACCGAAATCAATGATAGTATTCAACAGTTAATAGAAGAAGAAAAGGACGCACGGCGGACACTTCGTCAGTTTGATATGGAGATTCACGAAATCAAACGGCACATTGAGAATTTGAACCTGCCGGGCATTCCAGCGAGTTATATGGATTATTTCTTCGTTGTCAGTGACGAGCTTGAGAAGCTGTCTGCAAATATGAATCAGGTCAAAATTGATATGAAGCAAATTGATCGCCAGCTTGGGATGATCGATAAGGATATTCAGACTTTGGCGAAAAAGACCACTGAGTTGACCGATAATGCGGCTTTAAGCGAAGAAATTATTCAATATACGAATCGCTATCGCCATAGCAATGAGACGGTGGATACGGCTAGCAAACGCGCACAAAAGTTATTTGATGAAGATCATGATTATGCCCAAAGCCTGAGTGTGATTAGTCGGGCTTTGGAAAGTGTTGAACCCGGCATGGTTGATAAGCTCACTGCCAGTTATCAACAACAAAAGAGTACCCAGTATTAGAAGCAGTATAGAACAGTCTAGGTGTATTTAAGCCCGGGCTGTTTTTTATTTTCAGAGCCGATAAATAAAATTCTTTGTCTTTAGAAGGATTTTTGCGTATTATAGATGAAGTTAATAGAATTAGCTCAAGTTCAGGTGGTTAATCAGACTGGCAATTGTCACAGGTGCTAAATCAAGACTTGGGATGATTTTTAGGTGACTTAACCGTTAGCAAATAAATGGATCCCATAAGGAACTAAATGGTAGGAGATTTTAAAGCATGATTTATTTTGATAATAGTGCAACCACAAAAGTTGCACCAGAAGTATTACAAACATATCAAACGGTGAGTGAACGAATTTGGGGCAATCCTTCCAGTTTGCATAGCATGGGAGAAACCGCGTTTAATTTGCTGGAACAATCGCGCAAACAAATTGCAGATTTGCTTCACGTAAAGCCACACGAGATTTTCTTCACAAGCGGTGGAACTGAGGGAGATAATTGGATTGTAAAGGGAACAGCCATTGAGAAGCGTGCTTTTGGTAAGCACATTATTACCACAGCCGTTGAACATCCGGCGGTTACTAATAGTATGGCTCAATTAGCGCAGCTGGGGTATGAAATCACGTATTTACCTGTTGATAAAGCGGGACGAATTTCGATTGCTGATCTGAAAGCGGCCATTCGCCCGGATACAATTTTGGTTTCGATTATGGCCGTAAACAATGAAATTGGTACCTTACAACCGATTAAGGAAGCTGCCGAAGTACTCAAGGCCTATCCCAAAATTCATTTTCACATTGATGCGGTTCAAGGAATTGGAAAGGGGATTCAAGACCAAATTTTCAACGACCGGGTTGATTTTATTACTTTTTCAGGGCACAAATTTCATGCGCCACGGGGAATTGGGTTCATTTATGCGCGTGAAGGTCGGCGACTGGCACCTTTAATGACTGGTGGAGGTCAGGAAAAGAATCAGCGGAGTGGTACCGAAAATCTACCTGCGATTGCTGGAATGGCCAAGGCCTTACGCCTCTTACTTACGGACGAAGCTACAAAAGTAAAGCAGCAACAAAGGGTTAAAGAAACCATTTACGATCATGTGAGTCAGTTTGAAAATGTGACGATGTTTACGCAACGTAATGATGGCTTTGCGCCACACATTCTCTGCTTTGCAATTAAAGGGGTTCGTGGAGAAACTGTGGTTCACGCTTTTGAACAAGAGCAGATTTTTATTTCCACCACAAGTGCGTGTTCTTCAAAGAAGCACGTTGAATCAAGTACCCTGGCGGCGATGCACACCCCAGACGAGATTGCCACAAGTGCAATTCGGGTAAGTCTAGATGCCGATAACACCGTTGCTGAGGCCCAACAGTTTAACGCGGTCTTTGATAAGTTGTACCAAGAGTTTTCAAAACTAAATTAATTAAGGAGTTACCAAAATGCAGTATACAGAAATTATGGTTCGCTACGGTGAACTTTCAACTAAGGGGAAGAACCAACGTGATTTTGTGAATCGCCTGGGTGGTAATATTCGTAAAAGCCTCCATAGTTTCCCTAAGGTGGAAGTGCATCCAAAACGCGATCGTACGCATGTCACGCTTAATGGCGAGGATTCAACGGCGGTCATTGAACGCCTGAAACAAGTTTTTGGCATTCAGAACTTTTCGCCGTCACTAAAAGTCGGTCGGACTTTGCCTGAAATTCATGACGGTGTTTTAAAGATGATGCAAGAACAGCTCAAGCCCGGAATGACGTTTAAAATAAATACGCGCCGTTCGGATCACCATTTTGAAATGGATACCAATGAACTTAATGAAGAGTTGGGCGGCTTTGTGTTAGATAACTTCCCAGATGCAACCGTTAAAATGCGGAATCCGGATCTTATTCTTCGCGTTGAAGTCCGGCATAATGGGGTCTTTTTGTCTAGTGAAACTATTCAGGGAGCTGGGGGCTTGCCCGTGGGAACCGCTGGGAAAGGTATGATGATGCTATCCGGGGGAATTGATTCCCCTGTGGCGAGCTATTTAGGAATGAAGCGCGGCGTAGATATGGAGATGATTCACTTCTTCAGTCCGCCGTACACAAGCCCACAAGCGCTGGCCAAAGCGAAGGAATTAACCTCTAAATTAGCAGCATTTGGCGGAAGCTTGCAGTTTATTCAAGTGCCGTTCACAAAAATTCAAGAAGAAATTAAAGAAAAAGTGCCGGAAGGCTATCTCATGACCGTTCAGCGCCGCATGATGTTACGAATCGCGGTTGCCATTGCTAAGATGCGTGGCGGCAAGGCCATCTTTAATGGTGAGTCTTTGGGGCAGGTTGCGTCTCAAACCATGGAAAGTATGGAAGCCATTAATGATGTTACTAACATGCCTATTTTACGGCCGGTAATTTCGTTGGATAAGACTGAAATCATTAAGCAAGCTAAGGCTATCGACACATATGAGCTCTCCATTTTACCATTTGAAGATTGCTGTACGATTTTTGCGCCACCGTCGCCTAAAACGCGACCGGATACTGAGCGGTCACGCTATTACGAAGCAAAAATTGACGTTGAAGGTTTAATGAAAGAGGCTATTGCTGGCATTGAAGTCTCTGAGATAAAGCCCGGTCAGAATTATTTAAATCAAAATGAAGATGTGTTTGCAGAACTACTTTAAAACACCACTTTTTTGTTGATTCTTCGCTCAGAATGGGTTATGTTTAGTTTAATCTTTTGATAGTTAAATTTATTGGATTTGAGGAGTGATAGGCATGGATGTTCTAAATAACGGAGAAAAAGTTGCCCTCTTTGGGAATCCTCCGGAGGTTGGCGAGCAATTACCAAAGTTTAAATTATTTAATGCTGAGAACCAGAAGGTCAAAACCCGAGACTTACTCGGTAAACCAACGCTTATTAGCACGGTTCCAGACTTAAATACACGGGTTTGCAAATTGGAGACCAAAAAGTTTAATCAGCAAGCGGATCATTATCCCGCAATGCGCTTCGTCACGGTTTCCAATAATACCATCCAAGAACAAAAGGCATGGTGTGCCGCTGAGGGCGTAAGTAATCTTGAGGTTTTATCGGATGAAGAATTATCTTTAGGTTACGAAATGAAGGTATATATCCCGAATGAAGGTTTTTTAGCACGGACAATTTTTATTATTGACGCAGAGGGCAAGATTGTTTATCGACAAATCGTCCCTGAAATCCATGACGAACCTAACTATCTTGAAGCTTTAGATGCCGTAAAAAAGTACGCACCTGAGGTTGACTAAATAAAGATTGTTGGCTAAAATTCAATATACAGGCAATGAGCAAAGGAAAACACGCTGCTTTCAGAGAAAGAGTCTTGGCTGAAAACTCTTATAAGGCGTGTATAGTAGATTGTGAGCTGCTGTTCTGAACTGAGAGTAAGGGCAGCCGGAAATTTGTATTCCGTTAAAAAAGAAGTAAGTGGGGTTAAAAACCCAAATTAGGTGGTACCGCGAAGTATATTCGTCCTTTTAAAGGATGAGTATGCTTTTTTTGTGCAGAAAGGAATGTTCAAATGACAGAAAAAAAAGAAATGTCAACAAAGTATAACCCCAAAGCAGTTGAACAGGGACGCTATCAGCAATGGTTGGATCAAGGCCTTTTTAAACCTAGTGGTGACAAAAAAGCAAAACCATATTCTATTGTGATTCCGCCGCCAAATGTGACTGGCAAGTTACATTTGGGTCATGCCTGGGATACAACATTACAAGATATGTTGATTCGGCAAAAAAGAATGCAGGGTTATGATACGTTATGGTTGCCTGGGATGGACCATGCCGGGATCGCAACCCAAGCTAAAGTAGAAGCCAAATTACGGGAACAGGGAATCTCACGTTACGACCTGGGCCGCGAGAAGTTTATCAAGCAGGTTTGGGAATGGAAAGATGAGTACGCAGATGTGATTCATCAGCAGTGGGCCAAGCTTGGATTATCCTTAGATTATGCTCGTGAACGATTCACCCTAGATGATGGGCTTTCAAAAGCGGTTCGGAAGGTTTTCGTCAGTCTCTATAACAAGGGTTTGATTTATCGTGGTGAATATATCATTAACTGGGATCCACAAGCACGAACGGCCCTTTCCGATATTGAAGTTATTCATAAAGATGATAAAGGGGCTTTCTACCATGTGAAGTATCCTTTTGTTAATCCAGAAGATACGTTTAACGGTAAGCCTTATATCGAAATTGCGACAACCCGTCCAGAAACGATGTTTGGGGACACTGCCGTTGCGGTGAATCCAAGTGATGAACGTTACAAAGCCTTGGTTGGCAAAGAGGTTGTCTTGCCGCTGCAAGGACGGCATATTCCAATTATCGCCGACCAATACGTAGATCCTGAATTTGGAACCGGGATGGTTAAGATCACCCCAGCCCATGATCCAAACGACTTTAACGTGGGTAACCGTCATGATTTAGCGCGGATTAACACGATGAACGAAGATGCCACAATGAACGAAAATGCGGGTAAATATGAAGGCATGGACCGTTTTGAGGCACGCAAAGCTATGGTTGAAGATTTAAAGGCGCAAGATTACCTGATTTCAATTGACCCAATCGTGCATAGTGTGGGGCATTCCGAACGGACGGGTGTCCAAGTGGAAGCGCGGTTGTCAACACAGTGGTTTGTGAAGATGAAGGACCTGGCTTTGCTGGCTTTGGAAAATCAAAAGTCAGACCAAAAAGTCAACTTTGTGCCAGAGCGCTTTGAACATACCTTTACGCAGTGGATGGAGAATGCCCATGATTGGGTTATTTCCCGTCAGCTATGGTGGGGGCATCAAATTCCTGCTTGGTATAACAAACAAACGGGAGAAACCTATGTCGGCGAGCAAGCACCTGAAGATAGTGAAAATTGGCAACAAGATCCCGATGTTTTGGATACTTGGTTCTCCAGTGCCCTGTGGCCGTTTTCGACCATGGGGTGGCCGGACGAAAATTCGGCTGATTACCAACGCTATTTCCCAACAAGTACCTTAGTAACCGGCTATGATATCATCTTCTTCTGGGTATCTCGTATGATTTTTCAAAGTCTAGAATTTACAGGGAAACCACCATTTAAAGATGTCTTGCTCCATGGCTTGATTCGTGATGAGCAAGGGCGCAAAATGAGTAAATCATTGGGGAATGGGATTGACCCAATGGACGTGATTGATAAATATGGTGCAGATGCGCTGCGCTGGTTCCTCTCTCAGGGCTCAACAGCCGGGCAGGATATTCGGTTTAGTTACACGAAAATGGATGCTGCTTGGAACTTTATCAATAAAATTTGGAATGCTAGTCGTTACGTTATCATGAATTTAGGAACCATGACCAAGCCAGTGTTGCCAGCCGCTGACACGTGGAATTTAACTGATAAGTGGATTTTAAGCCGATTAAATGAAACTGTGGATCAAGTTACCCGTTTCTTCGATGCCTATGATTTTGGCGAAGCGGGCCGGGCACTTTACACATTTATCTGGGATGACTTTTGTGACTGGTATATTGAAATGAGTAAGGAAATTCTAACGGGTGATGATGAACAGGCTAAGGCCAATACCCGCAATGTCTTGGCGTATGTTTTGGATCAGACATTACGCTTACTGCATCCTATTATGCCATTTGTGACAGAGGAACTTTGGCAAGCAATGCCGCATAAAGGGAGCTCAATTGTAACTGCAGCTTACCCTGTCACTCACGCTGAATTGGTCAATAAACAGGCAGAAAATGATATGGGCCATTTAATCGACCTGATTAAAGCTGTACGTAACATTCGTGCGGATGCTAATGCCCCAATGTCAAGTTCAGTTGACTTACTAGTTAAAACAGAAAATACCGAGCTCAAGGCCTTATTTGAAAATAATCAGGACTACATTGAACGTTTCTGTCATCCGGATAAGTTTGAAGTTGGTGCCGATTTGGCGGTTCCAGATTTGGCAATGTCAGCTGTTATCACAGATGCGGAAGTTTATATTCCGCTTGCCGAACTAGTGGATCTGAAAGAGGAAGCTGACCGCCTTCAAAAGGAAGTTGAAAAATATACTGGCGAAGTTCAACGAGCAGTTAAAAAGCTGAGTAATGAACGATTTGTTGCCAATGCACCCGAAGCGGTTGTCGAAAAAGAACGTCAAAAACAAGCTGATTATGAGGCCAAACTTGAAGCTACTAAGCAGCGATTAACGACGATTCAGAATGCACAATAAAGGTTAAATTGATGAAAAGAGACTATTCTTCCCAATGTGGTAACTAGTCTCTTTTCTCATTTTTATGGGAGGTTAGCTATGACGGTAGTTACAAATTATGAAGAAGCAGTTGCTTTTATTCATGGCCGGACAAAATTTAAAAAGATTCCTACACTGAAACGCATGGAAAAATTTATGGCAGCTTTAGGGAATCCTCAGAACAAAATCAAAGCCATCCACATTGCCGGAACAAATGGGAAGGGGTCCACTTTGACCTTTTTAAGGGGCTTGCTTGAAGAAAGTGGCTATCAGGTGGGCACCTTCACTTCGCCATTTTTAACGCGCTTTAATGAGCGTATTAGCGTTAATGGGGTGCCCATTGCGGATGACGAAATCTTACGTTTGGTACAAAAGCTCATGCCCGTAATTGCACATCTCGATGCGACCCTACCAGAAGGGGGGCCAACCGAATTTGAAATTGTGACCGCTATGATGTTTACCTACTTTGCGGAAGGTCATGCAGATCTGGTTTTGGTTGAAGTGGGAATTGGTGGGCTACTAGATTCGACCAACGTGGTCGTTCCTGAAGTAGCGGTTATCACCAATATTGGGTTTGATCATATGAAATTGCTTGGAAATACCCTTGGCGAAATTGCGGCCCAAAAAGCCGGAATTATTAAAAAAAACATTCCAACTGTCATTGGCAAACTGGCCGCTGAGCCATTAGCTGTCATTGAAGCCCAAGCAGCAGCACAACAAAGCCCCGTATTTCGGTTTGGCGAAGAGTACCAGGTAAGCGGTCGGCACTATCACGATTTGTGGAGCCAAGAATTTAATTTTACGGCACCCAAATTTAGGGCCAAACAGTTAAAAATTAAGATGCTTGGTGATTACCAAATCAATAATGCGGCGACAGCCTTAGCAGCATACTTGGTGTTTATGCAGCAAGCCCAGTTACCAGTCTCAGAGAAAACAGTCAAAACGGGCTTAGCAAAAGCTTTTTGGGCAGGACGGTTTGAACGGGTCAATGCACACCCCCTCGTGGTTCTCGACGGGGCGCATAATGAGCCGGCAATCCAAGAAATCACGAATTTGCTTAGGGCCCATTTTAAAACGGTTGATGTGTATGTCATTCTTGCCATTTTGGCGGACAAGCAGTATCACCAAATGGTCCAAACAATCGGAAAATTGCCAAATGTCCACATTATTGCCACAACTTTCACCGGACCGGGCACGCGTCAAGTGGCCAACTTAACTGAATTAGTAACCAATGTCAAAACTGCTCATCCCATTGAAACTCAAGAAAACTGGCAACTGGCGATTGCAAAAGCTACCCAAGAGATGTCTAGCGAGGATATGCTGTTAATTACCGGATCCTTATACTTTATTTCTGACGTTCGTAAGTTATTCGTAGAGTAAAGCAGGTCGTGCGTATTTTTCTTTTAGGAGAGTGATGACTAATGGAAAAGTATGGACAACTAAAACATGTTGAAGTGCCAAATAAAAAATCTAACGAATTGGCTCAATTTACAAATGAGGAACTGCTACAGCTGTTTTTAACTGAGCGTTTCCCCGAAAAACAGCAAGCACAACTAATTCAGAATTTTTGGGAATTACTGCCGGATTTATCCTTGTTTTCATTACTGTACAACGAAGAACGCGCGCAAATCTTTAGTCCTTTTTCAAGCCTGAATCGGCAATTTTTGGCTGCTGTGGAACTCGGACGCCGGATCGAATTGGCGCCCCAAAAAATTATTGGGGAAGTGTTTGGTAGTCGGCAAGTTGGTGAACGGCTCATTCAAATTCAACGTCGTTTTCGACAGGAACAGTTGACCCTTTTTTGCCTCAATACCAAAAATAAAATTATTTATCAAAAGGTAATCTTTAAGGGGAGTTTGAATTCGGCTACTGTTCATCCGCGTGAGATTTTTCATGAGGCTTTGCGCATAGGAACAAATAAGATTATGATTACCCATAATCATCCTAGTGGAGAAATTAAGCCTTCTAAACAGGATATTTCGTTTACAAAAAGGTTGAAAGAATGTGGTGTTTTACTGGGAATCGAATTATTAGACCACATCATTACGGGAAGCGAGAATTACTACAGTTTTGCCGAGCAACGGCTCCTTTAAGACAATTCTTAAGGTGCGTTAAATAGTCCGAGCTTGCTCACAATGGGCATTTTTTCTGTGGTATAATACAGATTGTGTTTACAGAATAATTGATATCAATAATCTCCGGAGGGTCTGCCATGCAAAAGTTTTTTTCAAATCGAAAGTTAGTGATTACTGTAATATGTCTGATTATTGCAGCCGGATTAGTGACCTTATCGGTAACTAGCCGAAAAAAATCATCAACTCCGGTGATCCAACAGGTCGGCAATGATGCGATTGGACTTGTGGATCGAGTAGTGGCTTACCCTATGAATGCCATTCGTAATACCTCACAAGCCTTAAATTCAATCATCAGTACTTATCAAGAAAATGCGCGGTTAAAACGTAAGGTTGACCAACTGGAAGCTGTACGCTCACGCAGTCAGGCCTTAGAACAAGAAAATAAACAACTAAAAAAGCAGGTTAGTCTGAAATCTTCAATGACGGATTATAAACTTGTGACAGCAACTGTGATATCCCGTGCGCCTTCTTCTTGGCAAAACATTGTGGTTATTAATAAGGGGACACTTTCTGGAATCAAGAAAAATCAGTCGGTCGTTGCGGGCCAAGGGCTGATTGGTCGCGTGATTGAAGCCAGTCACAATACAAGCAAAGTGGAATTGATCAGTGATAGTAGTGATTCGGCTAACCGGTTCGCGATTCAGGTTCAAGACGAGGCCGGAGATACGATTAATGGCATTGTTACTAGTTTTGATCGGCAAACAAATGAGATTGTCATGGGACAAGTGACGACAAAAGCAAAAGTCAAAAAAGGCGCCTTAGTCACAACATCTGGTTTCGGGGGCGTTACGCCTAAAGGGTTGTATGTAGGTAAAGTAGCCGCCGTTAAAGAAGATTCTAGTGGTTTGGCAACAGAAATTTATATCAAACCGGCGACCGACATGAGTAGCATTAACGTGGTTTCGGTGGCAGAAGTCAATTAACTGCTAAGGATGGAGGAATAAAATGTTACAGAGTGCAAAAATTAAGTATATTTTCCCCATCGGTTTTTTCCTTGCATTGTTTTTAGATGGTTCCATTAATCTGATTTTTTCTGGGTCGTTATTTGCGTTTCCTTATTCCATGGTAAGCAATTTGACAGTGCTGTGGATGATCTTGGCTATCTTTTTTGAAGGAGAAACTAGGCTACCAATTGCGACTTGGGCAGCAGGTGTGGGATTAGTCTTTGACTGGTATTATACCGGCGTTTTTGGGGTTAATATGTTTATTTTACCGGTTATTGTTATCATTGTGCAGTGGGTAAAGGTCTTTTTTAAACCTACGTTTCTTTCGATTTTGCTGACTTTCTTTTTGGCTTTAACGCTATACGAAAGTGCATTTTATATCGTTTTTGCCATGGTTCACTACACGAGTGTTACTTCGGCAGGCTTTGTTGCGTATAATTTAGCCCCCACGTTGGCACTGAACTTATGTTTCTTTGTTATTCTTTACTTACCAATTAAGAGCCTTTTCCGGCATACGCGGGGGGCAAATTTCCGCAGTCTAAATTAAATTCAGCGCATTAGAATTTATTTTTTTAGAAAAAAGACTTGACGCGTTGAAATTAATGTTTTATATTCAATACAATATTTAAAAACAATGAACGGAAGAGTAGATCAGGGAATCATCTCAGAGAGCTTTAAATGGTGAGATTAAAGCATGTACCTTGTTCGAAACACATCTGCGAGTTTACTTTCTGATCCAAGTAGGAAAGTACGGGTGATCGTTATCTCTTAGAGTTGTGACTTATAACTTGTTGAGCTGGTAATTGTGAAATTATCAGAAACATGAGGTGGAACCACGTAGATGCGTCCTCTTGGGTATATTTACCCAAGAGGATTTTTTTGTGGTTCACACAACTTGGTGAGGTAGTTACTGTGAAGTAATTACGAACAGAGGTGGAACCGCGCTTACTCGTCCTCTTGAATAATGATTTATTCAAGTGGGCGTTTTTTTATTTTATAGATTGGGAGGAATGGATATGCTTTCATTACATTACATATCGGAAATATTGCCATCATTATTAGCTGGAACTACCATGACCCTGAAGATTTTCTTTTGGACGCTGGTTGGGGCTTTACCACTGGGGATGCTGTTTGGCCTTGGTTTGGTTTCAAAATTTCGGCCGGTCAAATATGTGCTTAACTTCTACGTTTGGCTGATGCGGGGAACACCATTACTGTTACAACTTATTTTTGTCTTTTACGGTTTACCGATTGTCAGCAGCATTGTCTTTGAACGCTATGACGCCGCATTGTTTGCGTTTATTCTAAATTATGCCGCTTACTTTGCAGAAATTTTTCGCGGTGGGTTACAATCCGTGGATCGCGGTCAATATGAGGCAGCAAAAGTTTTACGGCTGACTTACTGGCAAACGATTCGTAAAATCGTCATTCCGCAGGTTGCCAAGATCGTGCTACCTTCAATTGGCAATGAAGTCATCAACTTAGTCAAGGATTCATCACTGGTCTATGTCATCGGTATTGGCGATCTCCTGAGAGCTGGAAATGTAGCTTCTTCGCGGGATGTGACTTTGATTCCATTGGTTCTGGTTGGTGCCATCTACTTGGTTTTGACCGCAGTATGTACGTACCTATTACGAAGAGTAGAAAAGCACTATGCTTACTGGCGTTAGGGGGAATTCGCATGTTAAAAATTGAAAATTTAACAAAAAAGTTTAACAACCGTTTAATTATTGATGATTTATCCTTCACTGTGGATGATGGTGAAATTCTGACAATTGTTGGACCGTCCGGAGCAGGTAAAACGACTTTGTTACGTTGCATTAGCGGTTTAGAAAAAATTGATGCCGGTACTTTTTATCTTGACGGAGTGGCATTCAATCCCTTTGAAGAAACGGGGAAGCAGAGTACGATTGGCGTTGTTTTTCAAGACTACCAACTTTTTCCTAATTTGACGGTTCTAGAAAATGTCACCCTGGCTCCGCAACTCGTTTTAAAACAAGATGCGAAAACTGTTCAGGACGAAGCTTTACAGCGTTTGGCACGGCTCCAATTGGATGACAAAAAGCAACTTTATCCCTACCAGTTGTCAGGTGGGCAAAAACAGCGAGTTGCTATTGCTCGGGCCCTTGCGATGCGTCCTAAAATCTTGTGTTATGATGAGCCAACGTCAGCATTGGATCCCGAATTGCGTGGAGAGGTTCGCGACATTATTAAGGGGTTGAAGCAAGATGGAATCACCCAAATTGTGGTGACACATGACATGGATTTTGCCAATGAAGTTGCTGATCAAAAATTGCAGGTTGTTCCAGTCAAATAGATTTGGAGGTCGTGAAAATGAAAAAACGCCTAAAAGTTATGCTGCTGGTGCTGGCGGTTTGCATGGTCATTCTTCCGAGTTTAAGTGGCTGTGAAAATGCAACGCAACGGGCAAATACGACAGATTATTGGCACACAATTAAAAAACGGGGCACCGTCATTGTGGGATTGGACGACAGTTTCGTACCCATGGGATTCCAAAAGAAAAACGGCGAATTATCCGGTTATGATATTGATTTGGCGCGAGCTGTCTTTAAGTTGTATAATATCAAAGTTGATTTTCAAAGCATTGACTGGTCGATGAATACAACTGAATTACGAAATCGAACCATTGATCTCATATGGAATGGGTTTACAGTGACCCCTGAACGCAAAAAGGTAGTCGCTTTTAGTCATACTTATTTAAATAATGAACAAGTTTTGGTAAGTCGCCGAACACAAAACATTACGAGCCTTCAAAAAATGACCGGCAAATCTTTGGGTGTTCAAAGTGGCTCTTCTGGTGCACAGGATGTGGATCGTCAACCGGGAATACTGAAAAATCGAATTAAAGATAAGACGCCTGTTTTGTATGATGGGTTCAATGATGCGTTTATTGATTTAAATGCGAACCGTATTCAAGGGCTTTTAATCGATAGTGTGTACGCTGGCTACTACATTAAACATGAAAAAGATCCCGATGCCTACCGAGAAATTGATGGACCGTTTCCGAAAGAAAAATTTGCGGTTGGGATGCGTAAAGGTGATACAACTTTAAGGAAAAAAATAAACCATGGATTGTACGTGCTTTATAAAAATGGAACTTTAAAAAAAATTAACGAAAAGTGGTTTGGCAAGACAGCGAAAGTGGTCAGCCAACCTGAAAGTTAAAAACAAGAATAATATTGGTTTGCATTGAGTAGCGAGAAACGCTATTCTAATGGGGATTGATATTATTTTTCTTTTGGCTAAAGGCATTGAGCGGCAAAAAGAATTATAAAATAATTTAATGATGAGGTAAGTTCGTGCAAGTACAACTAAAACCGGGAGTTAGGCTTACGGTGGTTCCTGTCTCCCAATTTAAAAATACCCAAATTTCAGTGCATTTTTTAGAAAAAGCCACGCAGGAACAAACAAGTTATCGTTCCTTATTGGCAAATATTTTAGAAACGAGTTCACAAAAGTTTCCCAATCAAAGGTTAGTTTCTGAAGAGTTATCCAATTTGTACGGGGCAGGATTTGGCACCAGTATCATGCGTAAGCAGCAGATTCATGATGTCACTTTTTCACTCGCGATTGCCAACGACCATTATCTTAATACACAAGGTGCGCTCCTCACTCAGGGACTAGCGTTTTTAAAAGAAATGATTTTTAAGCCGCTTTTAGATCAGCAGCAATTTGATTCAGCCACGTTTAAGCGTCAACAGGCTAACTTAGTGACCTATATTCAAGCGCTAGCGGACGATAAACAAACCTATGCAGCTTTAAAATTACAGCAATTGTATTTTGATCAAAATGAAGTTCAAAAAATTCCTGCTTTTGGGGAAGCTGACACGATTGCACAGATCAAAAATCGGGATTTATTGGCTTATTATCAGCAGATGCTAGCCACGGATGCTGTCGAGATCTTTGTGGTTGGGCAGGTAACATTAGCAGAGGTGCAAGCCCAGTTAAGTCATTGGCCATTAGCGGCACGTGCGATTGAAAAAATTGACATCAAAAAGGTGCAACACGATCAACGTGTTATGCGCGTCCAGACGGAAACCCAGCCAGTTGTTCAAGCAAAACTGAATTTGGCGTATGATTTTCCGACAGATTTTCGTAATGCGGCTTACTACGCCGGTATTACATTCAATGCGCTTTTCGGCGGTTCCCCATTATCCAAGCTCTTTTTGAATGTCCGTGAAAAGGCAAGTTTGGCCTACTACGCGTCAAGTAATATTGATGTTTTTAATGGATTAATGGTAGTCCAAACTGGCATTAATACGGCAGATAAAGCGCGTGTCCTAAAAATAATTGAGCAGCAACTGACGGACATCGAGCGCGGAGAATTTACAGATGAGAATGTAGCCCAGATCAAGGCGGGGTTGGTTTCTAATTATATTGCCTCTTTAGATACCGAACGGACCTATACAGCCCGTGCTTTAACCAATAACTTAGTCAAAAGTGCGGTTACCGCGGATCAGTGGATAAATGCTATTCAAAAGGTTACACGCGAAGAAATTATGGCTGTGGCCAAAAAAGTTCGTTTGCAGGCGGTTTACTTTTTGAGCGCAGAGGGGGAAGAAAATGCATAAGCGAGAATATCAACAATTTCAAGAAACATGTTATACACAAACATTAGCCAACGGGCTGCGCGTCAATTTGTTGCCTAAGCAAGGGTTTCATAAGACTTATGCAATTTTTACCACGCATTTTGGAGCTATTGATCGCACTTTTATCCCTCAAGGCCAAAGTAGCTACGTGACCCAGCCAGCCGGAATTGCCCATTTTTTGGAACACAAGCTCTTTGATCAAAAGGGGTATGATGCGTTTGAATTGTTTGGTCGCTACGGTGCTGACTCAAATGCGTTTACGAGCTTTACCAAAACGAGTTATCTGTTTTCGGCCACTCAAAATATTCGAAAAAATTTAGAGATTTTATTGGATTTTGTTCAAGAACCCTATTTTACGGAAGCATCTGTTGAAAAAGAAAAGGGCATCATTG
Organism: Pediococcus siamensis; assembly: GCF_047220215.1. GTDB lineage: Bacteria > Bacillota > Bacilli > Lactobacillales > Lactobacillaceae > Pediococcus > Pediococcus siamensis. The sequence goes on from NZ_CP178375.1 coordinate 675,599, forward strand.
GACAAGAAATCCAAATGTATGATGACGATCCCGATTGGCAGCTGTACATGGGATTGTTAAATAACCTCTATCCTAAACATCCGGTTCATGTTGATATTGCGGGTACCATTGACACAATCCAGCAGATTCAGGCCCAAGATTTGTATCTGGCCTACCGCACGTTTTATCATCCCCAAAACATGGATTTATTTGTTGTTGGCAATCTTAATCCAGAGGAAACGCTAAGTTGGATTGAAGAAAATCAGGCTCAAAAGTCATTTTCGGAATTTAAGCAGCCGCAAGTAAAAATTGCTACGGAGGCATCTTTACAGGAGATAACGGCGCATAAAGAAATTCGTTTGGCAGTCAATCGTCCCAAAGCAATTATTGGTTTAAAGGGTTTGGACACGATTCCTGATGGGCGAGCTGGTCTAGCCTATCAGATTAAAGTGAATTTGCTGTTATATCTCTTATTTGGTGAATCCTCCGAATGGTACTTGCAGGCCTATAATAAGGGGATTATTGATGATACGTTCTCCTATGAGTTCGACTTATCCCGTTCCTTTCACTATGTGAGCTGGAGCAGCGATACGAACCGACCGCAAGATTTTAAACAAGCGATTCAGACTGTTTTGAAACACGCCCGGGTAACTTTGCCCACACTTGAACGTGAATTCACCCTTGCCAAAAGAGAAATGTTGGGGCGTTTGCTGCAAAGAATGGATGCCATTGAAGCGATCGCCAACAGTTATGAGGGTGACTTATTCGGGCAAACGACAATTTTTGATCAAGCTGAAATTTATGAAAATGTGACACTTACAGATTTGTGTCAGGTAGCCGAAAAATTAATTGATTTACGTGCACTTAGTACGTTCGTTATCCAACCCAAAGAGGAGGCTAAATCGTGAAACATGCCTTAATATTAGGTGCCTCTGGTGATATTGGTGCGGCTGTTGCAACAGAATTAGCGGCCAAAGGATGGTCCCTTTATTTACATTACCATCAAAATCAGACTAGCATTCAAGAACTGCTAGCTCGGTTTAACGCTGCTTATCCGCAGCAGGAATTTTTAAGTGTTTCTTATGATATGCGAAATAACACCGGGTTGACTGAATTCCTCCAGACAATTTTTGAAGTTGATGCCGTTATTTTTGCCCAGGGGACGACTGACTATCAATTACTTACCGAGACAACCAGCCAGCAATTACAAGAAATGTGGATGATGCAAATTGCCGTTCCAATCGAAATTATTAAGCAGTTGCAGCCTAAACTGGCACGAAGCGGGCGCGGCCGGATTGTTTTTGTGGGTTCGGTATACGGCGCGGTCGGTAGTGCCATGGAAGTCGGTTATAGTACAATCAAAGGCGCACAAAGTGCCTTTGCCAATGCCTATGCCAGAGAAGTGGGCACCCTCGGGATTACCGTCAATGTAGTGGCACCGGGGGCGGTTGATACCCAAATGAATCGGGTATTTTCAAAAGCGGATCATCAACAAATTGCAGCAGAAATTCCGATCGGCCGATTTGCACAACCAAGTGAAATTGCTTTTTGGATTGCTGATTTGACGAGCAAATCTGCCAGTTATTTAACAGGCCAAACTATTTATGTGGATGGCGGCTGGTTGAAATAGCACAGACAGGCAGAAAATGGCTGCGAGTATGCTATACTAGTAGCGGATTAAATTGATAGTGGGTGAAAAGTGATGAGTGAAAGACAAAATAAGGAGATTGGCAAACGACTGCAAGAGGCTCGTTTGGATCAAGGTTTTACAATTGATTATATTCAAGAAAAGACCAAGATCCAGAAGCGCTATCTGATGGCAATCGAAGCCGGCCAAATGAATGATTTGCCGGGAGATTACTACGTGAAATCATTTGTAAGTCAATACGCGGCTGTGGTTGGGCTAAATGCGCATGAGTTACTGGCAGGCATCTTACAGCCTGAAGGTGATGAGAAAACCAGGCGGGCGACTTTTGCCCAAGAAAAATTACCGTCGCGGACGACACAACATCAGCAGGTCGCTCGGCAAAGCGAATTTTCGCGCCGGTACGGCAAATATACCACGTACCTGCCAACTATTATTGTTGTCATCGTTGTTGTGGCAGTATTAGGTACGATTTGGGGAATGAGTCAGTCTAGTAATGCGACCCAACCAAACTTAAATAAAGACCGGGTAAGTGTGACAGACACGGTCAGTTCCTCAAAGAAAAAAGAATCAAGCTCAAGTTCTTCTTCTAGCTCGGCTTCTTCAGACAAGAAAACCCAGTCAATTACAAGGGTGGGCAGCTCAACGACAACCTATACACTCAAAAATGCACCTAGTTCCGGCAGTAAGCTCACTTTTAAAGCAGGAACAAGTAACGCGTGGATTTCGGTAACGAGTGACGGGACACAGAGTTGGGCAGCAACCTTGCAAGCAGGAGCATCACACACAGAGCAGATTGCTAAAAGTGTTTCCAAGGTGGTTATCACCATGGGAAACGCGCCGCAAACGACGATTACTGTTAACGGCAAGAGCTTTGACTTCAATCCTGAAAATGATACGACGCAGACCAAAACAATTACATTGAACATTGAAAAATAAGCAGGAGGAGACACAGTGAATTTACCTAACAAGCTAACAGTTTTTCGTATTATTCTGATTCCCATTTTTATCATCGTTATGGTAATCCCTTACACATGGGGGACACTCACCTGGTTTGGGACCTCATTTTCAGTCACAAAGTTAATTGCCGCAATTATTTTTGCGGTTGCTTCTTTAACGGATTTGGCAGATGGTAAAATTGCGCGACGCCAACATTTAGTTACTAATTTTGGTAAGTTCGCGGATCCGCTAGCAGATAAAATGCTCGTTATGTCAGCTTTCATTATTTTAGTTTCATTGGGCAAAGCGCCTGCTTGGGTGATCGCTATTATTGTGTGTCGTGAACTGGCAGTGACTGGTTTGCGACTCCTAATTGTTGAAAACAATGGTCAGGTGATGGCTGCGGCAATGCCGGGAAAAATAAAAACGACCTCACAAATGTTAGCGATTATCTTACTCATTTTGAATAACGTCTGTTTTGAGGCGCTTCATATTCCAATGGCCTCGATTATGCTGTATATTTGCTTATTCTTTACAATTTATTCGGGAATTGATTACTTTGTGCGCAATCGCGATGTCTTTTCAGACGGTTTCAAATAGAACAAAGATGAGTTTGGTGATAACCAGGCTCTTTTTTTAATCGCGATAGCTAAAAATGTCGGCACAATTCTATTGTTTAAAAAAATGGGTTATTAAAAAGCGTACTTAAATTTAGGAGGTAAATTTTGAAAGCAGAATTAATTGCAGTTGGTACAGAAATCTTACTTGGTGAAATTACTGACACGAACACACCGTTTATTGCGCGTGAGTTAGCTAATTTGGGGATTGAAACTTATTTTCAATCAACTGTCGGCGATAACCCTGAACGTTTACAAGCGACGATCGAAATAGCTGCCAAGCGAAGTGATCTGGTCATTCTGTCCGGTGGTTTAGGTCCCACCAAAGATGACCTCACGAAACAAACAGTAGCAAAGTATGTGCATGAGGAGTTGGTAATTGATCCCAAGGCAATGGCTAAGATTGAACGTTACTATGCCGAAACTAATCGCACGATGACGGCGAATAACCGCATCCAAGCCATGTATTTTAAAGATTCCCGGGCACTCACTAACCGAACTGGTTTTGCGGTGGGAATTTTCTATCAGCAAGCCCAAGGGCCAGATTTTCTCTTGTTACCGGGACCGCCCAGCGAGTTTGAACCCATGGTTTCGGAACAGGTTGTGCCCTTGCTGCAGCGGACTTATTTTAATGATCAATTGTTACGTTCGCGAGTGTTACGTTTTTTTGGAATTGGGGAATCACAACTGACTACCGATCTCAGTGCGTTGATTGTGAATCAAACGAATCCAACGGTGGCCCCCTATGCCAAAACGAATGAAGTGACCCTCCGGCTAACGGCCAAAGCTGCCAACGAAATGGAAGCACAGCGACTTTTGGATGGGCTAGAAGCGCAAATTCAAAAAATCGCGGGGGCTTACTTTTATGGGTATGGTGAAGATAATTCGTTGGCAAAGGTGGTTACACGAAAACTTCAGGAAAGAAAGTTAACAATTAGTACGATTGAGGGGTACACAGCAGGATTGTTGGCTGCGGACCTAAGTAATGCTCGTCCAGACGACACGATCTTAAGCGGCGGCCAAGTAGTTACCAAATTAACCAGTACACCCCAGAAAAATTTGACTTCTAAAGAAGAAACCATTGCCCTGGCAAAACAAATCCAAACCAAAACCCGAAGCGATTGGGCGATTGCAATTGCTTTGCCAACCGTAGAAAATACCACCACCGGTGAGAAAATTGGGCACGTCTGGCTGGCGTTAAGTGATCGACAACAGCAAGTAACCACCCAGCTTGTGACATTTTCAACAATCCGGTCGTTTACTAAGCAACGCCTTGTGATGGATGCCCTAAGTTTAATCAATCGGGTTTTGAAGTAATGCGAACTTTTGTTCGTTTTTGCTTGCTTTTTTGGTGAAATATAAGTATTATTATGACTGTTAGTGATTCCCGTAAATAGGAGGAAAGAATTTGGCTGATGAACAACGAAAAGCAGCTTTAAATGCTGCCTTAAAAAAAATTGAAAAGAACTTTGGTAAAGGCTCGATTATGCGCATGGGGGAAGCTGCGGATACCCAGATTTCAACAATTTCAACGGGCTCCTTAGCACTAGATGATGCGCTCGGAGTTGGTGGATATCCACGTGGGAGAATTGTTGAAGTTTATGGTCCTGAAAGTTCAGGTAAAACAACGGTGGCTTTACACGCTGTGGCCCAGGTTCAAAAAGAAGGTGGCACAGCTGCTTATATCGATGCTGAAAACGCACTCGATCCTGTTTATGCTGAACATTTAGGCGTCAACATTGATGACTTACTTCTTTCACAACCAGATACTGGTGAAGAAGGACTTGAAATTACAGATGCACTGGTTTCCAGTGGTGCCGTTGATTTAGTTGTCGTTGACTCCGTAGCGGCATTAGTTCCGCGTGCTGAAATTGAAGGCGAAATGGGCGATGCCCACGTCGGGTTACAAGCACGACTTATGTCACAAGCCCTACGAAAATTATCAGGTTCAATTAACAAAACCAAGACGATCGCGATTTTCATTAATCAAATTCGTGAAAAAGTCGGTGTGATGTTTGGTAACCCAGAAACAACACCAGGTGGCCGGGCACTAAAATTCTATTCAACGATTCGCCTTGAAGTTCGTCGTGCGGAACAGATTAAAGATGGCACTGATATTATTGGTAACCGGGTCCGCATCAAAGTTGTTAAGAATAAGGTTGCACCACCATTTAAGCGGGCTGAGGTTGATATTATGTATGGCAAAGGTATCTCTCAAACTGGCGAAATTATTGATATGGCAGTGGAAAAAGATATCGTCAACAAGAGTGGTTCTTGGTATTCATATGGGGATGAAAGAATTGGCCAGGGACGTGAAAATGCTAAACAATACCTTGTCGATAATCCAGAAAAACGTGAGGAAATCTATAAAAAAGTACGGGCAGCATACAACATGGATCCTGAATCCGCTGCTGAAGCAACCGAAGATCCATCTGAGCTGGATTTGGACGTTTCGGACAAAAACTAAAAGTTAAGAAGTAACCTTTGCGGTCAAGATGATTTTTCATTTTTAGAACGTAGAGGTTATTTTTATAAACGGCGACTTTTTGGAAATATAAATGATGAGATAACTTGATTAAACCGCCTTGAGAATGCTAAACTAAGTATTGTGTGAATAATCAAAATAACATCATAAAAATCGGTTAGAAGTTAACCAACTATTGATGATTCGGAGGTGGAAACATGCCTGTTTTCAATATAATCCTCGCAATCATCGCTATTGTTGTTGGCTATGTCATTGGGTATTGCGTACATAAGGTTGTGCAAGAGAAAAATGTACGTGATGCGCAGGATACAGCTAGTGGTATTTTAGAAAATGCCAAGAAACAAGCGGCAACTGAAAAAAGAGAAGCTCTTTTGGAAGCCAAAGACGAAAGTCACCGCTACCGAACCCAAGTGGAAAACGAACTTAAGCAAAGACGAGCAGAGGCTCAAAAGCAAGAGGAACGTTTGTTACAGCGGGAAGAGGCGTTGGATCATAAAGATAATGCTTTCGAAAAACGTGAAGATAGTTTGGAACGCAAAGAAGAAAAATTAAGTTCCGAACAAAAACGGATTGACGAACAACAACAAGAAGCATCCTCATTAGTTACAAAACGTACCGAAGAACTAGAACGAGTGGCAGCAATGTCACAAGAAGATGCTCAAACACTTATTTTGAACGAAGTGCGCGAGGGACTTGCCGATGAACGAGCTAAAATGATTCGGGAAAGTGAAGAAAAGGAGCAAGCAGATGCGAAAAAGGTAGCCAAGGACTTAATTGCGCAGGCTATCGAACGCAGTGCAGCAGATGTTGCGACAGAGTCAACTGTTACAGTTGTCAGTCTTCCAAGTGACGATATGAAGGGTCGTATTATTGGCCGTGAGGGACGGAATATACGTACTTTAGAGACCCTAACCGGCATTGATCTGATTATTGATGACACGCCAGAAGCAGTGGTTTTAAGTGGTTTTGACCCCATCCGCCGTGAAATTGCCAAAATGGCATTAGAGCGTTTAATTCAGGACGGCCGGATTCATCCGGCTCGAATTGAAGAAATGGTCGAAAAGGCTCGCAAAGACATGGACGATAAGATTCGTGAAGTTGGTGAGCAGACTATTTTTGACCTTGGTATTCATTCTATGAATCCTGAATTAATTAAGTTGGTTGGACGTTTGAAGTTCCGGACCAGTTATGGCCAAAATGTTTTAGATCATTCAATTGAAGTTGCTAAGTTAACTGGTATATTAGCAGCAGAATTAGGTGAGGATGTTACTTTAGCTAAACGCGCAGGATTATTACACGATATTGGAAAAGCGGTCGACCATGAAGTTGAGAGTTCTCATGTGGCGATCGGTGTGGAATTTGCTAAGAAGTACAAGGAGAGTCCCGTAGTTATCAATGCGATTGCATCTCATCATGGTGATGTGGGTGCAGAGTATGTTACTTCTGTCTTGGTGGCAGCTGCCGATTCGATTTCAGCAGCGCGTCCAGGTGCACGGAGCGATTCATTAGAAAACTACATTCATCGACTCGAAAAGTTGGAAAACTTAGCCAACAGCTTTAAGGGTGTTAAGAAGAGTTATGCGATTCAAGCGGGGCGTGAGATTCGCGTGATCGTAAAACCTTCCAAGGTATCTGATTTACAGGCTACGACTTTAACGCATGATATTCGCAGTGCGATTGAAAAGCAACTTGAATATTCTGGTAAGGTCAAAGTGACAGTTATCCGCGAAGTACGAGCAGTAAATTACGCAAAATAAAAGGGATTTTGATAAAAAGTTTGGAAAGCAACTTTCCAAACTTTTTTGTTTTTGAACATAGCAAAAATTAAGATTGTATTTTAACCCCCTGTCATCTGTTCTAAAGTCACCGCCTAAATTTAAAGTGCGAAGAGCGCATTAAAAGTCGGTTTCCGGCAGTAGGAACTCTAAATGTAAAATGTTAAAATAAAACGGAAAGTTCCATTTTTGAACTGAATGCTAGAGAAGTAGAAAGTAGGAGAGAATGTGCCACAAAAAACAAGCGATACGCCAATGATGCAACAATATATGGCGATTAAAAAAGATTATCCAGATGCCTTTTTATTTTATCGAATTGGAGATTTTTACGAGCTTTTTTATGATGATGCCATTAAAGGAGCCCAAATTTTGGAATTGACGCTTACTTCTCGAAGCCATAACGCCGTTGATCCCATCCCTATGTGTGGAATGCCGCACCACGCGGTTCAAAACTACATTGATATCTTAATTGAAAAAGGATATAAAGTGGCCATTTGTGAACAGATGGAGGATCCAAGGCTGGCCAAGGGAATGGTCAAACGAGAAGTGATTCAGTTGATCACCCCAGGAACAGTTACAGATTCCAATGTGAATGAAGCTAAGTCAAATAATTATCTGACGGCCTTAACGCAAGAAGCACAGACACACCAGTTTGGATTTGCGTACACCGATCTTTCAACTGGCGAGCTTAAAACAAGCCACCTAGCCACAATAGAAGCCGTAATTAACGAAGTGGTCAATTTACAATCTAAAGAGATTGTGGTGGACCCAACGATTGACGCAGCCACCCAAGAGCAATTTAAAAAATTGAATATCATGGTTTCGCACCAAGATCGGGTAGAAACTAAAGCTGAACTCAGTTATCTAACCCAGGAATTGACGGATACGCTTGAAAAAGCGACAGTTGAGAACCTCCTCACTTATATTACAGTGACTCAAAAACGCAGTTTAGCGCATTTACAGAAGGCAATTGCCTATGAACCCGCTTACTTTTTACGCATGGATCACTATTCTAAGTATAACTTAGAGCTGACACGTTCTATTCGTTCCGGGAAAAAACAGGGCACGCTACTATGGTTGTTGGATGAAACCAGGACGGCCATGGGTGGGCGCCTTTTAAAACAGTGGTTAGATCGGCCGCTCATTCAAAAAAAGGCAATTGAAGATCGGCAGATAAAAGTTGGTGAATTACTCGACCATTACTTTGAGCGTAGTAATTTACAAGAGGAATTAGTGAAAGTCTATGACTTGGAGCGGTTAGCAGGAAGGGTGGCCTTTGGCAACGTCAATGGCCGCGATTTAATTCAGTTAAAAACTTCATTACGCCAAATTCCAAAAATCCAGCATGTTTTGGCTGATTTGGATAGTAAGGTTTTTGGTGAAATGCTTGCTAAGTTAGATCCCGTTGATGATATTGCCGATTTGATTGAGCGTGCAATCGTGGATGAGCCCCCTATTTCCGTAACCGAAGGAAATGTAATCAAGGATGGTTATGATAAACAACTTGATCAGTACAGAGACGCCATGACCAATGGCAAAAAGTGGATGGCGGAGTTGGAAGCATCTGAGCGGCAGGCAACGGGCATTAAGAATCTCAAGGTGGGTTATAATAAGGTTTTTGGTTATTATATTGAAATTACGAAGGCTAATTTAAGTGCCGTACCGGAAGGGCGCTACGATCGGAAACAGACGTTGACCAATGCGGAACGCTTTATTACACCGGCACTAAAAGAAAAAGAAAGTTTGATTTTGGAAGCCGAAGAAAAATCCACAACATTGGAATATGAGTTGTTTTCAAAAATTCGGGAACAAATTAAGCAGGTTATTGAGCGACTCCAAAAATTAGCAAAACAAGTAGCGACTTTAGACGTTTTACAAAGTTTTGCGGTTGTTAGTGAGAATTATCACTTTGTTAAACCAACCTTAACGAAAGCACACAGTATTGACATTGTGGGTGGCCGCCATCCGGTAGTTGAGAAAGTTATGGGTCGTCAAAGCTATGTACCTAATGACGTTAAGATGCCAAAGGACACGGATATTCTTCTTATTACCGGACCGAACATGTCAGGGAAGAGTACTTATATGCGTCAGCTGGCGTTAACGGTTGTTTTAGCGCAGATGGGATGTTTTGTGCCTGCCGACTCAGCCACATTACCGATCTTTGATCAAATTTTTACCCGGATAGGGGCCGCGGACGACCTCATTTCTGGGCAGAGTACGTTTATGGTGGAAATGCAGGAGGCCAATCGGGCGATTCAAAACGCGACCCCACAAAGTTTGATTTTATTTGATGAAATTGGCCGGGGGACGGCAACTTATGATGGCATGGCTTTAGCCCAAGCAATTATTGAGTTTGTGCATAATCATGTGCATGCCAAAACGTTGTTCTCCACCCACTATCATGAACTGACGGTTTTAGATCAAACGTTGGCTAAATTAAAGAACGTTCATGTCGGTGCCGTGGAAAAAGATGGGGATCTTGTCTTTCTGCACAAAATGGAAGACGGTCCCGCCGACAAGTCCTATGGGATTCATGTTGCTAAGCTGGCGGGGATGCCGGATGAGCTTTTAAGTAGGGCAGATAAAATTTTGAAACAGCTTGAAGTGCAAAATGAAGATACAGATGCGGTGGTCGGAAGGCAAAATGAGGCGGTTTCCTCGTCAGCGCCCCAAGCACAAGAAAAGTTACCGCAGGAAGAACATAAGCAATCAGAGCCTAAACAGGCAGAGACAGTCGATGAGCAACTTGCGCTGTTTGGAACGGAGCCAGCTGATCCTCAAGGCGAAGAAGTTTTAGCGCAAATTCGGCAAACAAATTTAATGGCGATGACGCCGATGGACGTTATGAATCAATTATATAAATGGCAAAAAAAGTTAGGAAATAAATAGAAAGCTGAGATAATATGGCAAAAATACATGAACTTTCGGATGTTCTTGCCGATCAAATTGCAGCGGGTGAAGTGGTAGAACGGCCGGCATCGGTGGTAAAAGAATTAGTTGAAAATGCGATTGACGCCCACAGTACCCAGATTGACATATTAGTTGAACAAGCCGGACTCAAGTCCATTGAGATTGTGGATAATGGGGACGGGATCGAAAATGAGGACGTTGCAATGGCGTTTCAACGGCACGCAACGAGTAAGATTACGACACGTGAAGACTTGTTTAAAGTGCGATCGTTAGGGTTTCGAGGCGAGGCGCTTCCCAGTATTGCTTCGGTTGCCGATGTGATTTTACAGACATCAACTGGTCAACAAACGGGCACCCAAATTCACATTAAGGGCGGCGTGCAACTTGAACAGTTACCCGCGGCTCTCAGAAAAGGGACTGATATTAGTGTCAAGGACCTCTTTTATAACACCCCCGCTCGTTTAAAATATATGAAATCACCGCAAACCGAGTTGGCTAACATTACAGATATCGTGAATCGATTAGCATTGAGCTATCCTAATATCGCATTTACACTGAGCCACGACGGTCGTGAATTGTTAAGAACTTCTGGGCGAGGCAGTTTACAACAAGTGATTGCCGGTATCTATGGCGTTCAAAACGCTCGCAAAATGGTTTCATTCCATGGGGCAGACGTTGATTTTGAAATTTCTGGCTACACGAGTTTACCGGAATTTACGCGGGCATCACGGCAATACATTTCGGTATTATTAAATGGTCGGTACGTGAAAAACTTTCAAATTACAAAGGCGATTATTGAGGGCTACGGTTCAAAATTAATGGTGGGGCGTTATCCAGTGGCTGTTGTCAACGTTAAAATGGATCCTTTATTAGTGGATGTGAACGTGCATCCTGCTAAACAAGAGGTTCGCATTAGCCAAGAGAGTCAGCTGCAAAAATTAATTACCACAACTATTTTTAAGGTGTTGTCTAAAGAAAATTTAATTCCTTCTGCAGTCAAAAACTTGCAAACAAAGCAAAAATTAAATACGGATCAACTTCAATTTAATTTGAATGAAGCTTCCGTGAAATACACTGAGACCAAAAATGACGACCAATCTAGACAGTCATCCGGCGAGCAGCAAACTGGTCAAGCTAAGAACTTATTTAGTGCTTTACCCGCAAATGGCAAGAAGCCAATTGTGATTAAGCATAAAAAAGAGCTGGAGAATTCCCAATTACAGAGCTTTTCCCAAAAATATCAAGGTGAAAATCAGCCCCGGCCTTTTGGCGAAACACCAGCACAGGCGGTTTCTTTACCACCAGATACCAAAACGACCGAGAACCAAGCGCGTTTTCCAAATTTACAGTATGTGGGCCAGATGCATGGCACCTTTTTATTTGCGGAATCGGAAGATGGGCTTTATATCCTGGACCAACACGCTGCCCAGGAACGGATTAATTATGAGTACTACCGCCAAAAAATTGGAGAGGTGTCCGCAGATGAACAGAATTTGCTGGTCCCCATCGTTTTAGATTATGCGACCAGTGACGTGCTGCGAATTCAAGAAAAAGAAGACGTTTTAGCAAGTTGTGGGCTTCATCTAGAGGCTTTTGGCCCTAACAGTTTTGTAATCCATCAACATCCTACGTGGTTTAAAGCGGGGCAAGAGGAAGATACGATTCGCGAGATGATTGATTATGTCTTAAATGACAGCCGCATGACGGTTGCCAAATTCCGAGAAAAGACCGCCATCATGATGAGTTGCAAACGGGCCATTAAAGCGAATCATCATCTGGATGATAAGCAAGCGCGACAATTGCTGAAGGATCTGGCTCAAACGGAAAATCCTTTTAATTGTCCCCATGGTCGCCCGGTTCTCGTTCATTTTTCAAATTCGGATATGAAAAAAATGTTTAAACGGATCCAGGATCCACATCAACCTTTAGAAGAGCAAGAATAGTGATTTGTTTATGGTACAATGGTAAAAGCAAACGTATGTTTAGTTTAGACACTGGAGAGAATTTGAATGTATGAATATTTAATTGGCTACGTGACGCAGATCACACCAGAATTTTTAGTTCTTGAGGTAAATGGAATTGGCTATAAACTCTTTGTCGGCAATCCTTATCGGTACCACGTTGATCCAAAACAGCAAGTGAAAATTTTTGTTCACGAAGCTGTTTCGGACAGTGGCATCAGTTTGTACGGCCTTTACGATGCCGAAGATAAAGAGCTGTTTGAGAAACTGTTACTGGTTAAAGGGATTGGACCTAAAAGTGCCCTGGCAATTTTAGCAAGTGAAGATCATTCGGGACTAGTAAATGCCATCAATCATGATGACGTCGCTTACTTGAAAAAATTCCCTAAGATTGGTCCTAAGGCAGCTCAGCAAATTATTTTAGATTTAAAAGGAAAAATGGCTCTTCTCACAGCTGAACCCGCACAAGCTGTGGTCGAACCAACCGCTAATCAGGCTTTAGCTGATGCCCTGGATGCCTTGGCTGCGTTAGGATATACAACAAAAGATGTGGCTAAAATCAAGCCAACGCTGGAAAAGCAAACCGATATGAGTACCGACCAGTATTTGAGTTGGGGTTTGAAATTATTAATGAAAAAGTGATAGAAGGTGAAATGGGTGAACGAAGCCGACGAAAATCGATTAGTATCAGGAAAAAATGAGGATGATCAGGAAGCTTCGATTGAAAAATCTTTGCGACCAACGACCTTAGCTCAGTATATTGGGCAGGAGCGTGTGAAACACGCATTATCCGTTTACATTAAGGCAACTAAGCAGCGTGAAGAATCTTTGGATCACGTGCTCTTATATGGCCCGCCCGGTTTGGGAAAAACAACCCTAGCAATGGTAATTGCAAACGAAATGGGGGTTCATATCCGCACAACTAGTGGCCCAGCAATCGAAAAGCCTGGTGACCTGGTGGCACTTCTCAATGAGTTGCAACCGGGGGATATTCTTTTTATTGATGAAGTTCATCGATTACCCAAAATTGTGGAAGAGATGCTGTACTCAGCGATGGAAGACTTCTTTGTCGACATTGTCGTTGGTCAAGGTCCCACAGCGCATCCGATTCACTTTCCGTTACCGCCGTTTACCTTGATTGGAGCGACAACCAGGGCGGGGTTACTTTCCGCACCGTTACGGGACCGCTTTGGCATTGATGCACACATGAGCTACTATTCAATTGAAGACTTGACCGAAATTGTGCAACGCTCTGCCGATATTTTTAGTACGGAGATTACACCTGAAGGAGCCCACGAGATTGCGAGCCGTTCGCGGGGAACACCGCGGATCGCCAATCGTTTGCTAAAACGAATTCGTGATTTTATGGAGGTTTCCGAAAAAACAACTATTGATGAAGAAATTGTTTCGCAGGCGCTTCAGTTTTTAAGAGTCGATAAGCAAGGTCTAGATGAAATTGATAATAAAATTTTAAAAACGATGATCACTTATTACAATGGCGGACCGGTCGGCTTAGGGACCATTGCCGCTAATATTGGTGAAGAAGCAGAAACGGTGGCCGAGGTTTATGAACCGTATTTGATGCAGATCGGCTACTTGAATCGAACACCACGCGGCCGTGTGGTGACTGTAAAAGGCTATGAACATCTGGGGATTGACCCTAATCAATCAAAAAATTAAGGAGAAAAATTATGACACTCACAGTTGATGATTTTGATTATAATTTACCGCACGAGCTGATTGCTCAAACACCAATTAAAGAACGGGATGAATCCCGTTTACTGGTTTTGGACCACAAAACCGGCAGTTTAGCAGACAAACATTTTTATGATATTTTGGATGAATTACAGCCTGGCGATGCTGTGGTCATGAACGATTCACGTGTCATGCCAGCAAGAATTTATGGTATCAAGGAAGAAACCGGTGCGCATTTGGAAGTGCTTCTGCTACATAATGATAGTGGTGACCAGTGGGAAACACTTGTTAAACCGGCTAAACGGGCTAAAGTGGGGACTGTGATTGATTTTGGTGATGGCTTACTGAAAGCAACCGTGGTCAAAGAACTCGAACATGGCGGTCGTGAAATTGAATTCCATTATGACGGCATTTTTATGGAAATTTTAGAAAAATTAGGCGAAACACCACTGCCACCTTATATCAAAGAAAAATTGGATGATCCCGAGCGTTACCAAACGGTTTATGCTCGCGAGAGTGGCAGTGCAGCCGCTCCTACCGCTGGATTGCACTGGACAAAAGAACTTTTACAAAAGGTTGAAGATAAAGGAGTTAAATTAGTTTATTTGACGCTTCACGTCGGCCTCGGCACTTTCCGACCGGTAGATGAAAAAAATATTGAAGATCATAAAATGCATAGTGAATTCTATCGCTTAAGTGAAGAAGCCGCTGCTACGTTGAATGAAGTTCGCAAAAATGGCGGCCGCATTATTGCAACGGGCACAACCTCAATTCGAACTTTAGAAACTGTCGGTACAAAATTTAATGGTGAAATTAAGGCGGATAGTGGCTGGACAGATATTTTTATTAAGCCTGGCTACGAATGGAAAGTAGTTGATGCGTTTATTACTAATTTTCATCTACCAAAATCCACTTTGGTAATGTTAGTTGCGGCATTTACTGGGCGCGACATGATTTTGAATGCTTATCAACATGCCATTGATGAAAAATATCGCTTCTTTAGTTTTGGCGATGCGATGTTCATTAAATAAAAGATAGAAACGGAGAATTTCTGTGGAACCAGCAATAAAGTATCATTTGATTAAGACTGAGAAGCATACTGGGGCACGGTTAGGTGAGATTGAAACACCGCATGGCACCTTTCCCACCCCCATTTTTATGCCAGTAGGAACGCAAGCAACAGTGAAAGCCATGTCGCCAGAAGAACTAGAGGCGATCGGAGCTGACATTATTTTGTCAAACACTTACCATTTATGGGTGCGACCGGGAGAAGACATTGTCAAAGAAGCCGGCGGTCTCCACAAATTTATGAACTGGAAAAAGGGTATTTTGACCGATTCGGGTGGCTTTCAAGTATTTTCACTAGCTAAACTACGTGATATTACCGAAGAGGGTGTTCATTTTCAAAACGAAATTAGTGGGGCCAAGATGTTTTTGAGTCCTGAAAAGGCAATTCAAATTGAAAATGATTTGGGACCCGATATCATGATGAGTTTAGATGAGTGTCCACCATTCTTTGAAAGTTATGATTACGTGAAACATTCCGTTGAGCGGACGAGCCGCTGGGCAGAACGCGGATTGAAAGCCCACCAAAACCCAAGTTGGCAAGCTCTGTTTGGAATTGTTCAGGGGGCTGGATACAAAGACTTGCGGGAACAAAGCGCCCGCGATTTGGTGAGTCTGGACTTCCCTGGTTATTCGATTGGTGGCTTATCTGTAGGTGAGTCTAAGGATGAAATGAACCGGGTGCTAGAGTTTACAACGCCCATGCTTCCTGAAACGAAGCCGCGATATCTGATGGGAGTTGGTTCCCCAGATTCCTTGATTGATGGGGTCATCCGCGGTGTTGACATGTTCGACTGCGTATTGCCTACCCGGATTGCACGAAATGGCACTTGTATGACCTCTCATGGGCGCTTGGTTGTCAAAAATGCGAAGTATGCGCGCGATTTTACACCGATTGACGATCATTGTGACTGCTATACTTGCCGTAACTTTACACGTGCCTATGTTCGTCATTTAATGAAAACTGATGAAACCTTTGGGCTGCGATTAACCAGTATTCATAATACTTATTTTTTGGTTCATTTGATGAAGCAGGTCCGCCAGGCCATTCAGGATGATAATTTACTAGAGTTTCGGGCAGCTTTTTTTGAAGAATATGGGTATAACCAGCCAAATGCAAAGAATTTTTAATTTAGCTGGAAGTACGAGGTAATATTTGATACAGTTAAGATAAAGAAAATGAGGTGTTTATATTGTTATTAGCAACAAGTTCAGCTTTCGGAAGCTATGGAAGCATTATTTTTATCGTTTTAATTTTCGGATTAATGTATTTTATGATGATTCGGCCACAAAAGAAGCAACAGCAAAAGCATCAAGAAATGATGAGTAAATTGCAGGTTGGCGATAAGGTTGTAACAATTGGTCGCTTACACGGGGTTGTAGATTCAATTGATGCCGATGCTAAAACAGTTACTTTAGACTGTGACGGAATTTACTTGGTTTTTGATCGCACAGCTATCATGCATGTTGATCATGTCGAAGCCGTTCAAACCGCAACTACAGATACGGATTCAACCGCAGCTGAGGAGCAAGCTTCTGCTACAGATTCTGCCGCATCATCTGAAGCATCAGTTAATCCAGATGATGAAAATTCAACAAAAGAATAAAAGTGTCACTAAAATTTGAAACTTCGCGGTTTCAAATTTTTTTTAAGGGAAAAAAGTTGTGTATTTAAGAAGAAAGCATCATAATTGGAAAGAACAGATATTGCGAAAGAGAGGCAAGTCGTTATGACACAGCAAGCGTTATTTATTATTTTTGGAGGAACAGGCGATTTAGCTTATCGCAAATTGTATCCTTCATTATTCCGTTTATATGAAAAGGGGTATTTGAAAGATAATTTTGCTGTCATTGGGACGGCACGACGTCCTTGGACTAACGACCATTATCATGAAGTCGTGATGAACGCCATTGCAGACGATGGTCATGAAGCAGATCGAACAAACAGTGAGCTTGTACGGAAATTTGCCAGTCATTTCTATTATCAGTCACACAATGTTAATGATACAGAACATTATGTCGCGCTTAGAAAACTCGCGGACAAATTAGATGAAAAGTACGAATTAAAGGGTAACCGCATTTATTATTTGGCTATGGCTCCCCGGTTCTTTGGGACGATTGCAGCTCACTTAAAGTCCGAAAAGTTAATTACAGACCATGGGTTTAACCGTTTGATTATTGAAAAACCTTTTGGTCGCGACTTAAAGACGGCTAAGGAACTTAATGATGCAATTTCGGCTGCATTTTCAGAAGATCAAATTTATCGCATTGACCATTACTTAGGTAAAGAAGCCATTCAAAGTATTGCGGCGCTTAGATTTGGCAACCAAGTGATCGCTTCACTGTGGAACAAAGAACATATCGATAATATTCAGATTACCTTGGCTGAATCGTTAGGTGTAGAAGAACGGGCCGGTTATTATGAGACCGCTGGTGCTTTGCGGGATATGGTCCAGAATCATATTCTGCAGATCATTTCGTTACTCACGATGGAACGCCCTCGTGCATACACTGCTGGGGAACTCCGAGATCGCAAAGTGGAGGCACTTCAGAATATTAAAATTTATTCCGAAGAGGAAGCCCGCCAAAATTTCGTGCGTGGTCAGTATGGTGAGGATGCGGATCAGGAACAACAGGCGTATCGAAATGAAGAGGGAACCGATGCTCAGTCACAAATTGAGACTTTTGTAGCCGGCAAACTGGTAACTACAAATGAAAGTCTTGCCGGAGTACCGATTTACGTGCGAACTGGCAAACGGCTTGCCCAAAAATCGACTCAAATTAATGTGGTTTTTAAAAATGTGGATCAAAACATTTTTAAGTCAGTAGCGGATGCTGATGCCAAGCTTTTGCAAAACGTGCTGACCCTTTATATTGAGCCTGATCAAGGCTACCGGTTTGATTTAAATGTTAAGAATGGTAACCAAAGCTACGGAACTATGCCGATTCATTTAGAGTATCATAAGTCAGCAGCGGAAAAAGCGAAAGTACCTGAGGCTTATGAGAAGCTGATTCATGATGCGTTAGATGGTAATCGAACCAATTTTGCGCACTGGCATGAGGTTGCTCAAGCTTGGCGAATTGTAGATGTGATTCGCCAGACTTGGGACAGCGAAGAAGCTGAATTTCCGAATTATGTAAGTGGTACGATGGGACCCCAGGCAGCAAATGAATTGTTGGCTCGCGACCACCGTACATGGGTTTATAATCCAAACAGATAATCAACGGCGAAGAGTGGGAAAAGGGGTTTAACTTCGAGTATAACAACCCAAGCCAAATGATGCGGTTTTTGACTCATTTGGTTTGCGTCGTCAAGCAGGGCAGTTAACTTTTTTTCGTGGTTTCGGCGATTAAAGTTCGGAGACCGGAAGAGGTTGGGAGATTTTTCCTTTCCTCTTCCTTTTTTGTTTTTGGCTTGTGTTCAAACGTACGTTCGGGTAAACTTACGGTGGGTGATAATCATGAAAGCAACAGTTGAAAATATTCCAATTCATATCGATACATCGCGGAAAATTATCCATGTGGATATGGACGCCTTTTATGCTTCCATTGAAGAACGAGAAAATCCGCAGTTGCGTAGGCAACCTTTAGTTATTGCGCGCGACCCGCGACAAACAGGCGGTAAGGGTGTTGTTGCGACGGCCAACTATCTTGCAAGAAAATCTGGCGTCCATTCGGCAATGAGTGCCCAAAAAGCGCTGGAACTCTGCCCCAAAGCGGTCTTTAAAACACCAAACTTTGAATTATATCGACAAGTTTCAGAGCAGGTTCATGAAATTTTTCACACTTACACTGAAAAGATTGAACCAGTAGCGTTTGATGAGGCTTACTTGGATGTGACCCAAAATAAAAAACACATCGAAAGTGCAGTTGAAGTGGCCCACCGGATACAAAGCGAGATCTATGCTAAAACCAAGCTAACCTGCTCCACGGGCATCTCCTACAATAAGTTTTTAGCCAAACTCGCCTCAGAATACCAAAAGCCAGTCGGTGTCGCTGTTATCCTTCCAGAAGATGTTCGTGAGTTTTTGGATGAGTTGCCAATTGAAAAGTTTCGTGGTGTTGGCGTAAAAACCATTCCTAAAATGCACGCGTTGAAGATTTTTACCGGCCGGGACTTATACTTAAAAAGCGAGCTAGAATTGATTCATCAATTCGGACGTTTTGGCGACGTTTTGTATCACCGGGTAAGAGGGGCCGATGATCGTCCGGTAGCCTATCAACGACAACGAAAATCAATTGGCAAAGAAAGTACCTATAACCCTAATTTGACGACGGCAACAGAAATTGAACAGGCTTTACATGAACTTGCTGGCAAAGTGGCTTCTGCAATGAAGAAACGTGAAAAGCATGGCAAAACGTTGGTTTTAAAGATTCGTTACTCCGATTTTGAGACCATCACGAAACGCCAAACTTTTGGGGAATTTTTGGAGAATACCGAGGAAGCCTATTTTTTCTATGCTAATCAGTTATTTGAAGAATTTGGTGATTCAGATCGGGGCGTTCGTTTGTTAGGAATTACACTCACGAATTTAGCAGGGGTTAATTTCCAAAATATGGTTTTACCACTCTTCCAATAGTCCCCTGCAACAAATTTTGTGTTTGCGGCCGAAACCTAGTATACTTGGTTGAAGTGAACACACGTTATGTAACTTTGAGTGAAATAGAAAGAAGAAAATATGACACTGCAGCAAGAAATTTTTGAACAAATAAAAAAACACCAACGAATTATTATTCATCGTCACCAGCGTCCGGATCCTGACGCAATTGGCTCACAAATTGGGTTGGCTGAAATTATTCAGGCATCTTTCCCCATGAAAACTGTTTTAGCAGTCGGGAAACAAGTGAGTGGTTTGAATTGGATCGGCGAAATGGAAATTGCAGACGATGATGATTATGATGATGCCTTGGTAATTGTTACGGATACTGCTAATCCACCTCGGGTTGATGATAATCGTTACACAAATGGCCAGGAATTAATAAAAATCGATCATCATCCCAATGACGATCCGTACGGTGATTTAATGTGGGTGGTGCCTAGTGCTTCCAGCAGTTCGGAACTCATCTATGATTTTTATCATCAATTTAAAAAAGAACTTACGCTAACTTCAGAGGCTGCCAGAGCGCTCTATGCAGGAATTGTTGGCGACACTGGCCGCTTCTTATATCCGGCAACTACGCCTCACACATTACGCGTCGCGGCAGCTTTGATGGCTACCGGATTTGATGTTACGGCAGTTAACCAAAAATTGGATAGCATCGCGCTACCCGTGGCACGCCTATCAGCATATGTTTATCAAAACTTAGAAATTACGGATGCGGGGGCCGCAACGGTTTGCTTGACAGCAGAAGTTTTGGATCAGTTTGATTTAAAGGACGCGGGGACAGCAGGGGTTGTGCCTTTACCGGGTAAGATTGATACCGTGGTTTGCTGGGCAATTTTTGTGGTCCAAAGAGACGGGAGTTATCGCGTCCGTCTTCGGTCGAAAGGACCTTCCATCAACGGTTTAGCCAAACGCCATGATGGTGGTGGACATGCATTAGCAAGTGGAGCTAAAGCTAAGGATATGGCAGAAGTGAATGTGATTAGAACTGAGCTTGCAGAGATTGCTGCAGCGTATCAGCAGAAGGGAAAGGTATAATTCATGACTAGCAATTTTACAGAATTTGGTCTACAACCTTTTTTAATTTCCGCGCTTAAAGAGATTAATTTTAAACAGCCAACACCAGTGCAAGAAAAACTAATTCCGGTTATTATGTCAGGCAAAAGTGTCATTGGCCAATCACAAACGGGAAGTGGCAAGACGCATACATTTTTGTTACCGATTTTAAATCAAATTGACCCAGATAAGCAGCAGGTTCAGGCCGTCATTACAACCCCGAGCCGTGAACTGGCCTATCAAATTTTTGCAGCGGCACGCCAATTAGCAAAATATTCTGAAAAAGAAATTGAAGTTAGCAATTTTGTTGGCGGAACGGATAAAAAACGTCAGGTGGAAAAATTGAACCATCGGCAACCCCAAGTGGTTATCGGGACACCTGGCCGTGTCTGGGACCTGATCAAAAGTCAAGCACTTGATGTCCACTTGGCAACCCAGTTTGTGGTGGATGAAGCAGATATGACCCTTGATATGGGCTTTTTAAATGAGGTTGATAAAATCGCCGCGAGTTTACCAACCAAGCTACAGATGATGGTCTTTTCGGCTACGATACCTAAATCGTTAAATGTCTTTTTGAAAAAATACATGGTAAATCCGGTTATTGAAGAAATCCCAGTACAAAGTATTATTAGTCCAACTATCGAGAATTGGCTGATTCCAACCAAAAGTAAGAGTAAAAATAGTGTCATTCATCAACTATTGACGATTGGTGAACCATATCTTGTCTTGATTTTCTGCAATACCAAAGATCGAGCGGATGAATTAACAGCTTACTTAAAAAATCAGGGACTTAAGGTTGCAAAGGTGCACGGGGGAGTTCCGCCACGCGAACGCAAACGTGTGATGAAAGAAATCCACAACCTTGATTTTCAATTTGTAGTGGCAACCGATTTAGCAGCGCGGGGAATTGATATTGAAGGCGTCTCGATGGTGATTAATGATGGCATTCCGGATGATCTGGAATTTTTCATTCATCGCGTTGGTCGAACTGGACGTAACGGAATGTCCGGTGTGGCAATCACCCTTTACGAGCCCGGTGAAGAGGCAAAAATTTCGGAAATTGAGAAATTGGGTGTAAAATTCCAACCTAAAGCGATTAAAAACGGTGAAGTAGTGGCTTCCTACGATCGTAATCGACGCATAACGCGAAAAAAAGATCATCATAAGCTGGATCCAACGATGGTGGGCTTAGTTAAAAAGAAAAAGCGCAAAGTTAAGCCAGGTTACAAACGGCAAATTAAGAAAGCGATTGAACTAAAAGACCAGCGTGATCGGCGGGTGGCTAAACATCAGGAATTTCTTAAAACTAAACGACAAAAGATTAAGCAAAATCGAGCCAAGCGAAATTCGAGCGAGCATTGACAAGCGGAGTTTGACTGCAATATAATAACATTTGGTTAAGGACATGCTATCATGCCTAAACTTTTCAGAAACGTTTTGGCTGATGAGAAAAACGAGTTTAAAATGATAGTGCTACCTTAAATGAGATCCGCGACTCTGCGTTAAAGAGCTTAAGAGGTAAACGATCAAGATCGTTGCAAGTAAAGTGGTACCGCGCTAAGGCGTCTTTACTAGCAACGGTCTTTTTATGTCATTGGAGAGGAAAAATTATGGAAAGAAAATCAAGTAGTGAAGTTAGAAAAATGTTTTTGGACTTTTTTCAATCTAAAGGCCATATCATCGAACCAAGTGCATCCTTAGTTCCCCACGATGATCCCACCTTATTGTGGATTAATTCTGGAGTGGCGACGATGAAGAAGTATTTTGATGGCAGCGTCGTTCCTGAAGTGCCGCGTTTGACCAGCTCACAAAAAAGTATTCGGACAAATGATATCGAAAATGTGGGTCATACTGCCCGCCATCATACACTCTTTGAAATGTTAGGAAATTTTTCGGTTGGCGATTATTTTAAAGAAGAAGCAATTACCTGGGCATGGGAACTTTTGACTAGCCCGCAGTGGTTTGCTATGGATCCAGAAAAACTGTACATCACAGTTTACCCTAAGGATACTGAAGCTAAAAAAGATTGGGAAGCTGTGGGCGTTCCTGCTAATCACATTATTGCGGTTGAAGATAACTTTTGGGATATCGGTGAAGGTCCTAGTGGTCCGGACTCAGAAATTTTCTATGATCGCGGTGAGGCTTTTAATAATCTAGCTGCTGATGATCCTGAAAATTACCCTGGTGGCGAAAATGAACGCTATCTGGAAATCTGGAATATTGTTTTCTCTCAGTTTAATCATCAGCCGGATGGTTCCTACGAACCGTTGCCACATAAAAATATTGATACGGGGATGGGATTAGAACGGGTAGTCTCCATTTTCCAGAATGCCCCCACGAATTTTGAAACAGATTTGTTTCTCCCTCTGATTAAAAAGACAGAAACATTCAGTGGTAAGACTTATCACGATGATCCAGAACAAGATGTGGCGTTTAAGGTAATTGCCGACCATGCGCGGGCAATCACGTTTGCAATCGGGGACGGTGCCTTACCTTCCAATGAAGGACGGGGTTATGTTATTCGTCGTCTCATTCGCCGCGCAGTGATGTATGGGCAAAAATTAGGGATTGAAAAGAGTTTCTTATATCAATTAGTGCCTGTGGTAGGCGAAATTATGAAGTCTTATTATCCCGAAGTGCTGGAACAAAAAGATTATATTGCCAAAGTTGTTGAGTCAGAAGAAGATCGTTTTAACGAAACGCTGAACGAAGGGGTTCAGTTATTAGACCAGATTATTGCAAAACAAAAAGCTGCCAATGAGAACGTCATTACTGGGGCTGATGCCTTTAAATTATTTGATACCTATGGGTTCCCATTAGATTTAACGATGGAATATGCGCATAACGAGGGCCTTGAGGTGGACAAAGATGGTTTCGAGGCTGAAATGCAACAGCAAAAACAACGCGCACGTGCGGCCCGTGGCAACCTCGTTTCGATGGGCGTTCAATCTGATTTGCTCACGGACATCAAGACACCCAGTCGCTATGTTGGATATACAGAACTTACAGTGCCACACAGTACCTTGAAAGATATTATTCAAAATGACCAGATCGTTACTACTGCACAAAAGGGAGAAGCCCAACTCATTTTTGATGTAACCCCATTTTATGCAGAAATGGGTGGGCAGGTCGCTGATAAGGGCACAATTACGGACAATCATGGGAATGTGGTTGCCGAGGTCAAGGATGTTCAGCATGCACCTAATGGGCAAAATCTGCATACGGTTAAGGTTTTACGAACATTAGAAACAGAACAGACCTACACTTTAAAGGTTGACCTGCATTTTCATAGCAAAGTTGAGAAAAACCATACTGCCACCCATTTATTAGATCAAGCTCTGCGCGATGTGTTTGGTTCACACACAAAACAGGCGGGTTCCTTAGTTGAACCAGACTACCTGCGGTTTGACTTCACTCATTTTGGTCAGGTGACAACTGAGGATTTGCAAAAAGTTGAGCGCATTGTCAATCAGAAGATTTTTGCAGAAATCCCGGTGACAACTGTGGAAACGGATATTGAATCTGCCAAAAAAATGGGCGCCATTGCGTTATTTACAGAAAAGTATGGCAAAAAGGTCCGGGTGGTAAGTATCGGCGATTACTCCGTTGAGTTTTGCGGTGGCGATCACGTCAAAAACACCAATGAGTTGGGGCTCTTTAAAATTATTTCCGAATCTGGTGTGGGCGCAGGAGTGCGTCGAATTGAGGCGGTAACTTCAGCAGAAGCTTATGAATACCTCTTAAAGCGGGAACGTTTGTTGCAACAGACGGCTTCGGAAGTAAAGGCCATTCAAATTAAGGATACACCTCACAAAGTGGCTCAGTTACAGACGAGTCTAAAAGAGATGACACAAAAGGTAAGTACACTGGAGTCTAAGATGGCTAAACAGGCTGCTGCCGGTATTTTCGATCAGGTTCAACAAGCTGGCAATTATACGGTGGTAGCTGATGTGGTTAAAGTTTCAGGAATGCCGCAATTACGGGAACTTGCTGATGATTGGAAGCAGCGTCAAATTTCTGATGTCCTGATTTTAGGCACGACAATCGGTGAAAAGGCGAACTTATTAGTAGCTGTGTCGGAAGATAAGGTGAAAGCTGGACTGAAAGCCGGTGATCTTATTCGCGCCATTGCTAAACAAATTAACGGTGGTGGCGGGGGTCGTCCTAATTTAGCCCAGGCTGGCGGAAGCAATCCTGCTGGATTAAAACAGGCGCTTGCTGACGGCATAACGTGGTTAACACAAAACTGAGATATATTGCTAATTTGCTAACGGGGTGTTACGAATTGATTACAACGGCCTTCAATATTTGTACTTTTTTTCTTCATCAGGTAGAATTAGCTTGATGACAGTACAGGAGGTGCTTTCGATGAGTAAATTAGACAAGACAATGTTTTTTGACTTTAGTAACGATGCTCCTAAGGATTTACACGAAACCTTAAAAACGGTTTATGATGCCCTAGAGGAGAAAGGATACAATCCAATTGACCAAATTGTTGGATACTTACTCTCGGGAGACCCAGCGTATATCCCGCGATTAAATGATGCACGTAACTTGATTCGGAAACATCAACGTGATGAAATTATTGAGGAACTCGTGCGTAATTATCTCGCAAAGGACCATAAGGATCTGGATAAATCTGGCCAGTCAGCAGGTCCAGTTAAATGAGATTAATGGGTTTAGATGTTGGCTCTAAAACAGTCGGAGTGGCGGTAAGTGATGAACTGGGATGGACAGCACAAGGTGTTGAAATTGTGGCCATTAATGAGGAACTGGAAGAGTTTGGTGTTTCACGCATTGCAGAACTTGTTAAACAATTTGACGTCGCTGGATTTGTAGTGGGGCTTCCAAAAAATATGAATAATACGTCGGGACCCCGAGTGGACGCCGCGAAGGCTTACGGTAAGCTGATGACCGACACCTTCAATTTACCAGTCGATTACCAAGATGAACGGCTCACGACTGTTGAGGCTCAGCGGATGTTGATTGAGCAGGCCGACACTTCACGTAAGAAAAGAAAAAAAGTTATTGATAAATTGGCAGCTAGTTTGATACTTGAAAATTATTTAGATCGCCACGGTAAGTTATTAAATAAATTAAAGTGAGGTTTCCTAATGAGCGAAGAGGAACAACAGATTACACTCGTTGACGAACACGGAAATGAAGAACTTTACAACGTTTTATTTACGTTTGATTCCGAGGATTATGGTAAATCCTATATGTTTTTGTACCCTGCTGATGCAGAAAATGATGAACAAGTTGACATTCAGGCTTATTCTTATGTGCCAGATGAAAATGGCAATGCAGATGAAGGACAGTTAAATGAAATCGAATCAGACGATGAATGGAAAATGGTCGAAGAAGTTTTAAATACTTTCTTGGGCGACAATGACGAGGCTTAGTGCTTTTTGTCGATTAGGTTGAAAACGATCAAATCTGGGTGGATAGTAACTTCAGATCTGGTCGTTTTCTTTTCTTTTTAATGAAGTTAAGAACGTGTTGAAGCCAAAAATACGATTAAACAATAAAAGGAACTGAAAAATGAATAAAAAGATTTTTGAAACTTTAGAATATCAAAAGGTAAAGGATAAGCTGAAACCTTACCTGGCTTCTCAAAATGGCCTCCAGGAGTTAGCTAATCTGTTTCCGATGACGGACTATGAGGCGATTCAACTGGCCCTCACGGAAACATTAGACGGCGCTGATATTTATCGATTAAAGGGGGGCATTCCAATTGCTAAATTGGCTAATATTCGCCCGCAAATGAAGCGATTGGAGATAGGGGCGACTTTAAGTGGCTTGGAGCTTGCCCAAATCACTAAGATGCTGCGCACAACACAGGATATTGTTCGCTTTTTTGCTAAATTAGAAGAAGAGAAAATAACATTCCATACGCTATTCGAAACTGTTGCCAAACTAGAAATATTACCAGAGATTTCGAAACGGCTCATTAAATCAATTGAGGGTGATGGGCACATTACCAACGAAGCCTCCGATAAATTATTTGGCATTCGGACGCGTATTTCGACAACGGAATCCGAAATTAGAACGAAAATGGATGGTTATACGCGTGGAAAAGATGCGAAGTATTTGAGCGAAACAATCATTACGATGCGTGATGGCCGCTATGTGATCCCGGTGATGGCCCAGTACCGCAATCATTTTGGTGGGGTCGTTCATGATCAAAGTGCTTCTGGTCAGACGCTTTATATTGAGCCGCAAGCAGTCATGGAACTGAATAATCGTTTGCGCCAAAATCAAGTAGAAGAAAAAAATGAAGAGGAACGTATTTTAGCTGAGCTTTCTGAACTTTTGACACCTTACCGAGAGGAACTTTTGAATAATGCGACCATCTTAGGGCACTTAGACTTTATTAATGCCAAGGCGCGCTATGCAGCGGCAATTAAAGGAACGGAACCCACAATTTCAAAAGAGAACCATGTTTACTTCAGGAGTGCACGTCATCCATTGATTGACCCCCAAAAAGTGGTTGCTAATGATATTGAACTTGGCGAAACCTATAAAGCCTTGATCATTACCGGACCTAATACGGGTGGCAAAACAATTACTTTGAAAACCTTTGGCCTTTTACAATTAATGGCTCAATCCGGATTGTTTATCCCGGTTAATGAGCATAGCCAGATGGGAATTTTTACTGAGATTTTTGCGGATATCGGTGACGAACAATCAATCGAACAAAATTTGAGTACTTTTTCTTCTCATATGGATAACATTGTCAAAATTCTGGCTCAGATCGATCAGCATAGTTTAGTTCTCTTTGATGAACTGGGTGGGGGCACAGATCCTAAAGAAGGGGCAGCCCTGGCCATCGCGATACTGGATCGTGTCGGGAGTGCGGGAAGTTACGTCATGGCCACTACGCACTATCCTGAGCTTAAAGCATACGGCTATAACCGACCGGAAACCATGAATGCTAGTATGGAATTTGATACCCAAACCTTAAAGCCTACTTACAAGTTATTAGTGGGTATTCCGGGGAGTAGTAACGCTTTTGATATTGCAACGCGCTTGGGCGTTGAGCCTGGTGTTATTTCACAAGCCCGGGGTTTAATGGATCAAGATAGTCAGGACCTCAGTGCAATGATTAAAGATTTGGCTGCTCGGCAAAAAGAAGCTAGTGATCGGGCTGCTCGTTTAAAAACGGAAGTGGCAGAAGCAGAACAATTGCATCAGGATTTGAGCAATGAATATCAAAAATTGCTTAACTCTAAGGACCAATATTTAGAGAAAGCTAAGTTGCAGGCCAATGATCTGGTCGCTGACGCTGAAAAGAAAGCAACGGAGATTATTAAACGACTTCGAAAGATGGAAATGCAGGGTGGCGCAAGTATTAAGGAAAACCAGCTGATTGATTCTAAAAGCGAATTAAATGCGTTGCACCAGGCACCGAACCTGAAAAAGAATCGGGTCCTCCAACGTGCCAAGGCAAAGCAAACTCTGAAAGTCAATGATGATGTTCTCGTGACGAGTTATGGGCAACGCGGCACGTTGCTTCGTCAACTGGATAAAAAGCACTGGGAAGTCCAGTTGGGGATTTTAAAGATGAAGGTAGCTACTGACGAATTAGAAAAAATTGCACCAGAAAAAGAAGCCAGAACGGGCAGTAGAACAACGATCAGACGGACAGCTAGTTCAGCGGTCAAAACGACCCTTGATTTGCGCGGCAAACGATACGAAGAAGCAATGACTGAGGTCGACCGCTATATTGATTCCGCACTGCTAGCGGGATACCCCATGGTTACGATTGTCCATGGCAAGGGAACGGGTGCTTTACGTAATGGGATTACAAAATACTTACAGCGCAATCGCCAAGTAAAACATTTTGAGTATGCTGCGCCTAACGCTGGCGGTAATGGCGCAACGGTTGTTTACTTTAAGTAGCTAATTTTTAGTAAGCAAAATTTTTGTATTTATTTTTTTTTTTGATAAACTATTGATAGTAAACAAGAAAGAGGGCAAATTGATATGGTAGAAGCAATTACGGACGATAACTTTAATGACAAAACCAGTGACGGTGTGACTTTGACTGATTTTTGGGCAACTTGGTGTGGACCTTGTCGGATGCAATCTCCTGTTGTTGAGCAACTTGAAGGAGAAATGAATGATAAGGTGAAATTTACTAAAATGGATGTTGATGCCAATCCAAAGACTGCTCAAAACTTCGGTATTATGAGTATTCCGACTTTAATGGTTAAAAAAGACGGTGCCGTTGTGGACACCTTAGTTGGTTATCATTCCAAAGAACAAATCGAAAAAGTCTTAGCACAGTATGCTTAAGTATCTGTGGGGATGTATTGGGAAGAGGCACACGAAAAATTCGTGTGCCTCTTTTTTTAGCTAGAAAAATTTAATGGAAATAAAGAAGTTGTTAACGATTGTGTTAATGGATTGTTACAGGAAGATTAAGTGATTATACTGAAAGATATTTACAGGTCGAATCATTCATGAGATACTGTGAAGGTAAAGCATGTATTCAAGGGGGGAAAACATGAAAAACTTTTTTAAAACATTGTGGACTCGGGAATCGGTGAAATTTCTAGTACGAATGTTTTTTTATTTTGCCGTTTTTTTAGTTTTGGTTTATTTGTACGGCTATAGCGGCATACAGGGCGGTACTTTTATTTACAACGAATTTTAGGTTTAAAACGAACTATGGGGGGATTTAAAAATGACAATGACGAATGTCATTCAAGCCATTGATCAAGTTGCAGTAGCAACACCTGATCACATTGCTTATGACTATTTGGGAGAGACGCATACATACCGTGAATTAAAACAGTATTCGGATGCATTAGCTTCCCAAATTAGCCAGATGCACTTCACAACATCGGCACCAATTATGGTTTATGGTGGCCAGACATTTGAAATGATCGCCACATTTTTAGGGGTGGTCAAAAGTGGGCATGCTTATATACCAATTGATCAACATTCACCGAATGAACGGTTAACGATGATCAAAGAAATTGCCCGGCCGGCTGCTTGCATTGCGGTTACCCAACTACCAATTGGGATAGATGATATACCTGTTATAAATACGGCCACATTGACACAGATTTTTCAGCACACCGTTGAATTTCATGCCACCAATGCGGTAAAAAATGACCAAAATTTTTACATTATTTTTACTTCTGGTACAACTGGCAAGCCAAAAGGGGTCCAAATTAGTCACCGTAATCTGAGTAGTTTTGTGAACTGGATGTTGACGGATTTTAAATTACCGAGTGCACCCACCTGTTTAGCGCAAGCACCCTATTCTTTTGACTTGTCCGTAATGAGCCTTTATCCGACGTTAGTTAATGGGGGAACTTTGCGGGTTTTACCTAAACAGATAACGGACGATTTTAAACAGCTTTTTGCTTATTTACCAAAAATGCACATCAACGAATGGGTATCAACCCCATCGTTTGTTGAAATTTGCCTGTTGCAGCCAACCTTTGATGCCACACATTTGCCCGAGCTTACGCATTTTCTTTTTTGCGGCGAAGAACTTACCCATCAAACGGCAGCCTTGCTCAAACAGCGGTTTCCACAGGCTCACATCTATAATACTTATGGGCCAACGGAAGCAACCGTGGCGGTAACGGCAGTTGAAGTAACAACAGCGGTACTATCTGAGTATGAGCGGTTACCAATTGGAAGACCCAAAGCGGACACCCTTATTAAGATTGTGGATCAAAAGGGAAGAGACGTAGCGCCAGATGAGTCAGGTGAAATCGTGATTGCTGGTCCCGGAGTTTCCAAAGGCTATCTAAATAATCCTCAAAAAACAGCTGGTGTGTTCAAAAGCCTTGATGGCCAGAAAATTTATTATACAGGTGACCTAGGTAAATTAACTGCGGACGGGATGCTGCGTTATCTGGGCAGACTTGATTTTCAGATTAAACTTCATGGCTACCGAATTGAGTTGGAAGAAGTTAATCATTTTTTAAATGCGCAACGATTAATTAAACAAGCCGTTGCCGTACCTAAATATGATTTAAATCATAAAGTTTCACAACTTGTAGCCTACGTGACAACGAAAGAAAATAACTTTAAAACCCAAATGGAACTTACCATGGCGATCAAAAAAGATTTACAAACGATGATGATGCCTTACATGGTACCGAACCGGTTTGTGTTTAAGGCGGCATTGCCACTTACCGCAAATGGGAAAATCGATATAAAATCCATAATGAGTGAGGTTAATTCATGATGTTATCTTTTACACCGTATGAAAATCCTGCTTACTTTGGACTTTTGGGGATTGCGCTCCTACCGACCATCATCGGGTTGCTTTGTGGCAAAAAATTTCACTGGTATGAAACGTTAATTTCGTTATTTTTTCTAGTCTTAACGTTTGGAGGACCAAAATTAGAACAGGGATACGCCTTAATTGCGTATTTGATTTATGAAGTCGCTTTGGTTTGGCTGTACACAAACTATCGAAAAAAACAAAATCAAACTCCTGTTTTTGTCGGGGCAGTGATGCTTGCCATCTTGCCCCTAGTGATTGTCAAAGTTACCCCCGCACTTCAGGCTGGACAGCAATCGCTCATTGGTTTCTTGGGAATTAGTTATTTGACCTTTAAAGCGGTGCAAACCATTATGGAATCGCGTGATGGGGTTCTAAAAGACTTTAATCCCTGGTTCTTCTTACAATTTTTAGTCTTTTTCCCAACCATTTCTTCCGGGCCGATCGATCGTTATCGCCGCTTTCGCCGGGATTATGAACAAGTTCCCAGTACCGACAAGTATTTAAACTTGTTGCAAAAAGGCGTTCATAATATTTTTATGGGTTTTGTTTACAAATATATGTTGGCCTATGTTTTTGGAACACTTCTGTTGCCTAAGCTTGAACATCAGGCTTTGATGGCTCACGGAATGTCGTGGTCGCTAGTGGGGGTCATGTATGTTTACAGTATGTATTTGTTTTTTGATTTTGCAGGTTACAGCTTGTTTGCGATTGGAACCAGTTATTTTATGGGCATTGAAAAACCGATTAACTTCAATGCACCATTTAAGTCGCATAATATCAAAGAGTTTTGGAATCGTTGGCACATGACCTTATCGTTTTGGTTTCGGGACTATATTTATATGCGTTTAGTCTTCTTTTTGATGAAGCATAAAGTGTTTAAAAGTCCTAAAACAACAGCAAATGTCACTTATGTCATTAATATGACAATTATGGGGTTTTGGCATGGCGTGACCTGGTATTACATCACCTATGGCATTTTGCACGGTGTTGCACTAGTGGTAAACGACTGGTGGTTAAGATATAAGAAGAAACATCAGCATCAACTGCCCCACAATAAATTTACAGAAGTATTCGCGACTTTTGTAACTTTTAATTTTGTTTGTTTCACATTTTTACTATTTTCTGGGTTTTTAAATACAATGATGACTATGAAGTAAGTTAATTTTTGAAGGGGAGTAAAGAAAATATGGCAATTAAAGAAACAGTTTTGAACGTTTTAGAGGATTTAACAGGAACAGATGTGAGTCAGGATCTGGACAGTAATCTTTTTGATACGGGCTTACTAGATTCAATGGGGACAGTTCAGCTACTGCTTCAACTGCAGAGTGAATTGGGAATTGAGGTACCGGTGTCAGAGTTTGAACGTAGTGAATGGGATACGCCAAACAAAATTATTGCTAAAGTTAAGGAAATGAAAGACTAGTGGCAAAAAAACTTTTTCAAATTTTTGGGCCGGTTATTTTTGCAGCCCTGCTGTTGATGGCGCTTTTGTTTTCCCCATTCAAGCTTAACCATATAACGTCGAAAACTGAAAGCAAGGCGGCAATTGGGTTATCACCAAATGTTTTAAAAGGACAAGTTATTAAGGCTTCCGCATTGGCACATCAGGAGTATGTCCCATTTTTTGGCTCTTCGGAGTTCTCACGGTTTGATTTTGCTCATCCATCGGTTTTGGCAAGTAAGTATCACCGAAAATACACCCCATTTTTAATGGGGAATCCTGGTACCCAGTCATTAACGCATTATTTTCAAATGCAGTTGATTACAGCCCAGTTAAAAAATCGTAAGGCAGTGTTTGTGATTTCACCCCAATGGTTCGTTAAAAAAGGCACGCGTAAAGACGCTTTTAGCTTTTATTATTCACCATTACAAGCGATAACATGGTTATTAACGCGTCAGACAAATACAAAAGAGGATCGATATGCCGCAAAACGTCTTCTAGCAATGCCGGCGGGTAAAGCTAATCACACCATTATGGTCGCCTTGCAACGGATTCAAAAAGGTGAGCACTTAACGCAATATGAACGCACCTACTTAACTTATCAGCAAAGGTTGCTGCAACACGAAGATCAATTATTTTCTAGTTTGAAAATGAAAAACAATCGTGACAGACTGGTACAAAGTGCGCAACCGTTACCTTCTGTTTATCAGCCGAAAAAACTTGACCAACTAGCAGTTCGAGTGGGACGGCGAAAAACGTCAAATAACCGCTTTGAAATTGATAATCGCTTTTACAATCAACGCTTACGGAAAAAGATCAAAAAATTCAAGAATTTGGAAGAAAATTGGCGTTACACCCAGTCTCCTGAATTCAGTGATTTTGAACTCGTTTTGAATCAGTTTGCGGCTTTGCACACCAATGTGATGTTTATTATTCCGCCAGTGAATCAGAAGTGGGCGGACTATACGGGATTGTCGCAAAAAATGTTACGTACGTTTGACCGCAAGATCCGTTATCAATTGACCTCACAAGGTTTTACAAACATCTGTGATTTGAGTCGTCAAGGAGACGTGCCCTACTTTATGCAGGATACGATTCACTTAGGCTGGCGCGGTTGGTTGGCAGCAGATCAAGCTTTGAACCCGTTTTTAACTAAAAAACAACCAGCACCGCACTATCAAATCAAACCCTATTTCTATTCAGAGGCATGGCAAAAACAAACGATAATTAAATAGATTTAAATGACCTCCAAAAGTCAGCTCTCAAACTGATTGTTGGGGTCACTTTGGATATCGGCCTTTTCGTTTGGAGAAAGTGGCTAGCGTCAAAACTTGCTTTTCTTAATTTAAAAAGAGATAATGTAGTTTCAGATTACGTGAAAAGGATGAAGAAAATGGATAATCGTGCAATCGGATTTATGGACTCGGGCGTAGGTGGCTTAACCGTTGTTCGGGAAGCTCTCCGTCAGTTACCTCTGGAGACCGTGTATTTTATCGGCGATCAGGCTAGATTACCATATGGACCACGTTCAAGTGCAGAAGTGCAACAGTTTTCAGAACAAATGGCAGCTTTTTTGATGAAGAAAAACATTAAAATGCTGGTCATTGCTTGCAATACTGCTACGGCAGCTGCCTTGGATGATTTAAAAGAAAAATTGCCAATTCCGGTGATTGGTGTTATTTCGCCGGGCAGCAGAGCCGCTCTCAAGGTGACTAAGAACCGCCGAATTGGTGTGATTGGTACGGAGGGAACGGTCAAAAGTCATGCTTATGAACAGGCAATTTTAGCAAAAGATAACTCAGTAAAAGTATTTAGTTTAGCATGCCCCAAATTTGTTTCACTGGTTGAAAGTAATGCGTATAAATCCTCAGTGGCCAAAAAGGTAGTTGCGGAAACACTCCAGTATTTTGAGAATAAAAATGTGGACACGCTAGTTTTGGGATGCACCCATTATCCCTTGTTGAGGCCAATTATCCAAGATGTGATGGGGGATGAGGTGCGATTGATTGATTCCGGAGCTGAAACGATCGGGACAGTATCTGCGTTATTAGATTATTTTGATATTGCTAAGGATGCCAACGGTGATCAACAAACGAACGCTTACTATACCACGGCCTCGCCGGCAAGTTTTAATCAAATTGCTAGTCAGTGGCTAAAGTTTGAAGTCCAGGCACAAAAAACACAAATCAAGCAGTTAAAATTGGAGGTAAGTGACAATGGCTAATCACGATCAAATCGTTGTTGCAACAAAAAACGCAGGTAAATTGCGGGAGTTTCAAAAATTGTTTGCACCTAAACAGATTGCGGTTTCTTCTTTAAAGGATTATCCACAAGTGGGCGAGATTGCAGAAAACGGCTTAACCTTTGAAGAAAATGCCACCCTAAAAGCAAAAGCTGTGGCCCAGCTGACAAATTTACCAGTGTTAGCAGATGATTCTGGATTAGAAGTAGATGCCTTGAATGGACGTCCAGGAATTTTTTCAGCCCGTTACGCGGGTGATCATGATGATGCGGCTAATAATGCGAAATTACTAAGTGAATTGGCTGGAGTCCCAATGGAAAAACGAACGGCCACTTTCCATACCACCTTAGTTTTGATGAAGCCTGAAGGTGAAAAACTGGTTGTTGATGGGGAATTAAAGGGCCAGATTCTTCTCGTACCACGTGGGGAAAATGGATTTGGCTACGATCCCTTATTCTGGGTAGCAGCAAAGCAAAAATCATTAGCAGAAATGACACCGGAAGAAAAAAATGCGATTAGTCATCGTGGCAGAGCTAGTCAAAAGTTACTTACCGAGTTTGATGAGTGGTGGTAAACCAGAAGTTTTGAAAGCTTAATCGGCCTAATAGAAATCAAAAAAGGATTCAAGCCAGCTGTAAAAGGCGCCAATAAAGTTAGTTTTGTCTAACTGTATTGGGTCTCTGTCAAATTGTATTGGTGGAGATTTTTGAAAAGCATGTTCACTTCGGTGAATGTGCTTTTTTTGTTTACGCATAAATTAAACTGATACGAATGAAAAAGTTATGAATATTTTGAAAACCAAAACAGCTACGCTTTAACACCTTAATTTTACGATTTAGTCCTTCAATAGGACCGTTGGAATACGGATAACGACAACTATTGAGAACAGCAGGACCATTCTTTATTAAAGTTGAGATAGTAATATCCATTTGGTTGCCAGCCGCCTTGTAGTTGGCAATCAAGGTTTTAAATCCAACCGCATCTTTTTGTTGAATGGCTGTTAGAATTCCTTGATAGGTTTGATACACAGTTTTAAATTCTGGAAATTCATCTAAGGCTAGGTCAATGGCGTTCTGTTGGGTCATGTATTCGTTGATACCGTGTAAATAGATAAGTTTAGTATCATTGACCTTTTCTTCTGCCAAATGGAACAAACGCCATTGAGATTTTAGAATGCGATAAACTCGGGAATGCTTATCTTGAAAAGTATGGATCACACGTGTACGTTCGTTATCCAGTGCCCGACCGGCAAGTTGAATAATGTGGAAACGGTCAATGATGGTTATTGCCTTAGGAAATAACCGATGAATAAAGCCAGCATACTCAGCATTCATATCAACGGTGATTGTTTGAACTTTCATACGTTCTTGAACTGAATAGCGAGCTTCAAAGTAATCAATGATATCCTTACTAAGGCGATCCTTAAGAATCACAATGCGGCGATGACTAACGGCATCGCAACAGTTAAAGGACATTAGATGATTACAGGAACGGAATTCATCAAAACAAAGATTTTGGGGGAGTGTTTTAACACGATAAGCTAAGTGAATATTCGCATTTAAAATGCGTTGAACACTACTTGGTGAAATCCCACAAATCTTAGCGATTTCTTTACTGGTCAGCATATCCCGAGCCAGAACAATTACTTGATGTTTCACATTATGCGTAAAAGTTTCATTACGTTTAACGAGGTTAGTTTGAGCACCACAGGTTTTTAAACACCGTTTACATTGATATCTTTGTCGTTTTAGCTGCATCTCATAACGTCCACCTGATAAGGTTCCCAATCTTAGATGGCCAATGTGAGTTCCATTTTTGATTAGAGATTTATGGCCACAATGAGGACATTTTAAAAGTTGATAGGAAAGGATAGCGTGAACGACATGAACGTGTTGCCCATTGGGATAATGTTCCTTAGTAATCTCAGTTACAGTTAAATTAGGGTCTGTTATTTCGAATAGGCTTAGGATAGAATTAGTTAGGGACATTTGTTTTTCCTCTTTTCGATTTTATTAGGCGATTAAATCGTAACACAAAGAGGGCAAATGTCCTTTTTTTTTTCAAAATAAAAACTGGTATCAGTTATTCACCAATACCAGAAAGTGTAGACCCACTGTTTGGCGCCTTTTATGGCTGGTTTTTTAAATTAAAATTAATTAGTGGATTGATTGAGGTGATTGTTCATGATTTTAATATTTTCGGCTGCTAAGGCCGTTAAGTAGTTTTGCAGCAACATGGTCTGAACCTGATCGACCGTGCCATTTTCAACGTAAAGTTTTACACGCAAACCAATGTTGCCTTGGCTATCCTGAACGGGACTCGTGATGGTCGGTTCTGTTGTCACTAAATTAGTGTCAGCTACTAATTTAGGTGTCAACTTGCTAATTACCTCGGTGGCTGCTTTTAATTGCGTGAGGTCACTAAAGGCTAAAAAGACAGACACCACCTGATCGTTTCGTGAGTGGTTCGCAATAGTTGTAATTGAACGATTCGGGATGAAGTTCGTGGTCCCATCGTCAGATAAAACTTGCGTCGAACGGAGACCAATTTCGGTAACCTTACCACTGATATTTTGGATCGTAATGGCATCACCGACGTCAATTTGACCATCAAGCAAAATGAAGAGGCCGTTCACAATGTCACTGACTAGACCTTGAGCACCAAGCCCAACCGCGATACTAATGATTCCAGCACCAGCAATTAACGTGCCCACCGGAACACCGATGATGGATAAGACGGCGTAGAGGTAGAAAAACAACACCACATAGTGAAAAATGTTGACAACCAGTGCTAGTAGGGTGACTGCGCGACTTGGAATGGATTCATTTAAATGATGATATTTGCGCAAACCACGAGTCAGTAATTTTTTACCAAACGTATTAATTAGCCAGAAAAAAATCGAAATTAATATCAGCTCAACCACATGATTAATCAGTGATTCGGCAAGCTTTTGCCAATCAAAAGAAGTAAAATAATTCCGAAAAGCTTTAATTAATGAAGTGGGTGAAGTTGTTGCACCTAGAAAATTGATAATGGTCATCTCCTTGTATCTTGATTTTAACAGACTGGCTCTGGCTTGTAAGCTAATTTGATAAAAGGTTTTCTTGTTTTTTAATTGCAGTGAGTAATTTGTCATGCTATGCTTAAGACAATTAAGTAACAGGAGGATGAAATATGACAGGTGGCGGAATCGCGGCAATTATTGCAGCAGTGGCATTATTGATACTAGTGTTGTTTATAGGCGTCGTCTTAGTTCGAGCTTCAAAAATATTAGTCGAAATTAATCGAAGTTTAGCCGTCGTGACCAAAGATGTTGACCTGCTTTCAAAAGAGGCAGAAGACATTATGGCCAATGCCAATAACTTGTTAGAAGATGTTAATGGCAAAGTGGCGACATTAGATCCTGTGTTCCAGGCAATGGCTGATTTGGGTCAAAGTACTTCTGATTTGAACGAGGCAACGCGGAATTTAACGAACAAAATAACTAATCCCGGCAAGAAAACGGGCAAGGTCTCGACAGCCTTAAAAGTTGGTAAGGGTGCTGTAAACATGTATCGGGAAAGAAAAAATAAGGCATAATTTCTGAAGGAGGTTTTTAAAATGGCTAAAGGCAAATTATTATTAGGGGTACTCATTGGTGGCGCAGCAGCTGTTTATGGAACTTTAAAATTAACGGGAACAACTAAAGAAGAGCTTATCAGAGCTGCTCAAAGCAAAGTCAATCGCTTTAGAGAGCAAAATGATTTAGAAGGTGCCGATTGGGAACAAGAACTCAAGGATCGCGTTTATGATTCTGCAGTTGACCTAAAAAACAAGGTTTTAGAAAGTAAAAATGAATTTTTGAATGCGGCTACGGATAGTTTTCGCGATTCTACAGATGAGCTAAAGGATGAGTTAGACGAAGAAAATGATGTTTTCGTCAATGGTAATGAAAGCTACGAGGCACCAACTGAGGTCTTTATGCCACATACACATCCAGATGAGACTAAAACTGAATAACAAAAAAATCTCTTGCAGAAAAATAAAACTGCAAGAGATTTTTAGTTTGAGGCATAAATGCCACTTAAACTTCTATAAACAGCGTAGGTGAGGACAAATGGTTATCTATCGATGACATTATTTGTACCCTAGCCCACGTAAGTTAATTCTTTTGATGTATGTGTAAATGGTTCACAACCATTTTGGGTAATATGGACGCAATCTTCAATTCTAACGCCAGCAACTCCTGGAATGTAGATTCCTGGTTCAATTGAGAAACACATCCCTTCCGTTAGCACCATTTTGTTACCAGCCATGATTGATGGAAATTCATGTTCGCCCATCCCCATACCGTGACCTAGGCGATGAATGAAGTAGTCTCCGTAACCAGCTTTGGTAATGATGTCGCGCGCAATTTTATCAAGATCTTCAGCAATCATTCCCGGTTTTGCCTTTGTTTGTGCAGTTAATTGCGCCTCAAGACAAACCTTGTAAATGTCTAACGCCTTATCGTCAGGTTTCCCCACAGCAACCGTCCGGGAAGCATCACTAATGTAACCCTGATGAACAGTACCCAAATCAAATAAAACGAGTTCGTTATTCTGAATTTTGTTCATGTCAGTGGCACCATGTGGTTCAGCAGCGTGAGCACCGGCTTGAATTAAGGTGTCGAAGCTCATTTGCATCACGCCCTTCTTCTTGAGGGCATATTCAAGTTCAGCGGCCACTTCTGCCTCTGTGCGCCCCGTTTGAACAGCTTCAAAGCCAATTTGGAACGCAAAATCTGCTTCACGACCAGCAGCTTCTAATTTGGCAATTTCGGCAGGCGACTTAATTAGGCGTAGATTTTGAATGGTGGCGGTCAAATCTTGGTCAAAGTGGGCGTCAGGGAATTGTCCGCGAATTGCGTTAAAATGCGCTAGGGTGAGATTATTTTTTTCAACCGCCCATTTTTTTGGTGCTGCGACTCCTTTTTTAATTTGTGCGGCAATCATTTCAAAGGGATGTTCATGATCTAAATAGCCATAAACGGGATATTTCCAGCCGGTATCATGAATGGCTTCGACCTCGAGGGCCGGCGCAAATAAAAAGGGGTCCTGATCTGCAAAAACAAACAAACCAAGAATTCGCTCAACCGGATCGCTAGCAAAGCTGGTTAAGTATTCAATGGACTTCGGATCGCTGATGTAGGCAACGTCGATATCGTGCTGGCTTACCCAATCACGAACGCGGTCTAACTGTGACATGGAATCGTCTTCTTTCTATATTTAGTTATAAATATTATATCACACCGGTTTAGGCTTGAAATATCTCAAAAAAAGGGGTATATTTTTCATGAAAGTGGTTTCTATGCTTGCAGAATTAAGTCATTTTTGATAACGTTGACAAGACAGTGAAAACATATGAAAACGTATAATAACGCACAAAGGAGACTTGAATTAGAATGGAAAAACAGACTGTAACGATTTATGATGTTGCGCGGGAAGCTGGCGTCTCAATGGCTACTGTTTCACGAGTGGTGAATGGCAACCAAAATGTAAAACCAGCCACCAGACAACGTGTAAACGATGTGATTAACAAATTAGATTACCGGCCCAACGCAGTAGCTAGAGGCTTAGCAAGTAAAAAATCAACCACAATTGGGGTAATTATTCCAGATGTGACGAATGCTTATTTTGCTTCTTTAGCTCGGGGAATTGATGATGTGGCTTCGATGTACAAGTACAACATTATTATGGAAAATTCGGATGAGAATGACCAAAAAGAAATGTTAGTTTTAAACACACTTCTTGCTAAACAAGTCGATGGGATTATCTTCATGGGCAACCGGGTTACCGATAAGCTGCGTGATGAATTTTCGCATTCACGCACACCAATTGTGTTCGCAGGATCCGTTGATGATCAACAAAGTGTGCCTTCTGTCAGCATTGACTATGTCAAATCCACCACTGAGGCAGTGACAAAGCTAATTAATGAAGGCAATCAAAAAATTGCGTTCATCAGTGGTTCGTTGAGTGAACCAATTAATGGTAAATACCGCCTAGCTGGTTATAAGCAGGCTTTGAAGCAGGCTGGCATTAAATATGACGAAAAGCTGATTTTTGAGACGGATTATAGCTATGAAGCCGGGATCAAATTGGCAAGCCAATTGAAAGGAACCGAAATTTCGGGTGCGTTTGTTGGCGATGATCGTTTGGCCGCAGGGGTCTTGAATGGCTTAACGGATCAAGGTGTTCAAGTACCGGATGATTTTGCTTTGATCACTAGCAATGATACGCAAGTTGCGCAATTGGTACGGCCACAATTAACCTCGATCACGCAACCTCTATACGATATTGGCGCCGTTTCCATGCGCCTCTTGACGAAACTAATGAATAAAGAGGAGATTGAGGAACCAATTATCACATTACCGTACGGCCTAGATAGCCGACAAACTACCAAAAAGTAAAATTTGGAAAGGCGAGGAACAGCAATTGTTGCTTAGCCTTTTTTGTTTGCATCATATGTGATTGCTAGTTCAGTTAGGCCGATTGGACAAAAAATAGCGTGGTAGTGGTTATGGCGAGCGAGGAGTAAAATTTATGAAATGTATAAAATGTGTAATCTGTGAGAAAAATTAAAAAATCATTGACTTTTGAGTAGAAAACATTAAACTGAAGGTTAATAAATGAATAAGCGAATAAAATAGATGAGTAAGTAAGTTAGCGTTTTAAGAAAGTCGGCGGGTGATGAAAGCCGACAATGAAGGCTTGCCGAAGATGGTCTACTTTTGAATTCTGGTGACTGAGCCGCTGGTTAGGTTGCCACGGGCACTCCTGTTATAGAGTTAGGGTATCAATTGGTACCCGTGAGGAACAGTTTGTGAGAGCTGTTCAAAAAAAGGTGGTACCGCGGAAGCGCATATTTTCGTCCTTAAATCTAGGAATAGATGGATGAAGATATGCGTTTTTTGATTGGAGGAAGATAACATGACAGGTTTTAATACACAGTTAGTTCATGGAATACCTATTTTAGATAATCAAACCGGGGCCGTTAACATACCAATTTATAATTCATCTACTTATGCTTACCCCAGCGCGACGAGTAAGGTTCATTGGGATTATGAACGTTCGGGGAATCCAACCCGTGAATTTTTAGAAAAGCAGATTGCTGAGTTGGAAAACGGGAAAAATGGTTTTGCATTTGCTTCAGGGATGGCCGCGATCCATGCCGTGTTTGCTATCTTTAAGCCGGGGGATCACATTATCATTGGCAAACAAATTTATGGTGGTACTTACCGCATCTTGAACCAATATTTTAAAGAACGGGGGATTGCGTTTACCGCTATCGATACCACCAAACCAGATTTGGTCGAACCGGCAATTCGAGCGAGCACTAAGGCAATCTACTTCGAACCGATCACGAATCCCCTTTTACATGTGACGAGTGTGGCGGCAATTGCCAAAATTGCGCATCAGCACAGATTACTTACAATTGTCGATAACACTTTTTTGACCCCTTATTTACAAAAGCCCCTTGAATTAGGTGCTGATATCGTGGTGCACTCAGCTACCAAATATTTAGGTGGTCATTCTGATGTGGTTGCGGGTTTGGTTGTAACTAATAGTGAAGAACTGGGAAAACAAATTTATTTCATTCAAAATGCTTTAGGTGGGGTTCTGTCTCCCGAAAATGCCAATTTAATTCGCCGGGGAATTCAAACTTTGGCGGTACGTATGGATCGTCAAGAAGCCAATGCCAAAAAAATCATCAAATTTTTGGAAGATCGTCCGGAAATCGTTAAAATTTATTATCCGGGTATTAAAGGTACACAAGATTATTTGATTGCCTCGCAGGAATTACGTGGCTTTGGTGGTGTTCTTTCGTTTGAGCTGGCAGAAAGTGTGAATGCCGTTGCGTTTGTAAATCATTTGCGTTTAATTCGTTTGGCAGTCAGTTTAGGGGCAGTGGAAAGTTTGGCCGAGTTGCCGTATGAAATGAGTCATGCGGAATTACCGCCTGCAGAACGTTTGAAAGCAGGAATTGATCCGCAGTTGGTTCGTCTTGCCGTTGGTATTGAAGACAGTCAGGACTTAATTGCAGATGTAAAACAGGCTTTGGAACAAGCGGTCGGTCAAAAGGCAGAACACGCTAGTCAAAAAAATGAAGGGTAGGTTTGCTATGTCACAAGAAAAATTTAATACATTGAGAATTCATGCAGGTTATAACTTAAAGGATCATAATTTTGCGTCTTCAGTGCCCATTTACCAGACGGCCGCTTTCGGATTAGAAAATACCAAGACGGCCGATCAAATTGTAACTGGAAAATTAGCCAATCGTTATGATTACTCACGAGATGGGAATCCGACTGTGCGTGTTTTTGAAAAGCGAATTGCGGAATTAGATGGGGGTGTGGATGCAGTTGCCGTTGGGTCTGGCATGGCGGCAATTTCCTATACAATCTTGAACGTCGCGGAAAACGGTGGCCGCATTATTGCACCGAAAAATATTTATGGCTCGAGTTTAGACGAGTTTCGGACCTTCTTCCCAAAGTTCGGTATTCATTTCGATTTTGTGGATGACATCAATGATGCAGCAACAGTCAAAGCTTTAATTGGCGATGATACCAAGGCGATTTATGTCGAAAGTGTTGCTAATCCAAGTACCGAAATTGCTGATTTAGAGCAGTTAGCTAAAATTGCCCATGCCGCTCAAATTCCTTTAATTGTTGATAATACCTTTCCCACACCATATTTATTGCAGCCGATCGCTCATGGTGCGGATGTCGTGATTTACTCTTCTACCAAGGGCATCAATGGGCACGGCAACGTTGTTTCTGGTATTGTTGTGGATAGTGGGAAATTCAACTGGGATAACCCTAAATTTCCTCAATTTAAGGAACCAGAATTTATATTAGGCAATGGCGAGTTACCCACACAGGCAAATTTTGCGGATAAGTTTGGGGCACAAGCATTTAGTAAGCGGCTGCGTATGAAGTATTTACGTTTGCTGGGAGCTGTCTTAGAGCCCGTGGATGCTTATCTGATTTTGCTGGGACTAGAAACCATTTCAGAAAGGTTGGATCGTGAAGTTGCCAGTGCTACCAAAATTGCCTGTTGGCTGAAACAAAATCCGCACGTTAAGCGCGTGTTTTACTCGGGAATTGAAGCTGACAATCCGCTAGTAAAGCAGTATTTTCCACGCGGGGTGGGCTCGATTCTGTCATTCGAATTAGCAGGTAATCTTCAAAATGTGGCCAATTTAATTGATCACGTTAAAGTTTTTACATATTTGCCGAATATCGGGGATTCCCGTTCTTTGATTGTAAATCCGACAAGAACTACCCATCGGGAAATCCCGGAAGCTATTCGAAAGTCACAGGGACTAAACGACCAAGTATTACGTCTTTCGATTGGATTAGAGGATGTTGATGATTTGATCACGGATCTCGACCAAGCAATTGACGCCGCTTTTGAGTCGGAAAAGTAACTCAATTTTGAATTAATTTTTCCTTTTAACCCTTCTATTTTTTGTTTGAATAAAGATTTGCTGGCCGAAACACTTGTCAAGTAGGTGGTTATTTACTATACTAGATAAGGTTTTACCAACTATAAAAATTCATTTAAAGAAAAGAGGAGTTTGGAAATGTCAGGACATTCAAAATGGCACAACATCCAAGGTCGTAAAAACGCCCAAGATGCTAAGCGTGGAAAAATCTTCCAAAGAATTTCGCGTGAAATTTATATGGCAGTCAAAGCTGGGGGTCCTGACCCTTCTGGAAACCCTCAGTTACGTCTCATGATGGACAAGGCACGAGCAGCAAATATGCCAAAGGATAACATCAAACGTGCTGTTGATAAAGGCTCAGGTGTTGGTGGCGCTGCTTACGAAGAAATTACGTATGAAGGTTATGGCCCTGGTGGTACAGCAATTATTGTTGAAGCCTTGACTGATAATAAGAACCGGACGGCGGCGGCTATTCGTTCTGCTTTCACACATCATGGTGGTTCCCTTGGTGCAAGTGGATCCGTTTCTTACATGTTTGATCGTAAGGGATATATTGTTATTTCACGTGAAGACAATGATACTGACGAAGATACGATGATGATGGACGCCCTTGATGTTGGGGCTGATGATATTCAAACTTCTGATGATGCTTTCGAGATTTACACTGACCCCAAAGCCCTTGCAGAAGTTCGTGACGGTTTGGAAGAAAAGGGCTACAAGTTAGCTACTGCTGAATTAACCATGATACCTGAAAACACAACACCAGTGCCGGAAGCCAAACATAGTCAATATCAAGGCTTGATCGATGAATTGGAAGACAATGATGACGTTTCGGAGGTCTATGAGGCTGCAGAAATG
Source organism: Pediococcus siamensis (assembly GCF_047220215.1). Lineage (GTDB taxonomy): Bacteria > Bacillota > Bacilli > Lactobacillales > Lactobacillaceae > Pediococcus > Pediococcus siamensis. The sequence continues at coordinate 720,591 of NZ_CP178375.1, forward strand.
CCTGAAGAAGACTAGGCTATTTATAAATATACACTTATCAAAGACAAGTTCTCGGAACTTGTCTTTTTTATTGTCTAAAAATAATTTAAAACCGTTTTTTGACGTATCTTAATTTTGAAGGGAGGAAAAGCTAGTGAAATTAGAAGATTATATTTTAAAGTTCATGTCGTTATGTATTACCAGGCGGGCAACCGATCTTTATATTCTTCCCAAACTGGAAGAATACCAGGTTATGTACAAGAAGTTTAATCGCTGTCATTTGATCGAAGAAGTTCCCCAAGATGTGGGGGAACAGTTAATAGCATTCTTTAAATTTAAAGCAGACATGGCTTTAAGTGAGAAGCGGCGTCCCCAAACCGGAGCCTATTTTTGGCACTTGAAGAATCAAGAGGCTCATTTGCGGCTCTCCACAGTGGGAGATTTTTTGTTGCGCGAGTCAATGGTTATTCGCTTTATTTATCCCATTGCGGATGAACAAATACAGCATTTAGACCCTAAGCAGTGGCAACAGCTCATTCAGTTAACCCACAAACGAGGATTGCTCCTATTCTCTGGTCCAATGGGTTCGGGGAAAACAACGTCAATTTATCAATTAGCCCACTATTTAGCACAACAAAGAGTAGTAATGACGATTGAAGATCCGGTGGAAATCTTTGAGAAAGATTTTTTACAACTGCAGGTGAATACGCGCGCGCAGATGACCTATGAACAACTGTTAAAGGTTGGGCTACGGCACCGCCCGGATGTGTTTATCATTGGTGAAATTCGGGATGCCTATACGGCGCAAGTGGCAGTTAAGGCAGCGTTAAGTGGTCATTTGGTGCTAAGCACGGTGCATGCGCAAAATGTTTATGGGGTTTTAAAACGGCTGAAGCAATTTGACGTTGATGATGAAATGCTGCAACAAGCCTTATGTGGTATTGCTTATCAAAGATTAATACCATTGGAAAATCACGGAGTAGCAGCTTTATTTGACATTTTACAGGGAACAGCTCTTCGTCAGGCTTTCCAAGCGTTACCAACAAAACAAATGACACACACTTGGGGGGATCATCTTGCAAAAGAGTATCAAGAATGTCGCATTTCTGAAAAAACTTTGGCCGAGTACCAGGAAGGATAGGTTCTCGCTGAAAGAACAAGCTAAATTCTTTAAGTTATTAGCTGATTTGTTGGCGGTCGGTTTTAGTTTGGGAGAAGGAATCAGTTTTTTAAAAGTCATGATGCCGCAAAAAGCTCCAATTTTTTCCACAATGCTTGCACAGCTATCACGAGGCGGTACCTTTGCTGAAGCGGTAAAACCATTTTTGAAGGAAGATGTTTACTACCAAATTCTAATTGCTGAACAGCACGGTGATTTGTCAACCAGCTTGAGCACGCTGGGACAATATCTAGATGTTAAGCAGACTCATCATGTGAAATTAATTCAATTACTTGAGTATCCGGCGTTACTTGGCGTTTTTTTAGTTATGCTGATGTTAGGAATGAAATTATACATTTTTCCAGAGCTAAATACTTGGAACGCCTTGACGCAAGTCCATACTTTAAAGCCGACAACGATTGGCATTTACCTGATGGGAATATGTCTGATTGGTGGTGTTGGCATAAAGTGGCATCACTTGGCAAAGCAAAGCACATTTTCCAGGACAACATTTTTTTGCCGCTTACCAGTTGTTGGTAAAATCTACCAAAACTATTGTCATTACTATCTTTCTTTAAACTTGGCAATGCTTCTTGAAAGTGGCTTAGGAATCAGAAGTATTTGTCAAATGTTAAGCGGTTTTTCTTCCACTTCACTTCTTTATCAAATTGGCTGTGCATTAGAAGAACAGCTGATTAAAGGACAGCGACCCAATCTTTTTATTAATCGCTATCCATTCATTCCGAGAGAACTCAATGTGTTGCTAAACAAAGGGAATACGACGGCCACAATTGGTAAAGAACTGATGATGTTTTCAAAAATCAAATATCAAAAACTGATTCTACAAATTGAAAAACTTATTGGATTAGTTCAACCACTGCTCTTTTTGATCATTGGGCTAGTGATTGTCTTTATGTATCTGAGTTTATTGTTACCAATGTATCACTCAATGGAAGGAGTTTATAAATGAAAAAAAGAAGTAAAAATAAGGCTGCTTTTACCTTGATTGAAATGACCGTGGTGTTATTTATCATTTCACTACTTATTTTAATTGTCCTGCCGAACATTTCCCAGCAGAGAAATAATGCTAAATCAATTCATGGAAATGCGATGGTGGAAGTTGTTCAAACGCAAATGGATCTTTATGAAAACGAACATCAAAAACTTCCCGCTTCACTGGAAGAACTGCAAGAAGCCGGGTATTTGACCGAAAAACAGGTGGCACAAGCAGAGGAAAATCATATTTCAATCAAAGACGACAAGGCCGTCAAATAACGGGGTTATGCGACTAAAAAGTGGCTTTACCTTATTAGAAAGTCTAATTGTTTTAGCGATGGTTGGCCTTTTGTTAACAAGTGGTAATCTCGTTTTAAAAAACGCCTTGAGCTATCAACGCGAAAAAGAGTTCTGGGAGAATTTCGATACTGAGTGGAAGAAATATGAACAATTCGCTAATTTCGAGAATACGGTCACCTATATTTCTTTCAACAAAACACAAGAAAAGATTAGTTTTAATCCATTAAAGGCTTCGAACAAAGCAAATTATGTTTTAAAGTTACCGCCGACGTTGCATCTGCTTAGTTCTCAAGAGGTCAAAATTGGTAATAACGGGTATGTCAAACCGCAATCAATCGGGTTTCACTCAGATCGTGACCAGCACACTTATCGAATAACGATTCAATTGGGATGGGGTGTTTACCATGTTAAAAAAGAGTAGGGAAGGATTTGTATTAAGTGAAGCTTTGGTTGCGCTTAGTTTTGCGGTCCTTGCTATAACCCTTGTGGTTAGCAGCATGCATAATCGAGAAAAAACGGTTATGCGAATTAACGAAGCGGCAAGAAGAAGTCGTCTCTTGTTGGAGGCTTCTCGCCGCTTGGACAAATGGGAAACCCAGGAGATTGATCTGGGAAACGAAAGTGTTGAATTGACCCCCACAATGTTTACTTTAAGGGATGCTAATCATCACAGCTTAAGGAAAATGACTTTTGAATAAGAAAGCGGGTTTTACTTTATTAGAAACTTTGGTGGCCTTGGGAGTAGTAGTTGTTTTTTTTCAGGTCATTGGTTGGGGGACCAGTTTTTTGAAAGATGCACTTACTTTGCAAAGCCATACGCAAGACTGGCAGGCGTTGATTAGCGAGTTGGAATCCCCCAAACATCGTTTTCGCTTTAAAAGTAGTCAAGAAAGTTTTGTCTATTTAACCAGCTTGGAAGAAGAAAAGGTCTATAAGTTAGAAAAATATCAGGATGAATTACGATTTTCGCCGGGGTACATGCCGCTAATAGATGAGATCAAATCGGTAAAATTTAATTACAGTGAACCATTTTTAAGCCTGAAAGTGGAATTTAGTAATGGAGAAGTGAAACAAGATGAGGTTTATATACCCGAAGAATAAAGCCGGCTATGTTTTACTGACGGCACTTATATTTTTAACCCTATTTAGTGGACTTACTTTGCAATTGGAGCACAATCAACAGGCAGCAAGTCAAGCGCAAACACAGATAAATGAGGCTAATGACGCACGTATTTTGTGTAACCTTTTGATTTTAAAACGCCAAAAGGACCCTGCATGTCAAAAACTGATAACTAATATTGGTCAGGTTGAAATAAGTGCCGAAAAATTTGTCGTTACCCTGGATAATAAGAAAAGCTTTAAATTTGCCCTCAGTGACCAACCGCTTTAAATGCCAATTCATTTGAATTCATGGTAAGATATTTGATGAGTTTAATTGAATGAGGTGAATGATTACGAATACAAGTGAAATTGAATCACTTTTTAAGATTGTTGATGAAAGTACTACTACTTTGCAAGAGGTGTTAGACACTTCTTATTTAGATGCACTAATTGAAACTGGCAACAACTTGATTGCCGGAGAAGTTCAAGTGGAAGATAATATTCCTGATGAAAAAACAAAGCGCAATTTGGAACATTTCTATGCAGAAATGCATTTAGCAACAGTTCCGAGTGATGCTATTCGGCAGGTTTTTCAGCTGGCGGCGTTAAAAGCAGTTCAAAAGGATCATATCCAAGCTAACCATCAAATGACGCCAGATACAATTGGCATGCTTTTTGCGTACCTCCTCCAAGTTTTATCACCAAATGAAACAGACCTGAAAATTTTGGATCCAGCTGTGGGGACGGCTAATTTACTAACTACAGTTATTAATGACATTCAAAAAAATCAACCTGATCGTAATGTGACAGGAATTGGAATTGACAATGATGATTCCATGTTGGCCTTGGCAGGTGTGATGACGCAATTGCAGCATTTAGATGTTGACTTGTATCATCAGGATGCTTTAGACCAGTTGGTGATCGATGCCAGTGATGCGGCTATATCAGATTTACCGGTTGGCTACTATCCAATTGATTTTCGCGTCACCAAATACGTCACACATAGTGAAAAAGGCCATTCGTTTGTTCATCATTTATTAATTGAACAGGCAATGAACCATTTAAAAGCAGGTGGCTTCGGACTTTTCTTAGTACCAAGTAATCTTTTTCAGACAGATCAAGCAGCGGGGTTGCTGCGCTATTTCAAAGATAAAATTTATTTGCAGGGCTTTTTAAATCTACCAAAAGATTTATTTACGAATGCCAGTCTGCAAAAATCGATTCTCATTTTACAAAATCATGGTGAAGGCGCTAAACAAGCCGCACAGGTGCTGTTGGGAGATTTTCCATCTTTCAAAGAAAAGGCCAAAATGCAAAAATATTTAGGTGAAATTCGTCAGTGGAAACGTCAAAATCTCTAATCAAAATTTTACTTAATTCCTAAATTCAGATATGATTAAATATAATTAGGCTTAAAAATCGCTTATGTTTGTATTTAATGGAGGAATTATGAGTAAAAACGAAGATGAAAATTTGGCGAGAGGATTAAAAAGCAGACACGTCCAGCTGATTGCGATTGGTGGGACCATTGGAACTGGCCTATTTTTGGGTGCTGGCCAATCCATTCATTTGGCGGGGCCCTCTATTTTACTTGCTTATGCAATTACTGGAGTTATGTGTTTTTGGTTGATGCGTGCCTTAGGAGAATTGCTGCTTTCCGATTTGAATTCAACTTCGTTTGTAAACTTTGTGGCCAAATACTTAGGCAAACAAGTGGGGTTCGTTACCGGGTGGACGTATTGGGTCTGTTGGATAACCATAGCAATGGCGGAAATTACGGCAGCTGGTCTCTATATGCACTATTGGTTTCCGAAGCTACCCCAGTGGATTCCGGGGTTTGTCATATTAGTCGTCTTGCTAATTATGAATTTAATTACCGTAGAGCTGTTTGGTGAGACTGAATTTTGGTTTTCAATCATTAAAATTACGGCTATTTTGGCTTTAATCGGTACAGGAATTGTTTTGGTGCTTTTGCATTATAAAACGTCGGTGGGACATGCTAGTTTAACCAATCTGGTTGCGTTTGGTGGGCTATTTCCTAAGGGCATAAAGGGCTTCGTCTTATCTTTTCAAATGGTTGTTTTTGCATTTGTGGGTGTGGAAATGGTTGGTATGACTGCCGCAGAGACGAAGGATCCTCGAAAGGTTATTCCAGAAGCTATCAATGACATTCCCATGCGGATTGGACTTTTTTATGTCGGGGCACTTTTCTTTTTAATGGCCATATTTCCTTGGAAGTATGTTTCTCCGTCATCAAGTCCGTTTGTCCAAGTTTTTCAAAATATTGGTATTAATGGTGCAGCAGCTGTCATTAATTTTGTAGTACTGACCGCTGCCGCATCGGCTTGTAACAGTGCGTTATTTACGACAGGAAGAATGCTCTTTTCTTTAAACTACGGGCGTAAATCGCCGCTTGCAAAAAGGTTGGGACACTTATCAAAAACTCAAGTACCGGCCAATGCTATTCTTTTCTCGGCTTTGATTATTGCTGTGGCAGTCGTCATGAATGCGTTTATTCCGGGAAAAGTCTTTACATTTATTTCGAGTGTGGCGACAACCTGTTTCCTGTTTATCTGGGGTTCAATCGTGTTAGCCCACCTCAAATATCGTCGGGTCTTAAAGAAGCAAGCGCACGTACCTGGCAAGTTCAGAATGCCTTGGTATCCTGTGAGTGATTACTTGGTGCTCGTTTTTCTTGGGTTTGTAGGGATTGTTCTAGTTTTAAAAATGGACACTTTGATTGCGCTAATTGGTTCGCTTTTATGGTTCGCCATATTGAATCTGGTGTACTTAATCCAAAAGAGGAAAAAGTCACCTAAAGCTTAAACCGTGCTGGGTTTTTTATAAGCACGGTTTTTTCTTTACCATGAGTAAGAAAGAATTCTGTAAAAAAGGGGATAGAGTGTTATATACTTAGAGAAGTGAATTGAAAATGAGGGATAAGTTTGAAATTTTTTACGGCAGATACACATTTCTTTCATAAAGATCTTTTGGGGGACAATGATTTTGCCCCCAGACCATTTGCGACAGTTGAAATAATGAATCAAACGATCGTTCAAAACTGGAACGCACGTGTGAAACCAACCGATACGGTTTATCATTTGGGTGACATTGCGTTATATTTTACTCGGCCTGCCAAGCTTTCTAATGAGGCGGTTTTTGAGGTCCTAAAAGCGTTAAATGGCAACTTAGTATTGATTAAGGGGAACCATGACAGTCGTGACCTGTTTAAATACTTAGCCAACCGCAACTTTGTTATTAATGGGAAACCCAAGTTTGAATTTCACGATGTTGGGGTGATCATCAAATTAAATCACCGCCAATTGTATATGACGCATTACCCTATGATGATGGGCATTGTTAAACAAATTATTAACTTACATGGACATATCCACCATTATAGTGTCAATATCAAAGAGAACATTAATGTTGGTGTTGATACGCCTGAAAAGGACTATTTAAATTACAAAATACCGTTTGGAGCACCTTTTTCAGAAAGTGATATTGAACAAATGATTGAAGGTAAAAGGACTGATTTTGCCAAACGAGGTTGATAAAAGAAATGGGGTGTTGTAATGGCAGAACGGCAAAATAATGAAAATGCGGACGCGCAAACTAATCGAAGACCGGTCATAAATACGGTTGATATTTTGGATGATAAAAATTTATTAATCAATGGTCATCAGTACCAAATAGTAAGTAATGTACGCGATGCCTTTGACCGTGAGCAGCTGGCCGACCGATTTAGCCCAGTATTGAGCAAGTATAACTTTATCGTGGGTGACATTGGTTACGAGCAGTTAAGATTGAAGGGGTTTTATGCCGATCAAGATCGCAATGCTAAAGCTGAGGAAAAGCAAAGCGCCATCGAGGATTATTTGCTTGAGTATTGCAATTACGGATGTGCTTATTTCGTTTTAAAAAATTTAAATGTGAATAAGACGGCTAAACAACGTAGTATGAAGACGCGGGCAGTTAATGAGCGTGGAAAAAACGCCTCCACAAAGGCCAAGCACGTGCGAAAGCGCACTCATAAAGTCAAACAAAAAGCCTACACTCAGGAAAAAATTACCAGCGTTAAGCCTAACTCGGTAAAAAAGAGACAAAACAAGGTTACTGAAGTGCATAAGCGAGGTAAGCGTTCGTTTACAATTAGAGAAACAAAATGAGGATGACGAGATGATTTCAGATTATAAAGGATATTTAATTGATTTAGATGGGACTATTTACCGCGGAAGAGACCAGATTCCGGCTGCAGCTCGTTTTATTAAACGTCTACAAGAAACACATACAGATTTTTTGTTTGTGACCAATAATACAACCAAGCTGCCCGAAGATGTGGCAAAAAATTTGCGCGAAAATCACAATATCAATGTGACAGCTGACGAAGTGTACACGGCAGGTTTAGCGACCGCTGATTACTTGGATGGTATTGCTGGCGACAAACGAAAAGTTTATGTCATTGGTGAGTTAGGTCTAAAACAGGCACTTTTGAATAAGCACTTTACCTTTGACGAAGTACATCCTGATTGGGTAGTTGTTGGGCTGGATTATGATGTAACTTATCATAAATTTGAGTTAGCAACGCTGGCAATTAAGCGGGGAGCTACCTTTATTGGAACAAATGCAGATACTAATTTACCCAATGAACGAGGCTTGGTTCCTGGTGCAGGTTCACTGATTGGGTTGGTTGAACGTTCAACGCAACAACGAGCTACATACGTGGGTAAGCCTGAAACTATAATTATGCAAAAAGCAGTTAAGAAGATTGGCTTGCCCAAAAACGATGTTGTCATGGTTGGGGACAATTACATGACTGATATTTCGGCGGGCATTAATTTTGGTATTGATACCTTGTTGGTCTACACGGGCGTTTCTACACCAGAATTTGTGGCTCATCAGGATATTCAACCGACACATGCCATTCGTACTTTTGATGAATGGAAATAGCTGATGAGATGGCGACGATTCGGGGAGTGGTGTGGTTTTCATTTATTTGGAATTTCCTTGGCCATTTTCTTAGTAATTAATCTCACTTTTTTATATCGCTGGGCCATTGATTGGTATGGTATTTCACAAGCGGTAGGCTTAACTAGAAAACAAATCATGGTAAATTATCATGAGTTACTGCAGTATCTCAACTTGCCGTGGGTAACCACTTTACACATGACTAATTTTTCAAGCTCGTCAGCTGGATTACAGCATTTTGCGGATGTGAAAAAATTATTTTTGCTAAATGAGGGTGTTCTCGTTATTGCGGGAGTAGTTACTTTCTTCTTTGTACGCAATTTGATCCGCACAAAGACGCTATGGCAAGTGATTAGGCCGTTACAAATTGCAGTGGTGATACCATTGTTTGTAGGTGCCATGATGAGCATTTCATTCGATCAGTTTTTCGTTGCTTTTCACGAAGTGCTGTTCAGAAATGATGATTGGATGTTTGATCCCCAAAAAGATCCTGTTATTAATATTTTGCCAGAAACGTTTTTTCTACAATGCTTTGTGGTTTTCTTTTTATTGTTAGAATGTTATTACGTGTTTTTTATAGTGATTGGGAGAAAACAGCTGAGAAGTAACAAGTAAGTGGCGTAATACCAATTTTTAAGTAAAATCAGATACAAAACACCCCTTTATCCTAAATGAGCTGTTGGATAAAGGGGTGTTTTTTGGTTAGGCCGCTTTTTTATGAGGCTTGAGAACGGAAATCACAATTGGAATGAGTGAAACTAAGACAATGCCAATGATGATGGCTGAGAAATGTGCTTTGACGATCGGAAAGTTTCCGAAGAAGTAGCCGGCACCACAGCAGAGAGTGACCCAAGTTGCGGCACCAAGAATATCGAAAACAATAAATTTTTGGAATTTAAAGTTACTACCACCCGCTACAAAGGGTGCAAATGTACGAATGATCGGCATGTATCGGGCAAGTGTAATTGAGATGCTACCATAATGCTCAAAGAAGGCTCGTGATTCATCTAATTTTTGTTGGTTAATGAATCTGCCGAAGAGATGATGCTCGGTTAGGGCATTACCAATTCCACGTCCTATAAAGAAATTCGTGGAATCTCCGAGTACGGCCGCTAGGAATAAGGAAATGGCAAATATCCATATGTTCAAATGATACATGCTGTTTGCCGATAAAGCAGCGGCTGCAAATAGAAGGGAGTCCCCCGGAAGAAACGGCAAGATAACAGCACCGGTTTCGACGAAGATAATGGCGAAAAGGATGAGGTACGACCAGTTTCCAAAAGTATTTACAATAGTGATGAGATGTTCATCAATATGCAAGATAAAGTCAATTAAAATAGACACAATACTCCTCCATGACTGAATTTTGAAACAGAAACATTGTATCATACTTCTGGTTCCGCTAAAATAAACTTTAGTTTAAGTTTTTTGAGGAGGTGAAGATTTGTTAAAAACGGGAGACGTAATTAAAGGAAAGATTACTGGAATTCAGTCCTATGGCTTATTTGTAGAAAATGAAGAACTAACATTTAAGGGCCTAATTCATATTTCTGAATGTAGCGACGATTATATCGGTGACTTGAATAGCATATACAAGATTGGTCAAGTAATTTCATGCTTGGTTGTTGATATTGACCCCGCAAATCAGCATGTGAGCTTATCCATTAAGGCACTTCATCAAAAAGCCGGGGTCCATCAAAAGCCTGTACCAGCAGGTGCTCATGCTTACCATAAGTTTTATTGGACTAATAATGAGGATGTAGTCGGCTTTCAAAGTATTGCCGCGAAGATGACAACGTGGAAAAAGAACGCAAAACAAACTTATGGCATTAGGTAATACTCAAGGAAATTATTGAAATTAAAAAAGCCCCTTGACCAAGTTATTTTTTCTTGGTATTATATTCAAGGTCGTTTTGAACGAGAAAGTCAATTTTAAAGCTTGAAAAAAGTTGTTGACTTTTATAATTCGGAATGATAAAGTTAAATAGTTGCGTTGAGGCGTTTAGCGCTTCCAATCGCGATATAGTAGACCTTTGAAAACTGAACAAAGTTTCGACGAAACAAATGTGTAGGGTCTTCAAATGAGAATTTGAAGCAAACAATTTGCGAAGTCAATTCGCTTGAAACAATGAAACAACAAATGAGCTTTTTAAAAACTCAATTATAATATGAGAGTTTGATCTTGGCTCAGGATGAACGCTGGCGGCGTGCCTAATACATGCAAGTCGGACGCACTTTCGTTACGTGAATTAGAGATGCTTGCATCGAAGATGATCGTAACCATAAAGTGAGTGGCGAACGGGTGAGTAACACGTGGGTAACCTGCCCAGAAGCGGGGGATAACACCTGGAAACAGATGCTAATACCGCATAATAAAGTTAACCGCATGGTTAACTTTTAAAAGATGGCTTCGGCTATCACTTCTGGATGGACCCGCGGCGTATTAGCTAGTTGGTGAGATAATGGCTCACCAAGGCAGTGATACGTAGCCGACCTGAGAGGGTAATCGGCCACATTGGGACTGAGACACGGCCCAGACTCCTACGGGAGGCAGCAGTAGGGAATCTTCCACAATGGACGCAAGTCTGATGGAGCAACGCCGCGTGAGTGATGAAGGCTTTCGGGTCGTAAAACTCTGTTGTTGGAGAAGAACGTGTGTGAGAGTAACTGCTCATGCAGTGACGGTATCCAACCAGAAAGCCACGGCTAACTACGTGCCAGCAGCCGCGGTAATACGTAGGTGGCAAGCGTTATCCGGATTTATTGGGCGTAAAGCGAGCGCAGGCGGTTTTTTAAGTCTAATGTGAAAGCCTTCGGCTTAACCGAAGAAGTGCATTGGAAACTGGGAGACTTGAGTGCAGAAGAGGAGAGTGGAACTCCATGTGTAGCGGTGAAATGCGTAGATATATGGAAGAACACCAGTGGCGAAGGCGGCTCTCTGGTCTGCAACTGACGCTGAGGCTCGAAAGCATGGGTAGCGAACAGGATTAGATACCCTGGTAGTCCATGCCGTAAACGATGAATGCTAAGTGTTGGAGGGTTTCCGCCCTTCAGTGCTGCAGCTAACGCATTAAGCATTCCGCCTGGGGAGTACGACCGCAAGGTTGAAACTCAAAAGAATTGACGGGGGCCCGCACAAGCGGTGGAGCATGTGGTTTAATTCGAAGCTACGCGAAGAACCTTACCAGGTCTTGACATCTTCTGCTAACCTAAGAGATTAGGCGTTCCCTTCGGGGACGGAATGACAGGTGGTGCATGGTTGTCGTCAGCTCGTGTCGTGAGATGTTGGGTTAAGTCCCGCAACGAGCGCAACCCTTATTATTAGTTGCCAGCATTAAGGTGGGCACTCTAGTGAGACTGCCGGTGACAAACCGGAGGAAGGTGGGGACGACGTCAAATCATCATGCCCCTTATGACCTGGGCTACACACGTGCTACAATGGACAGTACAACGAGTTGCGAGACCGCGAGGTTTAGCTAATCTCTTAAAACTGTTCTCAGTTCGGACTGCAGGCTGCAACTCGCCTGCACGAAGTTGGAATCGCTAGTAATCGCGGATCAGCATGCCGCGGTGAATACGTTCCCGGGCCTTGTACACACCGCCCGTCACACCATGAGAGTTTGTAACACCCAAAGCCGGTGGAGTAACCTTCGGGAGCTAGCCGTCTAAGGTGGGACAGATGATTGGGGTGAAGTCGTAACAAGGTAGCCGTAGGAGAACCTGCGGCTGGATCACCTCCTTTCTAAGGAAAATAGAAACGGAAACCTGCACATTGTTGAAACTTTGTTTAGTTTTGAGAGGTTTACTCTCAAATGTAGATAAGCGCGAACGGGCCTATAGCTCAGCTGGTTTAGAGCGCACGCCTGATAAGCGTGAGGTCGATGGTTCAAGTCCATTTAGGCCCATAGTTACATTTGTTGGGGAATTAGCTCAGCTGGGAGAGCGCCTGCCTTGCACGCAGGAGGTCAGCGGTTCGATCCCGCTATTCTCCATTGACGGTGATGCCGTCGATTTTGTTCTTTGAAAACTAAATAATATCGAAAAATTTTCTAATTTTAATTATTGTCAATAATTAAACCGAGAACACCGCGTTTTATAGAGTTTTAAAACAAGATTAGTTCGAAACATAATCGCTAAACTCAAAACCACTTTACCGCAGGTAAAGTTAGGTTAAGTTATAAAGGGCGCATGGTGAATGCCTTGGTACTAGGAGCCGATGAAGGACGGGACTAACACCGATATGCTTCGGGGAGCTGTAAGTAAGCTTTGATCCGGAGATTTCCGAATGGGGAAACCCAACAACACTAATCCGTTGTTACCACCACATGAATACATAGTGTGGTTGGAGGTAGACGCGGGGAACTGAAACATCTCAGTACCCGCAGGAAGAGAAAGAAATATCGATTCCCTAAGTAGCGGCGAGCGAACGGGGAACAGCCCAAACCAGGAAGCTTGCTTCCTGGGGTTGTAGGACTGAACATTTGAGTTACCAAAGATTTTCATAGCCGAACAGTCTGGGAAGACTGGCCAGAGCGGGTGATAGCCCCGTAGGCAAAATGAAGATCCCTCAGTTCAGGATCCTGAGTACGGCGGAACACGTGTAACTCCGTCGGAATCCGGGAGGACCATCTCCCAAGGCTAAATACTCCCTAGTGACCGATAGTGAACCAGTACCGTGAGGGAAAGGTGAAAAGCACCCCGGAAGGGGAGTGAAATAGTTCTTGAAACCATGTGCCTACAAGAAGTCAGAGCCCGTTAAGGGGTGATGGCGTGCCTTTTGTAGAATGAACCGGCGAGTTACGTTTACATGCCAGGTTAAGTTGAAGAAACGGAGCCGCAGCGAAAGCGAGTCTGAAGAGGGCGACTGAGTATGTAGATGTAGACCCGAAACCAAGTGACCTACCCATGTCCAGGTTGAAGGTGCGGTAAAACGCACTGGAGGACCGAACTCGTGTACGTTGAAAAGTGCTGAGATGAGGTGTGGGTAGCGGTGAAATTCCAAACGAACTTGGAGATAGCTGGTTCTCTCCGAAATAGCTTTAGGGCTAGCCTCGGAATTAGGATCATGGAGGTAGAGCCACTGTTTGGACTAGGGGCCCGTCTTGGGTTACTGAATTCAGATAAACTCCGAATGCCATTGATTTATGTCCGGGAGTCAGACGGTGAGTGATAAGATCCATCGTCGAAAGGGGAACAGCCCAGACCACCAGTTAAGGTCCCTAAATATATGTTAAGTGGAAAAGGATGTGGAGTTGCATAGACAACTAGGATGTTGGCTCAGAAGCAGCCATCATTTAAAGAGTGCGTAATAGCTCACTAGTCGAGTGATTCTGCGCCGAAAATGTACCGGGGCTGAAACATATTACCGAGACTGTGGATGCCACCGTAAGGTGGCGTGATAGGAGAGCGTTCTAAGGGCAATGAAGGCAGACCGTGAGGACTGTTGGAGCGCTTAGAAGTGAGAATGCCGGTATGAGTAGCGAAAGACAGGTGAGAATCCTGTCCACCGTATGACTAAGGTTTCCTGGGGAAGGCTCGTCCACCCAGGGTTAGTCGGGACCTAAGTCGAGGCCGAGAGGCGTAGACGATGGCCAACAGGTTGAGATTCCTGTACTAGTTAAACTTGTTTGAACAATGGAGGGACGCAGGAGGCTAAGGAAAGCGCACGGTTGGAAATGTGCGTCCAAGCAGCGAGTCTGGTGAAGAGTTAAATGCTTTTTGCCTCAAGGACAAGCTGTGATGGGGAGTGAAATTTAAAGTAACGAAGTTCCTGATGTCACACTGCCGAGAAAAGCTTCTAGTTAGAGTTTAACTACCCGTACCGCAAACCGACACAGGTAGTCGAGGAGAGTATCCTCAGGTGAGCGAGAGAACTCTCGTTAAGGAACTCGGCAAAATGACCCCGTAACTTCGGGAGAAGGGGTGCTGATCGCAAGATCAGCCGCAGTGAATAGGCCCAGGCGACTGTTTATCAAAAACACAGGTTTCTGCAAAATCGTAAGATGACGTATAGGGGCTGACGCCTGCCCGGTGCTGGAAGGTTAAGTGAATGAGTTAGCTTCGGCGAAGCTTTGAAATGAAGCCCCAGTAAACGGCGGCCGTAACTATAACGGTCCTAAGGTAGCGAAATTCCTTGTCGGGTAAGTTCCGACCCGCACGAAAGGCGTAACGATCTGGGCACTGTCTCAACGAGAGACTCGGTGAAATTATAATACCCGTGAAGATGCGGGTTACCCGCGACAGGACGGAAAGACCCCATGGAGCTTTACTGTAGCTTGATATTGAGTGTTTGTACAGCTTGTACAGGATAGGTAGGAGCCGTAGAAACCGGAACGCTAGTTTCGGTGGAGGCGTTGGTGGGATACTACCCTCGCTGTATGAACCCTCTAACCCGCGCCACTAAGCGTGGCGGGAGACAGTGTCAGGTGGGCAGTTTGACTGGGGCGGTCGCCTCCTAAAGAGTAACGGAGGCGCCCAAAGGTTCCCTCAGAATGGTTGGAAATCATTCAAAGAGTGTAAAGGCAGAAGGGAGCTTGACTGCGAGACAGACAGGTCGAGCAGGGACGAAAGTCGGGCTTAGTGATCCGGTGGTACCGTATGGAAGGGCCATCGCTCAACGGATAAAAGCTACCCTGGGGATAACAGGCTTATCTCCCCCAAGAGTTCACATCGACGGGGAGGTTTGGCACCTCGATGTCGGCTCATCGCATCCTGGGGCTGTAGTCGGTCCCAAGGGTTGGGCTGTTCGCCCATTAAAGCGGTACGCGAGCTGGGTTCAGAACGTCGTGAGACAGTTCGGTCCCTATCCGTCGCGGGCGTAGGAAATTTGCGAGGATCTGTCCTTAGTACGAGAGGACCGGGATGGACATACCGCTGGTGTACCAGTTGTTCCGCCAGGAGCATCGCTGGGTAGCTATGTATGGATGAGATAAACGCTGAAAGCATCTAAGTGTGAAACTCGCCTCAAGATGAGATTTCCCATTCCATTTATGGAAGTAAGACCCCTGAGAGATGATCAGGTAGATAGGTTGGGAGTGGAAGTGTAGTGATACATGGAGCGGACCAATACTAATCGGTCGAGGACTTAACCACGAAGTGGTGGCACTCGGAGGAAAAGAGAGTAGATATTATTTAGTTTTGAGAGAATAAAATTCTTTCACACGAGCCACGAAGGTGGATCGGAGAAGTGTGGTGGCGATAGCGAGAAGGATACACCTGTTCCCATGTCGAACACAGAAGTTAAGCTTCTTAGCGCCGAGAGTAGTTGGGGGATCGCTCCCTGCGAGGGTAGGACGTTGCCATGCGAATATTCCGGCATAGCTCAGTTGGTAGAGCCCCTGACTGTTAATCAGGTTGTCGACGGTTCGAGTCCGCCTGCCGGAGTTAAGGATATGGAGAGTTGTCCGAGCTGGCCGAAGGAGCATGACTGGAAATCATGTAGACGGATTTATCCGTCTCAAGGGTTCGAATCCCTTACTCTCCGTTGTAATTAAGTTATGACCCGTTGGTCAAGTGGTTTAAGACACTGCCCTTTCACGGCAGTAACATGGGTTCGAATCCCGTACGGGTCATTTAATGGAGGATTAGCTCAGTTGGGAGAGCGTCTGCCTTACAAGCAGAGGGTCACAGGTTCGAGCCCTGTATCCTCCATTTGAAATTATGGTTCCATGGTCTAGTTGGTTTAGGACGCCTGCCTGT
This sequence comes from Pediococcus siamensis, assembly GCF_047220215.1. GTDB lineage: Bacteria > Bacillota > Bacilli > Lactobacillales > Lactobacillaceae > Pediococcus > Pediococcus siamensis. The sequence goes on from NZ_CP178375.1 coordinate 736,792, forward strand.
CACGCAGGAGATCACGAGTTCGAGTCTCGTTGGAACCGTTAAAAATGAATATTTTTATTAATGTCATTTTTATGGCGCAGTAGCTCAGTCGGTAGAGCAACGGATTGAAGCTCCGTGTGTCGGCAGTTCGATTCTGTCCTGCGCCATATTATGGAAGGGTAGCGAAGTCTGGCTAAACGCGGCGGACTGTAAATCCGCTCCTTCGGGTTCGGTGGTTCGAATCCACTCCCTTCCATTTTAATGATAGGGATATAGTTTAATGGTAGAACTACGGTCTCCAAAACCGTCGGTGTGGGTTCAACTCCTACTATCCCTGCCATTGATGGCGGTAGTGGCGAAGTGGTTAACGCACCGGATTGTGGCTCCGGCACGCGTGGGTTCGATTCCCACCTACCGCCCTAAGGATTTCTTCTCAGTTATCCTTTAGGTTTTAGATTTTTAACCTCATTAGATAGATGCCGCTGTGGCGGAATTGGCAGACGCGCTGGACTCAAAATCCAGTTCCCTTTACCGGGAGTGTGGGTTCGACCCCCACCGGCGGCATTATAGCTCCTTTGGGGGCTTTTTTTTTGCATAAAAATCCTATTAAAACAGGATTCTTTGTTTTGCGAGTAATTGAAAACCACCTAAAAACCATAAAAAATCAATTAAGTATGTACGTTTTGTGAACGTGCACTTTTTTTGTCAAAAATCCCGATTTTTGGACACGCTTTTTAAAATAGCAAATAGCTTAAGATACTGTAAATTAGGGGAGAGTAGCCATTTTTTGATGTCATTTATGTACACAAACCTATTGGAATGTGTACATATAGCTTAGAGCAAGAAATTGAGAGCAAATAAAGACTTTGTAGAATGCAATTACGAACTAGGTTATGCATTTTTCTTTTTCAGTTTTACCAGACTTACCATATACTGTAGCTGTTAATGAAACCAATAAGATACACATCAGGCTTCTGTAACTAAGCTATGCGTACTTTTGACCATTTCTTGTTTGTTAATTAGTAGGATCAGTGACACGACAAAAAGAAGAAGAACATTGATTAACAAGTTGTTATACAAATTATGCATTGAAAATAAAAAATCTTTATTTACTAGTACGGGTAAAGACAGTGGCATATCGAAAAGAATTTGTTAAAGCGTTTGTGAGTATCCAATTTTAGTTTTAAGTGTTGGCAAAAAAGGATGCGTAAAACAAAAATGAAAAGCATGAATGATAGCCTAAACATTTTTAAAACTTACCGCAGATTATATAATTAATTCGAACACCTAAAAAAATGTAAACAAAGACCCATAGTAATGTCCTACAATGGTAGTCACCACAACCAAACCATGAAAGAAGATACATTACTATGAGCTTCTCTACTTTAACACAATTCGATCGCGGTGCCATCTACCATTTGCTAAATATCGGTTATTCTCAAAACAAAATTGCTTCCGCACTCAATGTGTCCAAATCCACCATCAGTTATGAACTCAAGAGAGTTCAGCCATATAACCCTATATTGGCACAGGCGGATGCCGAACAACAACGACATCATTCAGGAAGAAAATCAATTTTAACTCCAATGCTGAAACGCTTAATTGAGAACCATTTACGTTTGACACATTCACCTGATGAGGTCGCACATGAGCTTAGACTTTGCACTAGCTCAATCTATAACTGGATTTACAGTGGCCAAATCAACTTTAAGGCTGAACAATTGCCCGACAAAGGACAACGTCACAAACATCAAGATGAGCGTCGGGGAAGCTTTCAGGTTGGTAAAACTATTGAAAATCGTCCTCAAGCTATAAATGATCGCTCCGAATTTGGACACTGGGAAATGGATACCGTTCTTTCGTCACGAGGTGGTTCAAAGACATGTTTGGCAACATTTGTAGAAAGAAAGAGTCGTCTAGTTTGGATGATTAAAATTCCAAACCGTAGTCAGAATGCAATGAATAACGCCATTGAAACCTTCATCAGAACCTTTGGTCCAGCTGTAAAATCATTTACAGCTGATCATGGTAAAGAATTCTCAGGTTATCAACTCATTGAAGACACCTATCAACGTGAGGTATATTTTTGTCACCCTTATTCACCGTGGGAGCGTGGAACTAATGAATATTTCAATCGCAAAATTCGTTGGTTCTTTCCTAAAAAGACAAACTTCGCGAAAGTCACAGAAGAATCAATTATTGAAGCAACGGAGTTGATTAACAACCGACCATTAAAAATTCTAAACTGGAAAACTGCCATTGAAACATTCAGGGAACTATTTAGTAAGTGTTCGAATTAAACTTGTAATCTGCGTTACAAAAGAATAAAGTTCAAATAAAATTGAAATAATTAAAGCAACTATTTACCTGTTTGAAATCAGCGCTGGTTGCATATGAATCACCGTATTTCGTGATCTAATCTAATTTAGAATGGGCTATTTCTAATAAATTCCAAATTCAATTTGCGTTTTTTATAAATAGTGATACTATAATGGCAGTCGATTTATAATAGTTTTCTAATTTAAAAATTGAAGTAATTTAAAAGTTAATGAATACATAATACATCGAAGCGATCATTATGTCTAAAAACTATGAAAAACCAGAAATCGAAGAAGTTGTCGATGAAGAAGTAGTTGCAGCTTTTGTGTCAGCATTTATAAGTTAGTGATAGTTCTACAAAAGACAAGAGGGCGCTACTTATGGCGCTTTTTTGTTTACTTTTAAAATGAAGTAGAGGTCCAACAAATGAGCAATAAAAAATGTCATTCAAAAGTACTTATTAGAACAAGAAACTAGCCTGGGGCAGCTCACTTCAAAAGTCACTAAGAATTTCCCATTAGCACAATCCGATGCTGTATAAACTTCTGCCTTTGATGGACTTGGTACTAAAAATTTAGATCTTGATATTTATGTCGTTATTAATCCTGACACGCAAAAAATAATCAGAAAGGCAATTTCAATTCGTACAATTCAACTAGCAAAAGTCTCTTTAGATATTGAACTTTGGTCATTATCAGGAGTTTTGAAAAATTATGAAGTACTAAAAATAGAATAACTTCCGATACAGGGATAAGTCGGGCAATAATGTTGCTTGGTATTACAAATGCATACTTATATGTGACAGCGTATCACTTGATGAGAAAATCAATAAAATAGAGCTATCAGAGGCTGTAGTTAAAACGTATGCAAGTCTAGCCAGATCACATTACGATGATGCTGTTGCACTTTCAAAAGCAAAAGATGATATAAGTACATTGGACGAACTAAGGAGAGCTCTATGGTTTTAGATTGGTACGATTAATGCCGCAAATAATCTACCTAAGCTTAAAAAATGGATTTTAAGTTTTTTTTGAATTTAAATGAAAATTCCAGCATTAAGGAAACGTATTTAAAATTGCAAGAGTATTCCGCTATAACCCTAAGAATATTAAAAAATTACAGATAATCATTATGAGTTCCTTAATAGTTTGTTTGTAGATATGGCGTTAAGAAGATAAAAAAATAAAGGTTGTTAAATAGGAGATTTAGATGAAAGCATTAACAATTTCTGAACCATGGGCATCATTAATATATGCCAAGGAAAAACACATAGAAACAAGAAGTTGGGAAACAAAATATAGAGGTGAACTTTTTATTCATGCTGGAAAAACGGTAAATGAATCATTAAAGGAACTGGAAGTAGCAATGAGGAAAGAAATACATTTTCCCAAAGAAAATAGACAGGGGAACATCATTGCAAAATGTGAATTGACTGATTGCGTAAAAATTGACGAAGATTTCATAAAAGAAATTAAAAAAAACAAGAGAGAGTTTATTAGTGGAATTTATAAGGATGGTCGGTTTGCATGGATATTAGATAATATTGAGCCATTAAAGAAAAATGTACCTTGTTCCGGACACTTGAGGGTCTGGAATATACCTTCAAGTGTCGCCAAAAAGATACATGTATAAATACGACTGAAGAAAGGGGAAATCCTTAATGAGCTTACGGGAGATTAGTGATACTGTGGAACAAAGACAAGTATTAAGTATCTTAGAACAAGAATTCTGCCCGGTGTATCCCGATTAGGTAAAACGGCCTGAAAATCAAATACGAAGCTAATGATACCAGACAGCTGTACTCCTTTGACGAGCAAGGATATATAATGATGTTTGTTTAGACGCTAACTATCATAAGGGAGAGGCTTCCCTTTTTCATTTTCCAATGAATCTTTACACATAATTATTTAAACACTCTTTGTGACACCACATTTTCATCATAAATTATGACGCAAACTAATATATTATCGTTCGGCTTTTACTATTATGATAATATAATAAGAAAACCATTAGAAAGTGCAAATTTTAATGAAAAATAAGAAAGCTCTTGTGTTAGCATCGACATTTTTTTCAGACTTCTCGAATGCCGGTATTATTTATATTTTCACACTGTCAATGAAAGGGGAACATGCCATATGGTTTAGTTTGTTATGGGGGATGTATTATTTAGGGAGTTTAATTTCTCATGCAACGATGGCTGTATTCATCGATCGGGTTGAACCAAAAAAAGTTATGAGCACTTCGGAAGCGCTGCGATTACTTCTAATCATTCTTACAATTTTGCTCCTTATGTTCAAATTTATGCATGAAATTTATTACATTGTTTTCATTGCGATGATGGGACTTGTTGAACCTATATTTCATCCGGCCGAGATTCGACTTATTTATCATTATTTTAAGAAGGATGAATTAGCTAGGGTAAACTCTATGCTTGAGCTATCCGATCAATCCATGTCAATATTTGCACCCATTATCCTTCTGAGTTTGTCTTATTCGCCATTTCATATCTATGGATATTTGTTTTTAGTTTTTGTTCTTGGGATGTCCTTAAGGATAGTTAATCGGTTATCAACTATTCAACCCTCAACAAAAGATGGCCAAAAAGAATCACACGCTATCGGTTTTGAAATGATCCAAGGTTATAGATACGTGCTGCAAAACGAAAAATTAATGTTAGCTAGTCTAATATTGTTAGTTGCAAATTTTAGTTTTGGAATGACAAGTCCGCTTTTATTACCCTTACTTAGAGAAGGAATTAAGGTGCATGTATCTTTGAACTACACACTAGTTAGTATATGTGAATCGTTAGGGTTACTTGTTAGTGCGTATACCTTCATAAAACTCAAGTCTAATTCTGTATTTGAAGAAATGAGTTGGAAACTAAGTTTTGGGGGAATCAGTATCTTAGGGATATTATTTAGTTTAATTGGCTTTTCATATAGAAACTTTTTACTAATAGCTGTTTTATATTTTATTGTCGGTATCTTATCCGCTGTTTTTAATATTTTTAATAATTTAAATTTTCAATTTTTGGTTGATGAGGAGGTCGTAGGAAAGGTTTATGCAATTAAAGGCCTGATTACGGTTCTGGGCTTCATACTTGGTACTTTTACTGGGGCATCCTTACCCGTTACATAACCGTTCACAATATATTTCAATTAATAGGTGTTTTGAACGTGATCGTACTCGTTTTAATAGCGGTGTATAGAAGAGGCAAAAAGAATAATTTATGAGAAAGCCAAAAATAAGATATTGACATGTTATCGGAGATTGACGAAGAAAATGAATCAGAAAAGAGAGGGTTTGAAAAGGCGTCGCCAAAAGACGGATATTGATCGATTGAATCGTTCTTAGATCAAATTGTTCTTTACAAACTTTCGCTGCTGTTATAAACTGTTAAATGTTGGCAAATTATGATGGCGGTATAGCCAAGTGGTAAGGCAGAGGTCTGCAAAACCTTCATCACCGGTTCAAATCCGGTTACCGCCTTGACTTTGACTACTTAAACTAAAACGATTCATTTTCATTAAATTGAAGATGGATCGTTTTTTGTTGGAAAATGAAAGTTAGAGAAGTTTAAATCATAAAAGGATGGTCTTTTGATAGCTAAACTTTGAGTAAGGCTGCGGCACAGTTATCACTAACTGATTAACTTAGTCAGCTGCCTTTTACCCACAAATTCAGAAAACTGACGACAGTGCAGAAGTGATGATAAATGACAAGTGTCAAGCTTAAATTATCAGTATGAAACAAAAACGGCCATCAAAGTAAGGCTGAATCCTATCTTTAATGGCGGGTGTTTTACCCAGGTTAAAGCTGGTTATTTGCGTTTATTAGCCAGGATAATTTTACGAATGCTCATCACAATATCCGTGAAGTCATAGGCTGCAAAAAGCAGAATGAGCCAACGATAGCCATTGTTGGACTCATTTGAAAGTAAGTAATAAATGAAAAAAATTCCAAATAATAAATCAAAAATCATATTCACAAGTAGTGCGCGACTTATTCTTATCTTCATAAGTATCCCTTTCCCTCCAATTCAATAATATAAGCATAGCACAGATTAAACACAGTTAAACAAAGAGCTTGACTTTTTGCGTTTACAAATGTAGTCTTTAAATATAAATTACATTTGTAAACGTCATTTGTGAAGGACGCATTTGCTTCTGAGAATTAAAATAGACGGGCATTTTTTTCAGAGATAAACTGGAAGTCGAAAAATACATGCGATTTTTACTATTGAGGGGGAGAAAAGATGACACACACAAAGATGAAACAGCAAGAAATGAATATGAACCCTGACATGATGAATCATGGTGGTCATATGATGCACATGGGTAATTTGAAACAAAAATTTTGGATTAGTCTCGCTTTGATGATTCCTATTGTCTTGATGAGCCCAATGATGGGCATGCAGCTACCTTTTCAATTTACTTTTACGGGTTCGAATTGGGTGGTAGCGGTGCTTGCCACTATTTTATTTCTGTACGGCGGTAAACCGTTCTTTATGGGTGCAAGAGGTGAGTGGCAAGCACATAAACCGGCTATGATGATGTTGATTACCATGGGAATAACGGTTTCTTATATTTATAGCATGTACGCGTTTGTTTGCAATGATATTTTAAATATTCGGCCGCAAAAAGATAGTTTCTTTTGGGAATTAGCCACTCTAATTGTCATTATGTTGCTCGGTCATTGGATTGAAATGCGCGCAATCAGCCAGGCCGGAAATGCGGTTAGCGCACTCGGAAAATTACTGCCTAGCGAAGCTAATCTGGTTCAGGATGGTCGCACAACTAAGATTAACATTCAAGCGATCACACGTGGCCAGATTTTACAGGTTCAGGCAGGTGAAAAGGTACCGGCTGATGGCATCATAGTTTCCGGTGCAACCAGTGTAAATGAGGCGCTGGTTACTGGTGAAGCGCGGATGGTTAACAAAGAAGTCAATGATAAAGTTATTGGTGGTTCTCTGAATGGCGAAGGGACCTTTGAATTTAAAGTAACGGGAACTGGTAAAAGCGGATATCTGGCACAGGTTCAAAAACTTGTTCAGGATGCGCAGGAGAATAAGTCAAAAGTAGAAAATATGGCCGATCGGGTTGCTGGCTGGCTGTTCTACGCGGCTTTAATAATTAGTATACTTTCCTTTGTCGGCTGGCTGCTGTCCAGTGGTTTGTCGGTGGCTTTGTCTGTTGCGGTAACCGTTTTGATTATTGCCTGTCCTCATGCGTTGGGGTTGGCGATTCCGTTAGTGACAGCAAGGAGTACGGCGCTCGCAGCTAATCATGGCCTTTTAATTCGGAACCGTAATGCTTTAGAGACAGTTAAAAGATTAAATTACGTGCTCATGGATAAAACGGGCACTTTAACAGAAGGAAAATTTAAAGTTAATCATTACGAAAGCTTTCGAAGTGATTATTCCAATGAACGAATCCTGCAAATTATGGCTGCTCTTGAAGCCGATTCGAGCCATCCCTTGGCACTCGGAATTGTGAACGCGGCCAAAGCACAGAATATAGAGCTTTTGAAAGCTAAAAAAACTGCCCAAATCACTGGTGCGGGTCTGACAGGAACTATCGGGCAAACCGTTTATTTACTCGTTTCAGCTGCTTATTTAAAAGAAAAGGGCATGGCCTTTGATGAGCAGAACTTTCAGACTTGGGCTGAGAAAGGAAATTCAGTTGCCTATTTGGTTCAAAATAGGCAGGTTATCGGGATGGTTGCGGAAGGAGATCAGATTAAACCAACTGCTAAACGGGCGATCGCGGCTTTAAAAGCCTTACACATTGAACCGGTTATGGTCACAGGAGATAACACACAGACCGCTTCTCTGGTTGCAAAAATGCTAGGAATCACTCATTTTCATGCTCAAGTCCGTCCTGAAGCTAAACAGCAGTTGGTTCGGACTTATCAACAAAAGGATAAACGAGTGATGATGGTGGGTGACGGCGTGAACGACGCGCCAAGTTTAGCCAAAGCCGATATTGGCATTGCAATTGGCTCAGGGACCGACGTGGCGGTAGAATCGGCGGATGTTGTGTTGGTTAAAAGTGACCCGATGGATATTGTTGGTTTTATAAAACTTGCCCAAAACACACGCCGCAAAATGACCGAAAACTTATGGTGGGGAGCAGGATATAATCTGATTGCCTTACCACTGGCAGCAGGAATTCTGGCGCCAATCGGCTTTATGCTTGATCCGATGATTGGGGCCGTCATTATGTCATTAAGTACATTGGTAGTGGCCATCAATGCGATGACTTTAAAAGTTTAAGCGTTCGCAGCTAAGCCTCGCAGTCTCCAAGAATTTCTACTCTTTCAGTGGACTTCTACAAAAAAATTCAGACGACAACGGAAAACTTCCGAAATCGTCTGAATTTTTTAAGATGGTAAGGAATGCAAGCGATAAGCCGTGTAATTAGCATCGTGGTAATTATAAGCACCACTGTCGCTGTATATCTTAAATGGCTCATAACTGGCCGAGCGACGCCAAATCGCGTAATCGGAATCTAATTGCCAAGTTGTGAGTAAAACGCGCTCATTGGGCCGTTTTTCGGGTTGTAGCACAAAGAAATCATTCAACCCCATTGGCATTTGATTACGACTAGCTAGTTGCGCAACTTTAGCATTCAAAACTTTAATTTCTTCTTCCGATAGAGTCATAAATGCGAAACGATAAAACCCATTCCAAACATAGTTGCCATGGTGAAACTTAACGAAGTAATTAAGTGGGTTGGCAAAAACCGGATCCTGTCCAGAAACATCCAGTAATTGAAAATCATTATGAATCGAAGTGTTTGATAAGGTTATAAATTGTCGATTGGGGTTATTCTTTTCAATCTGTTTTAAAACGGGCCAACTGCCAAATGTAGACGAAATTTTTTTGAGCATGATAATCCCTCCAGTCGTTTACAATTTCATTATACCTTTTCGGTCACTAATAATGAAAAGGTTTTCCTCTTTTTGTGAAATATGTTAAGTTAAAGATGAAACTAAAAGAGTTGCACTTCAAAATGGTGCAGGAGAGGGGCAAAAATTTGAAAATAACAGTTTTGGGTTATTATGGTGGTTATCCTTGGAATGGCGATGGCACCAGTGCATACTTAATTCAGTCCGGTGAGTATAATTTGCTGATGGATTGTGGAAGTGGTGCGTTATTAGCGTTGGAAAAAGTGTTAGATCCATTGCAGCTAGACGCCGTTGTGCTCTCCCACTATCACCATGACCATACGGCTGATGTGGGTGTTTTACAGTATTATTGGCAACTAAGGGAAGGCGACAAAAAAGAAGCGTGCCTCCCGATTTACGGGCATACACAGGATCCTTTGAATTTTGGGGCTTTAACCTGGCCAGGCGCTACGGTTGGTAAACCGTATAGTGAAAACGAAACATTAAACTTAGGACCATTAGAGTTAACTTTCTTTAAGACCCATCATCCGGTTCCGGCCTTTGCGATTCGTCTTCGTGAAACGCAAACCCAAAAAAGTTTGGTCTTCACTTCCGATACGAATTACTTTTCCGGCTTGGTCGAATTTGCTACCAACACAGATTTATTAATGACAGATACCAATTTTTATGCGAATAAAACGGGGCAAAAATGGCACTTAACTTCTCAAGAGTCAGGGCGATTAGCCAAATTGGCTCACGTTCCCAATTTATTGCTTACTCACCTACCACAGACTGGTAATTTGGATCAGTTGGTACAGGAAGCACAACAGGCAGCGGAAACAGATGTTCGGGTATTCCGAGCTGATAAGTTTTTGACATACACGGTTTAGATAATTTTTCTGAATTGGTCTAGTTGAATCCGTAAAATTAAAACTGAAAAAAAGTGATTTTTGTATTATTTTTATTTACTTAACTTAATAAGAAAATCGTTAAATTTAATTTTAGAAAAATTTAACTAAATCAGCTACTTTGGCATATTGAAAAAAGAAAATAGACAAAATGTGTCGAAAAGTTAATTAACAATTTACAAAAAGTAAGAGAAATTTGCAAAAAGTGTAGCTTTAATTTTGAATACAGGTTATAATGTTTAATGTAAAGAAATTGAACTTGCTAATTTTAAGCCTAATTTGGTTCAATTTTTTAAGGAGGAAAAAATATGGTTACTTTATATACTTCACCGAGCTGCACTTCTTGCCGTAAAGCACGGGCTTGGTTAAAAGAAAACAACATTCCTTTTAAAGAACGCAATATTTTTTCCGAACCATTGACAATGGATGAGATTAAATCAATCCTGAGAATGACTGAAAATGGAACGGAAGAAATCATTTCGAAACGTTCTAAAGTATTTCAAAAATTAAATATTAATCTTGATGAATTACCTTTACAAAAGCTTTTCGATTTAATTCAAAAGAATCCTGGACTGTTGCGTCGTCCCATTATTTTGGACGAGAAACGTCTTCAGGTTGGTTATAATGAGGATGAAATTCGTCGTTTCTTACCTCGTGATGTTCGTGCTTATGAGCTTCGCGAAGCACAACGTTTAGCAGATTTGTAAAATAAAGGGCAGGTTAATTGCAAAAAGTTAGATTTGTGGGATAATATCCATGAATCTAATTTTTTTATTGGATTCTGTTGTGACTCACGACAGATTAATGCAACGAGAGGTTGGGGGTGCAAACGATGGAAATGGAACGCATAAATGATGATACGATCCGGGTGTTAATCGGTAACGACGATTTGACGGAACGTGGCATTACAGTCCTAGATTTGTTGGGCAATCATAAACAGATAGAAGATTTTTTCTATAGTATTCTACAAGAAGTTGATACGGATCATCAGTTCCAAGAAAATGATGCCGTGACTTTCCAAGTATTACCTAACCGAAATGGATTGGAACTTTTTATCAGTAAAAATGCAGATATGAAGGGCAATTCAAAAGTAAGTTCTGATAATAATACGTTTAACATTAATAACGAAGATGATGTTTCTGAATTTATTAAGCATCAATTAGTGCAACATGATGGTGAAAAAGAGCAGAAAGTCGCATCCGCGAAAGATAGTAATCCGGCTGATTTGGATCCATACTTGAACGATCCGGAAATGAATACCCAAGAGTTCGTCTTGAAACTACCGAGTTTTGAAAGTATGCCTGAAATTGCGCGGGTGCTTCATCTTGAGAGTGCCGCGTCAAACTTGTTTAAATTTAAGGGAAACTATTACTTGGATTTAATCTTTTTTGTGGATGAGTCTAGTCCAGAAACAATTAAAGATGAAATGGCAGTTGCTTATGAATATGCAGATGCCGCAGATGTGACAGCAGATGTTTTACATGAACACGGCCAAGAAATTATGAGCCAAAGTGCTTTGGAATTAACGCGCCACTATTTTAAATAACAGCAAATCATGAAATTCCGGGTCTCTGTCAAATTGTATTGGTGGAGATTTTTGAAAAGCATGTTCACTTCGGTGAATGTGCTTTTTTTGTTTACGCATAAATTAAACTGATACGAATGAAAAAGTTATGAATATTTTGAAAACCAAAACAGCTACGCTTTAACACCTTAATTTTACGATTTAGTCCTTCAATAGGACCGTTGGAATACGGATAACGACAACTATTGAGAACAGCAGGACCATTCTTTATTAAAGTTGAGATAGTAATATCCATTTGGTTGCCAGCCGCCTTGTAGTTGGCAATCAAGGTTTTAAATCCAACCGCATCTTTTTGTTGAATGGCTGTTAGAATTCCTTGATAGGTTTGATACACAGTTTTAAATTCTGGAAATTCATCTAAGGCTAGGTCAATGGCGTTCTGTTGGGTCATGTATTCGTTGATACCGTGTAAATAGATAAGTTTAGTATCATTGACCTTTTCTTCTGCCAAATGGAACAAACGCCATTGAGATTTTAGAATGCGATAAACTCGGGAATGCTTATCTTGAAAAGTATGGATCACACGTGTACGTTCGTTATCCAGTGCCCGACCGGCAAGTTGAATAATGTGGAAACGGTCAATGATGGTTATTGCCTTAGGAAATAACCGATGAATAAAGCCAGCATACTCAGCATTCATATCAACGGTGATTGTTTGAACTTTCATACGTTCTTGAACTGAATAGCGAGCTTCAAAGTAATCAATGATATCCTTACTAAGGCGATCCTTAAGAATCACAATGCGGCGATGACTAACGGCATCGCAACAGTTAAAGGACATTAGATGATTACAGGAACGGAATTCATCAAAACAAAGATTTTGGGGGAGTGTTTTAACACGATAAGCTAAGTGAATATTCGCATTTAAAATGCGTTGAACACTACTTGGTGAAATCCCACAAATCTTAGCGATTTCTTTACTGGTCAGCATATCCCGAGCCAGAACAATTACTTGATGTTTCACATTATGCGTAAAAGTTTCATTACGTTTAACGAGGTTAGTTTGAGCACCACAGGTTTTTAAACACCGTTTACATTGATATCTTTGTCGTTTTAGCTGCATCTCATAACGTCCACCTGATAAGGTTCCCAATCTTAGATGGCCAATGTGAGTTCCATTTTTGATTAGAGATTTATGGCCACAATGAGGACATTTTAAAAGTTGATAGGAAAGGATAGCGTGAACGACATGAACGTGTTGCCCATTGGGATAATGTTCCTTAGTAATCTCAGTTACAGTTAAATTAGGGTCTGTTATTTCGAATAGGCTTAGGATAGAATTAGTTAGGGACATTTGTTTTTCCTCTTTTCGATTTTATTAGGCGATTAAATCGTAACACAAAGAGGGCAAATGTCCTTTTTTTTTTCAAAATAAAAACTGGTATCAGTTATTCACCAATACCAGAAAGTGTAGACCCAATCTTTTATTATTTCATGGCCTTTGTTTATAAAACGTGTGGGAATGAAATGGTTGGGTTAGAGAAA